>SVRK01000008.1 GCA_015064855.1 Oscillospiraceae bacterium | reverse complement strand
GATCAACGCCAGACCCAAAAAAGTTATTGGTTATCGTAAACCTATTGATTTGTTTGAATTTTTTGTTAATTCCTGTTGCACTTAGCTTGACAATTTATTTTTTTCTTTTCAAAAAGAAAAAAGTGTGATATAATTATAAAAAAACTCACGAGGTGAATAATGAAAAAATTTATTTCTTTGATTTTGTTTTCGATTACTCTTTTTTCTTTGGCAAGCTGCGGATGTGAGCAAAATGACAGCAACATTATGTTGGAATACTATAACAGCAAGATCGAGCTGTACAAGTCCGAAAACGAAAGCTTAACCGAGGCTATTGATATTGTTTTCTTAGGCGACAGCTTAACCGACGGATACGACGTTTCTCGCTTTTATCCCGAATACAAGGTTTTAAACAGAGGCATTGGCGGAGATACAACCGTTGGTCTTGAAAAAAGACTCAAGGTTTCTCTATATGACGTAAATCCCAAGGTTGCAGTTATGCTAATAGGCGCTAACAATATGGATTCAATGCTTGAAAATTACGAGAAAATCCTCGTTGGCTTTAAGGAAAATGTTCCAAATACTAAAATAATTTTGCTTTCCCTTACGTCTATGAGCGGCGAATGGGGCAAGAAAAACCAATTGGCGGCTTACAATAACGTGCAAATAAAAATGCTTGCAAATAAATATGGGTACGAATACGTTGACCTATACTCGGCACTTCTAAATTTAGAAACGGGCGAAATTTATGACGAATACACGACAGACGGCGGCCATTTGACTGAAAAAGGGTACGAGGTTTTAACAAAACAAATAACTCCCGTTGTTGATAAAATACTAAAACCCGAAATAAACAATTGACATATAAAATTTTTTATGATAATATAAATTTATATTTTACTTTAAGAGGTGGATTATGGATAAGATTTTAAAGTTACTCGAAGACGATGCTACTTTAACTGCCGAGCAAATAGCTCTTATGCTCTCAAAAGAGGTTGGCGAGATTAAGGATGCTATTAAAAAATATGAAAAGGACGGCGTCATTCTTGGCTACAAGACTCTTATCGACTGGGACAAGACTGAGCGCGAATATGTAAGCGCTATTATTGAGGTTAAGGTGCTCCCACAAAGAGACCGTGGCTTTGACAAAATTGCTGAAAAGATTTATAACTACCCAGAGGTTCAATCTCTATATCTTATGTCAAGCGGTGGCTTCGACCTTGCCCTTATCATTGAGGGCAAGACAATGAGAGAGGTTGCGTATTTTGTCGCACAGAAGCTTGCTCCTATTGATTCTGTTACTGCTACTGCTACTCACTTCGTTTTGCGTAAATACAAGGACAAGGGTGTTATTTACGGAAGCTGTGAGGTTGACGAAAGAGGAAATTTACTTATATGATAGATTACAGCAAGATGCTGTCTAAAACCGTTTGCGAGATTAAGCCATCTGGAATACGCAAGTTTTTTGATATTCTTTCAGAGATGGATGATGTTATTTCCTTGACGGTTGGACAGCCTGACTTTATTACTCCTTGGCACATTCGTGAAAGCGCAATTGAGAGCCTTGAAAAGGGTAAGACCTACTATACCTCCAATGCGGGTATGACCGAATTACGCGGAGAAATTTCAAAATATATGAAGCGCAAGTTTAACCTTGACTACTGCCACAAAAACGAGGTTGTCGTTACAGTTGGTGGCTCTGAGGCTATTGACATTGCTATGCGTACAATCCTTGAGCCTGGCGATGAGGTTATTTTACCTGTGCCTTCATTTGTTTGCTATGAGCCTATTGCAAAAATGATAGGTGCAAGCGTTGTACATATTGACACCAAGCTTGAAAATAAGTTCAAAATTACGCCTGAAGAATTAAAAGCGGCAATCACCCCTAAAACAAAAATGCTAATTCTTCCCTTCCCTAATAACCCAACAGGCGCTATTTTGACAAAGGAAGAATTAGAGGCTTTAGCCGAGGTATTACGTGGCACTAATATTTGCGTGCTTTCTGATGAGATTTATGCGGAGCTTACCTATGGTAAGACTCACGTTTCTATTGCATCAATTGACGGTATGCGCGAAAGAACTGTAATTGCTAGCGGATTTTCAAAGGCTTATGCTATGACCGGTTGGCGTCTTGGTTATATTTGTGCGCCTAAGGAGATTGCTGTACAAATTTTAAAGCTACACCAATTTGCAATTATGTGTGCGCCTACTATGTCACAATTTGCAGCAATTGAAGCGCTAAAAAACGGTGACGAGGATATTGATATGATGCGCGCGGAATACAACCGCAGACGTGTGTTTATTCTCGAAGGATTACGTAAAATAGGCATTGAATGCTTTGAGCCAGAGGGTGCTTTCTATATCTACCCCAATATCGCTCCATTCGGTCTGTCTAGTGAAGAATTTTGTGAAAGACTTCTCTATGAACAGAGATGTGCAATAGTTCCCGGTACTGCTTTTGGAGAAAGCGGCGAGGGCTTTGCCAGAATTTCATATGCTTACTCGGTTAAGCACTTAGCAGAAGCTTTGACTAAGATTGAGGCATTTGTAAAGAGCTTGAAGAAATGACAATCCCTCAGTCAGCTATGCTGACAGCTCCCTTTGCACAAAGGAGCCAAAAACTGAGGCTTTGACTAAGATTGAGGCGTTTGTAAAGAGCTTGAAGAAGTAATTTTAAATCCCTCCGTCTGCCAAGGCAGACACCTCCCTTTACAAAGGAGGCTAAAAAGTTTGTTAAGAGTTTGAAGAAATAAGCCGGACAGTTGAGGACGCCTGTCCCTACGAAATAAACAGCAAAAATGCGACACGTAGTGTCGCATTTTTCATTTATTATCTTTATAAAGTGAATGCCTATACAGTAAAAGATAGACAAAATACACAATCAGCACAGTTGTTATTGATAAAAAAGATGCAAGAATTTTAATATCAAGTATATTGTCTAACCAAATCATAGGACTATAAATAATAAGTGCCTTAAAATCCATAATGCTACATATTATGCCAATGCTAAAAAGCAAAATTACAATTATATATTCACCATCTTTTAAAAGCATTACTAAATCCTTTATTACGCCATCATATTTATAAAAATAAGTATTTTTTGAGTGCTTTTTGTTTTTCAAATAGTGCTTTATAAAAACAAGTAGCAATGAAAACAATATTGAAGAGAATAGTGAAATGGCAATCATAATTATTTCATTGTTTCTTGGCATTACTAGTCGAATGAATATTTTTAATAATATGTTTGCAAATAATGTCATTAATGCTGATGTCGTTATATAAATAAAATCAAGTGAAAGTATTTTAAAAAAATTCAGCATAATTATTCTCTGTTTTTCGATAGCTTTTCGTTAATTTTCTTTAGGTTGTTTTTTTGAATTTTACTAACTATAAATAAAATTGTAGGATAAAGTATTGCTATTGCGCCAATGGTTGAAAGTATTCCCCATAAATTGTATTCAACGATGCCGAATGCCATAGGAACTATTACTGCTGTTATTACCATTACAAAGGTTTGCAGTACTCCGTTCAAAATTGCGTTTTTAGAAAATTCATAGATAAAAAAGCCAGCGCTTCCTACTATGAATAGCATTGTTTCAAGCATTCTGAAAAAGTTAATATCAAATACCTCTTTATCTCCAAGTGAAGCCATAAAAAATACAAGTGCGCCACAGCCCAAGGAAATTAGTACGTTCTTTATATATCTTTTTAACATAATTACACCCCCAGCTTTCTTTTGATTTCTGACACGTATTGGCGTGAAACAATGAGTTTTTCTCCACTTACCATAGTGGCGATTAACCTACTGTTCTCTGCCTTTTTGATGCTTGTCATTTTTCTTAAATTCGCAATAGTTGTTTTTGAAATTCTTGCAAACGACGTGCTTTTTGTCGTTTCTTCAATTTTATAAAGCTTTAAGGCAGATTCGTATGTTTTTCCGTTTGTATAAAAGAATATTTTAGAATCTACTGCCTCAAAATACAAAATATCATTTAAAGGAATAAAATATGTTTCGTCCTCTATATACCCCGCAAATTTCAAATCCTCCAAGGAAAGGCTTGATATTATTTCCTTTAAATCATCGTCAACGTGCGAGCATTTTATGTGAATTTCTGTTTCCTTGATATTTTTATCCGTTTCGATTATGATTTTCATATCTCACTCTCCTTTTCTGTTCTTAGTTTATACACCTTGCCCACTTTTGTCAAGTCATCTATATGTAAGTTGCAAAAACAGTGGTATCAGATGCAAAAAACGCGACACAGTGTCGCGTTTTTCTTTTTTATCTTTTCTTTTTGAAAAATTCGGTTAGAATTTTTGCACAGTCGTCTTTTAAGACTCCGCTTGTAATTTGCGGTTTAAAAAGTGGGTAGTCGGTTAGGTTTAGCATTGTACCAAATGCACCGGCTTTTTTATCAGGTGCGCCAAAGACTACTCTTTCTACACGCGCGTTTACTATTGCGCCAGCACACATAGGGCAAGGCTCAAGGGTTACGTACATAGTACATCCAACCAAGCGCCATCCGCCTAATTTTTTACAAGCCTCGTCGATTGCTTTGATTTCGGCGTGATAGAGCGCGTTTTTGCCATATTCACGAGTGTTATAGGCTCTCGATACTATCTCGCCATCGCGGACTATTACAACGCCGACAGGCACCTCGTCCTCGCTTTCAGCCTTTTTTGCCTCTTCAAGTGCTAAGAGCATATATTTTTCGTCTTGTGTGTACTCTATCATATATCAGCCATATCCATATATCTTGGACCGTTTAGCGCGATAAACTCTTTTCTTGCGGTTATATCATCACCAAGCAAGGTTTCGAATATAATTCTTGTTTCGGTTTCATCAGCAGGGGTAACCTGAATTAGACGTCTTGTTTCCGGATTCATGGTCGTTTCCCACATCATTTCAGGATTGTTTTCACCAAGTCCCTTTGAACGCTGAACCGTATATTTTTCGTCACCTAGCTTTGCAATGATTTCTGCCTTCTCCGGCTCGTTGTATGCAAAATATATTTTATCCTTTGAGGTGGTTATCTCGTATAGAGGAGATTCGGCAATGAAGATTTTGCCCTCTTTTATAAGCGTTGGCAAAAGTCGATAGAACATTGTAAGAATAAGAGTTCTAATCTGGAAGCCATCCTCGTCGGCATCGGTACAGATAATAATTCTGCGCCATTTAAGGTTATTCAAATCAAAGGTGGAAACACCGTCCTTGCCCTTTGTCTTTGCTTCAACCTCAACACCACAGCCAATAACCTTTAGTAGGTCAATTATGATGTCGCTCTTGAAGATTTTATCATATGTGCTTTTTAAGCAGTTAAGTGTTTTACCTCTTACTGGAATGATAGCCTGAAATTCGGAATCACGACCGAGCTTACAGGACGTCAACGCTGAATCACCCTCAACTATATAAAGCTCTCTAACCTCTGGGTCCTTTGAACGGCATGAAACAAACTTTTCAACACCATTTGTAAGATCCGAGCTTGAGGTAGTTAGCTTTTTCTTTATATCCAGTCTTGCGGTTTCTGCTCTTTCACGTGAGCGCTTGTTTATAAGAACCTGATTTGCAAAAAGCTCTGCTTGTGCTCTATTCTCAACAAAATAGATTTCAAGCTTCTTTCTTATAAACTCGCAAAGTGAATCCTCAATAAATTTATTGGTAATAGCCTTTTTCGTCTGGTTTTCATAAGAGGTCTTGGTTGAAAAGCTGTTGATAATTAAAACAAGGCAATCTTGAATATCTCCAAATGTGATTTTGCTCTCATTGCGTGAATATTTATTGTTCGACTTCAAATACTTATCAAGCTCAGTTAAAAAGGCACGTTTTACAGCCTTATCGGGCGAGCCGCCATGCTCCAAAAAGCTTGAGTTGTGATAATATTCAAGTGCATTTATGGTGTTTGAAACACAGAAGCAAATTTGAGCATTTAATTCGTAATCCTCTTTGTCCTCTCTATCTCTACCCTTATCGCTCATTTCCCAATATATAGGCTCTGTTATTGAGGATTCAAGCGTCATTTCTGCAAGGTAGTCAGAGATACCGTTTTTATATAAAAACTCGGTCTTTTCAAACTTGCCCTTGTCGTTTTCATAGCGTAAAACAAGCTTTAAGCCTGCATTAACAACGGCCTGCTTATGAAGAACGTCAAAGAAATATTCTAAAGGAATTTTAGTGTCGGTAAACACCTCAAGGTCAGGTCTCCAGCGAGTCAATGTGCCAGTGCGTCTATCCTTACCCTCAAGAGGAGTGGTTATAAGCTTTGAAACAGGATTTCCCTTTTCAAAGTGAATTTCATAAAGAGTGTCATTTTTATAGGAATATACATCCATAAACTCGGAGGAGTATTGTGTCGCACAAGCGCCCAAGCCGTTTAAACCAAGTGAAAACTTATACGCACCCTTTGCGTTATTGTTTTCGTATTTACCGCCGGCATAAAGCTCACAATAAACAAGCTCCCAGTTATATCTGCCCTCTTTTTCGTTGTAATCAAGCGGGACGCCACGACCACGGTCATCAACCTCGATTGTCCTATCCTTATAAACAGTGATTACAATTTCCTTACCGTAACCCTCGCGCGCCTCGTCTATTGAGTTTGAAAGAATTTCAAAAAACGAGTGCTGACAGCCCTCGAGTCCTTCAGAGCCGAAAATAACCGCAGGTCTTTTACGTACACGGTCTGCTCCCTTTAATGACGATATGCTTTGGTCTGTATATCCTTTTGACGCCATTTTTGCCCTCCGTTAGCATTTTTGTCCTTAATATAATTATTTTATCATATAAAAATTATTTTTGCAAGTACTTTATTATAGGCTTTTTCCTTGACAATGGGTCTGAAATTTTATATAATTAGATTATAGCTTGTCGATTTTTGAAAGGAGGCTCATATGGGATTTTTAAAAAGGCACAGAAAAATAATAGCATACACCTTCGCAGGTGGGACAGCTACCATTGTTAATATAGTTACCTTTACCCTTTTAACCTTCGTTTACGACAATGATTTGTACGAAATTCTAGCTAACGCTATCGCTATTTTGCTTAGTATTGCTGTCGCTTTTATATTAAACAAGCTTTTAGTTTTCAAGAGTAAAAGCTGGCGTCCCTTGGTTCTCTTATCCGAGGGTATTTCGTTTGCCTTAGCCAGAACAGGCACAGGTGTTTTCGACCTTGCATTTATTTATTTCACAGTTACGTTGCCATCTGTTGAAAACGCTCTGTTGATTGTCTTTTTTAAGCTTCTTTCAAACGTTATCGTTACAATTTTAAACTACTTTTTATCCGAGTTTATCGTTTTCCGCAAAAAGCATATTTCTCATTTTGCAAAAATTTTGTTTAACGAGGGAATCGAATATTATGCTTGCATACCTCTATCGAGCTGTAAGGTAACAAAAAAATACCTACTTGATAAAAACGAGCTTGATAAGAACTCAACCGTTATAATGATGCTTTTCCCGTATAGAACAAAGCAAGCACCAAAAAATTTGAGTGCATATGCCACTGTGAAAGACTATCACGCATATGTTGATGCGCTTTCTAAAAAGCTTGAAGCTTACGTAAGTAAAAGACATCCGGGTGAAAAATTCAAGGTGTTTACTGACCACTCACCTATTGACGAGGTGCACGCTGCTTGCATTAGCGGTCTCGGCTTTATAGGTGATAACGGACTATTAATTAACGAAAGGTATTCCTCATTTGTTTTCATTGGAGAATGTATAACAAGTCTTACTCCAAAGCAGTTAGGACTTAGATTGGCAAAGGAAGAGGAAATTAAAACCTGCTTGCATTGTGGAAAATGCAAAGTCCTTTGTCCAACCGGATGTATTTCACAAGGAGATGACGGACAAGACACCTCCAATAAAAAGGAGTGTCTATCCGCTATTACACAGAAAAAAGGCGAATTGACAGATGAAGAAAAATCGTTAATTTTAGAAAATGGCTGTATTTGGGGATGCGATGTTTGTCAAAACGTTTGCCCATATACAAAAAATGCAAAATATACCCCTATAAAATATTTTATTGATAGTTCATTAGAAAAGCTTGACCTTGAAACACTTGAAAATATGAGTAAGGAAGAATTTACTTCTCGTCCTTTTGCATGGCGAGGCAAGGAAACAATAAAGAGAAACGTAATTTTATGGGAAGAAAACAAAAAAGGCGAAGATGCCGTCTTAAATAACAATCAAGAAAGTGAAAAATAATCGCGGAGGGATTTATGGTACGTTTTTTACACGGTGATTTAGGCACCGGAAAAAGTACTTACATTCTTAATAGCATTAAAGCGGACTACGAAAACGGAGTCCGCTCCTTTCTCATTGTTCCCGAGCAGCAGACAGTTGTCAAAGAAAGACAGATTGCGACCCTTTTACCTATGGGCGCACAGCTATACTGTGAGGCGTTAAACTTCTCTCGTCTTTCAAACAGAGTTTTCCGCGATATGGGAGGCTTGAAGACAAACTATGTAACCAAAAGCGGTAAGAATTTGCTTATGTATCGCGCCATCTGTGCTTGTCGTGATGAGCTTACCGAATATAAAATTTCAAAGGAGCACGAAAAAGGCTCAATCAAGCTACTGCTTGATATGATTGCAGAGTTTAAGTCCTTTAACGTAACCACAGAAAAGCTTGAAATAGCCTCTAAAAAAATTGCGGACGAAAAACTAAAATCAAAGCTATGTGATATTTTAAAAATTTGGTCAACATATGAAGCTCTTTTAAATGAAAGCTTTAGTGACCCATTTGACAACCTTTCAGTTCTGGCAGAAAAGATTGAGGAGTCAAATTATTTCAAGGGTGCAAACGTTTATATAGACTCATTTTACGCGTTTTCGCTAGCGCAGGTTGACGTCATCAGGGAAATAATAAAATCGGCAAACAACGTTGTTTTTGCCTTTGATTCTCCTATTGATGCAACGGAAAAATCAATACAATTTGCAATGGTATCTAAAAATTCCTCCGCTATTAAAAGATTGTGCGAGGAAATAGGAATTAAAACAGAATGTATTTCCTTCAATACAGACTATAAGCACAAAGCAAAGGATATGGCTGTTTTATCAAAATACATTTGGGATTTTTCAAAGGTTAAATACGCAAGCAGCGAAAACATCACCTTAGTAAAATGCACGGACGAATTTGACGAATGTGAATACGCAAGCTCCGAAATTTGCAAACTTGTTATGTCGGGATACAAATATTCCGAGATTGCAATTATTGCAAGAAGTGTTGATACTTATAGAGGAATTTTAGACTACACCTTAAAAAAATACAATATTCCTCATTTTATGTCCTCTCCTACCGACTGGCTTACTAAGCCGATTTTAAAAATGATTTTCTCCGCCATTGGCTTTTCTGACAGTGGTCGTCGTGACGAGCTTTTATCCTTTGCCAAAAGCGGTTATCTTGACATAGAGCCCTCTCTACTATCTGAATTTGAAAGCTACATTAAAAAATGGGATATTTATGGCAAAAAGTTCTTTGACGACGATTATTGGAATGCAAATCCCGACGGTTTTGTTGAAAAGCAAACCGAGGAGCAAAAGGAAGCGCTTAAAAGAATTATAAAAACACGTGACCTTTTGCTTGGCAAATTGCTCCCACTTAATCGGGTATTTATAGGCGGTGCAACTGTTATAGAGGCGTGTGGCGCAGTTTATGAATTTTTAAGCTCTCTTGATATTGTAGAAAAGCTTGAAAACGAGCGCAAGTCAGTTGAAAAAGCCGAGGCTTATATCATATCGCAGGTATGGGAGGCTATTCTTGATGCACTTGACACTTTGGCTAATATTTGCAAGGACAATGAAGTAGATGCCGTAACGTTTTCTACTCTTCTTTACTACGCCTTTGTCGATGCCAAGGTTGGCACAATACCAACAGGCGAGGACAACGTTATAATTTCCGATGCTCATTCTGTAAGAGCCGAGGGAATCAGGCACGTGTTTATTCTTGGTGCAAACGAGGGCTCGTTCCCGGCAAGTGTTACCGACAGCTCTATTTTCTCCGAGTCCGAAAGAAAGGAATTAAAGGATGCAGAGCTTTCCTTCTCTATTGACAAGGACTTTCGTTCAGATGACGAGCTATTATTCTTTAAAACAAGCGTTGCTATCGCCTCCGAGGGTGCTCACGTTTGTGCGCTCGAATCCGGAATTGATGGCTCTGCACGTAAGGAATCCATAGGCTACAAGCGAATAGAAGAGCTTTTTTCCGAAATAAAAAAGGTTGAAACCTCAAAATTAGACACCATTAATAAAATATTTACTCCCTTTGTTGCACGCGAGCATTTTGGAACAGCCTCAAACGAATTAAAGGAGGCAATAAAAGCCGAAACCCAAGAGGAGCTTACTTCAAAATACACATTTACGAATGAGGAAAGTACAATAAGTGAAGAAACTACAAATTTACTTTTCGGCTCGAAATTAAAGCTCTCTCAATCGCAAATTTCTCTATTTAAGGATTGTAAATTCAAATATTATGCTGAAAGACATCTCGGCTTAAATTCGAATAAATCTTATTCCTTCTCCTCTCTTGAGTCAGGAACGCTCGTGCATAGCATTTTCGAGCATTTTACTATGATTATTCGCGATAAAGGTGACACTCTTTTTGCTTTATCCGAGGACGAATTGAGAAAAGAAATAAAGGTTAAGGTTGATTCTCTTACCGATGCTTATATATCCTTTGTTTGTCGCGGTGTTTATATGACAAACCGACTAAAGCACCATTTTGACAGGCTTAAACGCAACCTATATATCTTTATTGAAAAGCTTGTTCTAGAATTTAAAAATTCAAAATTCAAGCCTGAGTTTGTCGAATTGCCATTTGATTATAACGAAGGCTCGGCTATGCCGTTAACATTTAAGCTGGAAAATGGTAAAACCGCATATATGATCGGCAAAGCTGACCGCGTCGACACGTACAGGGTAAATGATAAAACGTACGTACGCATAGCCGACTACAAAATCGGCAACAAAACGTTCACAGACTCCGAGCTTGACGTTGGCAAGGACTTGCAGTTGCCTATTTATCTATTTTCCTTGCGCGAAATGGAAAGCAGTGATTTTAAGGACAAGCTTTTGAATGGCACAAAGGAAATTATTCCCGCGGGATTTTTCTACGTACCACTTAATATTGGCAAATCAACGTCAACATTTGATATTACAAAAGACGTACGCACAACACTTGAAAACGAGAAAAAAACCATTGAAATGGCAAGTGCATTTAAGGGCAGATTTCTTAATGATGAAGATATAATTTCGGCACAGGACGTATCAATCGGCGGTAGTCTTTTGCCCACGTCAAGGTCTAAATCCTATATTTCTCTTGAGGGCTTTGATGAAATATACAAAAAAATGACAGAAAGCATAATTGCAATTTCAAACGAGCTATACAGCGGAAGCGCACTTGCCCTGCCACAAGAAATCAGTGGCAAGGATGCCTGTGAATATTGCGAGCAAAGAGCTTTTTGCAGAAGGAGGCAGAAATGAGTAAAAGAAGCTTTAACCCTTCCCAAACAAAAGCCATTTTGCACGCTGACAGCGATATTTTGATTTCTGCCGGTGCAGGCTCCGGAAAAACTGCCACCTTGACCGAAAGAATTATTAGAAAAATTTTATCGGGCAAGGATATTAGCAATATGCTAATTGTTACCTTTACAAAGGAAGCTGCAAACGATCTAAAAAATAAAATTCAAAAAAGCATAGTCGAAAGAATGAAAACCGCAACCGACAAGGAAAAGGAGCATCTATACTCTCAAATTGTAAAAATCGGTAGTGCTGATATTTCTACAATACATAGCTTTTGTTTAAAAATCATTCGTCCAAATTTTGTAAGCCTACCTATTGACAGCGGTTTCAGGATTGGCGAGGAAAACGAAATTGATTTTATTAAAAACGAGGTTATGAAGGACGTAATTGAAGAGTTTTATGAAAGCGAAACGCCAAGCGAGGAATTTTTAATAGTAAGCGACTGCTTTTCAACTATTTCAAATGCTGATTCTCTTGCTAAAAAGCTTCTAACTCTTTACGATAAGCTTTCGAGCACTCAGCTTTTCCTTGATACTCTGCTCGTTTCAAAATCATATAGTAATGATTTTATGGAAAGCGGATTTGGCAAAATGTTAAACGAGGAAATTATGCAGTTTTCCGAGCATTATTTAAAGACGTACGAAAATATCATAGAAGAAATCAAAGCCATTGACGCGGATGCACCATATTTAGATGCGTTTTTAAAGGATTACGATTTTCTAGTTAGACTATCAAATGCAGCCACACATTGCTTAAATTATCAATCGTTTAAAGACATTTTTGAAGCATACAGTGCTGACACCCTGCGTGGAATTGGAAAGGGTACTATTGAAAACGTTGAGGTTGTAAAAAAGATACGTGATAAATTTAAAGCAAAAATTAAAACGTATAAGGAATATTTTTCCACCACAAACGATTCTCTATATCATGCACTTTCGCAAAACACCGTAATTTGCGAGGCTATGTATAAAATTCTTTCTAAATTCAATGACGAGTTTATAAAAAGAAAGCATAAATATGGTGTTTGCGACTTCAATGATATAGAAAGATATGCATATAAGCTCTTATGCCAGCCAAATGGTGAGCCAACCTCTTTAGCACGTGAAATTGCAGAAGAATATGATGAAATTTACATTGACGAGTATCAAGATACTAACTCGCTTCAGGATGCTATTTTTGCTTCAATTTCTAGAAAAAATCGCTTTATGGTTGGCGATATAAAGCAAAGTATTTACCGCTTCCGCTCGGCTGAGCCTGAAATATTTTCTCACTATAGAACCATATTTGAAGACGTAACAAAAAAGGACGACAAGGGTACAAACGGAAAAACGATATTTATGTCGTCAAACTATCGCTGTGACAAGAACGTTATAGACCTAACAAACGCGGTTTCGGACTATATGTTTTTAAATTCCGACGGCATTCCATATCAAGCTGATGACAGGCTAGAATTCAAAAAAATATACGAGGGTGAGATTTCACCTCAAAAATCGGAAATATGTCTAATCGACCGCTCCGCCTTTTCGCCCGATCTCTCGCACGAGGAAATTCAAGCAAAATACGTTGCAAAAAGAATTTACGATATGATAGGGACAGAAAAGCTACCCAGTGGAGAGATAATCACGCCATCTCATATTGCCATTCTTCTTCGCAAGGGCAAGCATAAATCTTACTACATCAATGCATTAAACGAATTAGGAATTAATGCTGAATACGTTGATAACGTTAAGTTCTTTGAAAAGCCACATATCCTTTTACTTCTTTCACTTCTAAATACTATTGATAATCCGTATAACGATACATATTTAGCAGGCGCTTTATATTCTTCTGTTTTTGGATTTTCATTTGATGATTTACTTCTTATAAAAAAGAAGAGTCAAAAGGACGTGCCCTTATACACCGCACTTTTAAGCTTTGAAGGAAATGATGAAATTGTAAAGAAAATTGAACATTTCAAGAAAAAGCTTTCCCTAATGCAGAGCGAAGTTAAAAAAATGAATGCCTATGAGTCAGTTTCTTACGTTATGAACACTTGTGGACTGATTTCAGCTACTAAAAAAACGGAAAGAAAGGACTTAATAAAGTTCTATAACCACGCAAGAGAGTATGAAGGCACATCATATAAGGGTCTTTATAAGTTCCTGATTTACATTGAGAGCATAAAGAATTCTACCAGCAAGGATGGTGCGTTTGCAAGCTCGGCTGACTCTATAAGAATTATGTCCGTGCACGCATCAAAGGGTCTTGAATTTGAAATTTGCTTCCTTTCTAATTTGGAAACAGGCTTTTCCGACCAAGACACTCGCGAGCCGATTCTATTTGAAAGGCATCTAGGTATCGCCAGCTACGTTGGAAATCCCGGAAGCTTAATTAAATATAACACTCTAATAAGAAAAAGTGTAGGACTTGCAATTAAAAAAGCGACAAAGGACGAGGAAATGCGTGTTTTATACGTTGCTCTTACTCGCGCAAGAACCAAGGTTATTTTAACGGCTACTATGGAAAACGCCTACAAGGAGCTTTCGCTTATCAAGGGCTTATCTAAATACGTTAGCAAGCACTACGTTTATTCGCACGACTCGCATATTGATTATATACTCAACACCTATTACACTAAAAAACCCGATGTTGATTTTAAAATTATTGATTCCTATGAAGAAATAGCGGTAGACGGAAACACCATAACAAGTGAGGAATCACTTGATTTAGACAAGGTGAGCGAGCTACGTAAAACGCTTAAGGAAAGATTTGATTTTAAATATCAATATGACTACCTTAACAAAATACCATCAAAGGTTAGTGTTTCAAGATTAAAGCCCAACCTGCTTGACGGTACTGAAAACGACGAGATAGATTTGTCAAAGGAGCTTTCATTAAAGCCTAAATTCTTATCGAGCGAGGAAAGCGTTATAACAGGTGCTGACCGAGGTACTGCAACACACCTATTTATGCAGTTCTGTGATTTTGACAATCTAGAAAAGAACGGATATGAAAATGAGCTTAAAAGAATGCTTGATTATTCGTTTATTTCGGAATCGGACGCTGACATAATAAACAAGGCGCACATTGAGCTATTCAGAAATTCTTCATTATTTAATATGATGAAGGGCGCAAAAATGATAAAGCGCGAGTTTAGATTTAACGTTATGATAGATGCCGGCGAGTTTACGTCCGATGTCGAGCTTAAAAAACAAAAAATACTCGTTCAGGGCGTTATCGATGCGGTTTTTGAGGATGCAAACGGAAAACTAATTCTCGTTGACTATAAAACCGACAAGGTAACAGAGAATAATTACGAAGCAGTCTTGAAGGAGCGCTATACAAACCAACTATCGTACTACAAAAAAGCGATTGAGCTTATTTTTGAAAAGCCTCTTGACAAGGTGCTTATCTACTCTGTTCCGCTAGCAAAGACGGTGGAAATTAAATAAAACAAACCCACAGAACTTTAAAGTGAACCATTTTGTGCATACAGCACAAAAAACACCCCTTATGGTAGAATTAAAGAAACTACCATAAGGGGGATTTTTATTAGTATGCCGTTCCAATATTTAAAACAGGGTTTTGCCGTGGCTCAAGAGCTACCTCTATTTCTTCGACGCCTTCTAACATTTCCTTTGGAAGAACAATGAAGTCAATATAATATTCCGTTTCGCCTGCATTGTTTTCGTCATATAAATAAGTTATTTTTAAATTACTTCCGTTCACCTCGGCTAAATACCCTTGATGTGTGTTTTGAATCTCGTCCACATACATGATTTTTTGCGGACGCTTCATATAAATAGCAACAACCACCTCGTCAGAATACGGGAAAGCCTTGTCGGTAATATTGTAGGTTGACGCAAACTCATTTACCTCGTCTTTTGTTCTTAAAATCCAAGCGGAATTAAGAGGTACTGTCTGCTCTTCAACCTTGTTAATTCCTTCCATATGATTTAATTCTATCACGTTAATTATAACGCCGATTGTTCCGTTCCGTTCAAGCTCGAGAGGTAACTCACTCTTTGGTATTACAATATAATCCTTGTAATATGTAATTAGTTCACCTGAGTTTTCAAGACGATACTTATATTTTGAATATGTAATAAACAATTCACCATTTTCTATTTTGAAGTCACTATAGCCTACCGGTTCCCCACATATATTAGGATATCTCTGCTTTACGTAAAGGATTATGTTTTCCTCAAAAACAGAGCTGTCAATGTTGCTTGCGTTTTCAGCAAATTCCAAAAGCTCATCGTATGTGCATATAAGCCTATACGGAGAAAAATTCACTGCGGTTGCATCTTCTTTTTCAATAGTGGAATCGCCTAAATTTTCCAAGAATTTACCACCTTTTATTTGAGAATAAAGCTCTTTGTGTTTATTGCTTTCCCCTTCATTTGATTCGGGCTTTTGCGTGTCAGTGCTTGTGTCTGTCGTATCAGTGTTTAAATCATCTGCTTCTGTATCAGTTTCGGTTTCAGTATCAGTGTCGGTTTCGGTCGCCTCTGTGTCAGCATCTTCGTTATCGTTTTTTTCATTCGTGCCTGTTTCATCAACAGTTTGTGTGTCAGTATCTGCTTTTTGTGATTCATTATCTGTGTCTGTTTCAGTTGAACCGCCACAAGATGTAAATGCAAGCACTAAAGATAGAACTAAAGCCAAAACAATTAATAAAGCTATTTTGTTTTTCATTTTGTTTTCCTTCAAAATTTTTTATTCACCAATGATTTGATTAATTACTGCGCGGCGTGACTCGAGAACCTTTTCGGCATCTGCTTTATTTTCGCCCTTTACGGAATAATACACCTTGATTTTAGGCTCTGTGCCTGATGGGCGGATTGCAATCCAAGAGGAGTCCTCAAACACGAATTTGAGTACGTCTGCCTTTGGTAAATCATCAATGCCAATGGTGTAGTCGTTAACTACTGCTATATTTGGCATTAAGGACTTGCCCTTTTCTCTCATTTCCTTCATAATACCTTGGATTTTTTCAACACCATCAATACCTTTTAAGGTATATGAGTCGAGCTTATCAAGGAAGTATCCATATGTTGCATAGATTTCTTCCATTACGTCAACAAGTGTCTTGCCTTGATTTTTATAGTAGCACGCCATCTCGCATATGAGCATTGATGCAACAACCGCGTCCTTGTCTCTTGCGTGTGTGCCAACGAGATAGCCATAG
This sequence comes from Oscillospiraceae bacterium, assembly GCA_015064855.1. Classification (GTDB taxonomy): domain Bacteria; phylum Bacillota; class Clostridia; order Oscillospirales; family CAG-272; genus RGIG2000. The sequence goes on along the minus strand of SVRK01000008.1, from coordinate 36,182 downwards.
CTTTCCTCGTAACCGATAACAAACTCACCGTTGCCCGTTTTATCAAACTCGTTCATTTTATCGCCAATGAACTTAAAGCCTGTTAGAGTTTCAATAACCTTTAGTCCGTTTTGCTTTGCGATAATTGCGCCAAGCTCACTTGTAACAATAGTCTTGATTACCGTTGATTTTTCATTAAGAGATGATTTATTCATTTTAATTACATAATCAACCAAAAGTGCGCCTACTTGGTTGCCTGTAAAGAGCTTCATTCCGTCCTTGGTATTTACGGCAATACCAACGCGGTCACAGTCAGGGTCTGTACCAAGAATAAGGTCGGCACCAATTTCCTCGCAGAGCTTGATTCCCATAGAAAGAGCCTCGGCATTTTCCGGGTTAGGGGAAACAACCGTTGGGAAGTCACCGTTTTTCTCCACCTGTGCATCAACCACTGTAACGTTATAGCCGAGCTCTGAAAGCACACGTCTAACCGGCACGTTTCCTGTGCCGTGAAGTGGAGTATAAACAATTTTTGCACTCTTCTCTCCTACGTCGTGCGCTTGCTTTTTTACGCTTTCACAGAACTTGGTATATATAGAGTCATCAACAGATTTTAGAAGTCCGGACGCTCTTGCATCCTCCTCGTTCGCAACCTCAATAGCAGGAATATCGGTAATAGCGTTTACGTACTCGATTATTGCGTTTGCATCCTCTATAAGCACCTGACATCCGTCAGAATCATAAACCTTATAGCCGTTATATTCTCTTGGGTTGTGGCTGGCAGTTACAACAATACCGCCAACACAGCCAAGCTCTCTCACAGTAAATGAAAGAGTTGGAGTTGGAACAAGATAATCAAAAAGGAATGTTGGGATGCCCGAGGCGCACATAACAAGCGATGCCTCTCGAGCAAAGGTGTCAGAATTGTTTCTTGAATCGTAGCCGATAGCCACTCCTCTCTTTACATCCGCACCATATTTATTTAAAAGATAGTTTGCAAAGCCCTTTGTTGCTTTTCTAATGATATATTTATTCATTCTGTTGGTGCCCGTGCCCATAACTCCGCGAAGGCCGCCTGTGCCAAATTCAAGGTCGCGCCAGAAGCGGTCCTCAATTTCTTCGTTTGACATTTCTTTATTTAGTTCATCGCGAGTTTCTTTATCAAAGCGTTCATCTGTGCGCCAAAGATTATAAGTATTTAGAATTTCTTTAGAAAGCTCTTTCATCATATTTCTCCTTCAAATTAAGATTATTCTCCCTTGGTGTATGCTAAAAGTCCGCCTGCTTTAAGTATATCGATTTGGCGCTTGGTATATGAGCAAGCAAGGGGAATTTCCTTACCATTTGCTTTCAAAATGATTTTTCCGTTTTCCATGCCCTCAAATACGTTTTCAAGAGTTAGACTATCATTTTGATTTAGAAGCTCATAATCATCCGGATTTTCAAAGGTTAAAGGCAAAATACCTGCATTTATTAGGTTTGCTGCGTGAATTCTTGCAAAGCTTTTAGCAACAACTGCCTTAACTCCGAGGTACAAAGGAACCAAAGCAGCGTGCTCTCTTGATGAGCCTTGACCATAGTTTGAGCCGCCGACAATTATTGAGTTTTTAGCTTCCAATGCTCTTTCTGCAAATGTTTCGTCACATACTGCAAAGCAGAACTTTGAAAGGAATGGAATGTTTGAACGGTATGGCAAAATCTTTGCGCCTGCCGGCATAATATGGTCTGTTGTAATGTTATCGCCAACCTTTAAGGTGAGATTTGCTTTGATTTCATTTTCAAGTGGGTATGTTGTTGGGAAAGGCTTGATGTTTGGACCGCGTAAAATTTCAAGGTCCTTTGCTTCCTCAACACTAGCGGGTAAAATTACCGCGGAGTCATCAATCTTGAATTTTTCCGGCATTGTAATATCAATATATTCGCCCAATGTTCTTGGATCGGTTATATATCCTGTCAAGGCTGATGCAACTGCAACCTCCGGAGAAACAAGATATACTTGACCATCCTTTGTACCGCTTCTACCCTCGAAGTTACGGTTGAAGGTACGGAGAGATACTCCTGCGGAATTTGGTGAGAAGCCCATACCGATGCAAGGACCGCACGCACATTCAAGCACACGTGCGCCAGCTGCTAAAATATCGGAAAGTGCGCCACAATCAGCAAGCATAGCAAGAACCTGCTTAGATCCTGGCGATACTGACATACTAACGCTATCATCAATCTTTCTACCCTTGAGCATGGCGGCAACCTTTAGCATATCGCGAAGTGATGAGTTTGTGCAAGAGCCGATACATACCTGGTCAACCTTAATGCCTTTAAGCTCCTCTGCGCTCTTAATGTTATCAGGGCTATGAGGACAAGCCAATAGAGGCTTTAATTCTGACAAATTAATGTCTATAATTCTATCATATTCAGCATCAGGGTCGCTTTCAAGCGGAATGTATGCATCCCCTCTGCCCTGTGCCTCTAAAAATTCCTTTGTGATTTCATCAGATGGGAAAATAGAGGTAGTAGCACCAAGCTCTGTACCCATATTTGTAATTGTTGCTCTTTCGGGAACAGACAAGGTTTTTATGCCCTCGCCACCCCATTCGATAATTGCGCCAACACCGCCCTTAACTGAAAGTATACGGAGTATTTCAAGGCTTACGTCCTTTGCGCTAACCCAAGGCTGAAGCTTGCCTGTTAGGTTTACCTTATACATTTTCGGCATAGTGATGTAATATGCACCACCGCCCATTGCAACTGCAACATCAAGTCCACCTGCACCCATAGCAAGCATACCGATACCACCGCCTGTCGGAGTGTGGCTATCCGAGCCGATAAGAGTCATACCGGGAACGCCAAAGCGCTCAAGGTGTACTTGGTGGCAAATGCCATTGCCCGGGCGTGAGAAGCGAAGACCGAATTTCTTTGCTACTGATTGAATATAGCGGTGGTCGTCAGCATTCTCGAAGCCTGACTGAAGTGTGTTGTGGTCTATATAAGCAACAGAAAGCTTCGTTCTTACACGAGGAATTCCTATTGCCTCAAATTCGAGATATGCCATTGTTCCTGTGGCATCTTGAGTAAGAGTTTGGTCAATTCTTAATGCGATTTCCTCTCCTACCTTCATTTCTCCCGAAATCAAGTGTTCTTTAATGATTTTTTGTGCGATTGTAAGTCCCATTTTATTTGTATCCTCCGTTTTGCCGTGTTAAATTTGCAATTAAATTTTTATTCGTTTTCTATTCCAAAGATTGCCGAAAGCGAATCAAGTGTTTTTCTTTCTTCGTCTGTCAAGCCTTCTTTACTATATGTGCTCTCAAGTGCATTTCTTATTTCTTCTGTGTCGCTGTCTGAAAGCGCATCTTGAATTCCATAAGGGTCTTCCTTTATTTCTCCGTTTTTATCAACTACCGCATTATTCACCATTGATGATGAAAGCTTTGATGCTATAACCTGATCAACGAATTCCTGTGCTGTCATATCGGTTGTCGATGATGACTCGCCAACCTTAAACATATCGCCATCAACCTCGCCGAAGATGGTATTACTTACAGCATCAATAATTTTTTCGGTTTTTTCAATTTCCGTTTCCTTTTCGTTTTCGTCTGTGAATTCACACTTATGTGCACCATCAATCATTGAGTTTACTATTGCCTCAACGCTATTTGCATCATTTTTGCTCATACCTATAGACACAAGATTGTCCTTGCTTATTAACGAGCTTACTGTTTCATCCTCGGAAAGAATATCCTCAACGACAGAGTGCATAAGCTCCGTTCTTTCTTCCTTGCTCTTTTTCTCTTGAATTGCAAGAGCAAGCTTTAATACGTTTTGTCTTGAAACAAAGATTTTTACAATATCAGAGTCGTTCTTTTCTACTCTTTCAATAAAATCCTTGTCTACAATACCCGTATCATCTGCCTTTTCTGAATAAAGAATTGCGTGGAAAACAATTTTAAACATTCTGTCAGTAAACATACCGTCTCTCATTGCCATAAGCGCTTCGCCCAGTGCGTTTAAGTCAGAGTTTACAACAATTTCCTTTGCACTTTCCTCCTGTGAAAAGTCAAAGCTATCTACAAATTTGTGTATATTTTTTATTGTTTCGGCTATGCTTTCAGCCTCTTTTTCAAGATTCTCTTCATTGTAATTTGTATAGTCAAATTCTACGGGATAGGTGTCTGTCCCGTTGACATCATCATATATCTCGTGTGCATAGTTGGTTAGTGCGCTTGTAAGATAAGGAACCATATTGTAGGTTCTTGAATTCTTATAAAGCTCAACCAAGACAACCTCTATAAACTCACTGTTTTCGCCAATCTCCCATACATCGATTTCGTCAGACGTTACGTTTGAAACAAGACCTGTTTCTAAAGCTCCGTTTGCGATATTTGAAATAGTTTTTATATCCGTTCTTATATCGTCCGAGTCAGTATTCTTTAAAACCGCAAGAATTTTATCAAACGTAGGGTTGTATCGCTCACCAAGATTTGGCTTTTCAATACCCATTATGGAATGCCCTTGATAATACTCGTTTGCAATATAGGAAATTGTTTTTGATAGAACAAGCGGTAAATATTCCGACCTTTCAAGAGAACCATTTACCCTGTTTATTGCATCTGCCTGCTCTGTGCCATAGTTACTAGGTGATGTGTTTATAAATGCTAACGAGGCATCAAAAACATCAACTGCTCCACTAATCTCGTTTTGTAGATTGATTTTTGTATTATCAACGCTTATAGTTGTGAGGGACGTAAATATTCCTTTTCCCCCAAGCCCATACGTAACTATACATATAGGATTGTTTTTTATTGGGTCTATATATTTTTTTGCACTTGATAGTGCGTTATCTATTACGGCTTTATCGAATATTTCATCGCCTGATTTCGACTCGGCTACCTCTGCCACCTCTTCGCCCTTGGACTCTTCGGTGATTTCCATATAGTAATCTATTGTATTTGATGCCATATTGGTATAGCCAACAACGGGCAAAACAAACGCTGAAAATAATATTGCACAGGTTATTATACCAAGACCACCGCCCGCAAATCTTAATGGTACGCTTTTTGTTTTCGGACAAGCCAAAAGCTTTACTATAAACGCTATTATAAATGCAACAACGCATATAATTGAGAAGACCAAAACGTAAATAATCGGTGATATAATAAGCACAGGGAATGCCCCTACAAGCTGTATAATATCCTGCACATTATCTCTTGTTGCATCATTGGTAATTATCTCTTGCGCCATTATAATATACTGGTTTGCCTCGGGAGGAAGAACCGATTCCAGTATGTCCAGCACCATAAGTATAGTTGACGGTCTAACTATTAAATTAACTAAAATTTTAGTAACAGGTAAAGCCAAAACTGCACTACCAACAGCAAAGGCAACGTCAACAATGCTTTTTACCGTTCCTTTTAAAAAGCCCATCAAAAAACCAATAGCAAGAAAAACCGAAAATACAATAGTCAATATAATCGGTATTAAGCTTGGACTCATAATTCTCTCCTTATTTCTTCGGTGCTATAAAATCCACCACAAATTCTGTTTTTCCATTTAAAATGTAATCAATACAGTAAACCCTGTCAATTGTGTTCGCAAGGTGACCATTGTGTACCTCTAACGTTATTTTGGGTAAAATTTCATCTCTTGGCGAAATAGTTAAATCATCTAAAATAACGTTTTTGCCCTCAACCTTAGGCTCTATAAAAGAAACAAATCTTTCGGTAATTACGCTTTCCTTATTCATAGTGAATTTGTCGGTCAAGGTGATTTTATTATCCTCAAAAATGAATTTTCTTTCTGCCTTTTCAAGGTAATCAATTCCGTATCCGCGAGTAAAGTCCATATAAACGGAGCTTTCTTTCTCATTATAATCAATTTTAACGTCCTCACGTCTTACACCGTCTTGACCTATACCGTCAAAGAATGGTAAGTTATGTGAGAATGACGATGGATGGAAGAACGTGTATCTTTTGTTTGTATGGTAGCCGTCACAGTATGCGCCGGCACCAATGTCGCAAAGAATTTCCTTGTTATTTCTTGCTAAGATAAACGAACCAACGTCATTATGGTTATGGCTTTCGCCATTATTTCCGCCCTTACAAGCAAAGCCGTAATACTTTGTGCGCTTTGTAAAGTATGCGGTGCTTTCCATGTTATAAACCACGTCCTCGGCAACCTTATCGGTTGTATATTCAGGCTTATAATAGATAAGCGAACGGAGTGAGAAATTAAGGTGCGTGTAAGCAATAATTGTACCTGCGGTTTTTGGCAGCTTCTCTACTTCTTCGCCATAAATGTCACGCAAGATGTGCGGTAGACCTACCCAATAGTTTTCACGCGGATTACAGTCACTAAAGCGGGCAACTACGTTTGTTTGGAGAAGCATTTTTTGAATAAAGGTTGCTATCCTTTTTACCTTTTCATTTTTGAACCAATCATATTCTCCATTGGTAAGCTCTTTTTGAAGCAGTGCATAGGAAACAAAAAATCCAAAGCCAAAGCCCCAATATGCTGCCCCCTCAACACATACGCCATCATCTGCATAACTGTCTATGTATACTTGCATTGCAGAGTCAAGACGTTCTCTTTGCTCCATATAGACATCAGGCGCTTCGTACATAAGAACACCGCCGACGCCTCCTGCACAGACCGATGCCCAGTTGTTCGGGTGCTTTTCCCAGAAATATTTTCTAGTCACGAACGGATCTATTGTTCTGCGCTTTAATTCCGCTGAAATTCTGTCCTTTATCAGTTGTGGGAATCTATCGCTGAAAAGATTTTTAATTTCCGCAAGAGAAAATGCAACGCTAGATGCAAAAATATCAATAAGACCTATATCGTAGTCATCGGGAGTTCTGTTGTAATAGCTGTTATAGTGACCTAGTGGCGCCCAAGTATAGGTGTCAAGGTACGACCAAACGATTTTTAGCAGGTTATTATAATATTCCTCATTGTCAGGGTATATAAGTGACAAAAGTGCAGACGTTTGTAGCTGATTTAGAGAACGCGCCCACTTGCCGTGGTCGTCCTTTGAAAGAATCTCCTCTACTGTGTGAGGTGACGGCTCAACTGTAAAGCTTTCCTTATATTTAGCCAATATTTCCTCGCGATGACGTGCAAAGTCCTCGCTTTCTCTTATATTGTCCCAAAGTGCTTTTTCTTTTGCAAAATCTAACATAATTCTCTCCTTTTGCCAAATGCATAGGTAAATTTGCTTTAGTTTAATAAAGTTCAACTTATATAATATCATATATTTGCGCGTTTTTCAATACGTGGTTGAAATTTAGCATTAAATAAATGTAGCATTTTATTTCTGTCTAAACTGCTTTGGAGTTATGCCGGTGATTTCTTTAAAGTTGCGATTAAATGAGCAAAGCGAGTCATAACCGCATTCATAAGCTATTTCGGCTATATTTTTAGATTCTGTTGCTAAAAGATATTGAGCATTTTGAATACGATATTCATTAAGGAGCGCACGGAAGGTCGTATCCAGACCTTTTTTTATAAGTGATGTAACGTATCGATGGTCATAGCCCATTTCCCTTGCTATATCTTTGACTGTTATATTTTCTTGATAATGCATTGAAATATAGTTAAGAATTTTGCCATAATTGTCGAGAAGCTTGGTGTTTTTCTCCTCAAAGCTCGTATTTTTATTGAACTGATAAATCAAATTATAAAAGATTGACTTAGCAAGATATTTATCTATGCTTTCGTCATTTAAATTTTCTAACACCTGTGGATTTTCAAGATTGAAAATCGGGCATATTGGTGCTTTACTCTTGATTTGACCATAGAATGTATAGACATAACGATTAGAAAATATATAAAGCGCACTGGCAGATTGTTTCTCTGTTTTGTATGAGTGAATAGCGTTTGGCAAAATAAACATGGCCTGTCCTTTCTTTACTATGTAATCTTTGCCATTTAAATGAACTGATAATTCTCCCGATTTAACATAAACAAGCTCAAAACTATTGTGAAGATGTATACCAAATGTTAGATTTTCATCAAATTGACGATATATTTCATATCCTGAATACGAACGATGTCCTTCATAAGTAATCATAATTTACTCCAAAAATCTTAATTTATGATTATAATTGTATCACTTATGAATAGCAATGTCAATCCCCTATATCTTATGATATAGTTAGAACGAGTTATCTGTTTTCAGATATGGGCTTATATGGTTTCTAAAGACAGAAGTGTGCCCTTTTATTCAAACAAGGATAATTACACAAGAGTCGTGCCTTACACATGATGAGATTATAAAAATTTTTTATAGGAGATAAATAAAAATGAGCGAAATTTTTAACATCGAAAAAATCAAATACGAGGGTCCAAAGAGCAAGAATCCTCTTGCATTTAAGTACTATGACCCTGAAAGAATTGTAATGGGCAAGCCTATGAAGGAGCACCTCCCATTTGCTATGGCTTGGTGGCACAATCTTTGTGCTGAAGGAACTGATATGTTCGGTCGTGGTGTTGCAAACAAGTCCTTCGGTGCGGAATATGGCACTATGGCACATGCCAAGGCAAAGGTTGACGCAGGATTTGAATTTATGCAAAAGCTAGGAATCGAATATTTCTGTTTCCATGACGTTGACATCGTTCCTGAGGCTGATGATATTAAGGAAACCAACCGCCGTCTTGACGAAATTTCCGACTACATTCTTGAAAAAATGAATGCGACCGGCATTAAGTGCCTTTGGGGAACCGCAAATATGTTCTCTAACCCACGCTTCTGCAATGGTGCAGGATCTTCAAACAGCGCAGAGGTTTTTGCTTTTGCAGCTGCACAAGTAAAGAAAGCTCTTGATTTAACTGTTAAGCTCGGTGGTAAGGGCTACGTTTTCTGGGGCGGACGTGAGGGCTACGAAACACTTCTAAATACAGACGTAAAATTCGAGCAAGACAACATTGCAAGACTTATGAAGATGGCTGTTGAATATGGTCGTTCAATCGGATTTACAGGTGACTTCTACATTGAACCAAAGCCAAAGGAGCCAATGAAGCATCAGTACGACTTTGACGCTGCTACTGCTATCGGATTCTTGAAGGCTCATGGTCTTGACAAGGACTTCAAGATGAACATTGAAGCTAACCACGCAACACTTGCAGGTCACACCTTTGAGCACGATTTAAGAATCAGTGCTATCAACGGTATGCTCGGCTCTATTGACGCTAACCAAGGCGACTACCTCCTTGGTTGGGACACTGACGAATTTCCATTTGACGTTTATACTGCTACTATGTGTATGTATGAGGTATTAAAGGCAGGCGGACTTACCGGTGGCTTTAACTTCGATGCAAAGAATCGTCGTCCTTCATATACATACGAGGATATGTTCATCGCATTCATTCTCGGTATGGATACCTTCGCTCTTGGTCTTATCAAAGCGGCAGAGCTTATTGAGGACGGACGTCTTGATGAATTTAAGAAGGAAAGATATTCAAGCTACTATAACACCGAAATCGGACAAAAAATTCTAAGTGGAGAAACCTCTTTACAAGAGCTTTCAGCATATGCTGAAAAGCTAGGCTCAGCTAAGCTTCCAGGCAGTGGCAGACAAGAAATGCTTGAGGGCATTGTAAACAGCGTTCTTTTTGGTTAATATGAATAAGTATATCGGTATTGATTTAGGTACTTCCTCCGTGAAAATCCTCTTGGTTGACACGGAGGGGGCGATAATAAAAACTGTTAGCCGTGAATACCCAATTTTCTATCCTCAAAGCGGATGGAGTGAGCAAAACCCAATCGACTGGTATAATTCTACCATCGACGGACTCAAAGAGCTTCTGAATGATGTAGAGTTAGACACGGTTAAGGGCATTTCCTTCGGTGGACAGATGCACGGACTTGTTATCCTTGATGAAAATGACGAGGTTATCCGCCCTGCAATTTTGTGGAACGACGGAAGAACCGCAAAGCAAACCGCATATTTAAACGAGGTTATCGGTCAAGATAATTTGATGGATTATACCGCCAATATTGCATTTGCCGGCTTTACCGCACCCAAAATTTTATGGGTTAAGGAAAACGAGCCAAATAACTTTGCTCGCATAAGGAAAATTATGCTACCGAAGGACTATCTCGCTTATAGATTAAGCGGCACCTTTGCTACTGACTATTCAGATGCTTCGGGTATGCTTCTTCTAGATGTAAAAAACAGATGCTGGTCAGAAAAAATGTGTGATATTTGCTCGGTAAATATCGACACTCTCCCTACTCTTTTTGAATCCTATGAAAAAATCGGCACGCTTTTGCCTGAAATTGCAAGCGAGCTTGGACTTGGTGAAATTACAATAGCAATTGGTGCCGGTGATAACGCAGGTGCAGCTATCGGCACAGGCATCTCGAAGAGTGGCGCATGTAACGTTTCACTCGGTACTAGCGGTACGGTGTTTATTTCACAAGACCATTTTGTAAACAACGAGTGTGGCGCACTACATAATTTCTGTCATGCAAACGGAAAATATCACCTAATGGGCTGTATTCTTTCTGCGGCTTCTTGCAACAAGTGGTGGGTTGAGGAAATTCTTGGTTCGGGTGATTTTCGTGCTGAAGAAGACGGACTTCTCTCCTTGGTTGGTGAAAATGATGTTTATTTCTTGCCTTATTTGATGGGAGAAAGAACACCGCACAACGATGTTGATGCTAAAGGTGCGTTTATCGGCATGCGCCCAAGCACCACGCGGAAAGAAATGACACTTGCGGTTTTAGAAGGCGTTGCATATGCTTTACGTGACTCCTTGGAGCTTGCCAAATCAAGTGGCTGCAAAATAGATGCTACAAAGGTTTGCGGTGGTGGTGCCAAAAGCGAGGTTTGGCGAAAAATTCTTGCAAACGTTTTCGGAATTCCTGTAATCAGACCTTTAATTGAAGAGGGTCCGGCATATGGCGGTGCAATTCTTGCTATGGTTGCTGATGGAGCTTACAAAAACGTTGAAGAAGCAACGGATAAGCTTGTTAAGGAAAAGGACATAACCTATCCTGACACCGAAATCACTGCAAAATACGAGAAAAAATATCAAGCCTTTAAAAAAATGTATCCGGCACTTAAGAATGTATATAAAGAAACATAAAAAAGAGACCAATCGGTCTCTTTTTTATTAGGGCTTTCTTTTTTACAAGCGAAAAACACTCTGTAAAAATTATACTTACGCCTCAAATTGTCTGCCAAGAAATGATGCTGCAGTTTGAATCAGCTTCGCCTCTGTCGAATGTGGGTCAACCACTACTCTTTCTTCTGCAGTAATACAAGCAATTGAACCAATAACGTCTCCCTCTGAAATTATGGGCATTGCATATTTAACATACCCACTCGCACCATCGCACATAATTATCTTATCAGTGTTTTCCTTGTAGATATACATATTTCTTGTGTCCATAATGCCTTCATATTCCTCGGTCAATCCCTTGTCTGAATATTCCTTTTTAGAAACTCCTGCAGATGAAATTACAACGTCGCGATCCGTCACGACAACAGACATTGAGCAAATCTTATGCAAGGTATCAACGTATTGTGCGGCAAAATTAGCAAGCTCTCCTATTGGAGAGTATTTTTTGAATATTACCTCGCCCTCTCTGTCTGTATATATTTCAAGCGGGTCGCCCTCGCGAATTCTCATTGTTCTTCTTATTTCTTTTGGTATAACTACACGGCCGAGGTCGTCAATTCTTCTAACAATTCCTGTCGCTTTCATATTTTTTCTCCTTTTTTAGTTATCGTTGCTTTTTTATTGTTTGTACTTTTCTAGTAGTTATACATAAATTTTCATATTGAATTTAAAATCATTTTATGTTAAAATATTTTTGTTATAGATTTAAAAAATCAAGAATGCCCTGATATATTCCCCTTGCAAAAAGTCCTGGATTATCGCGCATTCTTATGGCATCACTTGTATTGGTTATAAAGCCAAGCTCGACAAGCACTGCCGGCATTGTCGTTTTTCTTAAAACATAAAGACCTGGTCGCTCTTTTACTCCGCGAGACTCAAGACCTGTTATTTCTGTCACCTCACGCAAAATATCCTCGGCCAAATTAGCAGATGTCGATGGCTCGGTATATACTAAAACCTCTGTTCCGTTAGCACTTGCTTGGCTTGAAGCGTTGGTGTGTATACTAACAAAATAATCTGCCCCCCATGAATTAGCCTCGTTTACACGCGTACGAAGGCTTGAAGCATTCGAATTACCGAGTTGAGTTTGTGGTGTCGGACGAGATAAACGCACCTCGAAATTTCCATTTTGGCGAAGCAAATTAGCAAGTCTTTGCCCTACGTCATAGGTTATATCCTGCTCGCGAAGTCCGTTTCCCTCCGCGCCTGTATTTGGTGCTTGTGGGTTGTGCCCTTGGTCTATGTAAATTTTTATAGCCATAATTTTCCCCCATTGATTTAATTTATACCATATTATGCAAGTTTCAAGAATGAGGTTCAAATGAAAGAGTTTAATAACATTGAAAGGATTTTAAGCCATACACGCAAAGCCGTTGAGGAATATTCAATGATAAAAGCGGGTGACAAAATTGCTGTCGGTGTTTCAGGTGGCAAGGACTCACTCGCGCTTCTTTGTGCACTTGTAAAACTAAAGCGTGTTTTAGGAATTGAATATGAGGTTTTAGCAATTACCATCGATATGGGCTTACCCAGTATGGATTTTTCAGAAATCGACACCCTGTGTCGCGATTTAGAGGTTGAGTACCATATTATTAAGACTCAAATATACGAAATAATTTTCAACGTAAGAGAAGAAAAAAGTCCCTGCTCTCTTTGTTCAAGAATGAGGCGCGGTGCCTTGCACGATGCCTGCAAGGAGCTTGGGTGCAACAAGCTGGCTCTTGGTCACCATTACGATGACGTTGTTGAAACCTTTATGCTAAATCTCTTTTTTGAGGGAAGAATTGGCGCGTTTAGACCTGTTACATACCTTTCTCGCAAGGATTTGACAATGATAAGACCGCTCATATACACGCCTGAAAAGGATATAAAAACCTTTTCCAAAGGCGCAAGCTTACCCATAGTTGAGGTTAAATGTCCTGCTGACGGAAATACCGAGCGTGCAAAAATGAAGGAATATTTGGACGTATTTGAAAAGGAGCATCACGGACTTTACCATAGAATAATGGGTGCAATCAAGCGTGGTGAGGTGGATGGCTTTCACCCCGACCTTATCAACAACGAAGAAAAGAAAAGACGCAAGGAGCTAAAAAACAACAAGGAATCAGAATAACAAAAAACCACGATTTAAAATCGTGGTTTTTATTGTTTTTTGTGACACGTGTCTATTTTTTGTTCTTTTTTGCCTTCTCAACAGCAATCACTTGAGTTGCCGACAAATCAACATTGTCCTCTTCCTTTTGTTTTAGTTTAGGAGTTGGAGTTTGCGCCCAATATAGTTTTCTGCGCTTTCTCTTTATTACTTGAACATAAACTACATAGACCACTAGACCTATTGCAATAATCAGGCAAATTACGTAAATACCAACCATTGATGATGATTTTGTTTTTAATATATCCCAATAATCATTTAGCATATCAAGCTGTGTAATTCCCGTTTCTTCATCAAAAGTAACGCCTGTCAAATCCTTATAGGCATAGGTGTCAAACATATTCTTTAATTTCTCCGGATTTTTTTCATCATTCTCAAAATCCTTATGATATATTACAGAATAATCACTCTCGTCCTCAAGTAAGACATTTCCTTCTTCGTCAAGAATATAAACATACGAGCTTTCATACACCCCATTATCATCAAGCTTGAGTGAAAGCGCTCTGTTTTCATCAAACGAGAATGAATATTTTTGATTTTCGCCCTCAACTATTTCATCATCCTCGTCATACTCAAGTTGGAATCTACCCATTGCCGTTTGATAATTGATTACTTCTATTATATTTGCATTATATTCGGTCTCGTCAAATATATATTTGTCCATATCCTTAGTATCTATTCCCATTTTTTCGGCATCTGATATAAGGACGTAAGAGTTGTCAAGCTTCACATAATTTCCGTCGTTTTTATCAACATAATAGTCGTTTTTATCGGTATAATCGTATGGGCATCCATAATAGATATATTCTGCATTCTCATATGCAATATCCGGTCTTAGCATAAAGTTTATATACATATGCGCAAGCTCTAAATTATCTTCATTTGCTCTTTTAGGAATGCACATAGCATCACCGAAAATATTTGTGGTATATCCGCGAACAGTTTCGATTTCACCGGTTTCTTCATTAACCGTTTTTATATCGCCCTTTGGATAGTAGAAGCCAAGCTCTAAATCGTTTTCCGCAGCTGATGCAACCATTGATAGACAATCGCCTGCATAGTAAGCGGCAATCCAAGCCTCGCCCTTTTCCATTTTGTTGAATATTTCATCCATTACATATCCGCTAAAGTACTTCTTTTGTGTTGCAAGAAGTCCGTAAACTGCTTTCCAATCTTCCTCAGTTGGATTGTTTACGTCAACGCCAAGATAGTACATAGCTGAGCCGAATGCGTCACGAGAGTTATTGAATTGAAGAATTTGCCCTTCTAATTCCTTAAGATATGTTGTATCAACGACCATACTACCATCTTCGTTATATTGATAGTTGCCGTTTTTATCAAGTATAGGCTCTCCAAAAAGAAGCTCCCAGCCAGCATCTCCGCTATCAATTCTTTCAAGAGCTTTAGGTGCGTACTTTTCAAGCTCTGTGCGATTATAAACGATACCAACTATACCATAGGTATAGGAGATACCATAGTTGCCCGCAGGAATTTCTTCGGTTTTTCCATCTTTTTCAAACGTTGTTTTCTCATAAACAAACATATTTTCAAATTGCGAGCTTACAAATTTAGCATTAGGAATTTGAGTAAGGTCAAGCGGTTGCAAATGTCCTTCGTTATGCATTTTTTCAAGCATATATTCAGACGGAACAATAATATCATATCCACCGACGCCGTTTGCTATTTTAGCATACAAATCCTCATTGCTTGCATATGTGGTATAGTTCACCTGAACCTTAACCTTTTGTCCTTTTTTCGCGTACTCTTTCTCTGCCCATTCCTCAAAAAGGTCGTTTACAACCTCGGAATCATATCCACCGTCGGCAATATATTCACCCCAGTTATAAACGTTAACAGTTTTAACCTCGGTTGTTGCGGAAATACAAAGCAAAACTACAGTAACAACGCCAATCATACCAAATGCTGAGCCACCAATGATTTTAAACACCTTTTTTGCCTTCTTTGAAAGCTCTATTTTGTTTTTGCCGGTTGTAAAATTAGAAACAAGAAGCAAAACAAGAATAGTAACAAAAATAAGGGTTGAAAGTGCATACATATCAGGAGTTACGCGCTTTTTGGTCATTGAGTAAATTCTAATCGGCAACGTTTCAAAACCGCTACCGGTCGTAAAATAGCTGATTACAAAGTCGTCAATAGACAAGGTAAATGCCATTATAAATCCGGCAACTATACCAGGCATAATTGCAGGCAATTCAACCTTGAAAAACGACTGAAATGGCGTACAGCCAAGGTCAAGCGCCGCTTCAGGCAAGCTCTTATCCATTTCCTTGAACTTTGGTAGCACCAAAAGTATTACGTAAGGTAAATTAAATGTAATGTGGGCTATCAAAACAGTCCAAAAGCCAGTCAAGGAGGTCGAACCTAAAATGTTTGCAACGAACACAAAAAGAAGCATCATTGATATACCCGTAACGATTTCAGGGTTTATCATTGGGATTTGTGTTGTTGTCATTGTAAGGCTCTTTACGTATTTATTACGCATTTTTGAAATACCATATGCGGCAGCTGTGCCGATTATGGTTGAAATAACCGATGAAAGTACAGCCAAAACAAGCGTGTTTTTAAGCGCATTTAAAGTTGCAGTATCGGTAAAAAGCTCCTTATACCAACGGAGCGAAAAGCCGCTGAACACCGCCGTTGAGTCGCCCTTATTGAAGGAGAAAAATATCAAAACTCCAATAGGCATATAAAGGAAAATAAACGTCAAAATTATACACAGGGTGCGGAAATTAAACTTTTTCTTTGTCATACAATTACTCCTCCCTCATCGTCAGAGTATTTGTTCATTATAGCCATTGAGGCAATAATTAAAAGCATAAGGACAAAGGACATAGCCGCGCCCATATTGTAATCATACTGCGTTTGGAATTGACGCTCAATTGAGTCACCGATTAAATCGAAGTTACCGCCACCGAGCTTTTGCGAGATATAGAAGGTACTGATTGATGGTACAAAAACCATAGTAATACCGGAAATCACACCAGACAAGGAAAGTGGGAAAACAACCTTTGTAACAACCTTAAACGGATTACAACCAAGGTCTGATGCCGCTTCTAAAACACGCGGATCTATTTTCGTCATCGCCGAGTGTATCGGTATTATCATATACGGTAAGAAATTATATACCATACCCAAAATTACAGCACCCGGGGTGTTGATCATATGAATATTCAGATCAAAAATCCCAAGGACGCTATTAATAATTCCCGTATCCTCCAAAATTGCCATCCAAGAATATGTTCTTATAAGGAAATTCAGCCATTGAGGAAGCATAACGAGCATAACAAGGATTTTTTGAGCCGATTGGCTTGTCCTTGAAATAAAATATGCTACGGGATATGCAATTACAAAGCAAATAACAGTTGCTAAAAAAGCAAAGCAAACGGAACGCAAAAACACCTCTAAATAGGTTGCTTGTGCAAGCTTTCCCAAATTAGCAAGAGTGAAAATGCCATCCTTGTTAGTAAATGCATAATATGCTACAAACAGGAGCGGAGCAATTATAAAGATAACTGCCCATACCATATGCGGATATGCCGCCGCTTGCTTGAGTATATTCTTTTTTGTCATTTTCTTTACTCTTCCTCCTCATTTGTGTCGGACAAGTGTTCAAGCTCGTCACTAAATGATGAGTAGTCACCGAACATATTTGAATATTCGGATTTTTTCATAATATGTATTGCATCGGGCTCAACGTAAACGCCAATCTCTTGTCCAACGCTTACATAGTCGGTTGATTGAATCATCCACTTGAAGTCCTTAATGCTGACAATAATTTCATAGTGTACGCCCTTGAAGGTAACTGAAGTAACAACACCTATAAGCATACCCTTATCAAGTGGAACAACGTCAACGTCCTCTGGTCTTACTACAACGTCAACAGACTCATTTTTATCAAAGCCCTTATCAAGACACACAAACTCGTGTCCTGAAAATTTCACTTTATAATCATCAAGCATTACGCCATCAATAATATTACTCTCACCAATAAAATCAGCAACAAAAGCGTTTTGAGGCTCGTTGTAAATATCAGTAGGGGTTCCTATTTGCTGAATTTTTCCGTCTGCCATAACGACAACGGTATCAGACATAGAAAGCGCCTCTTCTTGGTCGTGAGTAACGTATACAAACGTAATTCCTGTTTTTCTCTGAATATTTTTAAGCTCATTTTGCATATCCTTGCGGAGCTTTAAGTCAAGCGCTCCCAAAGGCTCATCAAGCAAAAGAACCTTAGGTCTATTAATAAGCGCACGGGCAATAGCAACACGTTGCTGTTGACCGCCTGACAGCAAATTAACATCCTTTTTCTCAAATCCGCGTAGGTTAACCATGGCTAGCATTTCCTCTACGCGCTCATAAATTTCTTCTTCTGAAACCTTCTTCAATCGAAGAGCAAAAGCAATGTTTTCATAAACATTGAGATGCGGAAATAACGCATACTTTTGGAAAACGGTATTAACGTGGCGCTTATGAGGTGGCAAATCATTAATTCTTGCATCCTCAAAGAGCACGTCGCCCGTATCCGGTGTAACAAAGCCTGCAATAATACGAAGTGTTGTGGTTTTACCACAGCCTGATGGACCAAGAAGCGTAATAAACTCCTTCTCGTATACATCTAAATTGATATGGTCGAGAATTATCTCACCATCAAAGGATTTTGCAACGTTTTTAAGCTGCACAATCTTTCTTACTTGAACATTTTCTTCGCCGGTAGCTATCGTTTCACCCTTTGGCTCAATGATCTTTTTTTCGTTCATTTTTATCCCCGTTCTTTCGTAGATTTGATTTACCATAGGGACCCACGCTTGAATACGTGACAAATATCTTCTTTATTCGCTAAAAAGGTAAATCATTTGCATTATAACAGAAAATTACTGTTTGTGCAATACTTACGCGCAAATTTCTTTATATTATTTTATAAAAGAAAAGCAAACCTCGACAAGCAAAAAGACAGAAATGAAAAAGAGCGATATATTCGAAGAAAAAACAAGCTGAAAATAAACGCACACCAGCCACAGCAATATTATTGCAAAAACAGACACTCCCCTTGAGATTTTTTCAGCTTTAGGTTGTGGAAGCATTATGTAAAGAATGGTTTTCAATGCTCCTCCACCGTCTAAAATTTCAGCAGGATACAAATTCATTAGAGCAAGACAAATGCTACACAAAATAAAGAATTCTGCTCTCGCTCCTACTGCAAAAGGCAAAAAGCTAACCAAAAGAGCTGAAAGTAAATTCAAAGCTATACCGCCAACGCACACAAGAAGCTCTTTTTTATAGCTTATCTGTGAGCAATCGTATGATAAACTAAGGTGAAAGCCTCCTATCTTAAATTTTTTTATTTTAGCTCGGCATGCGACGGCAAAAATCAAGTGTCCCGCCTCGTGAATTCCGTAGGTTAAAAGCAAAATCATAGGATAGGGAGAAACTGAAATGCTGACTACCGTCAAAAGCAATGATAAATAAGCTAATTTGTCAAGCATTTCTTCACCTTTTATCTTTTCTTGTATCTCGATTTTCAGATACGTCCCCCACTTTTTCCTCATATTCGAGTAAATCAAGCTCTAAAATTTCATATACATAGGTATCATTGAACGCAGGGGTATATTCATTATTATTTTCTTTCATATTTATAGCATCTTTATACCCAAGAATCAGAAAGAATGAAATTGTACAAAGTGCAAAAAACAAAAGAATTATTTTAATAAAATCCTTATGTTTTTTTATTTCTTCCTTTCCTAAAAAATTTTTTGATACAAGATTCTTTATTCCTATTTTCATATTATCGCCTTCCTTAGTTTCTTAGCCATATTATATTGATTTTTTACTTTAATTATGATATATTATATCTATACCATTTTTTGGAGGCATTATGAACAGTACGCCATTAGCCGAGCGCTTACGACCAAGCTCCTTTGCTGAAATTGCAGGACAAGAGCATCTAATTTCCTCAAGCGGTGTTATAACTCGTTTGATTGGCTCGGGCAGAATTTCCAATATGATATTTTTCGGTCCTCCCGGCACTGGAAAAACTACCGTTGCAAATATCATAGCTAAAAACTCCGGGATGCAGATGTTTAAGTTAAACGCAACCACCGCTTCTCTTTCAGATGTTAAGGAAATAATTTCTACTAGTGATGGAATTTTTTCTGGAAACGGAATTTTACTATACCTTGACGAAATTCAATATTTTAATAAAAAGCAACAACAGGCTTTGCTTGAATATATAGAAGACGGACGAGTTACCTTGATTGCTTCTACAACGGAAAACCCATATTTTTATATTTATGACGCATTGATTTCTAGATGCTCTGTCTTTGAATTCAAGCATGTTTCTGCAAAATCAATCGTGCCTGTTTTAAAGAGAGCACTTAATGTCTTGAACGACGATTGCGGAATAAATAAAACCGCAAATGATGATGCACTTGAATTTTTGGCTTCTTGCGCTCACGGTGATGTTCGTCACGCGATAACTCTTTTTGAGGGTGCTTATTTTGCGAGCGAAAGCGAAATAACAAAGGAAATCGCTTCTGAATTCATTCCATCAATTTCCGCAGGACTCTTTGACAAGGATTCAGATGTGCACTACAATCTTTTGTCAGGACTTCAAAAATCAATTAGAGGCTCTGACCCTGATGCTGCCGTTTTCTATCTTGCAAAGCTACTGGAGGGCGGAGATATACTTTCTCCTATAAGACGATTACTTGTTATTGCGAGCGAGGATATCGGTCTCGCTTATCCACAGGCAGCGCAAATTGCATATTCACTATGCGAAACAGCAAAAATGCTGGGACTTCCTGAGGCTAGAATTCCTCTTGCTAACTGCGCTATTATGCTTGCAACTGCACCAAAGTCTAATACTGCATATGAGGCCATAGCCAAAGCAAGTGAAGATATAAAGGCAGGAAAGGGCGACACAATTCCTAAGCATCTTGAAGCACCACTTTTCAAGGGGTACATTTACCCACACGGATTTCAAAATGATTGGTGCGAGCAGCAGTACCTTCCAAATGATATTAAAAATGCAAAATACTACACCTTTGGAGAAAACAAAACAGAGCAAGCGGCAAAAGCATATTGGGAAGGTGTTAAGAAGCGCAAGCTATGATAAAAATCAATTATCTTATGTTCACTTGTTCATATATTTAAGTGTTTTTGCTTTGAATCAAAACAAAAAACAAAATATCACGTATTTTATTGAATACTTACACAAATAGAAAGAGAGAACGAAACGGTTACCCCGAATTGTTCTCTCTTTTTTTGTTATATTGTTAAGATATATTTGGTACTTTCTATATTATAAAGCTCTTATTGTTTCAACAGGCTTTTTCCTTGCCGCTTTTCTTACCGGCAGGAAGGTTGCTACAATCGCAGTAATCAGTGCAACTGCAACAATCATCACAAATGAAGGAATGCCAAAATTGAATATTGATGCTCCAAGCGTTGGTGCAATGTTTTTGTTTAGAACTATGCAAAGCACAATGCTAAGAGCCGTGGAAACAATCATACATATTAAAGTAATAACGAAGGATTCAGAGAAGAAGATCTTGAAAACATCGCTTCCTCTTGCCCCTACTGCGCGTAAAATACCGATTTCACGTTTTTTGTTATTTATTGACATTGAAATAAAGTTAGACAGCAATAGTGCGGCAAAAACAGCAACTATAATTCCACCCCAAAGGAACACCTTTGAAAGGCTTGAAACCATCTCGTCAGCAAATTCAAGACCATATAGAAGTGAGCCATTTAAAACCAAGCGCGAATCGTTTTCGTCAAAATCCTTATTGCTATAAACATCAAGTAGGTTATTAGCCATAGCATCAGAGCCGTCGAAAGGAATAATCGCTACAGAATATGGGTCGTTACGGTTGATTTTGAATTTAGTACTTGAGGTTGAATAATACTCAGTTGTGTTCTTTTGTGTATCCCAAAGGCTTGCCCAAGTTGCGCTTGTAACATAGAAATTTGTTTCATATGACTGCTGTGAAAGCCCTGTATAGCCTGCGACAGTGAATATCCTTTTTGTGCCATCCATAATCTCCCAAAGAGAATTGTCAGATACGGCAATACAAATTTCGATATTTTGAGGCGATACAACCTCGTAGAGCTTGTTGAGTCGTTCTTGCTTTTGCGAATCTGTAAGAGGAATGATTGTGCCATCCTCTAGATAGAGATAACCGTTTTCGAGCTCGTAATAGGCATTCCAATATTCATTGACCTTATCTCTTTCAAGGACAACCTTGTTGTAATTGTCATACGCTTCCTTCAATTCAAGATACGCAGGAAGCAAACCGCTAAACTCGTTATCCTTGGTTGGTATATACTTCTCATATTCAGCCTTCGATGCTTCATCTATATATGGTGAATTATATTCCTGCCAATACCATGTATAATCGGAGATATATAAGTCATTTATAGGTTCAGAATTGTTAAGCCTTGAAATAACACTTTCACGCTTCTGATATTCCATATCAAGCTCACCTTGCTTCATTTGAGTATATTTATCTAATTCTGAATATATTGTTCTTACATATGTATAGAAAGATACTACAACCTCATTATCAGAAATTCCATTTTTGCCATTAATATATACAGTATCGTTAATGTCAATTTTTGAAATATCCTTATATTTTGCACCAATGTTTTCTATCTCGTAATTGTTAACATCCTTGTCACCATTCTTTGTAAAGACATATCCGCAATTTGCCGCGTCGTCAAGAGAAGGCATATAATAATCCCTGTTCGCACTAATTGTTTCTAGGTTGTTTTTTGAAAGAAATACAAGCTGATATATGCCATCTGAAAGGTATTCGTCAAAATCATATTCAAGTGAATAGCTATCACCCGAGCCTGATTTTAAGGTATCATATTTAGGGTCAATCGTTCCGCTATCAAATACGCCGACAATTTCTACGGTCTGATGGATAGCGAATTTGCTTCCAAGAAGCTTTTCGTAGCTATCAGCCTCAACCTTTACGCCATTTATGTCCTGAAGCTTACAATTTATCATAGCATCGGCAATATATGAGGAAATCATAATTTCATTGTCCGAGGTAGGCGCATGACCAGTAATAATACTAACGTCAATGCTTTCATCGTAACAGGATGCGTATTTTATATAGTTTGAATAATATTTACTTCGATCACTAACATTAAAGGACGATGAAAAATATGCAGCTCCAAAGGCTCCTTTATATTTTTCCCTAATCTCACTCATAAGAGCTTCCGAAATCGGGCCAGATTGATATTGAACGTCAGACCATTCGAGCTCTCCGTATCTATATGTTAAGTAATCGTATTGAAATCTCTGCTCCATACGCACATATTTAGTGTCAGAATCCTTAAGCGTTTGCACAAAGGTATCGTCGCTATCATAAAGCATCATGGTTGACAAAAGCCCAAGCATAGTAAAGGCAACAACACAAAGCAAAATTGTAAAGAACAGTCTAACCGGCTTTGTTTTTAAGCTAGACGTACCAATTTTAATTGCGTGTCTTAATGGAAGCCTTGACTTTATAAATTTACTATCATTTGCTGAATATTGCTTCTTTATGATTTTTTCTTCATCAGTACTTGCAAAAACCTCTTTTTCACCAGAATCGCTAATTCTTGTTGCTTCCTTGAAGGCTTTTACATCCTTTTCGTCATTTGAGATTACAATATCGCTGTCAGAGTTACGAAGAATACCTTTAATTGTATCAAATTCGGAATCCGAAAGTGCACTACCCTTTTTCACACAAATTGTGCTACCGATAATAGAAACGTTTTCACTAACCTCTGTCTTTTGGATGTTTGTCTTTGAAACATCGGAAAGAATTTTTCCATCCTTAAGCTCAATAATTCTATCGCCGTATTGCTCAGCAAAATCCCTATCGTGAGAAACGACCAAAACAAGCTTATCCTTTGATAACTTTTTAAGCGTTTCAAAGACAGCCTTACCAGTTGAAGAATCAAGTGCTCCTGTCGGCTCATCTGCCATAATGATTTCAGGTGATTTTATAAGCGCTCTTGCAATAGCTATTCTTTGCTTTTGACCACCTGAAAGAGTATTTGGCTTGCGCTTGGATAGGCCGACAAGGTCAACCTGCTCAAGTAATTCGTTTATTGCCTTTTGGCTTTTTGGCTTACCTTGAAGCTCAAGAGCAAGTGCTATATTATCCTCAACCGAAAACTCATTAAGAATATTGTACTCCTGAAATACAAAGCCAATAAAGGTATTTCGATAACTATCAAAATCTCCTTGTGAAAAGTTTTTACTCGACCTTCCCTTAACAAGAATTTCACCACTTGTCGGTGCATCAAGGCCACCACAAACATTAAGGAGCGTTGACTTACCACTACCACTTTTACCAAGTAAAAATACCATACCCCTTTCAGGGAAGCGAATGGAAACATTATCAAGCGCCTTAACCTCTGCGCCACCTTTAGATTTATAAATTTTACTTAAATTTACAACCTCTAACATTTTAATCTCCCTTTTGTATATTATATATAATAATTATAGCATAGTATATTATTTAAATCAATAAAAATCTAATAGAAGTCGTGATTACACATTTAAAAAGAGGTATTGTGCTTTTACAATTTATCAGAATTAGTAACTCATTAAAAATAAAAAGAGAGAACAAAACGGGTAAACGTAATGTTCTCTTTTCTCTTCTCTTAATAAATGGTAATTACTTCAATTATTATTTCAACGTTGCTAAAATAACTGCTTTTATTGTGTGCATTCTGTTTTCCGCCTCTTGGAAAACTATCGATTGCTCACTTTCAAACACCTCATCGGTAACCTCCATTTCGCTACGACCAAACTTTTCACCCATTTCCTTACCGATTACAGTTTTCATATCGTGGAAGGCCGGTAAGCAATGCATAAACACAGCTGTGTCCTTTGCGTTTTGCATAAGCTCTTTGTTGACCTGATAAGCTGAGAGGTCATTAATTCTTTCTTGCCAAACCTCTGTTGGCTCACCCATTGAAACCCAAACGTCTGTATAGATAACATCAGCGTTTTTAACCGCCTTTTCAGGACATTCTTCAAGTGTGATTGTTG
Organism: Oscillospiraceae bacterium; assembly: GCA_015064855.1. GTDB lineage: Bacteria > Bacillota > Clostridia > Oscillospirales > CAG-272 > RGIG2000. The sequence goes on along the minus strand of SVRK01000008.1, from coordinate 11,856 downwards.
CTCCTGTTTCCTTGGCAATTTCTTGGCATTTTGCCACTAATTCAGCCTCTGGGAAATATTTTTTCGGCGCGCAAGCAACAAAGTCAAGTCCCATTTTTGCTGCGCCAACCATAAGTGAGTTGCCCATATTATAACGAGCGTCGCCCATATAAACGAGCTTTATTCCCTTTAATTTGCCAAAGTGCTCCTTAATGGTCATAAAATCGGCTAATATTTGTGTTGGGTGAAATTCATTTGTAAGACCGTTCCATACAGGAACCTTTGAATATTTAGCTAACTCCTCAACTATTTCTTGACCATATCCGCGATATTCAATACCATCATAAATCGAGGAAAGAACGCGAGCGGTATCTGCAATTGATTCTTTTTTGCCAATTTGTGAGCCTGTTGGATCAAGGTAAGTTACGCCCATACCAAGGTCGTATGCGGCAACCTCAAAGCTACATCTTGTGCGTGTGCTTGTTTTTTCAAAAATAAGTGCAATGTTTTTGCCCTCAAGATGCTTGTGAGGGATTCCGTTTTTCTTTTGCGCCTTTAGCTCCATCGCTAAATCAATAAGATAACCTATTTCGTCAGGTGTATAATCTAAAAGCTTTAAAAAATCTCTATCCTTTAAATTCATAATCAACCTCATTTATTTTCGCTAGCTACTTTTTTGATTATTTCAATAGACTTAATCAAAAGCTCCATTGGAATATTAAGAGCCGGTAGCAATCTTATTTTATTCTTTGCTTTGATTGGAAGTATTCCGTTTTCCATACACTTTTTCAATATCACAGAAACGTCTCCTACTGTTTCTATACCAATCATAAGTCCCAAGCCGCTCACGGACACAATTCCGTCAGCACCGTTTAGTTCTTCAAATATAAACTTTGATTTTTTCTTAACTTCACCAAGAAGCTCATTATCAATTCTATTCAAAACGTGAACAGCAGATGCACAAGCAATAGGATTTCCGCCAAAGGTCGAGCCGTGTGATGATGGGGTTAAAACGTTTTCGGTTTTATCAAACATCATACAAGCGCCTATTGGAAGTCCGCCACCAAGCCCTTTTGCAGTAGATACAATATCAGGGGTTACACCATATACTTGGAAGGCATACAGCTCACCACTTCTGCCATTGCCGGTTTGAACCTCATCAATAACTAAAAGCGTATTATGTTTTTCACACAATTTGGACACTCCTAGGACAAAGTCCGTGTCAAGTGCCAAAACTCCACCCTCGCCTTGAACGAGCTCCATCATAACCGCGCAGCATTTATTTTCCAAAAGAAGCTTTTCTATACTTTCAAGATTATTTGCTTCACCATATAAAAAGCCCTCGGTTAAAGGAGTAAAGTCCTTGTGAAAAACATCTTGTCCTGTTGCTGACAACGTAGTTATAGTTCTTCCGTGGAAGCTGTTTTTTAGAGTAATTATATTGTAATATTCACTGCCCTTATTTTGTGCGCCCCAAAGTCTAGATACCTTTATAGCACACTCGTTTGCTTCAGCGCCCGAGTTGCCAAAAAACACCTTTTTTGCGCCCGTTCTTGTGCATAAAATTTCAGCAAGACGGACACAGGGTTCACTATAATAAAGGTTTGAGGTGTGTTGGCATTTCTTTAATTGCTCATATACCGCATTCGCCCAAGCGTCGTCTGCCATACCAAGGGTATTAACGGCAATTCCGCTTGAAAGGTCAATATATTCACGTCCGTTTATATCGTAAACGAGTGAGCCCTTGCCACTTACGATTTCGACATCAAATCTACCATAGGTATTGGCAATATACTGTTTGTCCTTTTCCTTAAAGCTCTGCATTATCCATATCCGGAACTACCATAGTACCGGCTCCTTCATTTGTAAGAGTTTCAATAAGTAATGCGTGAGGAACGCGACCGTCAAGAATTGTTACCTTTTTAACGCCCATATGGATAGCGTCAATGCAACATTCAACCTTTGGTATCATTCCACCGCTTATAATTCCGGTTTCAAAGAGCTTTTGACAGCCCTTAATATCAATCTCTGATATTATTGAGTGCGGGTCGTTTCTATCCCTTAAAATACCCTCTATGTCGGTCATAGTGATAAGTCTTTCGGCATTCATCTTACCTGCGATAAATGCGGCAGCGGTGTCAGCATTAATGTTATAAACGTTGCCCTCATCATCACAGCCGATTGTTGATACAACAGGGATATATCCCTTTTCCAGTAGGTCTGTAATAGGAGTAACGTCAACCTCGGTAATCTTACCGACGTAGCCAAGGCGTTCATCCTTCATTTCCGCCTTTATCATATGTCCGTCAAGACCTGAAATACCGATGGATTTACCACCATTGATTTCAAGCATATTAACAAGTGATTTATTGATTTTACCAGCTAAAACCATTTGAACAACATCCGCAGTTTCCTTGTCTGTTACACGAAGTCCCTCACAAAAGACAGACTCTTTACCGATTTTTTTGAGTGTTTCGGTAATTTCGGGTCCACCACCGTGAACGAGAACAACCTTAACGCCGATAAGGTGTAAAAGAACTATGTCCTCCATTACCTGCTCTTTAAGCTGTTCGTTTATCATTGCGTTTCCGCCATATTTAATTACTACTATTTTATCATAGTATTTTCTGATATATGGAAGCGCTTGTGTAAGTATTACAGCTCTTTGCTGATTTGTAATCTTAATTGGCTCTATATTTTCCATTACGTTCTATAATCTCCGTTAATTCTTACATAATCATAGGTGAGGTCGCATCCCCAAGCGGTTGATTTGCCCTTGCCATCACCAAGTGTGATTTTAATTGTAATTTCATCCTCTAAAAGTATTTCCTTTGCCTTTTCCTCTGAAAAATCAACTCCTGCGCCATTTTCGCAAACGCTGATTTCACCCTTATTTGAAACGAAGGAAACAAATACTTTATTTACGTCAACCTCAGCACCACTGTATCCTATTGCACAAAGCACGCGTCCCCAGTTAGCATCAGAGCCGAACATAGCACTTTTAACTAGAGATGAACAAATAACACTTTTAGCAATTATTTTTGCATTTTTTTCATCCTTTGCTCCGTCAACTGTGCATTCAAGAAGCTTGGTTGCGCCTTCGCCATCTCCCGCAATTCTTCTGCAAAGATTTACTGTGATTGTATTAAGCGCACACATAAATCTATTAAAATCCTCGCCCTCACTTGTGATTTCCGTGTTTTCTGCCATACCGTTTGCAAGGATTGTTACCATATCGTTTGTTGAAGTGTCTCCATCAACACTAACCATATTAAAGGTGCTTTGAATGTCGGTTGAAAGCGCCTTTTGAAGCATTTCTGCACTGATATTACAGTCAGTTGTAATAAATACAAGCATAGTTGCCATATTGGGGTGAATCATACCCGAGCCCTTGGCAATACCGCCAATTCTACACTCCTTGCCCCCAACAGTAAAGCTAACGGCGATTTCCTTTAATCTTGTGTCTGTGGTCATAATGCCCTCTGCCGCATCTTGACTTTTATCATATGCAAGACCGCTTACAAGTGATGGAATGCCATCAGCTATAGGTGTAATATCAAGAGGTTGACCGATAACGCCTGTTGACGCTACAACAACGTCCTTTGCGCTAATATTTAGCTCTTTGCCAAGAAGATTACACATTTCGGTTGCTATCTCAATACCGTTTGCATTACAGGTGTTTGCGTTGCCACTATTGCAAATAACAGCCTGTGCATAACCATCTGCAATATTGTTTTTGGTTACAGTCAAGGGTGCGCCCTTAACTTTATTTGTTGTATATACTGATGCACAGGTAGCTCTCTTTTCGGAATAGATAAGCGCTAAATCCTTTTTAGTTTTATTTTTGCGGATACCACAATGGATACCGTTTGCTAAAAATCCCTTTGGAGCACAAACTCCGCCATTTATCAAATTCATATTTGCTCCTTAAATTACAAGTGTTTTTGTTTTGGGTTCACCAAGAACTATGTTAAGGCATTCAACCGCAGCGCCCGATGCGCCCTTGCCCAAATTGTCGTATCTTGCAACGAGAATTATACGGTCATCATTTCCATATACCTCTATAGACATTGAGTCGTAATCCTCATATCTAACAGAGGACAAAAAGCCTTCCTCGTCGTTTGCTTCATTATAGGAAACGATTGGACCTTTATATGTGTTTTTATATATTTCCTTTACTCTATCAATGGTTGCTCCGTTTGTAAGCTGGCTCTTAAACAGTGGAATTGTAACCTCCATACCCGAATAAAAGCTTCCTACTATCGGGCAGAAAACAGGCGCGTTTTCAAGTCCTGTAATTTTTGTCATTTCAGGTAGATGCTTATGCTTTTGAGCCAAGGCATATTGTCTTGGTCCATTCAACAACATATCAAGCTCGTCATTCTCATAATCAGCAATCATTTTTTTGCCACCGCCACTATATCCGGTCAACGAGTGAGCAGTTAAAAGTGCGTCCTTGGGCAAAACGCCTGCCTTTACAAGAGGATAAACAAGTGCTATAAAGCCACTTGCGTGACAGCCGGGAACTGCAATTCGCTTACTGTTCTTTATTTTTTCTTCAAACTCCGAGCCAAGCTCTGCAAAGCCATATGCCCAGTCGGGATTGGTTCTATGCGCGGTTGAGGTGTCAATTACGCACACATTGGGGTTGTCTATCAGTGAAACCGACTCAATAGCCGCTTGGTCGGGCAAGCATAAAAATGCAACGTCAACCGAGTTTAATACTTCTTTTTTAGCTGTTGGGTCTTTTCTTAATTCGTCTGGCAAGGTGACAATTTCAATATCGTCACGTGCGCTTAAGCGTTCTTCAATTCTTAAACCGGTTGTGCCCGCTTTTCCGTCAATAAATACTTTTTTCATTTCAAAAACTCCGTAACGTAAAGAATTTGCTCTTTTACGCTTTCATATCCTGTTGAGCCTCTTGATATACGTTTTGCAACGCAAGTTTCAAGCGAAATTTCGTTATATAAATCGTTATCAAATATATCGGAATGCACCTTATATTCTTCAAGTGACATTTTTTCAAGGGTAATTCCCTTTTTAATGCACTCACCGACTATTGTGCCAACGATTTTGTATGCACTTCTAAAGGGCATACCCTTCTTTGTTAAGTAGTCTGCAAGGTCTGTTGCATTTATAAAGCCCTTGCCTGCCGCTTGATACATATTCTCCTTAATTGGAGTCATTGTTTTTATCATTGGGATAAATACGCCGAGGCATTTGATAACCGTTTCAGTTGCATCAAATATCGCCTCCTTATCCTCCTGCATATCCTTGTTATAAGCAAGTGGAATTCCCTTGAGCATTGTAAGGGTTGCCATAAGGTCGCCATATACTCTACCCGTCTTGCCACGTACTAATTCTGCCATATCGGGGTTCTTCTTTTGTGGCATAATTGAGGAGCCTGTTGTGTAGGCATCATCAAGCTCAACGAACTTAAATTCCCAGCTTGACCAAAGGATGATTTCTTCACTAAAGCGTGATAAGTGCATCATAATTGTTGCGAATGCGCTTTCAAGCTCAATGCAATAGTCACGGTCAGAAACACCATCAATAGAGTTCATTGTAATGCCGTCAAAGCCGAGATTTTTTGCAACCATATCACGGTCTGTCGGATAGGTTGTGCCAGCTAATGCACAAGAGCCAAGAGGTGAATAATTCATTCTTGCAAGTGCATCCTTTAGTCTTGTCACGTCACGCATAAACATCATGCAGTAAGCAAGAAGATGCTGTGCAAATGTGATTGGCTGTGCTCTTTGAAGGTGGGTGTAGCCCGGCATAATGGCATCTTGATTTTCTTCTGCCTTATCCTTGGTCACCTTGATTAGCTCCTTTAAAAGAGCTATTATATCATTTGTTTGATTTCGCATATAAAGGCGAAGGTCGAGCGCAACTTGGTCGTTTCTGCTTCTTGCTGTGTGAAGCTTTTTACCTGTGTCTCCTATTCTTTTTGTGAGCTCTGCCTCATTGAACATATGTATGTCCTCGGCGTTTTCGTCAAAAACGAGGGTACCATTATTTAAGTCCTCTAAAATTGAGGTAAGTCCATCAGCGATTTTTTCATACTCCTCTTTTGTGATAATACCAACGCTTGATAACATCAATGCGTGCTCAATTGAGCCCTTGATGTCCTCTTTATACATTTTCTTATCGAAATGAATGGAAGAATTAAAATCATCAGCTTGCTTATCAAGTGCCTTTTCAAATCTTCCTGCCCACATTTTATCCATAATTTTGTCCTTTCGCACGCGTATTATAATAAACACTTTTTGCGGTGAACGGGATTTTTCAAAAAACATCCTCATCCACCGCAAGCGGTCCCCCTTCCCCTACTTGGGGAAGGCATAAAATTATTTCTTGTTATTCTTTGCGTTTACTTGTGCTTGAACCTTAATTGGAAGACCAAAGAGGTTGATAAATCCAGCACTGTCTGCTTGGTTGTAAACGTTATCCTCGCCAAAGGTAGCAATTTCCTCGGAGTAAAGTGAATAATCACTCCAAACTCCTGCCTTAATGATGTTGCCCTTGTAGAGCTTCATTCTTACTTTACCTGTAACATTTTCTTGAGTCTTGTCAACGAATGCAGAAAGAGCCTCACGAAGTGGAGTAAACCATTGTCCGTTATAAACAAGCTCTGCAAATGTGATTGAAAGCTTTTGCTTTTCGTGCATTGTCATTTTGTCAAGACAGATTGTTTCAAGGTAGCTGTGAGCCGCGTACAAGATTGCTCCACCCGGAGTTTCATATACGCCACGGCATTTCATACCAACAAGACGGTTTTCAACAATGTCAAGTAGACCTATACCATTAGCACCGCCGAGCTCGTTAAGCTTTAAGATAATGTCCTTTGCGCTCATCTTTTCGCCGTCGATTGCAACTGGAATACCCTTTACGAAGTCAAGCTCAACATAGGTTGGTACATCTGGAGCCTTGATTGGGGAAACACCCATTTCAAGGAAGCCTTCCTTGTCGTAAAGTGGCTCGTTGCCTGCATCCTCAAGGTCAAGTCCCTCGTGGCTTAAATGCCAAAGGTTCTTATCCTTTGAGTAGTTTGTTTCACGGTTAATCTTTAGAGGTACGTTGTGTGCCTCTGCATATTCAATTTCTTCCTCACGAGATTTGATTGTCCATTCTCTCCAAGGAGCGATGATTGGCATATCAGGTGCGAAAGCCTTAATTGTAAGCTCAAAACGAACTTGGTCATTACCCTTACCTGTGCAGCCGTGGCAGATAGCGTCTGCGCCTTCAGCCTTTGCAATCTCTGCAATTCTCTTTGCGATTACTGGGCGAGCAAATGAAGTGCCGAGCATATATTCCTCATAAAGTGCGCCTGCCTTTACGGTTGGAATAACGTACTCGTCAACGAACTCATCAGTTAAGTCCTCAATATAGCATTTTGATGCGCCTGTTTTAATTGCCTTTTCCTCAAGTCCCTCAAGCTCGTCTGCTTGTCCAACGTTACCGGAAACTGCAATAACCTCGCAGTTGTTGTAATTTTCCTTTAACCAAGGAATAATTATTGATGTGTCAAGTCCTCCTGAATATGCAAGAACTACCTTTTTAATATTTTTCTTATCCATTTTTTCTCTCCTTGTGAAAGTTTATTCATTTTTACGAATTGTATTATATAACCTTATTATCCATTTGTCAAGTACTTTTTTAATATTTTTTCACATTTTATATATAATAGTGGACTTTTTTGAATATTCGCTCTGCTAAAATGAATATTTCGTGAATATTTATGTATATTTATGCGTTTATAAATGTATAATTGAATAACTGATTTTTATCATTTTAAACAAAGACAATATTACATTTTTGTTTATATTTACTATATTAATAAAAATGAAAAGAACCGCAAAAATGCGGTTCTTTTGGAATTAACTATTATTTTGTAAGCTCAATAACGCCTGCGTGGTCGATTATTTCAGCCTCTGCGCTTGTACTTTCGTGTCCAAGGTAGGTTACCTTGTCATTTTCTATTACATAGCCGCAGCAGTTAAGTGTTTGGTTAGCAGGAAGCTTTGAAATTCTTACTGAGAACTTTGCATATTCAGTATCGGTCATTGATACCTTTACTGTTGATGCATTAAGCTCAATTGCGCCATCTACAACGCTCTTAATTGGTGTGCTTGATGCTGCAGCACTTACTATTAAGCCGTATTGCAATTTTGTATCTGCTATTTCTTCATATTTGAGAAGTGATGCATAATTTATTGACGTAAAGAATGAAATTGAGGTTGTGTCCTCTTCTTCAGCGGAATAGCCAATTTTTACAAAGATTGGTGCATATTCCTCGGTATCTGCAGTTTCGTTTTCGCAGTTTTTGCATACATGGAGAACGTACATATTTGCGTAATAGTTTACGTCTGTTGTTTTTTCTTCAACCTCGTCAACGTATACGCCTGTACCAAATGCAAGAACTATTTCTTCTGCGTGTATAGGATTTGGATGCATTTTAAAGGAACCACATCTTGAGCATTCACCGCAACATGTGTTACCCTCTTCGAAAACTATATCGTGAACATTATCATAATAGTATTCACAGTGGTTAGCATAAGTAATCTTTGATACCCAGCCTGATGCCTTTTCTTGCACGCTTGCAACGAATGCGTCATCGCTATCGCCTGTAAATATGATGGATTTAATACCACTATTGCCAAGAGAATACTGTGAATAAATTGATGTACAGCCCTTAGGAACAACAATAGTTATTGAGCTACTGCCAGTACCCTTTAAAAAGTCGTGTGGTATTTGCGTTAAGCTTTCAGGCAAACGAATATATGTTAAATTTGTACAACCTTGGAAAACACCGCTGCCAAGTGATGTTATAGTATTTGGAAGGTCAACCTCTGTAAACTGTGCACCATTAAAAGCATATTGACCTATACTTGTTAATTTATCAGGAAAATTAAATTCAGTAATTGGACAGCCGGAAAAGGCGTTGCCGCTTATTGAGGTTACATTTTCCGCATAGTTTACAAGAGATGAAATTTTACATCCATCAAAGCAATATCCATTGATTTTTGTTACCGATGCAGGAATAACCAAAGAGGTAATCTTGCTATTGCCCTTACAAAGGTCGTTTTGAAGAGTGGTTAGGCTATTTGACAAAATAATAGTTTCCATACTTGTGCAGCCTTGGAACGCCTTTGCCGCTGTATCTGTTATTGTGTCAGACATCTTTACATATTTTAGGTTAGACTTGTAGTTAAGGTCTGTATTTATGTAAGTAATACCTACAGGATATTCGATACGAACAACGTAGCTATTTAGGTTCGTTCCCTCTGCATAGCCGAGAGCCGTATTTAATGCATTGTTCACTGTAAATGATGCACTTGTTTGGTCCTTCAAAACATAGTATGTAGGATATGTGTAATATTTTCCGTCACTACCAAGAAGTACAACTCTTTCACTTGTGCTAAGTTTTGTTGGTACTGCTACGCCCTCAAGTGTATCAGGAGTTGCGGCAAACTCATCACTTGTTGAACCTGCAGCACTAACACCTACTGCAAATAAGCAAACAAGCAAAGCGCTTATTGCAAGTGCCAAAAAGATTTTCTTTTTCATAAATTTCTCCTTTTCGCGCACATATGTGCATTTTGATAATTTATAATAACATATATGTGAAAAACTGTCAAGATAAACAAAAAAAATAAAATGGCTTGTTTTTGTAAAAAGTGCACAAAAATGTGGGTGCCGTTTTTAATCATGTTAAGTAAGTTTGGCTACAAGCGATTTTTAAAAAACGTACACCCCACAAGGGCTTTTGCCAAAATGCGGTGTTTTGAAACTTGATAATAGATATTATCTTTTTGTTTAAAATATACAATTCAAGCATAAATGTTAAGTTTTTGTGAATTTTCAAAAAAGGAGATTCTTCACTACGTTCAGAATGACAAGTGTGTGTCACCCTGAGCGGAACGCAGTGTAGTTGAAGGGTCTCTTTTGAGGGATTCTTCGCTACGTCCATAATGGCGCATTGGAAGACACCATGTGTAATAAAAAAACCATTAGCTTTGAAGTGAACACCATTTAGTTCACTTAGCTAGTGGTTTTTTATCATTTATTAATAATTATAGAAATTACATTTCAGCTTCTCCGGCTGTTTTTTCTAAAATCACTTCGTAAGACAAGATTTCCGCCTCTTCACTTGCTGTTTCGTAGTTAAGGTATGTTACCTTTTCTCCTTCGATAACATAGCCGGCACAATTAAGTGTTTTAGTTGTTGGAACATTGACAATCTTTGTTGAAATGTTTGTGTAGCCTGCACCAGTCATAGAAACCTTAATTGTGTTTGCACCTACCACAGCATTACCATCAGCAACTCCTGTGATTGGGGTTGCTGTTGGGTCTGCGCTTACTACTAGACCATATGCAAGTGTTGTTTCTGTAATGTTTTCATATACTTTTAATGCATCATAATTTATAGCAATCTCAAATGCAATTGCAACTGTGTCATACAAAGATGCGGACATGCCCTTATTTGCAAACATTGCGCCATATTCTTCAGCATCTGCCATTTCTGTTTCACAATATTTGCATACGTGAACAACATACATATCTGCGTAGTAATCTACTACTTCTGATTTGTTTTCGCCGAATGCAAGCTTTAGTTCTTCTGTATGCTCAGCGTCATCTTTAATTTCAAATTTGCCGCACTCTTCTCTTTGACAAGTTCCACAGCACTTGTTGTCAGGGTCGTCGGATGCAATATTGTGAATGCCGTCGTAGAATGCATCACAATAATTAATACCGCATACGATGTAAATCATATTCTTTGCGTTGTCATAGGTTGTAGGGTCAGACAAATAGGTCTGGTAAGAAATTATTTGTGTTCTATCGTCTTTAAAGTGGTTATTGTGTCCCCAAGAATTGGCGGTATTCTCTTTTAGAATTGCAGCCTGTTCCTCAGTTCCTGTAAAGAACATGAGGAAATGGGATGTTCCTCTTAGTCCTTCACCATTAAATCCTGTTTCGTAGAATCCGGTATGGATATAAACCTTTTCAAGATTAGGCATATCTCTTAATGTTTGGTTATCATTACCAACAGTAGAATTCGGACTGAAAATAACAGTCTTTATTAAGGTATATTGAACGCTTGGGTTCATTGTTAAGGTGTCCGGGAATTTTAAAACTCCATTAGTTGCTTCTTGAGTCAAAAATCTATTAGAAAATGGAGCTGAATTGGAAGTGTTATACCACTCGAATTGTGTGTTTTCAAGATTCCACATTTGAACTATTTTGTGATTTGTAAAGCCTTCCTGACCCATATACTTAAGTGTTGTTGGAAATACAATACCACGCATAAGCAGACAACAACCGTTTTTATTGCCCCATAACCAGCCATTAAGCGCATCAATTTCCAATTTTTCCATATTGAAAAGAACGATTTGAGAGTTGATTGTTGCACCTTCAATTTGTGTACCGTTATCGTAAATATCAATGTCTTTCAAGCAAGCAACTGGTGTGTGGTCAGCATTAAAGCCAGAGCCACCTGCAGAAATTGAATACTTAACGTAAACATCAAGTGTTTCGTCGGTTTGGTCTGCTCTTACATACTTGAGCTCTTCGCCATTCATATACCAAAGTAGTGGGTTTCCTTCAGTATCTCTGATTGCCAATTTAGTTGTGCCATCTGCAGCATAAATCCATTCGCCATCCTTGTAGCTTGGCTCAGCAGCAGAAACAGCAATTGCAAATAGACAGGTTAAAACCACAACTATTGCAAGTGTTAAAAAGATTTTCTTTTTCATAAAATTACTCCTTTTACGCATTGCGCGAGTTTTTATACTTTATATTAACATATATGTGGAAAACTGTCAAGATGAACAAAAAAAAAAAAAAAATGGTTTTTTTTTGAAAAAAGTGCAAAAA
>SVRK01000029.1 GCA_015064855.1 Oscillospiraceae bacterium | reverse complement strand
ACTCCTTTGTGTAACTGTTGAATTTTTGTCCTTTTTTAGCCATAATTAAAAACCTCCTATGGTTTTATTATACCATAAGAGGTTTTATGCTTTTTATTTTTTGTGAACTAAACGGGGTTCACTTCAAGTTCCAAGTGCTTTTTGTTTTAGCATATTTTGTAAATCCAACCGTATTTGTCCTCTTCTTTGCCCCATTGAATTCCTGTCAAGGTATCATATAGCTTTTGAGTAACATCACCGATTTTACCATCGTTTACATCATATTCTTTGCCGTTGTAGGAGAATCTGCCTATTGGTGAAACAACGGCAGCAGTGCCACAACCCCACGCCTCCTCAAGCTTTCCGTTTTCAAGAGCCTCTATAAGCTCGTCAATGGAAAGGAGTCTTTCATTTACCTTATATCCCATATCCTTTAGAACCTCAATACAGGATTTTCTTGTAATACCAGGTAAAATTGAGCCTGTGAGCATAGGAGTTACAATTTCTCCATCTATTTTGAACATAACGTTCATAGCGCCAACCTCTTCGATATACTTTCTATGTACACCATCAAGCCACAATACCTGTGAATATCCAACCTTGCTTGCCTTCTCACCTGCACGGTTAGATGCAGCGTAGTTACCACCGCATTTTACTGCTCCTGTGCCACCCTTAACTGCTCTTACATCCTCGGACTCAATCATAATCTTAACAGGGTTTATGCCCTCTTTATAGTAGCTTCCACTAGGAGATGCTATAATCATAAACGTTGCTCTTTGTACTGTATGAACACCTAATGTTTCATCATTTCCAAACATATAAGGACGGAGATAGAGCGACGTACCAAAGGAATATGGAACAAAGTCCTTTTCAAGCTCAACAAAAGTAGTTAATGCTTGTAAGAAATCATTTTCATCAATTTTTGGTAGGCACATTCTTTCAGCGGAGTCGTTCATTCTCTTTATGTTTTCCATAGGTCTGAACAAACGAATTTCGCCACTTTCTGTGCGATATGCCTTTAAGCCCTCGAAAATTTCCGCGCCATAGTGTAGAACAGTTGATGCAGGATGCAAGGAAATATATCCAAACGGCTCAATTCTTGCATTGTGCCAGCCCTTGCCAGCCACGTAGTCCATAATGAACATATGGTCGGAAAAGAATTTTCCAAAGCCGAGCTCGCTTTCCGATATCATTTGTTTAGGATTGTTTGTTTTTGTAATTTTAATTTCCATAGTATCCACCTCATACTATTAAGTGATTTATAGAAAATATCATAGCACACATATTTTATCAAGTCAATATTTTTGCGACAAGTTTTTTAAAAATTTTAGCGTTGTAAAGTATTAAAATAATAAGGAAGAGAAAATTTGATTTTTCTCTTCCCTTTTTTTATAAAATCAGTAGCTTTTCAATATCTGCACAGGATTGGAAAACATACGTTGCGCCTACATCCTCAAGCTCTTCCCTTGAGCCATATCCAAAGGTAACACCTATTGAATCTATACCAAACTTGTTTGCACTATTTATGTCAAACATACGGTCACCAACCATAATGGTTGCCTCTTTTCTTGCGCTTGACATTTCAAAGGCATATTTCATAACGTCGTCCTTGGTGGCACGAGTTTTTTCATCCATCGTAGCACCGCAAGCGAAATCAAAATATTTCATAATATCAAAATGCTCAAGAATTCTATGGGCATATTTTTCGGGCTTTGAGGTGCATAAAACAACCTTGTATCCATTTGTCTTTAGATTTTTTAAAAGACTTACTATCCCGTCGTATAAATAGCACTCAAAAATACCCTTTTCACAATAATATTCTCGGTAAATTTCGATACCCTGTGTCGCTTTTTCGTCACTAAATCCATAAAACTTCTTGAAAGAATCAGCAAGCGGCGGGCCTATAAATTTCAGTGCGTTTTCTTTCGTTTCCTCAATGCCGAATTTATTTAGTGCATAAAGCACTGAATTAGACACTCCCTCGCCTGAATCTATAATTGTTCCGTCTAAATCAAAGAAGACTGTATCGTATTTTTTAGCCATTTGACCTCTCCTTGTATTGATGTATTGATATTATCACATATTATAGATTTTGTCAAGAAAAAAGGGGTGAAGTTATTTTCACCCCTTTCATTTTATACATTTACAAGCTCTTTTATATCTTTCTTTTCTTCAATATTTTTCTTACTGTTGCATTTGCCCTTTATCCATCTTACCAAATGACAAATACCGTAAAGCGCAAGCACAGCACTGAAGAACACTATTGGATTTATAAGCATTAGTGACCATTTTGGAAGAATATTATTTTCCACAAGACCTATATAAAACGCATCCTCCTCCAAGAAAAACCAGTTGTGCTCAAGCAAAATGTTTCCTAGCTTAGCCCAAAGCGTAATGCAAACCAACATAATAGCCGATTTATAGCATTTTTTGATATTAGGCTCTACTAAGCCAAGAGAAATATTAAGTATTCCCCAGGCAAGTAAAACACCATGATAGAACATTGTTTGAACAGCTTGATAGCACCACGGCTCAGCATCACCTATGCTTGCGGGTACAAAAATATACATAAGCGGTGCTAATGATGCAAGCATTACTACTGGTTCAAATATCTTTTTTCCGTATTTGTTGAATTGAGCAAACAAACCAAGTGGGCATAAGAGAGTGCATATATGGAAAGGAAGCTTGTCCATATTCAAGCCACCTCCTGACAATAATGCACCTGTCGCTTCATCATAAGAAGCATATACAAATTCATGAACAAAGAAGTCGGATATGTATGATACCGCTACTAATACAATTAAAATCTTCATTACCGCGACTTTGCGCTCTTTTGTAGCTTTTCTTAATAAGAAATATCCGCCGACTATTGCACCGGTAATTAAAACAAGATACACAACATGTGGTATCGACATTGGAGTAACCTTAATTCCGGTATCAAAATGCGATTCTTCAAACAGCTTAAAAAATAAATCTCTCATTTGTTTTCTCCCTTCAAGCTAATTTCTTCCTCTCTTGTGAAATGCTTTTTAATTTTTGTATACCAACGTTCTTCCTTTTTAAGGAAAACAAATTCAACAATTACACCTATTATAAATGCCACAACAACACCTATAATACCGATTGTGAGTGTGTTTAACCAAGGTATTTTTTCAAACGGAATACTTTCTAAATACATTGAATTTAAAGACGGCAAGCCAAAAAGCTTAACGGTTAAATTTATAATCAAGCCATCAACCAAAAGAACGCAAAGACCAAATACAACTCCCAAAACGCTATTGACTCTTATTTTCACGTATTTTCCGACAATTAAATAAATACAGCCAACAAGCATTGTAGAATGACTTAATAGCCCCTTTATCGAATCATAGGTTGTCATTCCATCGCTGTCGTATGTTTCGTTTAATAAAATACCCACTACTGCACAAACAATCCCTCCAAGGGCAAGAAAAGTAGATGCAAGCTTAATTAATTTATTATCCTTCCTTGCAAAAGCAACAATAACCAACATCCACATACACACATTACAAGCAAAAGCAGGCATAAACATAGAAAGCTCAAGCTCCGGATTGCTATTTTTCAAAATGAAATAATCATAATAAATCGAGCTAAAATGTATCACCACTGTAATAATAGCCCAAAATTTTAAAAACAAATCCTTTGTTTTTTGTTTTTTTATCAAAAAAGCTGCGAGGATTAATATTCCGGCTGTCAACAGCCCAGATATCACCATATATAGGATGTGATATAAATCAAACAGCATATAAGCTCCTCCTAATATAATATATGTGTTTTATGCAGAAATTCTATCACAAAACGTCAACTAAGTCAATATTTCTCGCAATATTATACATTGTTTATTAACTAAATTTACATTTTGTTCACATTGTGTGCGGTTTAATTTTTGCACAATCTATTGACTTTATTTTATTATTTGATATAATATTCAAAGAATTTAGCTAGGAGGATTTTATGCAAATACAATTATCTGATCATTTTACTTATAGAAGACTTTTGCGTTTTGCATTTTCTCCTATTGTTATGATGATTTTTACGTCTATCTACGGTGTTGTTGACGGAATTTTCGTTTCAAACTCTATAAAGGACAATGGTGCTTCGTTTGAGGCAGTAAATTTTATAATGCCATATCTTATGATTCTCGGTGCGGTTGGTTTTATGTTTGGCACAGGTGGTGGGGCTTTAATCGCCAAGTATCTTGGAATGGACGAAAGGGATAAAGCGAATAGTCTATTTTCATTGTTTATATACTTGCCTGCAATTTTAGGTGTAATAATTATGGTTTTTGGCTTGCTTTTACTAAAGCCTATTGCTATTTTTCTAGGTGCAGAGCCTAATTCTACTATGCTTGAATTATCGCTTCGGTATGGTCAAATTTGCCTTCTAGGTTTGCCCTTTGCAATGCTACAAATGGAGTTTCAAGGGCTATTTTCAACCGCCGAAAAGCCCAAGCTGGGACTTCTCTTTACTGTTGCCTCAGGTGTTATAAACATTATCCTTGATGCTTTGTTTATTGCAGGTTTCGGTTGGGGAATTGAGGGCGCAGCCATTGCCACAATTATAGGTCAAATTTTCGGTTGCGTCGGACCTATTATTTATTTTGCAAGACCCAATTCAAGCCTTTTGCGTTTAACCAAATTCAAATTTGATGCTCTTGCTGTTTTGCAAGCCTGTTCAAATGGCTCAAGTGAGCTTATGTCAAACGTTTCTATGTCGCTTGTCGGCATGCTTTACAATTTTCAGCTTATAAAATACGCTCCCGATTTCGGTATTAAAGCATATGGCGTTTTGATGTATGTGAACTTTATTTTTATTTCTGTTTTTATTGGATACACGGTTGCGGTAGCTCCTATTATAAGCTACAACTATGGCTCCCAAAACCACAAGGAGCTAAAAAACATTTTAAAGAAAAGTATTGTAATAATCGGCATACTATCTTTATCTATGTTTGTCCTTTCGGAGCTTTTGTCCGTCCCAATGGCTAGCATTTTTGTTAGATATGATGCATCTACAAGGCTTGAAACAATTAAAGCATTCTTGATTTATTCATTTGCATTCCTTTTTGCCGGATTTGCTATTTTCGGCTCATCATTCTTTACGGCACTAAATAATGGTCCCGTTTCCGCATTGATTTCATTTTTGAGAACGCTTGTGTTCCAGGTTGCGGGAGTTTTGCTCTTGCCACTCCTCTTTCCCGATGGATTTAAGGTTATAGGAATATGGCTATCTGTGGTTGTCGCTGAAATACTTACTGTTGTCATAACATTTGTTTTTATGCTTGCCAAGCGCAAGAAATATCATTACTAATTTTTGCTCGGTCTTTTATCGCGTTTTTATAAGACCGAGCATTTTTATTGCAATTTTCCAAATTATTTGAATTTTACTATTGACAAACCGAAAACGCTTTGCTATAATAGTAGGGCAATAAAGAAAATTTGTTCAAATCGAGATGTAGCGCAGTTGGTAGCGCGCATGGTTTGGGACCATGATGCCGCAGGTTCGAATCCTGTCATCTCGACCACGCGTCTCTAATTCGAACCACAGTGATTATGATGCCGAATTGGAGATTTGAAAAAAGACTACTCAAACGAGTAGTCTTTTTTCATTTTATAGAAAATCGCAACATTTTTTTACTTTTGAAACCAAAGCCTTAAATCTTTCCGTTTCCCTAACAGGATTTAGCCACTCCCACCCCTCGGACTTTGTTAAAACTCTATGTAAGAATTCCAAATGTTTTTCTTTCCAGATATTATCGACCCAAACAGAAATCAAGTCGAGGGAAGAACAATTGTACTTTAATTCTGTACCTGTAGGAATGTTCCAATACTTTATATACAAATTAACTGATTTCTCAAGTGCTTCAAAACCTTTTTCTGTTTCACCTGTACCAACTAGTCCGGCTGCTAATCTTAAATATGCCCAAGCTCTTTCAATGAGCCAAGCATCTATTTCTTCTGACGGATTTCTCATCACATCCATAATTTTAAGGATAATTTCCTGTCCTTGTACACGGGACTTTGCATTTCTGTATGTCTTTGCATCTCTTTTGCAAAAATCACTACCAAATATAGTTACCAACTCATCTACTATATTCCGTTGTATTTGCTCGTTATATTTTTCAATTTCATTTCGGTAATCATATCGTGTAGCCATAATATTTGGTAGCGAATCATCTGAAGTATCACTAACATATTTTGTCCAAGCTTCAAGCTTATCCTCATCCTCTACTCGTATCATTATTTTTATACAACCTATACGAAAATCTCTGTATTCAGACATATCGTTTTCTATAACAAACAGTGAATATTTTCGTAATGCTTCTAAATTTTTCTTTGCACAATCAATTCCCATTCGCCAATATAAGCTACATAGCTTCCATTGGAAAAATACATCCTTTGGAAAGCTCTTGATTGCTTCCTTGAGAGTTTTTTCAAATCTTTTGAAATCCTCATCATTATATATATTTTCCTGTTCTTTGATTGTTTTCAAATATTCCTGTCGCTTATATTCTATGGTTGTTTCATCTGTACCAAAAAGCACATCAGTAGTTACATTAAAATAACTTGCAATCAACGGAATAAGCTCGACATCGGGATATGCAAGGTCATTTTCCCATCTGCTGACAGATTGATATGTTACGTTCAGCTCCTTGGCTAATTCCTCTTGTGTGATATTCTTTTCTTTTCGTAATCTTTTTATTACTTGTGAAATAGGCAATCTCATATTCTCACCTCAATATTAAATTCAAAGTGCACCTTGTACCTTTATTGTAATGCAAAAATATTAATATTTCAATAACTTATCACGCATAATGGACTAAATTATTAAGTGAATTTTTCACGCAAATTTAACATTGTAGAAAAAACAAGTGCTTAAAAATCAACACTTGTTTTTTCTTTTGTATTAATTATCCTTCTTTTGCCAGCACTCGATAAACTCTTCTATTTCTTCATCAGATAAAGTTCCATCTTTGATCCTTTTTTCAAATTCTATGCCGTATATTTCTTTATATTTCTCTTTGAAGCAGTCGCTTTTTATAAAACGCAAACACAAAGGCCACTCTTGATATCCACAATTCCATACATACAAATCCACTTTGTCCATATATTCAGTAGCTTTATCATATTCGTTCAATAAGATATGCTTAGCTAAAATATATTGAATATCTTTGCATTCATCCCACTTTAAAGAATTTAAATATTCTTTCATTTCATCTTCTCTATTTAATCTTTTCATGCATAATGCCTTGTTTATAGCAAATAAGAAAAATAGCTCTGAATTATTTTTATCACCTAATACAACATTGTACACCGATTCTGCTATTTCTGATTGATTTTTTAAAATTAATTCTAGGCACAATTCATTAATGTTCAATAAATATTTCTTTTTCAGTTCAGGCGCCCTTAAAGAAAAATGCTTTGCAAACTCCAAATATAATTGCAACCCAAATTTAATACAAGTGTCTATTGCCCAATGTATTCTATCTGGAGAAAGAGATACATACCCATTTTTATCAAAAAAATCGTATTTTTCATGATTTAACTTATATTTTTTCATGTTGCTTTTGAATTTCACACTTATTTTTGCATCATGGTGAACTATGATGTTTCTAATCTCAGCTATAAAAATAAAATCCTTATAATCCTTAATTTTCTTGATATTTTTAATGCTGTAATTATTTTCTAGTTTACCGAATAATTCATCGTGCGAGCCAAACAACAGCCCTTCTATAAAATTAGAAACGGAAAGTTCCTTAACTTCTTCTACAGTTTCAAGCGTTTTTATTTGCTCATATTGTAATTTTAAATCAAGAGAATTAATCATGTTTTCATTGTGAGTAAAAATTGTATGTAAACATTGATATATAAAGTAGTCAAGCGAACTTACACTGGAAACAACAGCATTTCCTGTTACTGTTTTTGTTAAATAGTCCGATTCCTGTTCTTTTTTTGAGACATTTACTAAATTTTTGTATAAAATAAAATGTTCTAATGTTTTAGGTTCTATGGCTGAATTCTCTTGCAGATTTTCAAACATTTCTTTCACCTTATATGAATAAGCTATGTTTGATTTGATTTCTTGCAAAAATGTTTTTGAATAGTATAGCCTCTCTGCAAACATAGCTCGCATAAATTTATCAAGATGTTTATTTAGTTCTAGAATTATCTTTTCCTTATCAATCTTTTTCATAAATTCACCTTATAATAAAAAGTCTTTTATCCCATATAGTTTACTTAAATTTATTATAAGCACATTATAAAACATATTTCAACAAATTTCAATCATTTATATATAATTTATATCATTTTAAAAACAGATGTCTTTATACAATTTTACATTTTTCAAAAATCAATCATTTTAGAAAGCGTGATAAGTCCTTATGTAACAAGGCTTTATGACACTTTTTCAAGGGTGGTTCGAGTCGGGTGTCGCCACTCCGACCATAAAAATCCTAAATTGAACTTTATGTTCGGTTTAGGATTTTTTTGTTTGCGTTGACTGTTTGAATCTGTTTTCAACGCAAGTTGAATTAGGTTCGCCTAGCGATAAGTGACACTCCAAGAGCACGAGCCTAAAGCGAAGTTCGATTGGCTAAGTGGAACTTATGCACGGGAGCGTAGCGAGTCGCAGTGAAGTCGCATAGGGGTTCCCCGAAGCGAAGTATGAGTTTTGGGGGTTCGCGTGATAGCTCGCTTGTAATCGACGCACGAAGTGTTACGAGCAATTTATTGCGAAGTCATATCCGCACTTCGACCACCTATGACTAAGTTGAACACCTATACCCATGGTGCCGACTTAGTCATTTTTGTTTTCGTTAGAAAATTGATAGCGAGTGCCGAAAAATCGGCACTCGCCTTTTTCTATCAAGTTCAATACTTTTTAAAGACTCACGCAAATTTATATTGTAAATTTAAATGTATGATGTTATAATATCTTTAAATAAAATTTTACAGGTGATATGATGGATTCAATTGAGATAACCGCGCAAGCTTTTGGCATATTAGGTATGATATGTAACATATTGGTGTTTCAACAAAAAACACACAAGAGGGTTTTGGTATGGCAATTTTTTGCGGCATTAGCTTTTGCAGTAAATTATTTTATGCTGGGTGCTGTTGTTGGTGGTATTCTTAATACAATAGGCGCTATTCGCTCGGTTGTGTTTTTCTTCAAGGAAAAGACAAAGGCTAACAGTATTTTTTGGTTAGTTTTCTTTATTTGTGCATTTTCCATATCGTATCCACTTGCATTTATCACTTTCGGCAAAGAGCCAACCCTTATAAATTTTATAATTGAAATCTTGCCTGTTGTGGCAATGATTATTGCGACTATCAGCCTAAGACTTGGTTCAGCTAATGCTGTAAGAAAATTAGGACTTATTAGCTCACCTATGTGGCTAACATATAACTGTTTTAGTGGCTCAATCGGTGCTATTACAAGTGAGATATTAAACCTGATCTCTATCGTTGTTGGAATAATAAGATTCGATGTTATGAGGAAGAAAAATGATAAAGACGCTTAACGGGAAATGGAATTATAGAATTGGCAAGGGCGAATGGACGACTAAAGTTGTCCCTTTTTCCGAGCTTTGTGTCGGTCACTCTGAATGTCAAAGATGCTTTGATTTAGATACAACCTCCGATGTGGTGCTATTAAAATTCGATGGAATAACCTATAATGCCAAAGTCTATCTAAATGATATACATATAGGTAAAATGATACCATATAGTGAATACACCTTTGATATAACCAAGATAGTAAAGGAAAAGAACAATTCTCTGCTTATTGAATTAGAAGATATAGATGCAAGCTTTGGTCCAAGCGAGGGTTGGGAAAATTATGGCGGTATTATAAGAGATGTATCTATTCATTACAAAAAAGCCTTTTACATAAGCGATGTTTTTTTCACGCACTCGCTTATAAATGATTATAAGGATGCTGAATACTCTGTTACGGTTTCATCCTCTTTGGATAAATATCGTGTAACACTATCATTAGATGAAGAAATTATAGATACCTATACCGCTAACGAAGTCAACATAAGAACTATCAAAAATATTAAGCTGTGGTCGCCTGAAAGCCCTGTTTTATACACCTTAGAGGTTGAGCTTTTGGAAAACGAAAATGTGGTTGACACATATAAAACAAGGGTCGGTTTTCGTGAATTTAAATGTAATAAAAATCATTTCATGCTAAACGGACAAGACCTTTTTATAAAAGGCGTTTGCAAGCACGAAATGTATGGTAGGGACAGCGGACACACAGTTGCCTACGATGATATTTACAATGACCTAAAAATGATTAAGGACTCTGGTTGCAATTTTGTGCGCTTGGTTCATTATCCGCATAATAAGGCAACTCTTGACATAGCTGATGAGT
>SVRK01000007.1 GCA_015064855.1 Oscillospiraceae bacterium | reverse complement strand
TAAAATGTTTGTAGTTCATACGATTCTCCTTTGGTGCTTTTTTGTGTGTGGTTACCTTAATTGTACCATAGTTTCGTATGAACTTTCTTTTTTTATCTACTGTTGCACTTGATAGTATAATTCACCATTATATGAAAAAAGACCGTAAAAATACGGTCTTACTTTTCAAAAATTAGATAGCACGTGTAACCTTGCCGGAACGAAGACAACGAGAACATACGTTAACTGTCTTGTTTGTACCGTCAACAACTGCCTTTACTTTTCTGATATTTGGTTTCCAAACTCTGTTAGTTTTGCGGTTAGAGTGAGAAACGTTGTGTCCAAAAGAAACACCTTTTCCGCATACAGAACAAATAGCCATTTTTACACCTCCGTTTAAGTAGATAAGACTAATTATCAAAATTACGCTATGTATTATAGCACAGACTTTTTTTAAATGCAATAGTAAATTTAAAAAATTATTTATTTTTTTTAACTTTTTCTATTATTTTATCAAGTGATATACCGTATTTCGATGCAATATCCCTTGCATAGCTCTTTCCATCGGGCTTTTGACGAGAAATTATAAAGCTTCTCTCACCCTCGAAAATACCTGCTACTAACGTATCTATTCTTTCTCCACCTTGAAATTTTGTCTTTTCATTAATATCATCAATCATCATTCCAAGCTCGTGAAGGTGAGTTGAAAAAATTCCACGGCAACCAACAATAGAGAGCCCCGATAAAATTTCAGAAGCAATATAAGATGCCTCGTATGAGCCTGTAGAAGAAAGTGACTCGTCAAGCAAAACAAGGCTATTCTCTGTCACGTCCTCGAAAATTTCGTCAAGACGCGCACACTCCTCGCCAAGTCTACCCTTATCAATTGTATCCTCTGCACTAGTTGGGAAATGGGTAAAAATACCATCAACTGCGCTTATTTTTGCGTATGATGCAGGAACAGGCAAGCCTAATTGTGCAAGAGCAAAAACGTGACCAACGGCGCATGTTATAACACTTTTACCACCTCGATTTGGTCCGGTCAGAACATAGAACATTCCATTTTTATCAAAGGCAAAGTCATTTTCAATCATTTTTGAGCCGGTTTTCATAGCTACAATAGGATTATAAATTCCCTTTACGTCAAAAACCTTATCCTCAAAGCTTGTAATTTCAGGAAAAACAAGTGGGTTTTCTGCTTGCTTTAAGTTTTTTATAAGCTCTGTTGCCTTTGTAACAAACTCTATCTCCGGGGAAAGCTTAATAAGGAAATCCGCATTTTCAAGAACGTACGCGCTTACAACCCTTTTCCAAGAACGCATAGAAGATTTAAAGACATCATTTAAAGCATTGTTAAAGGCATTATTTAATACATATTGCTGATTGTCACTCTGCCCTTTTTTAAATGGCTGAAGTGATGCTATGCACGTGTATTCATCGCTTTTGAAATCAAGGCGAAGAATTTTTTGAAGAAGCTCACCAGATTTAAACGATTCGTTATTTACACTTAAAACTCCTGCGCTTTCCGGACGCAAGCGAGAATCAAGATTTACTCCAATAGTTACGCTTTTAACCTCTCTTACTCGCTTGGTAAGCTCTTTTAAACGTACATTTAAATCGGCGTAATATTCGCTTTTGGTTAACTCCGAAACACGCTCGTAAAGATTTATAAATGCAGAGCTTTTTAAAGTATCCTTCATAGGCAAAAGCCCATCGTTTAAAAGCTCGATAGCAGTTATATAAAGCTCTATTTCAGTAATGCAATAAAGATAAGAATCAGTAGCATCGCTTTCAGAGGATAATCGTCTTAAATCACTAATATCACTCAAAATGGGACATAGCTTATTTAAAAGCGTACAAAGCCCCTCGTTTTCAAGCAAATCCTTAAAAACCTCTTGTCTATATTCAATTACCTCTTTATCCATAGTAAACATATCGCAAAGACGACTATTTTGAAGCTCAATAGCATAGTCAAGCTCTAATGCTTCTAGTGTTTCCATAGAAATTTTAGGATTGTCAAGTCCTTGTGCGTTTTTTTCACTTGCTTCACTGCTTGGATAAAGCAAGCTTATCTCAAAATTTGGCATTTTTATACCTCGTTTATTTAAAATACAGATATATTATACAGCAAATACTCATTTTTGTCAAGAAAAGCACCCAAACAGAATTTTTTCGGGTGCTTTTTTATAAAACTCATCATTTTTTCTTGTTTTTATCTATCAAGCTTGCTTTTTGCAGTATTTCCTTGTCGTGTTGTGTCAGCTTAGTGGATTTATTAGTCTCAATTCCGAGATAACGCTTAAATACGTCGGTGAAGCTTTTCCACATCGTTTTTTTGCTTTTCTTATCAACCTTAAAAAGAGCGTTTACAAACTTGAACTTGTTAGAAATTATATCTGATAATGTTTCAGAATCATTTGCTGTACACACCTTATAAAGAGCTTCTACAAAGTCCCTTTTTTCATCCTCTGTCATATCGGCAACCCACTCTTCAAGCGAATTATGAAATTGAATAGAAGATTTTGCAAGCGACGGCGCTCTTTCTATTTTTGTATATGCAATTTTCCAAGTAAAAGCATCGTGCTGACGGAATCCGTTTTTGACTCTGCTCTTTAAATACACTCTTTTACCTATTGTATCAAAAATCGCACCGATTACTGCAGACTCCGGCAAAAAGTTTGTAACTTTTTCAACGAGAAATCTATTCTTTCTTGCATTTTTTAAAAATCCAAATCTAAAACCGGGGCCGTCAAAATTGTGTATTGAAATGATTTTTTGTTGCACTTCATTTTCAGCCATAAACGAAGAGTAAATTGCAAGATTTCCGCCCTTTGAATGTCCGCCAACATATAAATGCCTTCCGTTACTTTTCCCCACTGCGTTTAGGTAATCAATAGCTTCCTTTTGTGAAGGCACGGGGGTGAATAGTGACATATTAAAGTTCTCTTTCCAGCCTATTAATGTATCATCTGTTCCTCTAAACGCAACATACGTCGCATCGTTTGGCATATCAAAGCAAATAGCTGAAAACTGCTTTTCATGCTTTAAATCCACATCGTTTATATATCCGCGCAATTTAACATCTTTAAATCTGTCACACGATGATGCTAGTTTTATTAAATCTAATATTTTCTCCTCTGGCAACAATACACCAATTTTAATTGTTTTTTTGGGATTACTAAAATGTTTATCATATATTTCCTTTATGGATATACCATCACCCATAATATCGCTTGAAACAATATTATCAAACGGAATATAAGAAAGCTCGGAAAAAATAAGTGAATCTATTTCATTTAACGGATATGCGTTAAATGATATATCGCCTCTCCATTTTAAATAATCAAATATATTCGTCATTCGTTATTCCTTGTTCTAAAATTATGTTCTTCATTCATTATTTAATTTTACTGTTTTTACTTTCAAATGTCAAGATTTAGACTTAATATTACACTAATTTTATATTTTAAACATATCTATTGACTTTTTGCCAAAAAAATGGTATTATAAACTAGTAAAGGAGGGGATAGAATGGCTTTCGGTGTTACTTTTAAACGATATGAAAAGAAGTACCTTTTAAATCCAGAGCAGTTTTTAATCCTAAAGGCTGAAATCGACAAGCATTTTAAACCCGACGAATATGGTGAGACAACAATTTGCAATATTTATTATGACACACCGGAGTTTTTGCTTATAACCCGTTCTATTGACAAGCCTATATTTAAAGAAAAGCTTCGTTTAAGAACCTACGGCGTACCGAATGATAATACGACTGCTTTTATAGAAGTTAAAAGGAAATTCGACTCTGTTGTTTACAAAAGACGAATACATATGCCTTATATTAAAGCTATTGAGCATATTGCAAATCCTATTATAAATGAAAATGATAAGCAAATAACCAAGGAGATTAATTATTTGCTTAACTTTTACAAAGGCATTGAGCCGAAATTTTATCTTTCCTATGACAGACAAGCATTTTTCTATAACGAAACAAGTGATATACGCGTTACGTTTGATAGAAACATTACTTGGCGAGACTACGATATTGATTTAAGATTGGGCTCATATGGTGAAAGCCTTTTGCCTGATGGCTATACCGTTATGGAATTAAAGGTTCCAAACACCGCACCACTTTGGCTTGCAGAGCTTTTATCTAAATTGAAGCTCTATCCTACATCATTTTCCAAGGTAGGTACAGCCTATAAGACTATGCTTGCAAAACAAATAAATGCAAGCGTTATTTCAACTGCAAACCCTAGTTTGATGAAATATATGCACCTTTCCACTTTAGGAGAGATTAGTGAAAATTCTATATTAGAAATGGAGTAATTTATGTCAGTAGTTAGCACTATTTTTAGAGACGAATTAACAAATGAGCTAATAGGACTAGAAAAGCCTTGGCAATTCTTTTTGTGCGTTGGCGTAGCATTAGCCTTAGGTATTGTTATTGCACTTTGCTATATGTTCAAAAACGACTTTTCAAAGAGCCTTGTATTTACTATTGCGCTTTTACCATCAATTGTTTGCGTACTTATTATGCTTGTTAGTGGAAGTATGGGTGCAGCTATTGCGGTTGGCGGCGTCTTTGGTCTTACAAGATTCCGTTCAGCAACCGGTACGTCAAGAGAAATTGTCCAAATCTTCTTGGCTATGGCTGCCGGCTTAGTATCGGGTCTAGGTTATATTTGGATTGCAGTTTCACTTGTTATTATTGTTGAAGCAATCAGCATTATTTTCACCCTAACTCGCTTTGGTGAATCACCAAAATTAAGAAGAACCTTAAAGATTACTATTCCAGAAGAGCTTGACTACAACGACCTATTTGACGATATTTTTGAAAAATA
The DNA here is from genome assembly GCA_015064855.1 of Oscillospiraceae bacterium. Taxonomy (GTDB): domain Bacteria; phylum Bacillota; class Clostridia; order Oscillospirales; family CAG-272; genus RGIG2000. Next base: position 55,463 of record SVRK01000007.1, on the reverse strand, counting down.
CACAACAAAAGCAGTTTTGCAAAAGGTAAAGCTCAAAAACCTCGGTACTTTGTTCCAACTTACATACGATATAGTTTTGAAGAATGAAAAGGACGAAAAAGCTTTTATTGATGAAATAAGAGTAAGAAATGCCAACCTTGATATTCTCTGCTCAAAGGTTATCCAAAACCCCGAAAATCTATAATTTTAAATCCCTGCCAAATCGGCAGGGATTTTTTATAAGAAAAAAGGCTTTCTTACGAAAGCCTTTTTAAAATTATTTCTTGTTGAACTTTACAATACCGATTTTGATGTATTCAACATCACCTTCAGTTCCTTCAACAAAGCTTTCGGTTTGTGTTTTTTCTTCACCGTCAACCTCATATGTGAAAGTGATTGTTCCAGCATCTTCGTCGATTTCATACTTACCTTCAACTACAGTGTCAGCACCAATAATGTTGTCGGTAGTCTTTGTGTAGTTCTTGCCGCTGAACTCGTATGTTACATTATTTGTAATAGCATCAACATACTCGCCGGAAAGAGTTTTTCCGCAAGCAACAAGTGCAAATACTGCCAATACAACAACGATCATAAGCGCTGTAATTTTGATTGTCTTTTTCATGGTTGTTTCTCCTTTTTAATTTTGTTAATAATATTGTAATACTATTTTAATTAATTGTCAATACTTTTTGTTGATTTTTACAATTTATTAATAATTAATTATTAATAGCTTGTGAAGCTCTAAATTATCAACTATAAACTTAACTACTCCGTTTTCTTGCGTAAAAGAGATTTCCTCGCCTGTAACGGGATTTACAATATTTTTTATAGCTTCATTTATTTTAACCGCAATTTCAATGCCGCTAACACGCGGAAAATCCTCAAGTAAACATACGTTTCCGCGATTAACCGGTGGCGCATACAAAAGGTGAAGCGCATAGAATGATTTATCCAGGCTCTTTCTCATTCTTATTCTACCGCAAGAATAGAAATTATCAACCTTTAAAATCTTATCGTATATATTTTCTATCGCGCGAATTATGTATTTTTGTAAAATGTAGTTTCCTGTGCTATTATAAGATGAAAATATCGGATGTGCAAAATACATTACATTTTCCGCTTTGACAAGAGCAGGATACTCTGCAACCTCATCCTTAAATGGTGTGTTCTTATGTCCGCAGAAATGTCCAGCTGTACGGCTAAAGTATGGCTCTCTTACTGTTGCCAACACTTCTGCTTTGCATTTTGTCTTATATGCACTTGCATATGAAAGGAATGGTGTAGTTACCTCATCGATTGGACATTCGATATAATCAATATCAAATTTTGATGGCTCAATTTTTTCAATTCCTATTTCTTCAAAGCCACTTTCATAGCTACATACAATCTTTCCACCTCTATTGGTGTATTCTACAAGCGCTTTTTTATCTTCCTCTGTTAATTTAACCTTATCTGGCAAAATAACGAGATTATATTTTGACAAATCGTCTCCAGACTCTATTGCATCAAATTCAAGATGCATGATTTGAAGTATTTTTGATGCTCCAAGGTCGCCATCAGTGTGACCCATCCAAATAGCAACATCTGTATATGCTTTGGTGTTTTCTGAATACTTTTCGATTTTAGTAACATAATCAAACGCATGTCCAATTATATCATACGTACTTTTATCAATAAGTCCATTCGGATGTAAATGGTCTCCTACTGAAATGGAAGCACCAATACTAACCATATCAGCGCATTCGTATCTTAACGCTTCTTTGTTTTTAAATCCTCCAAACTCACCCCATGCGTGATGGAATTTGCCAGTCATACCAAGATAGAACTTACCAAACTTTTCGAAATATTTAGCACGTATAGGCATAAAGTCATAACCGCCCCAAGCTGTTGGTAAATCCTCAAGCTCAAAGTGAGATTGAACAACGCCATATTCAGGTCGGTTCATATCCGCTCCACCATTATAGAATATATGTGCATCCTTATTGTATTTGTGAACTATTTCGTTTAATTCGGTGAAAAACTCTATACGCTTTTCTCTATAATATTTGCGCGCATCTTCATAATTATCCGGATTCAAGCCACGCTCCTTCATTCCCGCCTTACATGCATCGCAAACACAAGCATCCTTCATAAAGCAAATATCGTAGAAAACGCCGTCAGAAACATCAAATTTCTGACATACCTCCTCGGTGATTGCCTTTAAATGCTCACTATATCCACCAACCGGACAAAGTGTTGCCCAGCTGCAATCATAAAGTGGTGTTTCCGGATCCATATCAGGTGTTGGCACTGTTCCGAAGCGAACAGGCGCTTTTGTCCAAAAATCAACGTGTTGCCATTCCGGATGCTCATATGCATCCTTTTGTGACCAGCCCATAGTGATATATATAGGCGCCTTTATTCCAACACTATGACAAGCGTCTATTTGCTCTTGCAACAAGTTAAATTTAAGATGCGGATGCATAGTTGAAACTGTTGATGGATAATATGTATAGCCGTGGTGGCATTTAGCAAAAACAGTAATTGAATCAACGTTTGCTTTCTTTAAGGTTTTTGCAAATTCTTCTTTATTAAATTTTTCACCAATTCCTTCTATGAGGGGACTCGTGTGAAAATCTAGATGTACGCATTTCATAAGTGATTTCTCCCTTTAAATAATTCATTATTTATATTTTACCATATGTTTACACTACTTTCAACAAAAATTTGCTTGACTGAACGCTTTTTTGATGGTAGAATTTTATTAGTGATTACTAGGAGGTAAAAATATGAACATTGCTATAATCAGCGGAGCTTCAAGCGGTATTGGTTTTGCTCTGGCAAAAGAAATTGATACCTTTGGCTATGACGAGCTTTGGCTTATTTCTTCAAGCGAAGAAAAGCTTTTAAAAGCAAGTAAAGAATTAAAAACAAAATCACGTATTTTTGCCTTTGATTTATCTAAAAATGATTCTTTTGATGTAATTTCAACTGCATTAAGCGAGAAAAAGCCAAATGTTATGCATCTTGTTTGTTCAGCCGGCGTTGGATATAACGGAAATTTCGAAAGCATCACACAAGAAGCAGCTGCTAAAATGATAGATATCAACGTGCGTGCATTGACTACGCTTACCACTATTGCTCTTCCATATATCGAATCCCATGCTAAAATACTTTTAATTGCCTCTAGTGCCGGATTTATGCCTCAGCCATCGTTTGCCGTTTATTCTGCAACAAAAGCCTATGTTATCAGCTTTTCACGCGCTCTACGCGAGGAACTAAAAAAGAAAAAGATTGCTGTAACCGCAGTTTGCCCAGGTCCTGTTGATACACCATTCTTTTCAGGTCTTGAAAACGTAAAGGACTATAAGAAAAAATACGCAATTTCGCCTAAAAAGGTTGCAAAAAAAGCAATCAAAGCCTCAAAGAAGAACAAGGCTCTATCCGTTCCAACCTTTTCTATGAAAATGGTTCTGTTAGCATCAAAAATTATTCCCATTTCGATAATAATGAAATTCTACAAATAAAAGCACGGCATTGCCGTGCTTTTTGTTTAATAATTAATGGTTTTCATATAATCAATGGATTTTTTCATACATTCTATTGAGGTAAGTCCCATAGAAGGGCTATCCATTTCGGCTACCACCCAGCCAGCGCCTGCATCGCGTGCTGCATCAACTATTGATTGAATATTTTGCTTTCCATAGCCTAGAGGTCTAAATTCAAACGTGGATTTAACCTCTTTTTTCTCACTTTCAATACCTATAAGCTCATACATTTGCTCGTTTTTATCACCGAAAAAGTCTTTTAAGTGTACTATTGGCGCGCGACCTGTATATTTGCGAACGTAATCACTTGGGTTCTCTCCGCCTACGTTTACCCAACAAGTATCAATCTCTGTAGCAAGTAAATCACTTGATATTTCGTTATATAAAGCATCTAAAACGTACTCGCCATTTTCAGTCTTTTCAAACTCAAAATCATGGTTATGATATAGGAGTAAAATACCGGCATTTTTGCAAGCCTCTCCGATTTTTTTCATATCCTCAACTATTTGTGGATATTTTTCAGTACCATAGCGCAAATCCTCCGGTAAATACGGAATAACCATATATTTACAACCTATTTGCTTGTATGTATCTACTGCCTTTTGAATATCGGGAATTATATCTTGATAAGCAACGTGAGCAGAAATTGGCACAAGATTTAATTTTGTGCAGGCTTCCTTGATTTTTTGTGGGTCGTTGCCATAAAGTCCGGCAAACTCGCATCCATCATATCCCATTTCTTTTACCTTTTCGAGTGTGCCGAAAAAGTCCTTCTCTAGTTCATCTCTTATAGAATAAAGTTGAATTGCTAATTTCATTTTATACTCCTAAAAAATATTTATAAATTTTTTTACTATTTCAATAGATTGCTTTGCTGCTAATGGTGCAAAGGTTTGGTAATCCATTTCCGCGCCCTCACCATCTGAAATTGCGCGAATAATTCCGAACGGAACGCTGTTAACATAACAAACGTGTCCAATAGCCGCGCCCTCCATCTCACAAGCAATTGCTCCGAACTCCGTACTTATAAATTCCTTGTCACTGTTTTGTGCAATAAATTTATCACCAGAAGCAACTGTGCCGATTTTAGATGTAAAGTTTAGCTCATCACACGCTTTTTTAAAAGAATTTATAGCTTTTTCATTAGCATCTATGTAAATAACATTAATGCCCGAAATCAAGCCTTTTGGGTCGCCTATTGCACTTGTATCCATATCGTGCTGAACAACGTTACTGGCAATAGCAACGTCTAACACTCCCAGCTCCTTGGTTAATGTCCCAGCAATGCCTGAATTTATAATTACATCCGGATGAAATTCCATAATCATTGTTTGCGCGCAAATTGAAGCAAAAACCTTACCAATTCCGCATTTTGCCACAACGACTTCTGTATTTTCTATAGTCCCGTTATAAAATTTAATACCACTAAGCTCTTTTATATTTATGTTTTCCATTGAGGAAACAAGTCCGTCAACCTCAATGTCCATAGCTCCTATTATACCGATAAGCTTACTCATATTTAAAGCTCACCTCTTTTGAATTTAATATATTAAGATAACGCTTGCTTTCTAGCTGAGCGCACTCTAAATTGAGGTTGCGATAGTTACCGCACTCTTCTCTTGTGTTGCCAAACATTTCGCCTTTATGACTAATTATCTTTGACAAAACATCTTTAACAATTTCTAAAACCTTTTCGTTTTGAACATCTCTTGTCAAAAGATAAAAGCCTGTTTGACAGCCCATAGGACCAAAATATATTATGTTTTCGCCGATCTCCGAATTCCTTACGTATGTTGCAAACATATGCTCAAGAGAATGAAGCGTAATATTATCAATATAGTCACCCATATTCGGCTTTCTCATTCTCATATCATAGGTTGTAATATCACCGTCAATACGAGAAACATATATACCCTCTGCTATTTTATCGTGATTTACTGAAAAACTTGCAATTTTTCTCATTTTTTCACCTTCCTAAAAGGAATTTTACTGTTTTTTCGTATTCTTCCTTTATTTCCGCAGCCTTTTGAGAATCATAATTCTTCTTTTTAATCGCCCTTAAAAGTATGTTTTTAGGTGTGTCCTCCGGGTCGATAAGCTCAAGAGCATCAACTCGATAGCCTTCACTTTCAAGCTTCATTAGTCTTAACGCATCTGTCAAGGCATCGCACATCTTTTGTCTTAACATTGAGTGCTTAGAAACAAACTCAAGAGTTTGACAATTCAAAGTGTGGTTTAACTCGTGATGACAGCAAGGAGTTGACAAAATAACGTCTGCTCCGTTTTCACTTGCCTTATTTAAAACAATATCCGTTGCAATATCACAAGCATGAAGAGATATAACAAGATGTGGCTTATCCTTCATTTCATACTCTATAATATCACCACAAACGAATTGCATTTCGTCAAATCCGATTCGCATAGCTACATTTTGACAATATTCTATAACATCAGCCTTTAAATCAACGCATACCATTTTTACATTCATTTTTAAAACGTTTTTAAAATAATGATAAACCGCAAAGCTTAAATAACTTTTGCCACAGCATAAATCATAAATATTGATGTTATCGCTTGGTAACTTTTCCTTAACGCTTTCTATATGCTCAATGAATTTGTTTATTTGACGGAATTTTGATTGCATTTTATCGCGCACACGTCCATTTTCGTCACTGACACCCAGTTTTTTTAAAAAGTCCTCACTGCCCGATAAAATATAATTTTTTTGATTATTGTTACTCTTGGTCATTACCTTTTCAAATGCATTTTCATCTAGCTTATTTATAATCTTTTTATCGCCGATTAATGTTTCTTTCCCACTTTTTGAACGCATATACTGGCTATCACCAACAGTAGTAATAACGTTAATTTGAGAATATTTTTTGAGGATTTGTGAAACCTCGTTGTTAAAATTTTCTCTAATATTATTGTGATAAGCCTTGTTGTCCTTTAAAAAAGTTTCTAACTGTAACGCATCTTTACCGGAAATTATGGTAGGTGTTAAAACGCTTTTTATCTCATCCGTAGCATCCGGCTTTGATAAAACCACCTTTTTGAGTGCTTTTTTTGAAAAAGCCTCCAATATAAGAGTTAAAAGCTCGTCCTTTAACTCACTTTTCACTGTTTTCATTAATATTTTCCTTGTTTTTCTTCTTTTTGCCAAATGAAATTTTTGGTTCTGTGTGATTGAAAATTCGCATTAGATTTTTTCTGTGTAAAAATACTATTAATATAGAAATCGCCATAGCCATCAAAAATTGAGGGCCAAGAGATTTATATTCAATTCTGGAAACTAAAAACGGATATATCAGCACCGACATAATTGATGCAAATGACACCATTTTAAATCCGAACAGCAAAATAGCATATATTAAGAAAAGTATTGCAAAGCTAACGGGAGATGTAATAAGTGCAACTGCAACAACGCAAGCAACACCCTTTCCACCCCTAAATTTAAAATATAGAGGAAAAGCATGTCCTACTATGCAGAAAAGACCTGCCAACACTCCACCGATAGTACCAAAAACCATAATACCAAGTATGGTAGATAAAACAGATTTTAAAAAATCACCCAAAAAGGTAAAAACACCTGCTTTTTTACCAAATTGTCTTGTCATATTAGTTGCGCCGGCGTTTCCGCTACCGCCATCTCTTACATCAGCACCATAAAATTTAGAAATTAATATGCTAAAATTCAAGCTACCAATTAAATATGAAACCAATGCAATTCCAACGAGAGTAAATATAACATAAGTGGTCTTTTCGCCATATATCACAAACGAATCTTCGACTTTATTAAAGAAGAATTTATTGAAAAATCCTAGGTTATATACGTCCCAAAAATTCATATTCTTGTTTCGTCCTCCTCGCCCCTTTGTCTTATGACGAGCTTTATAGGAGTACCCTTGAATCCAAACGTATCTCTTAAACAGTTTTCAATATATCTTTGATACGAAAAATGGAATAGCGGTGCACTATTACAGAAAAGAACAAAGGTCGGTGGGGCAACACTTGCCTGTGTCATATAATAAACCTTTAGTCTTCTACCCTTGTCTGACGGTGGTTGTACTCTTGTTACAGCATCGTTCAAGACATCGTTAAGCATACCTGTTGATACTCTCATTTTCGATTGATTAAATACATAGTTAATTTGCTCAAAAAGCTTAACTATACGTTGTCCTGTCAAGGCGGAAACGTACATAATTGGCGCATACGTCATATATGATAGCGCATTATACACCTTTTTAGAATATTCTACTGTGTTTTTATCCTCAGCATCTGGTAAATCCCACTTATTAACAACTATAATTACTGCTTTACCTGCCTCGTGAGCAATACCTGCAATTTTTTCATCCTGCTCTGTTACGCCCTCAGTGGCATCAACAACGAGTAGACATACATCCGCTCTTTCAACAGCCATATGAGCGCGCAAAACGCTGAATTTTTCAATTCTGTCATCAACCTTGCTTTGACGTCTTATTCCGGCAGTATCAATGAAATTATACTTGCCGTACTCGTTTTCAAAGCGAGTATCTATTGCATCTCTTGTCGTTCCTGCCATTGAAGAAACGATAAGACGGTCTGTGCCGAGTATTTTATTTATAATTGAGGACTTACCTGCGTTTGGCTTACCAATAACGCAAACGTTAATAACATCCTCATCTTCTTGTTCATCCTCGACAATCGGAATTTCCTCAAAAATAGATTCAAGTAAATCTCCGCTTCCAGTTCCATGTATTGATGAAACGGCAACAGGGTCCTTATCAAAGCCAAGCTCATAAAACTCATAAAACGTAGGGTCTACCATACCAACCTTATCAGCTTTATTTACGCAAACAACCACAGGCTTACCGCTCTTTTTAAGCATAAGCGCAATCTCACGGTCATCAGCAACAAGACCGGTATTAATATCACACATAAAAATGATAGCATCGGCAGTATCAATAGCGATTTGCGCCTGTTCTCTCATTTTTTGTAAAATCATACTATCTGTTTTAGGCTCAATTCCGCCTGTATCAATCAAAATAAATTTTCTTCCACACCATTCACTCTCGGCGTAAATTCTATCACGAGTAACACCGGGGGTGTCCTCAACTATTGAACGTCTTTCACCGATGAGCTTATTAAATAACGTGCTTTTTCCTACGTTAGGTCTTCCTACTATTGCAATAACCGGTTTAGCCATTTTGATTTCCTCCTATTTTAAAGTGTCCCGAGCATACCCTCTACAAAGTCTGCTCCATTTTGGTCTATTGGCGTAATTTTAACACCAAGCTCTTTTTCCGCTTCCGCAAGGGACATTCCACAGAGAAACAAATCACCCTCGCTTCTTAGCATACTTCTCGAAATAAGAAGCTCGTCCCCTAGATTCTTATCGCGGAGTTGATTTATCAGGTCAACTCCGGTTATAAGACCTGCAACTGTAATTGTGTGACCAAAAAAGTCGTTTTCAATTTTATATACGTTGCAATTTATTTTTTTACATTTTTCTTGCACTTTTTTCACAACCTGTGAAATTAAATCATACGCACCTTCACCCGTTGCAACACTTATATTACGAGAAATTTTAAAATCTTCTTTTGTAAGAGATTTTATAAGTATGTCAGCTTCACATTCAAATGAGCGAAGCATACCAACGCCATTATCAAGCTGTGAATATTCCTCGTAATACTCGTCACTTGGCAATTCTCTTTCTGCCATTAGATAAAACTCATCAGATGCGAAAAATATGTTTCTTCCAAATTTATCAGCATACTTCCTGTTTATTTCTTCAACCAAATCAATAACCTTATCAGATGACTCCTTGTCATAAGGCTTTAAAGGATATAAGCCGTCTCTGAATTTAGTAATTCCCGAAGGAACAACCGCAACGCTGGAAAGACTTGGATAAAGCTTTGCCAAATCATTGAGTGAGCGCACAAGCTCATCACCATCGTTTATATCCCTACAAGCTACTATTTGAGCATTGATTTTTATACCGTGAGCCGAAAGCTCCTCCAAATACGAAAGAGTTTCACCCGCACGTTTATTATGCATCATTTGGCATCTTAATTCAGGATTAGTAGTATGTACTGACACATTTATAGGAGAAATGTGCATTTTTATAATTCTTTCAATATCTTCTTTTTTTAGGTTGGTAAGAGTAATATAGTTTCCATGTAAAAAGGATAAGCGTGCATCGTCATCCTTAAAGTAAAGAGTTTCGCGAAGTCCCTTTGGCAACTGGTCTATAAAGCAAAATACGCACTTGTTTTGACACGTATGCTTTTTGTCCATAAGAGGTGTTTCAAAATCAAGTCCCAAATCCTCATATTCATCCTTTTCGATATCAAAAAGCTGACTTTTGCCATTCCTTTCAATTTCAACAGTAATTTCCTCGTCTGTCAGATAAAATCTATAATCTAAAACATCGTTTATGGGAAATCCGTTAATACTAATTAAAAAATCATCCTTTTTTATTCCGAGCTCACAAGCTATTGAGCCTGAAATAACATCCGTAATTCTTACCATTTTTTCTCCTAAATTTTGCTTTTCGTGTTAAGCCCACACTACCACAATTATATATTATATACTATACTAGAGAAAAAATCAACATTAACCACATAAATATTTGTTTATTTTCTCAAGGGACGCCTTTTCTATTCTTGACACATATGAGCGAGAAATTCCAAGCATTTTTGCAACCTCTCTTTGGGTATACGCCTCTGTATTTCCAAGTCCGTAACGCATTATTAATATTTGCTTTTCACGCTCATCAAGGTTATCCCTAATGTACGCCAATGCTTTTGTTATTTTTATTTTTTTATCTATATCCTCGACTATTGTATCCTCTGTGCTGATTATATCAAGATAAGTTAATGGATTTCCATCCTTGTCAATATCTATAGTCTCGTTTAACGAAACCTCGCAGCCAAGCTTCTTTTGACTTCTAAATAGCATTAAAATTTCATTTTGAATGCACTTTGCGGCATACGTTGCAAAGCGTGTACCGCTCGCACCATTATAAGTATCAACTGCTTTTACAAGTCCTATTGTTCCAACTGATATTAAATCTTCTGTATTTTTACTGGTTACGTAATATTTTCTTACTATATGAGCAACCAGTCTTAAATTGTGCTCTATCAGCTTTTCTCTAGCCTTTTCATCGCCTTGTCTGTGAAGCTCAAAGTATCGCTCCTCTTCCTCTCTTGAAAGTGCCGGCGGAAATTTCTGTGTCGGCTCTACTCCCAAAATCATAAATGCGATATGCAAAATCATTGATAAAATTCCCATTATAATCACCTCGATAAATAATATTTTACAAATTCCTATTTATTGCTTGTCAGGAAAATTTTTGAGTGATGTTTTTTGAATATATATATGAATTTTGCAAAAAATATCATTGAACTTTATGTTCAAAATTTACGGAGGAACTTCCTATGATAATGATAATAGACAAAATTGCGCTTTCTCTTCTTATCGTCGGTGGCATTAACTGGGGTAGCGTAGGACTATTCAATTTTGATATTGTCGGTTGGATTTTCGGTGGTACAGATTCCATTGGTGCAAGAATTGTGTTTGTTGTAGTTGCTCTTTGCGCTTTATGGTGTATATCACTTCTCTTTAGAGATACTGTTACCGATGATGAAAAAGAAGCAAATCATCAAATACGATAATTTGCTAAAAAAACAGGCTGAAGCTGATGCTTTAGCCTGTTTTTATTTGATTATAGGTAATATTTTATACACATCATCAAGAGGCTTTGCTTCCTCTAAAAGCGTGTTATAAAGCTTGTTTGCCTCATATGACAAATTCATAATATACGTTGCTTCCTCGTCTAAATTTTTTGCGTCGGAATGCTTTGTCAAAATTGTAAATTTTTCCTTTTTAACGTTATTTAATATAGCTCTGCCGTTTTCGTTTGCACCGAGCAAAAATGCAAATTTGGGTGCTTTGTCTATTGCTTTTACATCATAAACAGCATAAATCAAAGCACGTCTAACCCTTGCATAGGTAAATGACTTTGACGTTAGCTTTTTGAAAAATTCTTCTCCGTTTTTAGAGCTGTTTGCGCTGTCTTTTATAAGTGCGCCTATTTCAGGAGTTGAATCGAATGCTGTATCAAGTCTTTGTCGTGGGATAACCAAAGCTATTCTATGAAGGAAATCATATGCTTTTTTTATAGAAAGAATTGACTTTTCTTTTTGAGCGTTTTTGTAGATTGGCATTGCTTTTTTAGGCACACTGATAAACGAATTATTATTATTATAAAAATAATCGCGAATTGCTGAGGCTGACATTATTTCGCACTCACCCTTATCATTATATCCTGCGCCCACACGAGAAATGGCACAAGGCGTGATTTTTGCTTTCTTTTTTCTAATTGCGCGAATATACTCAACTCCAAGCATATCATTAGGAAGCATACTTTTATCAAAGCCCATATCAAAAAGTGCGCGTTCCTTTGCAATTATATGACTCATACGCTTATTTTGAAGGTGTTTTTTTAATGCACTTTCAAATTCGCGCGTGCCTATTGCTGAGGCGATAGCCTCAAGATAATGTATATCGCAATTTTCTGTACCAAAATAAAGATAACTACAACCGATTTTTGAGGCAATTTCCACCCCCGCGCTTGCAAAAATTTCTGCAGTTGAAGAGGAATATGGAAAAGGCATTTCAAGTACCAAATCAACACCGTTTAAAAGTGCAATTTCAGCCCTTTTATGCTTGTCAAGAATTGCAAATTCTCCGCGTTGCACGGTGTTTCCCGACATAATTGCAGCTATTTTAGCATCGGGCATTTCTTCTCTAATTTTGTCAATTTGGTATTTATGACCGAGATGAAAAGGATTATATTCGCAAATGATACCTACAACCTTTGACATAAGACACGCCCTTTCTAAAAAACTTGGTAAAAAAAGCATTTTATTTTTATATAATACTTGAATTTAGTATTCTTTTCATATATAATATACTTGAAATTTTATGTTTTGTCAAGAAACAAATTTTTGGAGGTAAATTTAATGAAGGTTTTAGTTGTAAATGCAGGTAGCTCATCACTTAAATATCAGCTTATGAACACCGAGACAAAAGAGGTTCTAGCTAAAGGTATTTGTGAGAGAATCGGTATGGAGGGTAGCTTAATCGACCATAAGCTTGGCGATGGCTCAAAGAAGATTAAGAAGGAAATTCCTATGCCTGACCACTCCGTTGCTACTGAAATTGTTGTAAATATGCTTACAGACGCTGAATACGGCTGTATCAAGAACATGGATGAAATTGATGCTATCGGACACAGAGTTGTTCACGGAAGCTCGTACTTCTTTGATAGCTGTGTTATTAATGACGAGGTTATCAACGTAATTGACAAGTGCAGTGAGTTTGCACCACTCCACAACCCTGCTCACATTATGGGTATTAAGGGCTGTCAAAAGGTTATGCCAACTGTTCCTCAGGTTGCTGTATTTGATACCGCTTTCCACCAAACAATGCCGGCAGAGGCATATACTTATGCTCTTCCGATGTCTATGATTGAAAATGACGGTATTAGAAGATACGGTATGCACGGCACATCTCATAAGTTTGTTTCTCAAGAAATGAACAAGATTCTTAACAAGAAGGATTCAAAGATTGTTACTTGCCATATCGGTAACGGCTCTTCTATTTCAGCGGTTAGAGATGGCAAATGCCTTGACACAAGCATGGGCTTTACCCCACTTGCAGGTGTTGAAATGGGTACACGTTGCGGTTCTATCGACCCAGCTATCGTTCCTTTCATTATGAAGAAATATAACATCGGTGTTGATGAAATCTCCGATTTCTTAAATAAGAAATGCGGTTTCCTCGGCGTTTCAGAGTACTCCTCTGACAGCCGTGATATCGAGGCTGCTATCCGCGGTGAATTCAACCCTGACTTAAAGACCTGCCCAACAACTGACGAGGGTAAGGCTAGAGTTTCAAAGAACTGTAAGCTCGCTGCTGAAATCCTTGCATACCAAGTTAAGCAATACATCGGCTCATACACCGCTGCTATGAACGGTCTTGATGCTATTGTATTTACTGCAGGTATGGGTGAAAACAACCCTGAGCTTCGTGAAAGAGCTTGTGCTAACATGGACTTCTACGGCATTGAGCTTGACCTTGAAAAGAATGCAAAGACACTTCGTCAATCTGACATCGTAGAAATTTCAACACCTAACTCAAAGGTTAAGGTTTACGTTCTCCCAACAAACGAAGAGCTTATGATTGCTATGGATACAGAAAGACTTGTATCGGGTAAATAATTAAATAAAAACAACAAAAGGCAGACCGAGGTCTGCCTTTTTAGATGCAAAGAGTACGCAAAATGCGTACTCTTTTTTGTATACTAATTTGTGCTTGGCACTTGTTCTTCAACGCTTTTTTGTTCCCAATCCAAAATATAATCTAACGTTGTTCCTTTTTCATGAAGAACATACTTTTTTTCAGTAACATTTCTGTACTGTTCATATTCTAAAAATGTAGTATAGTTCGCCACTTCATTTCTTGATGGGTTTAAAATGTCAACGCGCATAATTGAAGAAAAATAAACGTCGTCAGCCCCAGCCTTTGTTGCCTTGTAGGTGCCAACTATATTAAAAGCAAACTCTGAGCCATTTTCATAGCCTTCTCTTACAACGCTATCCAGAACTGTTATTTGATAGCCGTGATTTTTTAGCTCTTGCATTTTTCCATCATACGAACCACTTTTTAATAGTGATTCGGCAGATTTGTAGGAGCCATCCTCATTTAATTTATTTTTATCATGCTTGTCTAATTGTGTGACAGCATTTTTGGCGTTATAAGTAGCCACTTTATTGATATAAGTTTTTATTGGAGCGGCTTTATCAATATTCTCTATCATTTCTTGTACAGTTTCGGCATCATCCCAACCATATCTAACTTGTAAATTGTAAAGTTTTCCGCTCTTTTGAGCTACCACCTCAAAGCAAATATTTTCTCCAAATCTATTAGCCTCAAGGCGTGCACTTGATATCCCTACAACTCTTATAAGCTCATATCCATAATCATAGCCATTATCTTTTGCTGTTTCGGCAACCTTGATATTTACTTTATTATAAAGTGACTCTTCTGCTTGCACAGTCATTGTGTAAGTAACTGTTTGAGACCAATTTGAATCTGCAAATTCTTCATCACCAATAGCTTTTACCTTAAATTCATTTATTCCTTCAAGTAGTACAATTTTTTTAGATAAATCAACTGCGCCAATTTCGTAAGTATTTCCGTTAACCCAAAGGAGATATCCTGTTGCGTTTTCAACACCTTGCCAGGAAACCTCATTAGTATTATCATTAAAGCTTACGTTCTTGGGAGTTGCAAGCTTGCCTTCTTCACTTTCACTACCAGTAGTAGGAAGATTTGGTAATTTTAGTTTGCAGGAAGAAAGCAACAAGACTGAAGCAAGTATAGCAAGCGCTAGTAAAAAGGCAAATATCTTTTTTGATTTTCCTCTTAACATATTATCCTCCAATTTTACCAAACGTTTAATTAAATTACTCCCTTTTGGAGCATAATGTTTGCGTATATTGCCTTTTCGCTTGTAGCGATTATGGCGTACGCCTTTTTTGCTTCCTCATAGAAGGCAAAGCGTTCGATAGTACCAACGGTTTCTGAACCTCTTGGGTCGTGCTTTGCGATAATTTCCTTATAAGTGTCCCAAATTGGGGTTTTAGCGTTATCGCCCTTCATTACTTCCATAAGTGAAACAGGCTTTTCAACGTATGTATCAAGCGGGAAAAGCTGTAAAATTGCATCAAGAAGCTCTGGCACGCCATGTCCGTCACATCTAATTACTTTAGCGTTTTTGCCCATTGATTCAGCAGGAAAATTGCCGTCTGCAATTACTATTCTGTCGCTATGTCCCATTTCGCATAATACCTTTAATAGCTCCGGGGATAAGATTTGTGGAATTCCTTTTAACATAGTATTTTCTCCTTTAAATAATTATCTATTATCTTTGGCAAACGAAATCGGAAATATCTCGTTTGCGCCATTATCCTTTAATATCATAGCGCACGATTTCATTGTTGCGCCCGAGGTTATTATATCATCTACTAAAAAGTAGCTTTTATTTTTCACATCTGCTTTTTCATAAAGAATATATGACTCTTTTGCGTTTTGTTCTCTTTCAACCTTGGTAAGTGATTTTTGTTCAAGCGTGCCGACATTTACTATTGTTTTTTCTAGCGTTATACCGAGCTTTTTAGAAATTGAACGAGCTAGCAGCTGTGCATGATCAAAGCCATATTTGCCCCTTCCCTTTTTGCGTCTTGTAACGTAAGTAACACTAAAGGTCTTATAATCTATTGAATGTCTTTTGCACATAAGTAAAATATTTTCCGTTATTTTTTCAGCGCAAAAATCTATAAGACTTCTATTATAATCTCTTTTCAGCTTGAAAAGTAAGCCGTTTACCTTGAAATTTGATTTTGCATCGTAAAAAACACAATACACAGCGCCATATGGACTTATAGCTCTTATTTTACTTGGCAAGCACGTACATTCGCTTGATTTATATCCGCATCTATGACATTTAGCATCAATAAAGCTTTGCCATTCTTTTATACAATTCTCACAGAACGGTTCTTTCTCATCATACGAAATAGGCTCTTTACACAAAAGGCATTTTCTAGTGATAATGATGCGTTTTACTAATTCCCAAAAAGTCATTATTCACCCTTTATCAAAAGCCTTTTAAGCATTGTATTTCTTGTTATTTTAACATTATTTTCAATCATAGCAAAAAAAGTTTTCGCATCACCTATAAGTATAGCCATTTTTTCTGCTCTTGTCAATGCAGTATATACTAAATTTCTTGTAAGTAGCATATAAGGACAGGAGCTGAAAATAGGAATTATAACTATCGGATATTCACTACCCTGGCTTTTATGAACGGTAATAGCGTATGAATGCTCAATTTCGTCAAGCTCGTCATAATTATATTCTACAAGCTTTCCGCTGTAATCAACGGTTAAAACATTATCGTTTATCTCTTTGACAGTACCAATATCACCGTTGAAAATACCCATACCGAGCATTTCAATTCCGTTTGCTTCGCTTATCCATTCAATATCGTAATTGTTTTTAGTCTGCATAACCTTGTCGCCAATGCGGTAAACCTTGCTTTGACCTTTTGTAAGCTCCGTTTTTTGTGTGCTTTGCGGATTTAAGCCCTTTTGTAAAACAAAATTCAAGTTTACTGTACCTGCAACGCCTTTTTTTGTTGGCGTTATAATTTGTATTTGTTCACAGGCACTTTTACCATATTTTTTAGGAAGCCTGTTTTTACACAAATCGGAAATATAGTCGGGAATTCTTTCGTCCTCTACCTGTATAAAGAAAAAATCGTCATATTTCTCCTTTAAATTGGGGATTTCTCCTTTGTTGATTTTATGGGCGTTTGCTACAATTCCACTGCTTTCTGCCTGACGAAAGATTTCATTTAGACATACAACGGAAAATTTTTCTGAAAAAATAATATCGTTTAATACGTTACCCTCGCCAACTGACGGAAGCTGGTCGATATCGCCTATTAAAATCAAGCGTGTTCCTGTTTTCATCGCACTCAAAAGTGAGCTCATTAAGCGTACGTCAATCATTGAGGACTCGTCAACTATAATAACGTCCTCATCAAGTGGATTTGAATTGTTTCTTGTAAATCTCGGCTCACCCGAATATTCAGCCCCTGTCGCTACCTCAAGCAGGCGGTGTATTGTTTTTGCCTCCTTGCCCGTTGCCTCGCTCATTCTTTTAGAGGCGCGTCCTGTTGGTGCACACAAGGCGCAACTCATATCGAGGTGATTAAATATCTCCAGAAGCGCTTTAATTACCGTTGTTTTACCCGTTCCGGGTCCACCGGTTAACACCATAACACCATTTTTCAAAGCCTCAAAAATAGCCTTTTTTTGGAGTGAAGCATATTTTATCCCATCTCTTGCTTCTAAATCGGCAACCACGTACTCTAAATTTGCATTATTAAGTTCGACTGCATGCTTATTTATATGCTTTAGTTTTTTTGATATGTTAATTTCGGCATAATAAAGCTCACCAAGAGCAACGCACGGCTCGTTTTCACAAACTAGCTTAACCACTCCGGTAATTTCCTCACAGTCTATAACCTCTTGTATTAGCCCTTTGTCAACTCCTATAAATTTCGATACAGAGTCGATCAAAAGCTCCGTTTTTACGTACGTATGTCCATCACGCGTTGCATAAACACCCAAAACGTATTTTATTCCAGCCTCAATCCTATGCTTACTGTCGAATGACGTTCCAGCACCCAGTGCAATTTCATCAGCGGTTTTAAAGCTTATACCTATACTATCACTGCATAAGGCATACGGGTTTTCCTTTAGCGTGCTTAAAGCATTTTTGCCCCATTTTTTATATATTTTTATTGCATTTTCAGCAGAAATAAAGCCAACAGAATAGGTCATTATTTCTCTAACATCAGATTTTTCCTTAAAATCAAAGCTTATTTCATATGCTTTTTTTCTCGAAATTCCGTTTATGTTAGTAAGCCAATCGGGATGGTTTTCGATAACGTCAAATGAGTCCTCGCCATATTCGTCAACGATTTTTTTTGCAATTTTGGCGCCAACCCCTTTAATCGCACCGCTGGATAAATAACGAAGTATGCTATTTTTAGCTTGTGGCAAGGTTTTTTTAAAGGTTTCTATCTTAAATTGCTTGCCATATTCCTTGCTTGTTATAAAGCTACCGCTTGCCTCTATCCCCTCGCCTACCGAGACGTAAGGCAAAGTACCAACAACAGTAATAACCTCACCGGTGTCAAGTGAAACGTCGCACACGCTATACCACGTAGAGGTGCTCTGAAATACTATTTTTTCAACTGTGCCTGAAATATAAATATCCATAAAAACCTCCTTAGTTAGCATTGATATTATTTTAGCATAAATTAACTATCAATTCAATAAAAAATGAGCGATTTCTCGCTCATTTTAATTTTAAATTATAACAGCTCTTTTGCAATTTTGTCTGCAAGGTCTGTTTTTTCCCAAGGTAAATCAAGGTCTTCTCTACCTACGTGACCATAAGCGGCAATTTGACGATATATAGGACGACGGAGGTCGAATTTATTTATAATTGCACTTGGACGAAGGTCAACGTTAGCGCTCACAAATTCAGCAATTTTTTCTTCATCAACCTTTGCAGTACCAAATGTATCAACTAGTACCGAAACAGGCTTTGCAACACCAATAGCATATGCAATTTGAACCTCACATTTGTCGGCAACGCCAGAGGCCACGATATTCTTTGCAACGTATCTTGCAGCATAAGAGGCTGAACGGTCAACCTTTGTCGGGTCTTTTCCGGAGAAAGCACCGCCACCATGACGTGAATATCCACCATATGTATCAACGATAATCTTTCTACCTGTAAGACCGGTGTCCCCACAAGGACCACCGATAACGAAGCGTCCTGTTGGGTTTACGTAAATCTTGGTATTATCGTCAATCATTTCGTTTGGAACGATTGGCAAAATAACATTTTTAATAACGTCATTTCTAATTAGCTCAAGACTAACGTCTGCACTGTGCTGTGATGAAACTACAATAGCTTCAATTCTTACAGGCTTGTCATTATCATATTCAACGGTAACCTGAGTTTTTCCATCAGGACGAAGATATGATAAAAGTCCACTTTTTCTTACCTCTGTCAAGCGCATAGCAAGCTTATGAGCTAGTGAAATTGGAAGTGGCATAAGCTCCTTGGTTTCGTTACAAGCATAACCGAACATAAGTCCTTGGTCGCCGGCACCATGATCGTTCTCTGCTTCTCCGTTCTTTGCCTCTTGTGAGTTGTCAACACCGAGCGCAATATCAGGTGATTGCTCGTGAATAGATGTAACTACTGCACAGGTTTCAGAGTCGAAGCCATATTTAGCTCTATCATATCCGATTTCACGTACAGTTTTACGAACAACTGCAGGAATATCAACATATGCGCTAGTTGTAATTTCACCCATTATATTGACAATACCAGTTGTTACAAATGTCTCACAAGCAACGCGAGAATATGGATCTTGGCGAAGCATTTCGTCAAGTATTGCGTCTGAAATTTGGTCACAAATTTTGTCGGGATGTCCCTCTGTTACTGATTCAGATGTGAAAAATTTTCTCATTTTTTCTCCTATATATCAAGATAACTCATAAGAAAAGCCCGCTGTCTTCCGCGGGCTGATACTTTTTATTAAGTCTCATCTCTCGGAATTGGCACCTTGTCGCACGATAGGTTGCCGTAACTTCACAGGGCCTGTCCCTCCGTTACTCTTGATAAGATATATTTATTTTAGCGAAACAAGTATAGCATATACTTTTAAATAATGCAATACCTTTTTAAAAATTTTTAATTATTTTTTATATGTCAAATTTTTCCTCGTTTTGCGCTTGCATTTCGTTTTCTCTTTTCTCTGTATATCTGGTCAATATGAAGGATATTGCGAAGGCGGAAAGAAGAACTGTAATGCCAAGGAAAATTTCAATAAGAAGTGACGGAAAATCCCATCCCTTATATATTTCAACACATTCGTTTCCAACAAAAACCGAGATAACCGAACCAACTGAAATGCCCGTTACCAAGAAGAAAAACGACTTTCTTGCCTTTAAAAGAATTTGCTCTATTCCCTTGGAAAATGCAAAAACACCAATTAAAAATCCAACACCCATAGTAACGTAAACCATTAGCTTAGGGATGTTCTGCAAAAGGTCTAAATGCAGTCCACCCAATAGCGCTGTATAATAGCCGAATATCATCATAAGCACCGTTGCGCTAAGCCCTGGTACAAGCTGGGTAACGGAAATCAAAACGCCCATAATAAAGAACAATACATAATGCCCGAAATTGAGATTTTCAAGTGTGTTGGTACCACCGCCCATAAAAACTGAAGCAAGTGAAAACGCAATAGGCATTATAAAGCCAAGCACAACAAGTATGCCTCTTTTAGCATTGATTTTTTCTCCCTTTACTTCTTTGAAAATAACAGGATAAGTACCAATCATAAGCCCCATAAAGAAGCAAATTGTTATGAAAGGAAAATAACTCAAAAGAAGCTGAACACCCAGAACACCAACAAAGAAGCCAACACCTATGCCAAAAAGCACAGGAAGCGCATATAAAAAGCATTTTTTAAATTCTTTAAATATGTGAGAAAAGGCATACATTCCCTTATCGTAAACCTTCATAGTAATAGCCATAGTAGAGCCACTAATACCCGGTACAATTACAGAAAGACCGATAAAAATGCCTACTATTACATTAATAAAAACCTCTTTAAAGCTTTTATATTTTAATTCCATTATTAATTCCTTTATTTAATGTATTTTTGAGCAAGATAATAGAACACCTTTATAAATTCCTTTAATTCTCCCTCTTTGCTTTCTTTTAAATAAAGCTTTGCATATTCCTTTATCCATTCTTCAATGTCGGAGAAAAATACACCAAGCTTCTCGCCTGTTTGCTTTGAAAACAGCATTGAAATCATATATTGAGCACCCATAGCTACAATCAACAATGCTTCTCTTGCACGCTCATTTTCCCATTTTGTGCCTTGTAAATAAGGGATAATATCTTCAATTTCATAGTAAGCAGCCTCAAGCTCATCAGGCTCTGCTATTCTTGCCCACATAATGTCTGTTTTAAAAGCTTCGTTTGAATAATCAACAACAAGGCAATACCAGTAAACAACGCGATGAGCAGTATCTATTGTTTTTAGCATTTTTGCTGCGCCTTGATAGCCGTAATACAACAAATCAATGCTCTCGTCAAACAGAGGATATTCGTATGTAGCGTTCCAAGCCTTAGCGCAACCAAATATAGTACCATACATACAAGCCTCAATAGGTGCAATATGCCCGTAATCGCCCCAGTTGGTGTTCATAAGGCCCTTTGCATTAGCCTCATATGCGTAGCTTGCCATTTTTGTAATGTTAGGTACAGAATCCTTTACTCTTTCACAAAGAGATGTCCAACCATTTATACCGGGACAAACTATTTGTGTTTTGTTTGCATTTTTAAGGTTGTAAATTCTGTCCGGCTTTTCGTTTGGTGAGTATCCCCAGTTGAGAAAAATAATATCGTCTCCTAGAGGCTCTATATGCTCGATAACATCGCCCCACATCATTGGAGTTTTGCCCTTTGATCTTACATATTCAACTATTTGCTTTACAAAATCTGTAAATAAAACAGCAGGGTCCTTGCCTTGGTTTTTACCCTTGCCAAGGTCAAATGTTTCATCACAGCAAATATTGAAATATTTACTTGTAAAGCAAGGCATAAATTGGTCAATTAAGCTCTTTATAAGCTCAATGCTTTCCGGATTTGAAACATCTATTGTATGATGTGCCATTCTTCTCTGCCAAAAATGAGTTTTATGCTCATCATCGGTAAGCTCGCAAAGATGCTTATATTTCTCGCTTTCAAGAAGCTCATATAAATGTCCAAAGCAAGAAAGGGACGGAACGAAATCAATAAAGTTTTCCTTACAGTATGCATCAATTTCCTTAAGCTCATCAGGTGTTATGTAGCCTGTACGTTGATAAATACCATCATACTCCTTGAACGGGAAAACGTGCTCAACGTAAAGCTGAAGCATATTAACCTTATAGTATGCAAGGTTATCAACTAAATTCTTCAGAGTTTCAATAGTAGGAATTCTTCCTCTTGTAATATCAAAATAGTATCCGCGAACCTCTAAATCAGGAGCATCACAGATTTCGCTTGCATCAACATATCCGTTTTTAGCAATTTGACGCAGGGTTTGAACAGCATAAAAAGCACCCTTTACACCCTTTGCCTCTACTTTTATTATATCGTCAAAAACAATTCTATATTCGTCAAGCTCCTCTTTGCCTATTTGAAATTGCACCTCGTAATCTCCAACAGGTGCTTTTTGAGCTGTTTTTATAAGTCTTGAATCAGCATCGTTAGGAAAAACGAATTTATATCCTTTGATTTCTCTTTTTTTTCCTTCTTTTATCGATTTTACTTGTGGAATTAAAAGCATAATTGCCTCCTATTTTTTATTCTTCTTATATTATACAATAACTTAAATTCTATGTCAAGAAATATCAAAGGGTGTCGATGGTTTTTTATTTTATTCTTACATATTGTGACAAACTTTTTGTACTTTAAATAATATACTACCTAAAAAGGATGGTGAAGCTACATGGAAAAGGTCAAATTTATATACGAAAACAAGATATTAACGTCGAAAATCATTGGTGATATCGACCATCATAGCGCAAAGGCAGTAAGAGAAAAAATAGACCATGAAATCTTTGAAAAAAAGCCTATTTTAATACTTTTAGATTTAAGTGCGGTAGAATTTATGGATTCCTCGGGGCTAGGATTAATTCTAGGTAGATATACAGTTGCAACTGATTTAGGAGCTGAATTTAGAATTATCAAGCCTGCTCCCAGCGTTTCAAAAATTTTAGATTTGGCAGGAATAAAAAGACTTATGAAAATCGAAGGAGGTAATGATGATGAGGCATAGTGAAAACAATATGAAATTGTATCTACCCTCCCTATCAGTAAACGAGAGCGTAGCAAGAAGCTGTGTTGCTTGCTTTGTAGCACAATTAAATCCTACAATAGAGGAAATTTCCGATATCAAATGTGCTGTTTCAGAGGCGGTTACTAATGCAATTGTCCACGGATATAAATATAATAGCGGAATTATATACATAGGAGTTAAATATTATTCCGATAGAACTGTGGTTATAGAAATAAAGGATAAGGGATGTGGAATTGAAAACGTAAACGAGGCAATGACCCCCTTGTTCACAACCGACACGTCCGGAGAAAGAAGCGGTATGGGCTTTGCTGTCATGAGTACCTTTATGGACAAGCTTGACGTATACTCCAAAAAAGGTGAAGGCGTACGAGTTCTTATGAGTAAAAAGCTTGGATAAAAATGGATTATAAAAATAATAATGAACTATTAATATTAGCTGTAAACGGAGATTCAAGTGCAACGGAAAAATTAATAGAAAACAATCTTGGGCTTGTACGTTCAATAGCTTTAAGATTTAAAGACCGCGGAGTTGAATATGAGGATTTGGTACAAATAGGCTCAATGGGCATGCTAAAAGCAATTAGAAGCTTTGACATATCAAAGGGTACGGTTTTTTCAACATATGCCGTCCCTCTCATAATAGGAGAAATAAAGAGGTTTATTCGTGATGACGGACTTATTAAAGTCAGTCGTGTTTACAAGCAACAAAGTGCCCTTTTAAATAAAGAACGTGAGCGTTACATTTTAGAGTACGGAAAAGAGCCAAAAATTGAAGAGTTGTCTAAAATTTGCAATTTAACGCCTAATGAGGCCGTTTTAGCTCTAGAAGCAACCGCATCCGTTAATTCTCTATCCGCATCATTAAATGGCGAGGATGAAGGATTCACGCTTGAAAATACCTTGCCTAGTAATACAAATGAAATAGATATAAAAATTGACTCTATTGCTCTTGCTCAAGCCATCCATTCTCTACCATCGCTATGGCGCAAAATTATAACCCTGCGATATTTACAAGAATATTCACAGCAAGATACAGCTAAAATGTTGGGCTTAACACAAGTAAAAATCTCGCGAGAGGAAAAAAAGATATTTGAAGCCTTGCGAAAAAAGCTATCATAAAAAGGGATTTAAGCTTGCCTTAAATCCCTTTTGTTTATTCTTCAATTTTTACGTATTCACTCGAATCAATCATCGGACGTTTCAAGAGTATAACATCTGCTAAATTTTTGTTACCCTCTTCTACAATAACAACCTTCTCTATCCATTCACTGGCTAATTCAAGATAATTGTCATTGCTCTTTACATCTAAAACAACCTTAATATTATTACAACGGTTAAATGCATTTTTTTCTATTAAAGTTATACTACTTGGTAAATAAACACGATATACTCTTTCTTGGTTTGCAACCTTTTCACCCAAAGCTTGGAATGCTCCCACAGAAATAGTTGTTACTTTTCTACCATGTAACTCAGACGGAATAATTATTTCATCTATACCGGATCCGTTATAGGTTCTAACCGAGAGGGTATCTTGAGCCTCGTTATATTTATATATAACTCCTGCCTCCTCAAAGTTCCACCAAACAGCAGTTAACTCAATGTTTTTATTGGTACCCTGCTCTACAATATACTCTTCGTAAATATTACCTGATTCATCCACCCAATGTAAAAAAATCTGTCCTTTTCTTTTTGGATTCTCTATTTTAAACGTAGGCGTATCAGAATTGTATCCCTCTACTCTATTCGGGAAAATCTTATTTATATCTTCTCCCGGAGCGTTCAAATTATAATATATTCTATATTCCATATATTCCCATTTTGCAACAAGAGTTACATCTTCTTTGAACGGCCAGTTACCTGAAATATCAATTGGGGTTGTTTCGTCATTATAAAACCATCCCAAGAACTTATATCCCGCTTTTTGCGGAATGGGGAGTGAATAAAATTTGTCATAACTAACCTCTATGCTTTGAGGCTTATAGTCTCCACCATTTTCATCAAAATCAACAGTGTATTTACAAGAAGTAAAGCATAAAACAATAAATATTATAATTCCTGAAAATATTAACGCTTTTTTCATTTTTTCTCCTAGAATTTTCGCTATTAATATAATTATAACTATAAATAACTATTTTGTCAAGTTAATATTAAAAAACGAGCGAAAAATCGCTCGTTAATTTAATTTTATAAAAATTGTCTTAACTCTGTTCTCAATTCCTGTTCTGCACCTATCAAATCGTTTGCTATTGACTTTGAATCATTATCTGCTTCATTATATTTATTAAGATTTTTGTAAATGGATTTTATACCCATATTGCATCCGTCTGTCATAGAGCTTGCAATTTGTCGGTCCTTTGAGTCCATCGTCATCATCATTTGCGCCTTGACCTTCATATCTGCCATAAGCTTTGCCATCATATGCGGAGGATTTCTGCTTTCATCATAGCTTGCAAGAGCCCTATGTGTTTTTTCGCCAAGCTTTGCATGCTTTTCCTTGCAGGACATCAACGCACTTTTCATATGTTGGTTCTTTACGTACGGCAAAACGTTATTGATGGATGACATTCCCATTGTAATGCCGGAATTACATTCTTTTAAAAGTTTAATTGTATCTTCTCTCATTTTATCACCTCTTTTTTTAGGTATTATATACAAACAAATTAATTTTATTCAAAAAAATTAAAAAGCACTCAAAATCGAGTGCTTTTTGTTTATTAATATAATGTTTTTGCATATGTACCATTGGCGTGAAGCTTGATAAACTCTTCTTTTACAGAATATTTATCCTCACCATATGTTACACCAAACCATCTGTCATTAGTTTCAAGAACCTTAACTGATGCCTCACCTGTTGTAACAAGCTCGCCAATAACACCTGGGAGTAAATATTCTCCCTTGAGCTTATTTAGGTTAGGGTCTGAAAGAAACTTTACAAATCCACCCTCTAAAACGTCAATAAAGTCAGGTGTAAGCCCCCACATATTCATAGAAACATATGTATTAGGATCTATTTCGGTAACAGTGCCATCGTCATTTGCAATACCAGCGCCCTTAGCAGTTTTAACAAGGTTGCCTGTTTCAACGCAATTCGTTAAATATTTGTCATCATTAACTGCACAAACACCGCGAGTAACTCCACCGTTTTCACTTAATGTATTTTTAATAATAAAGCCTGCCATACAGAAATTATATTTTTTAATTACAGGCTGGTCGTTTACTAAGAATTCGTGAATTGCCTTAAAGCCCTCTTTTCCGTAATAGTCATCAGCGTTGATAACCATAAACGGTTCATTTACAATGCCCTTGCAAGCAAGAATTGCTTGACCTGTTCCCCAAGGCTTTGTTCTTCCTTCAGGATTTACAAATCCGGCTGGTAAATCGTCTATATTTTGGTAAGCATATGCTACCTCACAAATGCCGGAAATCTTATCTCCAACAACCTCTTTAAAGTAGTCCTCCATCTCTTTTCTAATGATAAATACTACCTTATTAAAGCCAGCCTCTAAAGCATCGTGAATGGAATACTCCATTATAACCTCACCATTAGGGCCAAGTGGCTCAAGCTGTTTAATACCACCGCCAAAGCGTGAGCCTATACCGGCAGCCATAATAACTAATGCTGTTTTCTTCATATCTATACCCTCGAAAATTATTTATACATAGGTCCGTATGCTTGACAAGCGCGATAATCTTGACCTTCCTTATCCATACCAAAGGCATTCCAAGCGGCAGGACGGAAAATCTTTTCATCCGGAACGTTATGCATACATACAGGAATTCTCAAAATTGAACAAAGTGTAATAAGATCCGCACCGATGTGACCATAGCTAATAGCGCCGTGGTTAGCACCCCAGTTGTTCATAACCTCATATGCAGTTTTAAACGGGCTACCCTCTTTGCCATCACAGCGTGGAGCAAACCAAGTGCATGGCCATGTATAGTCAGTTCTTGCCCAAAGTGTATCAGAAACCTTTTGTGGAAGATCAACTGTCCAGCCCTCTGCAATTTGAAGAACAGGACCAAGACCCTTAACAAGGTTAAGTCTAATCATTGTTGCAGGCATCTCAGCCTTTGTTTCAAATCTTGATGAATATCCGCCACCACGGAAGTAACCAAGGTCAGCCATATTCCAAGTTGTATTAGCCATAACTGCATCACAATCTGCGTCAGTCATGTTGTACCATTCCTTCATAACGCCGTTTCCGTTTTCATCCTTAACAGCACCATTCGCATCAAGACAACAAGCACCTGAGTTAATTAGGTGAATAAAGCCGTTAGCATCCTTTGCCTTGCCTTCAATATCATAACCGGTAGCTCTCTTAACTGCTTCTCCGCTCCAATATGTTCTAACGTCAGCAAACATTTGTGCTCTATTTGTAAGCAATTTCATAAATAACATACCAAGGCCATTTAATACGTCGTTTTCGGTAGCTAATATGTATGGCTCTCTTGCTCCATTCCAGTCGAATGAAGTATTAAGCATAGCCTCTGGGAAGTCACAGTTTGGATAGAAGTCTGTCCATTGTCTTTGACCTTGGAATCCAGCTGCGATTGCATTGTGACCAACCATTTCCTCTTCACAGCCCTTTGGTAGATTAGGATTGCCATTCATTAAGTCCTTTATAATGCAAGCCATTTTTACAACGAACTCAAATTGCTCTTCCTTCTTCTCCTTTGTAAGCTGTAAATCAACAGGATTCTTATCAAAACCGATGTTGCATTTTTCCTTAGCCCAAGCGAGTGCCTTTTGGAACTCGGCCTCATCATAAATGCCCTCAGACATTCTTCTGATAACCTCAACCTCGTCAACAGA
Organism: Oscillospiraceae bacterium; assembly: GCA_015064855.1. GTDB lineage: Bacteria > Bacillota > Clostridia > Oscillospirales > CAG-272 > RGIG2000. The sequence goes on along the minus strand of SVRK01000007.1, from coordinate 27,586 downwards.
CTCAACTCTCATACCGAGATATTCCTCGATAAATGCAGTATCAATAATTGAGCCGCCGATACCCATACAGATTGAACCAATTTGGAGATATGACTTACCTCTCATAGTAGCTGCCGCTACTGCTGCACGACCAAAGCGAAGTAGCTTTTCTGCAACGTCCTCGGGAATTTTATCGGACTCGTCCATATTTTGAACATCGTGTCCATAAATACCAAATGCAGGAAGTCCTTTTTGTGCGTGAGAAGCCAAAACTGCAGCAAGATAAACTGCGCCAGGTCTTTCAGTTCCGTTAAAGCCCCATACGCCCTTAATTGTATTTTTGTCCATATCCATTGTTTCTGAGCCATAGCACCAACAAGGCGTAACTGTCAATGTGATATCAACGCCTGCTTTTTTAAATTTGTCAGCACAAGCAGCCGCCTCTGCTACTCTACCGATTGTTGTGTCAGCAATAACTACTTTTACAGGCTCACCATTTGAATATTTAAGGTTTTCCTCAAACAATTTAGCTGCTGCCTTTGCCATGTTCATTGTTTGGTCCTCAAGTGATTCTCTAACCTTGAGCACACCGCGACGACCGTCAATTGTAGGACGAATACCAATTACAGGATAATCGCCAATAAGTCTATTTTTTGCCATAGTATTTCTCCTTCAAGAAAATTTAGTTTATTATATTAATTATATATTTTTACAAGCACAAAATCAAGTGATTTTTTTAAGTTAATGCACTTTTTTTATTTTTCAAAATATTCAATTGCAAAATCTATATCGCTTGGGCCGTGCGGATGGTGGTCAACGCCCACCTTTTTATCGATATAAAGTAGATTTTCAAGTCCCGCTTTTTTATATGCTTTTTCAAGAGCAATTCCGTTTTCTTCATATGGAACGGTCTTGTCGCTATCTCCATATGCCATATAAATTTTAATTTTGTTTTCAATAAGCTTATCAAAATAATCAATTGGATGACCGCGAAAGGTTAAAAGCTCTCTTTTAGTCATTCCCCAAGCCTTGGTAAACTCTTCCCACATTCCGTCGTGCACATCGGGTGCATCCCCTAAGCGCGCAGGACAAGAAAGAAAATTCATAACAGGCGCGTCAATATAAAGTCCTTCTATTATCTCCGGATGTGTTCCAGCTAAAATAACCGACATCATTCCGCCACAGCTCATACCAAGTGTTATAACCTTGCTTGATATTCCCAGCTCGTTTGTTGCGTACTTAATAAATTCGTATTGGTCCTGCATTTGGTCGGGTGTTCCCCAACGATTGCGATTTTCTATAAAAATAAGGGTATATCCCCGTCTTACAAACTCGTTTTGCAAATCGGGGAAGGCGCCGAAATACTCAGGCTTAAATACTGTTTTCCCGTTGCGTTTCGTTTCATCCTCAAGCATAAGAGCAATTCCCTTTTTATCCTTGAATTTAAACTCTAATTGATAAATTCCGTTATATCTGTACTCTGCTAAAATTTCCATTTTGCACCTCATAAAGTGTTTATATTTCAATTTTACTATTTTATATATTTATTGTCAACTAGTTTGCGATATAAAAATGCCACCTGTTTAAAGGTGGCACATATTTTAAGAAGCACTTTCTTCTTTTAAAGTTGTTTTTTTGCGTACTTTTGCAAATACAAATAATCCGATTGCCATAACAATTCCGACAACGTTTACAACCGACAATCTCACGTAGTTAACGTCTCCTAAATATGTAAATACAAATTCTCCACTTTCCGGATCTTGAAGATATGGAGCTATCAATACAATATTTGCAATTAAAGTTGCAATAAGAATGAGCCATGCAAAAACTATAGAATATAATTCTACCTTATCAACCCTCTCGGTTTTAATACGAGTTGGATATTGATTACGAAAATCAATCATACTTGTAAGATAAATACCAACCGCTATAAGAACAATAGTTTCCGGAATCATATATGTCGCATTATACGAAAGAGAGTAAATCAGTGCTGCATTAGTTGGTATAGATAAACCTGCCCACACAGTTGCTCCGGAAACAACGTGACATATATATCTAAGTAGAGATGCCACTAAAATTCCATAAAGGAATGCAAGGTTTTGTCTTTTTTCAATACGTCTAAATAATCCAGATATTGCAAAGACGCCGAAGGCAACAATATAATCAAGTAAAATAATTGCTAATATTGATTGCCACGTTGTGAAATAAGAAAGGTTGTTGACTCCTAATAATAATTGAATCACAGAATTTGCGAGTGCTGTTCCCAATCCCCATAGGAATCCGTGTCTGTATGCTGCAATAACTATTGGTAGCATAGATGCGATTGTAACAGAGCCACCATATGGCATATCAATTATTTTCACTAAGCTGAAAACAGTTGACAAGGCTATCATCATACTACATTCAATCATCGCAACAACTTGTTTTGATGTCTTGGTTCTCATAAGAAACCTCCTTGAAATAAAATATTACCGCACAGAAAATATCCGTGCGGTAAATATACTCCAAGTTATGAAAATATCACTTCCTACGCCGGCATTATCCGTATCAGGTTAAAGGGTTTGGAAAAATCCATCTCAGCCAAATAGCACCCCCGAATATTCAATTGTGCGATGTATTAATTCTATCACTTGACTTCTATTTTGTCAAGTAGTTATCAAAATTATTTTTTGATGTATAGATAAGCAGGGTTCCCTCGTCAACTGAAATCTCTGATTCACATCCTATAAAGGAATTACCCGAGCCAAGAGATGTTTTATTATCAAGAGTAAAGTTATCAATAGTGTATAAAAGCCCCTTTTCAAAAACACCAAATGATTTATCTGTATGAGAAAAAACAGAAATGCGTCCGTTTGCTTCCTTTGAAAAGCATATTTTTTTGTTATGAATCGCAAAAACTACATTTTCGCCATCAATAAGCGCAATGTCAACGCCTTTTTCGGCATAGAAGCACATTGTAGAGATAATTGCAATAGTATGGTCTAAAAGTCCTCCTATTGCTCCGTACATTCTTATTTTATTATATCCTTTTTCAATTGCATGCTTTATGGCAATTGCGCCATCGGTTTCGTCTTTTTTTACAGGATATTTAATTACGCTTACACTGTTCGGCACTTCTCCTGAATCAAAATCTCCAACCGCCAAATCTATTCTTTTTCCTTGGCTTAAAAGAACTTGACATCCTCTGTCGGCACCTATTACAAGATCGGTTTCATCCGGTATAAAATCAAGCTTTGCATCGAGCGCACAAGCAATATAACAAGTGTTCATTTTATCACCTCGCTCTAATTTTAACATTTTAAAGCTATATTTGCAAGTTTTTTATTGATTTTAACCTATTTTGGTGATAAAATTTATCTATAAACATTTTGGAGGTTATTATGAAAAAGAAGGTTGTTTTACTTGGAGATTCTATTCGCTTGTGGGGATATGGCACAAAGGTTCCCGAAATGTTGGGAGAGGACTATGAGGTTTGTCAGCCTGAGGACAACTGTCGTTTTGTTAAATATACCTTGCGCGGACTTTTTGACTGGCATGATATTATAAAGAATGCAGACGTTATTCATTGGAACAATGGATTGTGGGATTGCACAGAGATTTTTGATGATGGACTTTTCACATCTGAAGAGGAATATATTGAAAACATGCTTCGCGTGGCTACCCTACTAAAAAAGATTACGCCTAATGTAATTTTTGCAACAACCACTCCCGTATGGGATGAATTTGAGTGGACGCACAACGATAAAATTGAACGCTTCAACGAAATTATTGTACCAAAGCTAAAGGAAATTGGCATTAAAATTAATGACCTGCATGCACTTGTTAGCAAAGACGTTCATAAGTACATTAAGGAATGTGATATGATACATCTAAGCGACGAGGGAATCTCCCTTTGCGCTGAGGCAGTTTGTAAAGCAATTAAAGAATTCGAATAATATTTTTAGATACCACTCTTAGAATCAAGTATATTCCCACCTGTTTTTGAATAGAATTTATTCAAGTAGATATTTGAGGTGGGTTATGAAACGATCAATTGGACTTTGGCAGCTGATGGGATTTGCAATAACGTCTCTCGGTGGCACACTTTTGCACTTTTTATATGATTGGCTTGGTAAGCCATTATGGGTTGCTCCGTTTTCTGGAGTAAACGAATCGACCTGGGAACATATGAAGCTCTTGTTTTGGCCGATGCTTTTATACGCCATAATCGAGAGCTTTTTCTTTAGAAAACGAAAGGATTTTTGGTGCGTAAAGCTCAAAGGAATTCTATTAGGATTGCTATTGATCCCAACCATTTTTTACACATATAATGGTGTGATTGGAAAATCTCCAGACTGGATTAATATTGCGATTTTCTTCATTGCTGCATCCATAGTTTATATATTTGAAACTAAACAGTTTAAAAACGAAACTATCGCTTGTAAAAAACAAAAACTTGCAATCGCCATACTATGCACAATCGCAGTTTTGTTTGTTGCATTCACCTTTAAAACTCCTGAAATAAATATCTTTAAAGACCCACTAACAGGAGCTTACGGCATTGGCACTTGAATGTTTTTGAGTTGGGGCGGTAGAGGACTTCTCACTCAAACTGACGTAAGTGTCTTTAAGGGTAGTCACTTTTTTCAAGTTTGCATACTTGTTTTGGGGAATTTATAGGTGTTTTATTATACGTTCAGTACCTGTTTTTTGCCTTACAGCCAAATAGAAAAGACGGCAATTGCCGTCTTTTCTATTTGGCTAATAACTATAATTTTGATACAATATTAAGAAAATGTTTTCCTTAACACATCATCAAAAATATTGTTTTTTAATTTATACGAGAAAATCGCTGAATGGTACGGAGAACCCGAAAACTGCAATAAACCATCGGAATATACGAAATAAGAGCCGTAGAATTCCGTTCTTTCATTTGCCGACGGATAGTCGGAGGTACTGTTATAAAAGACCAAGTATATATAATTGTTTTGAGATGACGCCGGAGAATGTTCTATTCCCGCTTTTGACCCAGATGCTATTTTGTATAGCTCTTTTGCCTCTTCTCCTTCTATTGTTGTTTTTTGTTCAAGATAAACAGCATAACATTTGAAATCGTTTAACTCAAGTATATGCTCGTATGACAAGTCAAAGGCATCATATTCGGTAGTTCTATTAAATTGACATCCACTGAACAGACTTAGCAACAATATACTCACAAACAGAATACTAATTTTTTTCATCATATAGCCCTCCTTTTAAATTCCTTATGTTTATTATACCACCAAAAAACAAAAACCGCAATCCCTTTGTATCGGAATTGCGGTTTTTGTTTGGTAGACCAACAGAGTCGGCTCGCCTTGCGAGCTATTTCTGCCGAGCCTTTTGCTTACAAGTAGACATCGGCTTTCGTCAGAAATGCGAACCCCATTTGTGTAAAACACAAAGCAAGGTTTGCTTAACCATTTGGTTCGACAAATAAAAAAGGTAGGCATAAAACCTACCGACCAACAGGGTCGGCTCGCCTTGCGAGCTATTTCTGCCGAGCCTTTTGCTTACAAGTAGACATCGGCTTTCGTCAGAAATGCGAACCCCATTTGTGTAAAACACAAAGCAAGGTTTGTTTAACCATTTGGTTCGACAAATAAAAAAGGTAGGCATAAAACCTACCTTTTTTATTTGGTGGACCAACAGGGACTCGAACCCCGGACCGACCGGTTATGAGCCGGTAGCTCTAACCAACTGAGCTATTGGTCCGTGACTTTTATCACGCTATATTATTTTACACATTAATGCCTTGTTTGTCAATACCTTTTTTAATTTTTTTGATAATTTTATTACTTTATTGTTTTATGCAAAAAAATTTTTAAATATCACAAAAAGGAGGCATTTGCCTCCTTTTTATTCTTGCGTTACAGGTTTTATTGTAAAGTAGGTTTGGATTTTCTCCACTTATCCATCTTCTTTTTTGCTTTTCTATATGTAATAAATAGATTTATAAAAAGCGCTATGTTTGTTATTATCCAAGTAATTGGATGCACAAGGAAAAGCACAGACATATGATGATACAATTCAAATATTGTAAACACCCATATTATTCTTATTCCACAAGCACCCACAAGCGATATTATAGATGGTGGCAAGCTTGAACCAAAACCGCGTATAACACCCGGTAAAACAGACATTATTCCCGCTAAAAAATACAGTGGAAACGTTATCATATACCTTTGTCGTGCTAATTCCATAGCATTTGGGTTTTCGCTAATAAATATACGCATTAGCAAATCGCCACATAAGAAGGTAGAAAGACCTAATATTATACCAAGTCCTGTTGTCAAAAGCAAACCTGACCACATTGTTTTTTTTGCGCGTTTCATATCTCCTGCACCATAGTTTTGGCTAATAAATGTTGTCATGCCATTACTAAATGAGGAAAGTGTAACCCACATAAGTCCCTCAAAGGTATTAACCGCAGTACCCGCTGCCATTCCGTCTTTTCCAAAGGAGTTGACTCCTGACTGTAAAAACACATTTGAAAGGCTAAATGCACTACTTTGAAGCCCAGCTGGGATTCCGATTGCAATCATTTTACCAAAAATTCGCCAAGAAAACTCAATCTTATGTACACTAAATGAAAATAAGCCCTTGTTTTTCATAAGCGTGATAATCAATAATGTGCACGAGGTTATCTGTGAAATTACCGTTGCTATTGCAACGCCTGCAACTCCCCAGCCAAAGCCTGCTACGAATATAATATTTAACAAAACATTTAGAGCGCCCGCAATAACGAGATAAATAAAAGGCTTATTTGTTTGTCCTGCAGTACGAAAGATAGCCGAGCAGAAATTAAACAAAAGGCTAAACGGCACACCTATCATAAGTATGCATAAATAAATAACAGCCTTGTCAAGAACTCCGTCCTTTACAGGTGTATCCATTAAAATTAGCACAGGACGGGCAATTAACATTCCTATACCCATACAAATAAGACCAAGAATAGGTGCGGAAACAACCGCTGTGTCAATTGCTTTTTTTACCTTATCGTATTTTTCTCTACCATAGTTAAATGAGGTAACAACATCAACGCCAACGGCAATACCCATAAAAAGCGCGGTCATAACATTAAATATGCTTGACGTTGCGCCAACAGCGGCAAGCGCAATATCGCCATCCTCTGGTGTGCCAGAAAAATTACCAACTATTACAAGGTCGGCTGCATTATATAAGGTTTGTAGTATTCCTTGAAACATTATAGGAAGTGTAAAAATGATAAGATTTTTTGTTATACTTCCCTTTAAAATATCTACCTTTTGAGACACAATTTGCCTCCCTTTTTAATTATAAATTAAAAGTTACCTACATTCTAGCACATAGTTACTAAAATAACAAGTCTTAAAAAAAGTTTTTTGAAATAATTTTCAATTAAAAAGGAACCGAAGCTCGGTTCCTTTTTAGTTATTTTGTCTTGCTTTTTATCTTCGCAATCAAATTAGCAACTAATTTTACAATCTCAACTATTGGAATTATTGCAAAGCCTATTCCAAGTGCTGCAAAGAATTGTCCTGCATTTAGTGGTACTAGTGAGAATACCTTTTCGGCAATAATTGGTACTTGCAATACAACAATTGTTGCTGCCGCAGCTATAATTCCAGCGCCCCATAGAACCAAATTTTGCTTTTTGATTGTGAAAATTGAACCGTTGAGTGAACGCATATTGAACGAATGGAATATCTCAGCCATTGATAATGTCAAGAATGCCATTGATGTGCCAAGAGAGCCATTGTTATCGCCAAATGCATATCTGCCAAGGAAGTATGAGAGCAATGTAAGTCCTGCAACCGCTATACCCTGATAAATTACACCAAAGCCAAGGCCTCTCGCAAACACGCCCTCTTTAGTGTCGCGTGGCTTGCGCTTCATTATATCCTTTTCGCCGTCCTCCATACCAAGAGCAATGGCAGGCAAGCAGTCAGTAATTAGGTTGATGAATAGTAGGTGTGGTGCTTCAAACAGTGTTGCGCCACTGATAATCGACACCAAGAATACTGAAATAACCTCAGACATATTAGAAGCAAGTAAGAATTGAATCGCTTTTCTTATGTTGTCGTAAATACGCCTTCCCTCACCTACGGCTGATACGATTGTAGCAAAGTTATCGTCTGTCAAAATCATATCGGCAACACTTTTGGTTACATCAGTACCAGTAATACCCATACCAACACCAATATCTGCGTTTTTGATTGATGGTGCATCGTTTACACCATCGCCAGTCATAGCAGTAACCTTGCCTTTTTTACGCCAAGCATTCACTATTCTCGTCTTATGCTCTGGCTGAACTCTTGCGTAAACTGAATATTTTTCTACTAATGTTTCAAAATCTTCATCGGAAATTTTATCAAGTTCTGAACCAGTTATAGCCTCGTCAGCACTACTAATAATACCAAGCTCAAGAGCAATTGCAACGGCTGTATCCTTATGGTCTCCGGTAATCATAATTGCACGAATACCAGCATCCTTACACTCGTTGATTGCCGCCTTAACCTCTGGTCTTACTGGGTCAATCATACCAACTAAACCAACAAAAGTTAACTCGTTTTCCAGTGCTTCACTTGTAGCCTCAGAAGGCTCGCTATTAAGATTTTTAAATCCTACAGCAAGCACGCGGAGTGCTCTGTCTGCCATATTTTTGTTTTGTGAAAGGATTTCGGCACGTTTTTCGTCGCTTAGAGCAATCTCACCACCGTTTTCCCACACCTTTGTGCAACGTTTTAAAATTTCGTCTGGTGCGCCCTTTGTAAATTGAATGATTTCTCCGCCATTATTATGAATGGTAGTCATCATTTTACGCATTGAATCAAAAGGCACCTCGTTTATGCGTACATATTTTAATTTTTGGTCATTCTTGGATAAATTTAATTTTTCTGCATAGTTTACAAGTGCACACTCTGTTGGCTCACCAATTGCAGTACCAACCTCGGTATCAAACTCAGCATCTGAGCAAAGCGACATTGCATTTGCTAAAAGCGCTTCATCATCACCAAAATGGTCAACAACTGTCATTTTATTTTGCGTCAATGTTCCTGTTTTATCGGAGCAAATAATTTGAGCACAGCCAAGGGTTTCAACAGCGGTTAGCTTTCTTATAATTGCATTGCGCTTTGACATATTTGTAACACCAATTGAAAGCACCATTGTAACAACAGTTGCAAGTCCCTCAGGAATTGCCGCAACTGCAAGAGCAACTGCGAGCATAAAACTTTCAAGTGCTTGGTTCCAGTAAAAGCCGCCACCAACTGTTCCTCTTATGACATTGATTGCAAACATCACAATACAAATGCCTATAACTATAAATGTGAGTATTTTGCTCAATTGACTAAGTTTCTTTTGAAGTGGTGTTTTTCCCTCTTGAGCGTTTGACAAAGCATCGGCAATTTTACCCATTTCGGTATCCATGCCTGTATTAACCGCTACTACTTTTGCTCTACCATAAACAATAGTTGAGCCCATAAAAACCATGTTTTTACGGTCGCCAAGCGGAACATCTCCATTTGCGTTAGGCTCCAATGCCTCGCTAACCTTATTAGATGGCACACTCTCTCCTGTGAGGGCTGCCTCCTCTGCCTTCAAGCTTGCGCTTTCAATAATACGGCAATCACAAGGAACTGCATCACCAGCCTCTAAAACAACGATATCTCCAACCACAATATCTTCACTCTTAATGGTAATTTGATGTCCATTTCTAATTACCTTAGAGGTAGCAGCCGAAATCTGCTGTAATGCCTCAAGCGCTTTCTCCGCCTTGCCCTCTTGCACAACACCCAAAATTGCATTGAGTAATACTACTGCAAGAATAATTACTGTGTCGGTTGGGAAATGAGGTAATTCAATAGCGGCGGAAATTACTGCTGCAACAAGCAAAATAATGGTCATTGGCTCACTAAGTTGTTTCAAAAAACGAACAATTAGCGGTTCCTTCTTACCTTTGGCAAGCTTGTTTTTGCCATTTTCGGCAAGTCTTTTTTCAGTTTCCTCAATTGCAAGACCATTTTCGTTGGTGTTAAGCTCGTTTAACACCTCGTTTGAGCTTTTTAAATACTCTTTCATCTTATGTCCCTTCTGTTTATTTGTAATATAAAAAAGACTTATCTGCCACGACAGATAAGTCTTATCATTTAAAATAAAGCCAGACCATTTGGTCATGATGTTGACTTTACTACAACACATAGTGTTGTCGATTACTCCCTTATGTTAAACATTGTATCATTTTAACTTATATTTGTCAAGTGCATTATTAATTATTTACAACTATTTTACATTATAAACAAATGCCACAGAATTAACTGTGGCATTTACATTTTTAATAAGTTTTTACTTTGATTACGCCGTCAATAGCCTTAACCGCATCTACAAAAGCAGCACTCGGAGCATCCGTTATCTCAACGATTGTATAAGCCATATCGCCCTTTGAGCCATTGGCAAGATTTTCAATGTTAACACCCTTTGAAGAGAATGCTTGTGTAATTTGTGAAAGCATGTTAGGAATGTTTTTATGCATAACAGCTACTCTGCCAGCACCCGTGTGAGGTAATGAAACATTTGGGAAGTTAACGCTATTTTTGATGTTACCTGTTTGTAGGTACTCGTCAAGCTGTTTTGCAGCCATAACAGCACACTTATCCTCGGACTCAAGAGTAGATGCACCCAAGTGAGGAATATTGATAATTCCCTTTGCGCCAACTGTTGCTTCAGTTGGGAAATCAGTAATGTAAACAGAAACCTTTTTGTTTTCAAGCGCAGCCTTAATATCATCAGCACAAACAAGATCGGCTCTAGCTAGATTAATGATTTTAACACCATTCTTCATCATAGCGATTGATTTTTCACAAATCATATTCTTAGTTGTTGGTGTTGCGGGAACATGAAGTGAAATATAGTCGCACTTTTTGTAAATTTCATCATAGCTTGATGCTTGCTTGATTGATGGAGCTAAATTCCAAGCAGCGTTTGCGGTAAGATATGGGTCGTAACCGATAACGTTCATGCCGAGGGCATTAGCCGCATTTGCAACCATACCACCAATAGCACCAAGACCGATAACACCGAGAGTCTTACCAACAAGCTCACCACCTACGAAAGCCCCTTTGCCCTTTTCAACAAGCTTAGCAACGCCTTCTTGTCCTTCAAGGGTTTTAACCCAGTCAATACCGCCAACCACATCACGTGCAGCTAAAATGAGCGCACAAATAGCAAGCTCCTTAACTCCGTTTGCGTTAGCACCTGGGGTATTAAATACTACTACGCCATTTTCTGTGCATTTTTCAACAGGAATATTATTAACACCTGCACCACAACGAGCGATAGCCTCAAGCTCAGGGTTAAATTCCATTTCGTGCAAAGCGGCAGAACGAACCATTATAGCGTCAGCGTTCTCAACTGCATCGCTAACCTCGTACTTTTCAGGTGAAAAGTTATCTGTACCAACCTTTGCAATTTTATTCATTAATTTAATCTTTTTCATAGTACCACCTATTAGTTTGCCTTTGGATTGTTCTTTGCAAACTCCTTCATAAATTCTACAAGCTTTTCTACGCCCTCAATTGGCATAGCATTGTAAATAGAAGCTCTCATACCGCCAACGCTTCTATGTCCCTTGAGGTTCTTAAGACCTTGAGCGTCTGCTTCCTTTGCAAATTTCTTATCAAGCTCGCTGTCGCCTGTAACGAAGGTAACGTTCATCATTGAACGGCTTTCCTTTTCAACAGGAGCAATATAGTAATCTTGTGAGTCGAGATAATCGTAAAGAATAGCACATTTCTTTTCGTTGTACTTCTTCATTTCTTCAAGTCCGCCCATTTCAAGAATCCACTCGTAAACAAGCTTTGCGATGTAGATGCAGTAGCATGGCGGTGTGTTGTACATTGAGTCATTTTCTGCCATTACGCTGTAGTCAAGCATTGTAGGAATCATTTCCTTTGCGTTACCGATAAGGTCTTCTCTAACGATAACGATTGTAAGTCCTGCCGGTGCCATATTCTTTTGAGCGCCTGCATAGATAAGACCGAACTTAGAAACATCAACAGGCTCACTGATAATGCATGAAGACATATCAGCAACAAGCGGAATATCTCCTGTATCCGGAATATATGGGAACTTTGTTCCGTAAATTGTGTTGTTAAAGCAAATATGAACATAGTCTGCATCAGGACGGAAGCTATTTCTATCTGTCTTTGGAACAAACGTAAAGTTAGCATCCTTGCTTGAAGCTGCTGTTACTACATCACCATACTTTTGCGCTTCTTTAAACGCCTTGCCAGAGAACTGACCGGAAACTATGTAGTCAGCCTTTCCGCTTTTGTTAAGAAGGTTAAGCGGAACTGCGGCAAATTGAGTTGAAGCTCCACCTTGAAGGAATAAAACCTTATAGTTATCAGGAATTTGCATAAGCTCACGAAGCTTTGCCTCGGCATCCTTAATAATCTTGTCGTAAACAGGGGAACGGTGGCTCATCTCCATAACGGACATACCGCTGTCCTCATAACACATCATTTCTTTAGCTGCCTTTTCAAGAACAGGCAAAGGAAGCATTGATGGTCCTGCTGAAAAATTGTAAACTCTCTCCATAATAAAATTTCCTTTCTAAAATAAAAAATATACTTTATTCTACTACTACGCTAAAGTATTTTCAAGTCTTTTTTAAAAATTTTTCAACTTTTTTATAATTATTTATAAAATATTCAAAAAATACGACTAAAACTGCAACCTCTTGCGACTTAAACGGTTTTAATTTAATGAAATTTTTTCATACATCTTTTTAAAGACACTATCGTAAATAATTAACATCGTTAATATAAAGCTGATAACAAACAGGCTTGATGCTATCATATTAATAGGGATGAAAATTGAATATATAGGCACGTTCATTGTTTTCGCTCCAATAACAATTTTTTCAGTTAAATCATTTTCAGGCAAAAAATATATCATTAGTGGATAAGTAATACTATTTAACATAGCCAAAACAGACGTCACTATAAAAAACGGCTTTATTCTCTTTTTAAACGACGCTATCGTATACTCGACAATTTCGGACGAGCTATATAAATCAGAATTCTTTTTAATGCTTTGCTCAGTAGAATTCACAAGTAACATTAGCATTGTTAAAATGGTAATTGCAAATAGAATTGTTCCAATAATTGCAAATGGTAACGATTCATAATACATCGTTTCCGCTCTTGAAATCTTAAGAACCGCCTCTAAGTTATATTCATTTGAAAACTCTATGGAATTTTTGAGTTCAAGCAAGCGGAATATCAACTGCATAGCAGTTACACCAAACAAGCAATAAATGAATTTGTTTATTTTTAGATATTTTTTCTTTGCTAGTAATAAATAAAAGATTATAAATCCAATCGGTAAAGCGGTATTTATGAATATATTTACATTGTCTATTCTCAGTCCAAATGCAAAAATTGATAAACCGGCTAACAAAAACAGGAATCTATAATTAGCTTTTATCTCGTAATGTTGGCTTTTATTTTGAATTTTCTTACCAAATTCTTCTTTAATATATAGCTCTTCTTTCTTGCCGAAAAGAGTGCATATAAAAACGGAATATAGTAAAATCCATAAACCTGATAATGGCGTAGATAAAATAAGCGAAAACAAAATAAATATCGGTCTAAACCTTGTTAAATCTGTTTTAAAGCTAGTTGTCAACGTGTCTTGTGCCGTTAAAATTGAAAAATCAGGTAGTGTTGCTAAAAGCAATTTAATCGCAAAAATGACTATCGCTATGGTTCTAAATGCCTCGTATGCTCTTAATATTTTGGCATTGTCCGTTGCCAAAGCCACATTTGAAAAATATCCAAATAATTTGATAAAAAACGGTATGCCAAATATGAGCTCAATAGCAAAAAATACAAAGGAAAACAGTAGCGACAACGTAATATCAATATAAATAGTTGTAAAATAAACACTAATCAGCTTGAAAAATGAAATTATAACCATTGTGCGTGCATTTTTGTAAGCTGAAAATGCTTTCACATCAAAATAAGATGGCTTTGCAAGTGCTATCATCATCAAGATATAAGCTATAAAATCAGGCAAAATATCAACATTTGATACTAAAGGATTTGCAAGAAATATAAACGCTATTAAAAACAAAATACGTCTCATTTTCTTTTACCATTTCCTTTATCAATTTTGTCTTTAGAAAACGCCTTATCAAACATATTATTTAATGTATCCATGAACTTACTGCCGGTTCCTTGCTTTTGCATTTTTTCATCCCCCTCATAACATATACGAACGTAGGAATTGAAAACAACTATCAAGGATAGAACCACTATTAAAACCTGCAATATCATATAGACTATAACAAGTCTTTCTAGCGCATATTGGCTTTTTACTGTTTCACATAAAATATAGAATACAATATTTAGACCTAATATGCCAACAGTAAGCATTGACATGTACATAATTTTAGGCAAAGAAACAGCCTTTGCCAGAAAGAAAATCCCCAACATTACAAGAATGTTCAATAAGATAATAGATATTTCTGCGATATATGCAAAAATAATGGAAACCATACTATTTTCATTAGTAGAAAAAATTTGTATTGCCAGGGAAATAATACTAGCTATTTCTGCAAAAAAAGCAAATACAGCCGAAGCTATAAAAAGCTTATTTTCAAAAACAAGCTTGCGAAGAGAATAAATAATAATTCCCACACCTAAAATGTTCGTGAAAGCTGATATTTGAGCAACAAATGATCCTAAATATGTGATAATATAACCTATTAACAAAAGACCAAAGCCCATTATTCTTGTCCTTCTGATGTGTTAGCACCACAGCATTTTTTGTATTTCTTTCCACTTCCGCAAGGGCATGGATCATTTCTGCCGACCTTTTCATCGTTTCTCACAGGAGTATTCACGGGTGCTTTTGCCACTTTTCTTTGTCCGAGCTTCATAAAGCCCTCTTCCGTCGGCTTTACTACTTGTACTCTTTCAATTGGCTTTTCCTTTGGAACAACAGAAAGAACACCCCTTACTGTATCGTCGCGAATTGACAAAATCATCTCATCAAACAGCTCCGCACCTTGAATCTTATATTCATTTAACGGATCTCTTTGTGCATATGCTTGAAGACCTATGCTATCACGTAAATCATCCATTGCTTCTAGGTGGTCCATCCACTTTTCATCAACGTTGCGGAGCAATATTACTCTTTCGATTTCGCGTAGTGTTTCTGCACCAAAAAGTTCCTCCTTACTCTTCCAAAGCTTGATAGCCCTTGTTATTAAGGTATCGGTAATTTCTTCACGGGTAACGTTAGCGCTTGTAAAGTCTTCAGGCGAACACAAGAGTCCCATATATTTGTTTTTAAGCGCTTCCAGCTCCCAATTTTCCTTACCATATTGTGTATGTGTATAAACAGCATCTGTAATTGTAGATTTAATCATGCCCTCGATTTTATCAGCCAAATCATTGCCATCCAAAACGCTGGAACGTTCAGAATAGATAACGTTTCTTTGTTGGTTCATAACATCATCATAGGAAAGAACGTTCTTTCTGCGCGAAAAGTTTCTATCCTCAAGACGCTTTTGGGCATTTTCAATTTGACCGGATAAAATTTTAGCATCTATTGGTGTATCCTCGTCAAGACCAAGTCTTGAAACAATACCCATAACTCTTTCACTGCCGAAAAGACGCATTAAATCGTCCTCGAGTGAAATAAAGAATCTTGATTCACCCGGGTCACCTTGACGTCCTGAACGGCCACGAAGCTGATTGTCTATACGTCTGCTCTCGTGTCTTTCTGTACCTATTATGAATAAACCGCCTGCTTCTCTAACCTTTTCAGCCTCAGGCTCTATTTCTATCTTATACTTGTCGTAAAGCTCCTTAAATACTGCTCTTGCCGCAAATACCTCTTCGCTAACGGATTGCGAAGAGCCTGTTGCCAGTGCAATAGTAGCCTCGTCGTAGCCGTCACGACGCATTTGTTGCTTAGCAAGATATTCAGCATTACCGCCAAGCATAATATCAGTACCACGTCCAGCCATATTTGTAGAAATAGTAACTGCACCAAATTTACCTGCTTGAGCAACAATTTCTGCTTCTCTTTCATGATATTTAGCATTAAGAACTGTATGAGGTATACCAGCACCCTTAAGCTTTCTTGAAAGTGCCTCCGACTTTTCAATGGAAACTGTACCTACAAGAACCGGCTGTCCTTTTGCGTGACAATCCTTGATTTGAGCAATAATTGCTCTATCCTTTCCTGCTACAGTTTTGTAAACTAAATCATTATAGTCTAATCTTATCATTGGCTTGTTTGTAGGAACCTCTACAACGTCTAGGTTGTATATCTCACGGAATTCCATGTCCTCAGAAAGTGCCGTACCTGTCATACCTGAAAGCTTTGAATACATTCTAAAATAATTTTGGAACGTAATGGTGGCAATAGTACGGTTTTCTCTTTGAATTTTAACCTTTTCCTTTGCCTCTATTGCTTGATGAAGTCCATCGGAATATCTTCTTCCGGGCATTAGACGACCTGTAAAGGTATCAACAATAACGACCTGACCGTCTTTAATTACGTAATCAGTATCTCTTTGCATAAGACCGCGAGCCTTCATTGCCTGTTGAATATGATGATAAAGCTCGGAGTTTTCCGGAGCAGTTAAGTTTTCAATTTCAAAAAACTCCTCTGCCTTTTTTACACCATGGCTAGTAAGAGTTGTGGTTCTTGCTTTTTCGTCAAGAATATAATCCTGTGTTATATCCTCGTGTTCTACCTTTAAGTCAAGCTCTTTAATAACAAATTTAGAAAGCTTAGATACAAATGCATCTGCTCTGTCATATAAATCTGTTGATTTTCTGCCTGCACCGGAAATAATAAGCGGAGTTCTTGCCTCGTCAATAAGAATCGAGTCAACCTCGTCAACTATTGCAAAGTTATGACCTCTTTGAGACATATCCTTCTTATAAATAACCATATTATCACGAAGATAATCAAAGCCAAATTCATTGTTTGTACCGTAGGTTATGTCACAGTTATAGGCTCTTTGCTTTTCTTCTCTTGTTTGACCGTGTACAACAAGACCCGTAGTAAGACCTAAGAATTCGTGTACTCTACCCATTTCCTCGCAGCCAAGGCGTGCAAGATAATCGTTAACGGTAACTACGTGAACCCCTTTACCCGTTAGCGCGTTAAGATATGACGGCATAACGGCAACAAGCGTTTTACCTTCACCCGTCTTCATTTCAGCTACACGTCCTTGATGTAAAAGGATACCACACATAAGCTGAACTCTAAATGGCTTTTTGCCAAGAACACGAGAAGCAGCCTCTCTTACAGTAGCAAAAGCCTCCGGTAAAATATCATCGAGCGTTTCTCCGTTTGCCAGACGGTCTTTAAATTCGTCTGTTTTTGCTCTTAATTCTGCATCACTTTTCGCTTCATATTCGGTGCTTAACGCATCTATTTGGTCAACGATAGGTACAATTTTTTTGATTTGCCTTTCGCTGTACGTACCAAAAATTTTAGAAATAATTCCCATTATTTATGTTCCTTCCATAAAATGCAATAAATATACAGAATAATTATAACACAAAAATTTGAAATGTCTACATTTATTTTAAATTTTTGCGCTTTTATTTTAAAATTTTGTTGATTTTAAGTTAAAACTGATATAGAATAATATAAATTGCATCTTTTGGGGGTAACAATGCTTAACATAGTTTTATTAGAACCGGAAATTCCGCAAAACACGGGAAATATAGCGCGTACCTGTGCATCAAGCGGGGCAATTCTACATATGATTAAGCCCTTTGGCTTCAAAATTGATAATGCAAAGCTAAAGCGCGCCGGAATGGATTACTGGTTTCATCTCGATATACGCTACTATGAAAATATAGAGGATTTCTGGCAAAAAAATCCCAATTGTGACTTTTATCTATTTACAAAGAAAGCATCAAATTCCTATATTGACATTTCTTATGGTGATAACGTCTACTTTTTCTTTGGGCGTGAAAGCACCGGACTTCCTGAGGATTTAATTGACAAATACAGAGAGCGCGCTTTAAGAATTCCAATGAAAGCAGGGTTACGCTCTCTCAATCAATCAAATTCCGTTGCAATTGCCACATATGAATATTTAAGGCAGAAAAATTTTGAAGGACTTTTGGAATCTTTTGAAAGTTAATTTTATTCTACAATCGAATAGAAAAACCGCGAAAAGGAACAGACTTCCAAATCGCGGTTTTGTATTTATTTAAAAAGCGGTTGTATTTGTTTGCCTTCCAAAGCTAACTCTAACGTTTTATTGAGCAATGAGAAATCTGCAACCAATGAATGCGGTTTATTGGTTGGATCATCCTGCATCATAGGTACAAAATAAACGTTTTTCCGTTCAAGTAAAAGGCTAATGTTTTGTAAATTTGCCGAAAGCGCATCGTTTGAAGAAAGCGCGATCACCAAAGGTCTATCTGAACGTAAATGTGCCTTTGACGCCATTGTCACTGTGCCATCTGTTATTCCTCGTGCGATTTTTGCTAAAGTATTACCTGTACAAGGAGAAATCAAAAGCGCATCCAGATGAATTTTAGGTCCAAGCGGTTCAGCCTCAACTATGGTCTTTATCACTTTTCTTCCTGTAATTTCTTCAACCCTTGAAATCAATTCATCAGATGTTCCAAATCTAGTATTTGTAGTGTAAACGCATTCGCTCATTATCGGCAAGATGTCATAACCAATTTCTTTTAGACTTGATAGTTCCGAAAGGCTTTTTTTATGAGTGCAAAATGATCCGCAAAAAGCGTATCCAATCATTAAATTTCCTTTCAGTCTAAAAAAGAGATTATCGCTTTATATATTGCTTCGGCGGCAGTTTTGGGTAAAATTTTACCAGGCAAGCCAAGAGCAAAATTAACCCTTTCCGTTTTTTCAAATCCAGATACAGATGCAAGCTCAAAAAGATAGGTTCCCCTAGGAATTTGCGATATCAATTCACTACTAAAAATCACGGCAGGAACGGTATTTATCACAGCGTCAACCTCTTTTGCAAAATCCAAATTAACTGAATAAAATCCATCAATTTTAATTTTATTTTTAACTTCTTCTCTTCGTGCGTAAACATAAATTTCAGCACCTAGGCCCGATAGTATTTTTGCAAGATGCTTGCCTATTCTGCCATATCCCGAAATCAAGATTTTTTTATCACGCAAGGAAGACATAGTTGTGTCTTGCCAAATCTTCAAAAATGCTTCTGCGGTTATTTGTGCATTATCCGACAAAAAATATTCGTTTTTAGAATAATCAATAAGATTGTTTTTGAATATTTTCATTGTGGCTTCATCACCGCCAAAAAGCACTTTGGTTTTAGAAGAAGTATTTCTTGAAATTTCAAAAAGCTCATTTTCACTATGCTCACGCTTGATTGGTAAAATTATCACGTCAGGAGAAGCAACCTCGCTTGGCGACACTATCCTTGAATAATACCCATTATCTTTTAAAAGCTCACAAAGATAAAAATACCTTTCATCCTTTGAAGCAATATCTATATTCATCTCTTTTCCTCAACAATTTTATTTGAGAATTTCTTCTCAATATATTGTATGCCAAAAAAAGCAAAACGCCCAATGCCAAAACGGCACCGGGCGTTGATTTTATTTATTATTTTTAGCGATTAGCATATTTATACTAAAGCCTTTTGCGCTAAAGTTACGCTCATATTCAGTTCTTATGTTTTCCGCATCCATTTCACTGTTATGTAAATCAAAGGTGTGATACTCAAGCGTTAAAGGACTATTCTCCACCTCTTCAAGAGAAAAATCGAAAAGAGATCTATTATCGGTTTTAAAGTAGAATCTTCCATTTGGAGTCAATAGACGAGAGTACATTTTTAAGAATTCGATATATGTTAGACGTCTTTTCGTATGTCCTTTTTTAGGCCAAGGATCGCAGAAATTAACAAAAATGGCATCAGCACACGAGTCAGGTAAGCTTGGAAGAAGCTCTTTTGCATCTCCTACCATAAAACGCACATTGCCAAGCTCTTCCTTTTCAAATGGGCAAACCTCTCCGAGTGGATATATTTCACCATTCGTTTTTTGCCATCCGCCGTTTGATGCAAGCGTGCCGAGCCCTCTGCCCTTTGCATAATTTTCAACGGCAAGAGTACAAACGTCTAGAATTTTTTCAATAGCTAGATAGTTATATTCCGACTCTTTTTCGCTTTTACCGCATACGAAATCACCTTTTCCGCAACCTATTTCAATGCGGAGTGGCTTGTCATTTCCATAGATTTCTGCTCTGTTTTCGGCAATTTCTTTTATATCATCAATCATAAGCGCGCTCAAAAGCTTAATTCTTTCAGAGCCATGCTTCTTTTTTTTCATTCTCATATTGATATTTCCTTTATTTTTTGTTAAAATATTTGTATATGGGTTATTTTAACATAAAATTTTTGAAATTTCTACTGTTTAGGAGAATTTTATGAAATACAAATTTAAAACGAGAGGCGTTTGCGCCTCCTATATCAATTTTGAATTAAACGACGGCATTGTATCAAACGTTTCCTTTCAAGGTGGTTGCAATGGAAATTTAAAAGCGATTGCAAGACTTGTTGAGGGACAAAATGCTGAAAATGTTATTGAAATTTTAAAGGGCAACATCTGTGGTTTTAAGTCAACCTCTTGCGCAGACCAATTTGCTATTGCATTGCGCACAGCTATTGATGGCATACTTGAACCTATTGAGTGAGGGATTAAATGAAAAAATTATTAATTGTTGACGGAAACAGCATTTTAAATAGAGCCTATTACGGCATCCGTCCATTATCAAATAAAGAGGGCTTGCCAACCAACGCGCTTTTTGGTATGATGACCATTTTAAAAAGACATCTTGATACGGTTAAGCCTGATTATACTCTTATTGCATTTGATTTAAAGGCGAAAACCTTTAGACATAAGGAATATGATTTTTACAAGGCTAATCGCAAGCCAATGCCAGAGGATTTGGCTATCCAGTTGCCTTACGCAAAGGAGCTTGTTAGAATGCTCGGCTTTAACGTTTGCGAGCTTGAAGGCTATGAGGCTGATGATATTATCGGAACTGCGTCACGTTTAGCACCAAACGACGTTCATTCTTATATTTTAACCGGTGACCGTGACTCGCTACAATTAATCAACGAGCATACCTCTGTTATTCTTGCAAAAACAAAAGAGGACGTTTTGTATACTCCCGACAAATTTTTTGAGGATTTTGGTGTAACACCTCTTCAATATATTGATGTTAAGGCTATAATGGGTGACTCCTCCGACAACATTCCCGGCATTGCGGGAATTGGCGAAAAGGGTGCTTTCAAGTTGATTTCCGATTTCGGCTCGCTTGATAATATTTATGCAGAATTTGAAGGCTCTTCCCTAACCCCGGGCATGAAGGATAAAATAAGAAACGGACGTGAAATGGCGTATGCTTCAAAATATCTAGCAACTATTGTTTTAGACGTACCACTTGGCAAAGCCATTGACGATTTTGTTTCTCCCGGTATGGACAAGTTTGGCTTACGCAAAAGCTTTCTCAAGTTTGAATTTGGCTCGCTAATTAAGAAATTCGGTCTTGAAAATATTGAAGCTACTGAACCTCAAATTGAGATTAAGCCAACTGTTTCCCTAGCCGAGTTTGAGGGATGCGAGAGCATTGATTCAAATTCTGACGGCATTGGCGGTGAGCAGCTCGACTTCGGCTTTGGGGAAGAAAAGGCAGAAATAAAGCCTGTTTCTTTCGTGTTATCAAATGATATAAAAGAAGAAGTTCCTACTGATTTCTCAAGCGTTTATTCTATTTATTTTGATGGTGAAAACGCGCTTGCAAGTTCCCTTTCCGGCATTAATTATCGTTTTCCTATCTCAGATGGAGCAATTTTCTTCAAATCAGCTTCCTTTATTTGCCACGACGTAAAATCAATACTAAAGACAACTGATATTAATTGTATTTTCGATACAATGCTTGCAGGTTATGTTATTTCGCCATCCGACTCATCATATGACCTTGGGGCTTTATCACTTGCCTATCTTGATATGGAGTTTAACGAAGCGTATGCTTCACAGTATGTTTCTGCTCTTTTTGTGGCTATGTCAAAGCACCTTGAAAGAGATGGCACAACCTCAATTTTAACCGATATTGAAATTCCGCTTGCATACGTTCTTTCTGATATGGAAAAGGAGGGCTTTAAGGTAGATACCAACGGACTTAAAGAGTTTTCCTCTTATCTTTCCAAAATGGAAGAAGAACATAAGACAAAAATATTTGAATTAGCGGGTGAAGAATTTAACGTAAATTCCCCCAAACAGCTTGGCGAAATCCTTTTCGGTAAATTAAAGCTTCCTCATGGCAAAAAAACAAAAAGCGGTTACTCCACAGGTGCTGAAATTCTCGAGGAATTAGCCGACGAATATGAAATTGTTAAAGAGGTTCTTGAATATCGTAAGGTCGCAAAATTAAATAGCACTTACGCCGAAGGACTTATGAAGGTTGCTGATGAAAATGGCATAATTCATACCACATTTAACCAAACTGTAGCAGTGACCGGCAGACTCTCTTCAACCGAGCCAAACCTACAAAACATTCCAATTAGAACCGAGCTCGGTAAAAATTTAAGAAAGTATTTTACAACAAAGAAAAATGATTACGTTTTGATTGATGCGGACTATTCTCAAATAGAGCTAAAGGTGCTTGCTCATCTATCGCGAGATGCGAATATGATTCACGCATTCAACAACGGAATTGACATTCACACATTAACCGCTTCTCTTGTTTTCGGTGTTTCTCCAGATGAGGTAACGTCGGAGCTCCGTAAACGCGCAAAGGCGGTAAACTTCGGTATTGTTTATGGAATCGGCGACTTTTCTCTTGGAAAAGACCTCGGAATATCAAGGAAGGAAGCAAGAGCTTATATTGATTCATACTTCGCAACGTATCCCGATGTTCATATATTTATAGAACGTCTTATCACCGATGCAAGAAACAGTGGTTTTGCACGCACTATGATGGGAAGAATCAGATATATTCCGGAGCTTAAAGCTAAAAACAAAATGGTTCAAGCCTTTGGTGAACGTGCAGCTATGAATAGCCCAATTCAAGGAACCGCTGCCGATATAATTAAAATTGCTATGATAAACGTAGCAAAAGCACTAAAAGATGCAAAAATTGATGCAAGGCTTATTCTTCAAGTCCACGACGAGCTTATTATTGAAGCGCATAAGAATGTAAAAGACGAAGCCCTGAAAATACTTAAAACCGAAATGGAGGGTGCAATCAAGTTATCTGTTCCGTTAACTGCTGATACGGCGGTTGGAAAGACTTGGTTCGACGCAAAATGACCTACAAAAGAAAAGCATACGCAAAAATTAATCTTTATCTCGACGTATTAAATAGGCTCGACAACGGCTACCACAATATCGAGTCGGTTATGCAAGCAATTTCCTTATATGATACTGTTTCTCTAACGGTTTCGGACGGTGAATTTGATATTGAAATACAAACCGATGCTCCTGTTCCAACCGACGAGAACAATTTGGTATATAAGGCTTGCGTAAAATATATCGAATACGCAAGAAAAAAACGCAAAATTAAATCAGCAAATCAAAAGTTTATCTTCTCAATTGAGAAAAACATTCCTATTTCTGCAGGGATGGCGGGTGGCAGTACAGACTGCGCCGCTGCATTAAAATTAATGAATGAAGCCTATGGTAGTATATTAAAAGAAAATGAGCTTTTGGAAATCGGAGCATCTATAGGTGCTGACGTTTGCTTCTGCTTAGTAGGCGGAACATGCGAGTGCAGGGGTGTTGGCGACAAAATGAAATCATTAAAGCCATTTAAAGACGTATATCTTGTTTGCGCTATTGATGATATCAAAATTTCAACCCCTGAGGCATATGGATTACTAGATGCAAGATATGGAACAAGCTCCCCCTCAACAAGAATTTTTGAGGTCTTTGTAGGAGCTATTAATGATGCCGGTGACATTAATCGCGTTTCTTCCCTTCTGTTTAACAAATTTGAGCACGTTATAATTCCAAAAAATCCAAGCATTAATGATATTAAATCATTACTTTTAGATAATGGTGCAATCGGCGCTCTTATGAGTGGCAGTGGCCCCTCTGTTTTTGGAATTTTTGAAAACGAAAACGACCAAATAAAAGCATTTAATGCTTTAAAAGACAAAAACATCCGCACTTTTTTGTGTAAAACACTTTAATTTTGCAATTTTTTTGTTGACAAAACGGTTTTTTAGGGCTATAATATAAAAAATAAATTCAAATTTATGCGATAGGAGATTTTTTATGGCAGAAACTTTATTCGATTATAAGTTTGGTAAAGAAGGCATTACGTTTGACGACGTTCTTCTTATCCCTGCAAAGAGCGAGGTTGTTCCCAAAATGATTAACCTCGAAACTCATCTTACAAAGAAAATTAAGCTAAACATCCCTCTTATGAGTGCAGCTATGGATACTGTTACAGAGTCCGAGCTTGCTATTGCAATCGCTCGTGAGGGTGGTGTTGGTGTTATTCATAAAAATATGTCAATTGAAAAGCAAGCTGAAGAGGTTGAAAGAGTTAAAAGAAGCGAAAACGGCGTCATCAGAGACCCATTCTATCTTGCTCCTGACAACACAGTTCTCGAAGCTGACCAATTAATGGCTAGATACAGAATTTCCGGTGTGCCAATTTGTGTTGAGGGCAAAAAGCTTGTTGGTATTATCACAAACAGAGACATTCGTTTCTTAACTGATTATAACGTTCCGATTAAAGACTATATGACAAGCGAAAACCTTGTCACAATCAAGGATGGCTGCACTCTTGACGAAGCAAAGGCTCTTCTTTGCAAGCATAAAATTGAAAAATTACCTATCGTTGATGATAACTACATACTAAAGGGACTTATCACAACTAAGGATATTGAAAAGGCTAACAAATATCCAAACACTGCAAGAGACAAGTTCGGTAGACTTCTCTGCGGTGCTGCTATCGGTGTTACCGAAAACGTTGTTGAGCGTGCGGGTGCGCTTTTGGCAGTTGGTGCTGACTTTTTGGTGCTTGACTCTGCTCACGGTCACTCAAAGAACATCGTTGTTTGCTTAAAGAAGATCAAAGAAGCTTATCCAGATGCACAAATTATTGCGGGTAACATCGCAACAGGTGCTGCTGCTCGCGACTTAATCGAAGCAGGTGCTGACGCTGTTAAGGTTGGTATTGGTCCTGGTTCTATTTGTACAACACGTATCGTTGCCGGTATTGGTGTGCCACAAGTTTCTGCTATCTTTGACGTTTATGAGGTAGCTAAAGAATATGGCATTCCTGTTATTGCTGACGGTGGTATTAAATATAGTGGTGATCTCGTTAAGGCGATTGCTGCCGGTGGTGATGTAATCATGGTTGGTTCACTTCTTGCCGGTTGTGAGGAAAGCCCAGGAGAATCCGAAATTTACCAAGGCAGACGCTTTAAGGTATATCGCGGTATGGGTTCACTTGCTTCTATGGAAAAGGGTTCAAAGGACCGTTATTTCCAAGAGGGCAACAAGAAGCTTGTTCCGGAAGGCGTTGAAGGTCGCGTTCCTTACAAGGGTCCACTTTCAGACACTGTATATCAATTAATGGGCGGTCTCCGTGCCGGTATGGGTTACTGCGGTACTCCTACAATCCCTGAGCTTAAGGAAAGAGGACAATTCGTTCGCATTTCCGGTGCCGGTCTTCGTGAATCACATCCTCACGATATTAGCATCACAAAGGAAGCTCCTAACTACAGCATCCAAGCTGACTAATATTAAAACTATAAAAGTGTTGGTTTTGCCAACACTTTTTTGTTTAAAAATAACTTCATTTGGAATAATATAATTTTAACTATTGACTTATTATTATTTTTGTTATAAAATAATTATAATTACCTTTTAGGAGTGTAAAATGTTTAAAATTTTCAAAAACGGAAACAAGGCTTGGAAAAACGCCCTATACGCACTTTTAGTGGGCGCAATGCTTATACTTTTGATATTTGCAATTATAAATATTTCATCAATTGCTTCATATATCAGCGGTATTGTAAACGCTATGGCAGCCTTCATCTACGGCTTTGTTCTCGCTTTTCTTTGCAACCCAATTTGCAAGATTTTTAGTAAGCACATATTTAAGTTCGTAGAAAAAAACAAGCCTCATCCTCAATTAAGAAGGCTTTTGTCCATTTTTGCAACCTATATTCTTTTTGGTATTATAATTGCTATTGCTCTTTTCGTTATTATTCCTGACATTAAGGATAATTTCATTGAGTTAAAAGGAAATATAAACTCGTATGCAACACAGCTTGTTGACTTTGCTAGGGAGCTTCTTATAAGCTTCGGCGTTGAAAACCCCAATGAAACTATAAGAGAATTACTGTCAACGGTACTTGATAGATTTAACATTGCAAAAATCAATCCAAATGCAAGCGAAGCCGAATTTATTAAGCAAATCTTTAATGGATTAATCTCATACGCAACAGGATTACTTGGTAGCTTTGCAACGCACACATTCAACTTTATAATCGGTTTTATTCTTTCTATTTATTTCCTTTTATATAAGGATTCTATTCTTGTTAGATTGAAGCGTTTACTTTGCGCCATTTTCCCTGAAAGGGTTTATTCAAGAATTGTTCATTTTGGTAAATATACCAATAACACATTTGGAAGATATTTGACCGGTACTCTTTGCGACGCCGTTCTTGTCGGATGCGTTGTAACGCTTATACTTACTATTTTCCAATTCAAATACGCTGCACTTATTGGTATGGTTTGCGGTATAACTAACGTTATTCCGTTCTTCGGTCCTTTCCTTGGTGCTATACCGTCCGGAATTTTGATTTTCCTTCAAACGCCCGGTGAAACCAGTGATAAAATATGGAAGGTTATTGCCTTTGCCATAATCATTCTTATCGTTCAACAAATTGATGGCAACATAATCGCACCTCATATTTTAGGTGAATCTACAGGACTTACTCCTATTGGAGTTATTGCAGCCGTCACCTTCTGCTCTCATGTATTCGGATTTATTGGAATGCTTATAGGTGTTCCTCTCTGCGCTGTAATATCATATATCTGCTCTTGCTTTATTGAATGGCGTTTGAATAAAAAGAATCTGCCAACAAACAAGGATTGTTATCAGCTTGGTACAGACGTTTTTCATACCGACTTTTCAAATATGTTTGATGAAAACGATTTAACTCAAGAAATAGATGTAAGAAAGCTTGAAAAGCTACGCAAAAAGAAAGAACAACCTAAAGAAACCAATCCTATAGTTGAAGAGAAAACAGAAACGCCTGTTAACGTATCTGTTAAAGAGACTGAAGCAAACATCTTAGACACAACAGGCTCATCTGTCGTTGAAGATGACGACGATGATATTATAGAAATCAAATAAAGTACAATCTAAGAAAAGGGTATTTTAAAATACCTTTTTCTTTTTATTTTAGGTGAATTATACTATCAAGTGCAACAGTAGATAAAAAAAGAAAGTTCATACGAAACTATGGTACAATTAAGGTAACCACACACAAAAAAGCACCAAAGGAGAATCGTATGAACTACAAACATTT
>SVRK01000028.1 GCA_015064855.1 Oscillospiraceae bacterium | reverse complement strand
AAGGGCGATACCGTGCTTTTCCACAGGAAATGTATGAGGAAATAGCACACTATTTCGACTGCGAGGCTCACACCGATGTATGTAAAGAAATTTACAAAACATATAATTCAACCAACGAAAGATGATTAAATCATTTCTACAATTAAATGCTACAGCTTATCAAATAGCTCACAAAGAGAGCCTTCCCGTTTATTGAATTTAGTTCGACACTTTAATATTACAGTTCACCAAAAAGAAAAAACAGGTACTTTATGCCTGTTTTTTCTTTTTGACGGTCCATACAGGACCGAATCGAACACATCTTCAAAATGCAATTGCATTTTGAATCGGGGGACGTTTGTGAGCGCTGCCAGTGGCAGATGAAGCGAACAATAAGGAGTGGCAGTCGTCCAAGAAAACGAGTTTTGACGAAGTTTGATTGGCTAACGACAACAGGGCTACCTTGGGTAGCGCATTTCTGACGAAAGCCGACGGGAGCTCGCTCACAAGAGGCTAGACGAAAATAGCTCGCTTGCGAGCCTTCCCGCAAAGTGTCGTGTTTGAAGGACATCTCACCCTTGATTTAGTTGAATCTTTTTGATATAATTGAAGTATAAATACGAAAGGCAGATGTAACTATGAAAAATAATGAATTTTTAAGCTTTATTTCTCTAAAGGATACAATACCCGAAAGCAGTTACTTACACGACCTCGCTGTAATTAAGCATTTAATGAATAACGATAGATTATATTTTTCAAATGATGTTACCTTTTTAGTTGGTGAAAACGGTTCAGGAAAATCAACCTTAATAGAAGCTATCGCCGTCGCTTATGGCTACAATGCAGAAGGTGGAAGTAGAAATTTCAACTTTTCGACAAGAAATTCTCACTCGGATTTGTGCGAAAAAATTACTATTTCAAGAAAAAATCACCCCAAAGATGGTTTCTTTTTAAGAGCTGAAAGCTTTTACAATGTAGCTTCTAACATCGACGAAATACAGGCGACTCATAATTATGGTGGCATTTCTTTGCACAACCAGTCACACGGCGAAAGCTTTTTAACACTTGTGCAAGAAAGATTTTGGGGCAACGGCTTGTATATTTTAGACGAGCCTGAAGCGGCTCTTTCCCCAATGAAGCTATTAACACTAATGGCTGAAATTGATAGACTTGTGAAAGATAATTCTCAATTTATTATAGCAACACACTCCCCTATTCTTATGGCTTTTCCAAATGCTTTGATTTATGAAATAACAGAAGGCGGAATCAAGAAAACAAATTACAAGGACACAGAACACTATCAAATAACACGAAGTTTTTTAGAAAATCCAGAAAGAATGTTAAAATACCTATTTGGATAATCCGAGGTTTAAAATTTTCCTCCCCAAACCCACCTTTAAAAATTTCCTGTGTATAAAAATATATTATTAAATGATGTTTTAACGGTTGGCACTATACTCGCAAAAATTGTTGGAAGTGTGTTCGAAATTAGGCTTTCATTATTAGTCTAACCGAGCCTAAAAAAGCAAGAAAAAATGCCAAATTGCGACACTTTCGGGCGTTTTTACAAGGGAGGCTCATAAATCTTCCCGTACAATCGGACAGTCGAAACGCCTGTCCCTACAAGGTGGGAGGAGCAAGCCCCTCACCTACAATATCAGGGGTCGCTTATTTTGCCTGCATTTGTTTGCAAAATTATTGAAATCAAACGTTTATTATGGTAAAATTAAATAAAGCTTATTTGAGGGGGGATAGTTATTTCTAGCAGATTTTATATTGACAAAGAAGTAACTGCTGTGGCAGATGCTCGCTTTAAAAATGATATCTTACTAAAGCTTTTTAACCGATTTACATACAAAGCGTCGAATTTACAAATTGAAGATGGCATTCCAAACACTTTTGTAATTGGTGATGTTAAAATTCCCGAAATTCCACAGGGGTGCGAATATGCAATCTTGGTAAACAAAAAGGGTATTGCAATAGCTGGATGTGATTATAATTCGCTTTTGCGCGGGTATTTTTCTCTCTTGATGAAAATTGAGCGTGAAATGGGCAAAAAGGAGCTTTTTATCGCCCCTGTGTGCGAAAATAAAGCATATGATATCAAGAATCGCATGATACATTTATGTGTTTTTCCCGAAAATTCCCTATTAGAAATTAAAAAATACATACGCCTTTTTGCAGTTCTTCAATACACTCATGTTATAATCGAGTTTTGGGGAATGCTCAAGTATGAAACACTGCCCTCTCTCGCTTGGGAAAATGCATTTACAAAAGATGATGTAAGGGGAATTATTAACGAGGCTAAAACACTTGGGCTTGAGCCTATACCTATGTTTAATTCTCTTGCTCATGCCTCACAGTCGCGCTCTATGAGTGGCAAGCACACTATTCTTGATAACGATTTGTCGCTTTATCATCTATTTACGCCTGATGGTTGGGCTTGGGATTTAGAAAGCGAGGATGTTTGGGCTTTATTTAAGGAAATAAGGCGC
Organism: Oscillospiraceae bacterium; assembly: GCA_015064855.1. Lineage (GTDB taxonomy): Bacteria > Bacillota > Clostridia > Oscillospirales > CAG-272 > RGIG2000. Next base: position 9,083 of record SVRK01000028.1, on the reverse strand, counting down.
GAGCTTTATGAGGTCTTTGAGGGTTGCAAATTCTTCCATTTAGGCTTTGATGAATCTCACGCTCACAACAAAAATCCCTATTTAAAGGAAAGACTTCCCTACTATATGTCACGATTGACAAAAGAGGTGCAAAGCGAGGGCAAGCGACCTATGATATGGATGGATATGCTTTTGCCACCCGACGCTTTTACTGATATGGTTGGCAATTGCCATTCTATAAAGCCAAAGGATGAGTGCTTAAAAATAATCAATGCTTTAGCTGACAATACAGCTTTTGTTGATTGGGAATATTCCGTAAAAAAAGCACCTATTAGCAGTCTTATTTATTTCAAGGATTTAGGAATTGACGTTATTGGGGCTTCTTGGTTCGACATAGAAAACGCAAGCGCACATATTGACACCATTTCAGCCCACAACCTATTTGGTTATATGCATACAACCTGGCACACAATGTCAAGTGATTTACCAAATATAATTTCTATAGCAAGCAAGCTTGGCGCTTCTCTTCCTATTTGGAAGGATGAGAGCAATAATCAAATGATATTATCGGTGCTATATAGAGCTATCACTATTGAAAGTGGCGACTACTATTCAGCCGGTTGGGTGAAAAATCAACTTCCTTAATTTGATTAGGATTAATTTTAATAATCAGCAAAACAAAAAAGGACACCGACTGGTGTCTTTTTTTATGCGATTATTTCGTTGATTATGCTTTGGTAATATGAATCGGGTTGGTTTTTAATAACGTAGGTATGCATACCATTTGGGTCTACTTCGAAGTGGTTTTTGCCTGTGTCGATTTCAAGTGACGCCTTGCCTGTTACTATGTCGTACCCTGCCTTTTGTGGGTCTCCGGTTATTGCAAGATAAACAAGCATTGGATCCCAAGATGAGCGCCCCTCCTTGTATCCGTGATCTGCCATTGCCTGCCACAGATAATCATCGTGGCTAAGGTTTGCACCGGTAATCACCGAGTCGCCAACCTCCCAACCAAGAAGTGTGATTGGCACAGGACAGTTATCAAAAATATAATTTGTAGCCTCGCGAGTGAGTGGTGTCCACGCGATATTAAACTCGCGTCCACCGTCAACGTCCCATCTTCCCGCCATTAGCCAAATTTTTTCTACCTTTTCCTTACACAATTCCATTCCTGTTTTCGGGGAAATATCGTCAGGCTGACTCTTTAAAAAGTCACCTAAAATTTGGAGGAAGCCGATTTCCATAATTTCAACCTTACCGTCACACTCTGCAATTAAACGGCGATAGAGTCTTACTCCGCTTTCAGCATCGTCGTTTGATAGGTGTGGCATATCCTTTGCTAAACGAGGTTGATAGTTTTCCGTCCAAGTCCAGCCGTCTGTTTCGTGACTGCGCGGGTCAATGCCGACAGGCACATCTATGCCCTCTTTTTTAAGGAATGATTTCATTGATGCATATGCGTGCTCCTTAACGCAGTTTATACCGACACCAAGAAGGTTTATTTCTCCGTTTTTAAAAAATCTAGAGGTAACTCTTAATGCAACACAGTCATCACAATCTGCGCCCCAGTCTGTGCCTAAAATGAAGTTTCTCATATTGCCTCCTAAACAAGCTTTGTTCTTTAGAACCATATTACCATATTTACTATTAAAAATCAACACTATCTATTGAAATATCTAACGGTATATGATAAAATTGATTTAACTAATTTTTTAAAATCAGGAGTTTGTTATGACCTTTTACGAAAGAGCCCTTGAGCTTGTTTCAAAAATGACAATTGAAGAAAAAATGTCACAAATGCGCTATGATGCGCCCGCTATTGAGCGCCTTGGCATCCCTGCCTACAACTGGTGGAACGAGTGCCTACACGGTGTTGCACGTCAAGGCTCGGCTACTGTTTTCCCACAGGCTATCGGCATGGCGGCTAGCTTTAATACTGAGCTTATGAACAGGGTTGCAACTGCAATTTCAGATGAGGCTCGCGCAAAATACAACGAATTTAAAAAGTTTGGCTCAACGGAGCAATACCAAGGTCTTACCTATTGGTCTCCAAACATCAATATTTTCAGAGACCCGCGTTGGGGACGCGGACACGAAACCTATGGTGAGGACCCACTATTGACGGGTAAAATGGGCGTTGCGTTTATCAAGGGCTTACAGGGTGAGGGCAAATATAGAAAGCTGGATGCGACAATTAAGCACTACGCAGTGCACAGCGGTCCTGAATATGAACGTCATGGCTTTGATGCTGTTGTTTCTCAAAAGGATTTATATGAAACCTATTTAAGCGCATTTAAATACTGCATTGACAATGCTCATCCCTCTGCCGTTATGGGCGCTTACAACCGCGTAAACGGTGAGGCATGCTGTGCAAGCAAGACACTACTTGGCGATATTTTATATGGCGAGTTTGGCTTTGACGGATACGTTGTTTCCGACTGCGGTGCTATTCACGATATAAACGCGCATCATAAAATAACTAATTCCGACGCTGAAAGCTCTGCACTTGCTGTAAATAACGGCTGCCAGCTTAACTGTGGTGATGCTTACCTCGCTCTTTACGAGGCTTACGAAATGGATTTAATCTCCGAGGAAACCATTACAAAGGCTGTAACAAAGCTATTTGAGGCTCGTTTCCGCCTTGGTATGTTCGACACCGACTGTGAGTATGACAATATTCCTTACGATGTTGTCGAGTGCGATGAACACAAGGAGCTAAATCTTAAAATGACAGAGGAAAGCATAGTTCTTTTAAAGAACAACGGAATTTTGCCTCTTGATAGATCCAAATATAAGACTATTGCGGTTATAGGCCCTAACAGTGACCGCTTTAGCACACTTATCGGTAACTATAACGGCAATCCATCTAAATACACAACCCCTCTCCGTGGAATTCAAGAGGAGTTTGATGGCAAGGTGCTTTATGCGGGCGGATGTCACCCAACTGACATTGGTTCAACAATGTGGAGTGGTAATCCATTCCGTGAAGGCGTAATTAACGCCTCAAAGGCTGACCTCGTTATTATGTGTATGGGTCTTAACCCCGGCATTGAGGGTGAGGAGGGCGATGCTTACAACGGTGACGTTGCGGGCGACAAAAAGGACATTGAGCTCCCTGCCTCCCAAAGAAAGCTATTTGACGATATTATTAAGCTTGGCAAGCCAACTATTTTTGTAAATATTAGCGGTAGCTGTGTTTCCCTCTGCGAGCAGGACGAAAAATGTGATGCTGTTATACAGTGCTTCTACCCGGGTGCTATGGGCGGCAAAGCTCTTGCAAACGTACTATTCGGCAAGACATCCCCGAGCGGACGCTTGCCCGTTACATTCTATCGTTCAACCGACGACATCCCGCCATTCCGTGATTATAGCATGGAAAACAGAACCTATAAGTTCTTTAAGGGCGAGCCTCTTTACAAATTTGGCTATGGTCTAACTTATGGCGACATTACCGAAAACTGGGTAAACGAAAACGAGGTTGTAATAACCAACAACGGCGGAATGGACACAAGCTACTCCGTTCTTAAGTTTAAATATGAGCCACATCCTGAGCTTCTTGACTTTAAGAAGATATTTATTAAGGTTGGAGAGAGCGTTACTGTTAAATTTTAAGCAATCCCATTATAAAACATAAATAAAGAGGTTTGTATGCTACCGGAACCAAAAATAAATGAAAAAATCATAGACACACACTTACATATTGAGGCGTGGAAAAACGAAGAGGCAGGCTCGTTTTTGAACGGATTCGAGCTATACCGAAACGGAATGGATTTGAATGCTATTAACATTTGTTCACTTAACAATCACGCGCGCGGAGTTGCCAATAATATTATGATAGCTCTCTATAAGCTAGTGAACAAAAACACATACGCCCACGGTGCACTTGACCATATAGTTAAGCCGATGGGCAAAAATCCTGATGGAATGGATTTGGTTACCCAATATAAGGAGCTTATGGAAATCGGCTTCGACGGAATTAAGCTTATTGAGGGCAAGCCAAACGTATTAAAAACACTTGGCTGTACGCTTTTAACCCCTTATTTTGACTCTCTTTTTGCCGAGATGGAAAAGGACGGAACGCATATTGTTTTCCACGTTAATGACCCTGACGAGTTTTGGGACGACAATTTAGCGCCCGACTGGGCTAAAGCAAACGGCTGGTTCTACGCTGACGGCACGTATGCCGACTTTTGGGCGGTTGTTAATGAAATTTATACAATACTTGATAAGTATCCAAAATTGAACGTGACATTTGCTCATTTCTTCTTCTTTGCAAAATACCCCGAAAAGCTTGAGGAAATATTTAAAAAGTACGAAAACGTTGCTGTTGACATAACCCCGGGTGGAGAGATGTATCTCGCTTTTGAAGACAATCACGATTTCTACGTTGATTTCTTTAAAAAATATTCGAATAGAATTTTGGTAGGAACCGATGCAACGTTCCCTTGGCCGTCAAAGGATTTTGCTTGGTGCATTGACCGTTTATATAATTTTATAGCGACTGATAACACACAAAAAGCGTTTGGCGACAATATGCTAAGAGGACTTAATTTACAAGGAAGCGACAAGGAAAATATTCTTTGGCGCAACTTTGAGCGTCGCGTTGGCAGAAGCACACCAAAGGAAATAAACAAGGAAAAACTACTTGCCTACTTTGAAAAATACAAATCGATTTTAAGCGACGAGGAATATAGCGAGCTATCCCCTTTGGTTGACAAATATTTAAGATAAAATAAAAGCCACCGAATTGGTGGCTTTTTTCTATATTCTTGCAGCTTTTGTTTTACGCGCAACTTCTATTACCGCATCGGCAACAGCACGAGCAACACGTGGGTCAAGGGGGGACGGAATAACGTAATTTTCATTTAATTCATCATCGGATATCAGTCCCGCAAGTGCGTATGAGGTGGCAATCTTCATCTCCTCGTTTATACAGGTAGCGCGACAGTCGAGCGCACCTCTGAAGATACCCGGAAATGCAAGCACGTTATTGATTTGGTTTGGAAAATCACTTCTTCCCGTGCCAACAACTCTTGCTCCCGCCTCTTTTGCTAAATTTGGCATAATCTCCGGTGTTGGGTTTGCCATTGGGAAAACGATCGCATCCTTTGACATAGATGCAATCATTTCCTTGCTTACTATATTGGGTGCGCTAACGCCGATAAATACGTCAGCTCCCTTCATTGCATCGGAAAGAGTGCCCCTTTTCAATGCTCTGTTTGTTAGCTTGGCGATTTCCTTTTGCGCCTCATTTAATTTTTCATCACCCTCGCAAACGATACCGCGCGAATCTACCATTGTTATATTTTTAGCCCCCAAATTAAAAAGATGCTTACATATTGCAATTCCCGCCGAGCCTGCGCCACATATAGCGATTTCTACCTTGCTAATTTCCTTATTAACAACCTTTAGGGCGTTAATAAGTGATGCACCGACAACAATGGCAGTTCCGTGCTGGTCATCGTGAAAAACGGGAATATCACACACCTCCTTGAGCTTTTTTTCAATTTCAAAGCATCTTGGTGCTGAAATATCCTCCAAATTTATGCCACCGAATGAGCCTGACATTAGGTAGATTGCATTTACAATTTCGTCAACGTTCTTGCTCTTTATACAAATTGGGAAAGCATCAACGTCGGCAAATCTTTTAAAGAGAGTGCATTTGCCCTCCATAACGGGCATACCTGCCTCGGGACCTATATCGCCAAGACCAAGAACAGCTGTGCCATCTGTCACAACTGCGACTAAATTTGAACGACGCGTTAATTCCCACGATTTATTTATATCCTTATTTATTTCAAGACAAGGCTCGGCAACGCCGGGTGTATATGCCAAGGACAAATCCTCCTTGGTTTCTATTTTAGCGCGCGAGATAACCTCGATTTTACCTTGCCATTCGTAGTGCTTTTTTAGTGATTCTTCTCTTATGTTCATTTTAATTTTATACCATTTCCTCGGGTTTAAAATAGATGTCAAATTCTTTTTCGGTCAAATAACCAAGCTCCAAGGTTGCTTCCTTAAGTGTAAGATTTTTTCCAAACGCTAAATGAACAACTCTTGCCGCATTTTCATAGCCTATGTGTGGTGAAAGCGCAGTTACAAGCATTAAGGAGTTATTTAAATTGTCCTTCATTTTTTGGCGGTTTGCCTTGATACCGCATACGCAATTATCAGTAAACGATGTAATGGCGCTTGAAAGAAGATTCACCGACTCCAAGAAATTATTTATTATTACAGGCATATATACGTTAAGCTCAAAATTGCCTTGGGATGCGGCAATTCCGATAGTGGCGTCATTACCCATAACCTGTACGGCAACCATTGTCAGAGCCTCGCATTGTGTTGGATTTACCTTGCCCGGCATAATTGACGAGCCCGGCTCGTTTTCGGGAATTGTGATTTCACCAAGACCAAGGCGAGGACCGGATGCGAGCCATCTAATATCGTTTGCAATCTTCATTAAATCAGAAGCCAATGCTTTGAGCGCACCGTGGGCAAAAACAAGCTCGCCCTTTGAGGTAAGTGCGTGGAATTTATTCTTCTCTGTTCTATAATCAACACCTGTTATACTTGCAATTTCCTTTGCAACAGCGGTGTCAAAGCCGACAGGTGCGTTAAGACCCGTACCAACCGCAGTTGCGCCAAGAGCCAAATTTTTTAGTGGGTCAAGAGAACTATCTATCATTTCATAATCACGCTCGAGGGATGCGCGCCAGCCACTTATCTCTTGACTGAATGAAATTGGCGTTGCATCCTGAAGATGTGTTCTACCACTTTTAATTACGCCCTCGTTTTCCTTTTCAAGCACCTTGAATGCATCAATCAAGCCATTTAAAGAGGGATAAAGCTTTTTGTATATGGTCGATACTGCCGAAATATGCATAGCGGTTGGGAAGGTATCGTTTGAGGACTGTGACATATTAACGTCGTCATTTGGATGAAGCAATTTTTTGCCCACTATTTCATTTGCGCGATTGGCAATAACCTCATTAACGTTCATATTTGATTGTGTGCCACTTCCTGTTTGATATACAACAAGCGGAAAATGGTCGTACAACTCACCGTTTATAATCTCATCTGCTGCCTTTTCAATAGCATCTAGCTTTTCCTTTGTCATTTTACTTGGCACAAGGGTAAAATTGGCTCTTGCCGCTGCGAGTTTTAAAACGCCAAACGCATCTACAATTTCCTTCGGCATTTTTTCACCGATTTTGAAATTTTGACGGCTTCTCTCTGTCTGCGCGCCCCAATATTTATCAGCGGGAACCTTTATTTCACCCATTGAATCCTTTTCTATGCGGTAATCCATAAGTACCTCCTTATCCAATGTGGTTTACACTACTTTTTAAATTTTATCATATCTAAAATAGTTTTTCAAGTGAAAAATTTTAATATAATATCTTCCATTTTTGTGAAAACAATGATATAATTATAAAAAAAGGGGGGATAATATATGAAAATAACATTAAATCCCGACGCCGAGGTTGTAAAAACCATTAAAGAGGGCTTAAAAAATAAAGACGGCTTTTGCCCCTGTAAGCTTGGCAAACTTCCTGAAAACAAATGTATGTGTGAGGAATTTAAGGCACAAATCAACGACCCTAGCTTTGAGGGCTTTTGCCATTGTAGATTGTACTATAAATCCAAATGAGGTGTTTTATGATAGTAAACAAGCATAATTACGAAAATGAGGTTTTGAAAAGCGATAAAACAGTTATCGTTGATTTCTATGCCGATTGGTGCGGTCCTTGCAAAATGATTGCTCCAATTTTAGAGGAAATTGCAAACGAAAATGCTGACACAGTTAAGCTATGCAAGGTTAACGTTGATAACGACGGTGAGCTTGCTATGGGCTTCGGTATTGCAAGCATACCAACCATTTTTATTTATAAAAACGGTGAAATTACAAGCCGTATCGTTGGTTACCGCACTAAGGATGAAATTTTAAAGCATATTTAAAATAAAAAAATAAGGAGAATTTTATGAAAAAGTACACTTGTAAAATTTGCAAAGCGACATTTGAGGTTGAGGACGGAGTAATTGAACCTGTTTGTCCTGTATGCAAGGCAACGGGTGGAGCTTTGGAGGTAGTTATGGAGACAAAAAAGACAAAGTACACAGGCACACAAACCGAAAAGAACTTGGAGGCTGCTTTTGCAGGCGAGAGCCAAGCAAGAAACAAGTATACCTACTTTGCATCAGTTGCAAAGAAGGAGGGATATGAGCAAATTTCAGCTCTTTTCCTAAAGACAGCAGACAACGAAAAGGAGCACGCAAAGCTGTGGTTCAAGGAGCTTGGAGAGCTTAGCAATACTGCTGAAAATCTTCTCCACGCTGCTGAAGGTGAAAACTACGAATGGACCGATATGTATGCCGGATTTGCAAAGACGGCTGACGAGGAAGGCTTCCACGAGCTTGCCGAGAAATTCCGTTTGGTTGCAGCTATTGAAAAGGAGCACGAGGAAAGATATCGCGCACTTCTTAACAACGTAGAAACAAAGAAGGTATTTGAAAAGAGCGAGGTTAAGGTTTGGGAATGCCGTAACTGTGGACACATCGTTGTTGGTACAAAAGCTCCTGAGCTTTGCCCTACCTGTGCACATCCTCAAGCTTACTTTGAGCTTCGCGCTACAAATTATTAAACAAACAAATATAATTAAAATCAAAAAAATCCTTTGCCTAGCTCAAAATGGCAGACGTGTCACATTGAGCCTGTCGAAGGATTTCTTTTTTGGGGGATTCTTCACTGCGTTCAGAATGACAAGGCGTGTGTCACCCTGAGCGTAACACAGTGCAGTCGAAGGGTCTTTTTTGGGATTCTTCACTACGTTCAGAATGACAAAACGGCATCACGGAATGACAAAAAAGAACCGCGGTTGCGGTTCTTTTCCTTTTTAATTATTCAGCAGGGATTTCCTCGGGAATTTCTTCCTCTGTGCCACCTTCAGCTTCATCTAAAAGCTCAAGCATTTCTGCATACACAATTAACAAAAGGTGAAGATGGTTTTTTCATTCTTGTAATTGCATTGCCCTGTACTCCGCCAACGTAGGATTTTGCAACAGAAAAGTCGATTCCCGTTGCGGTTGACATATCAACCTCTTGT
>SVRK01000027.1 GCA_015064855.1 Oscillospiraceae bacterium | reverse complement strand
GAGATAATTCCGTCAAGTTCCAATTAGACTACTTTATTCAAAAACTTATATTAACAATGGTATTATTTTCTCAAAACCCCTTGATTTTCGGGCGTTTTTGTGCTATAATAACGCCATCGTGTTTGACCTTCTCTCCAAAATTCAAGGAGAGAACTCAACGCAGCGGACGATTTTAATGGTTGTAAATCAACTACTGAAATATGGCGAGTTTGGGATAGTATTGTTCGATAACTTCCAAGTTAACGAACGGACTCGAAATCTCGTAGGACGTTAATCGCGTTGCGTGGGTTCAAATCCCACCTTCTCCGCCAACAAAAAACGCACTTTTGTCTACCGACAAAGGTGCGTTTTTTGAATGATGCTTGCCTTCGGCAAATGATGTTGGGCTTCGCCCAATGATGACGGCTACGCCTAATGATGCGTGGCTTCGCCACATTTTATGGCAAACATCGCATCATTGCGGAACGAAGTGGAGCAACATCATTTTGAGCGAAGCGAAAAACATCATATCGCCGCGAAGCGATGCATCATTTGACATACAAGCGGTTTTATGATATAATAGTGGAAAAGGAGGTGCATTATGAAAGAAAATAAGCTTGTCGAACTTTCAATGGATTTTTCCGTTGACATAATAAATCTCGTTAAATTTCTAAAATCAAATCACGAAACTATCATCGCTAACCAAATCGGCAGAAGCGGCACCTCGATTGGAGCTAATATTCACGAAGCACAATATGCACAAGGAACAAAGGATTTTATATCCAAATTTGAAATAGCGCTTAAAGAAGCAAGCGAAACGGGATATTGGCTTGAATTGCTCTATAGAACGAGGTATATTGATGAGCAAACATTCAAGGCGTTATCCTCTAAATGTACTTCCTTGAGAGTTATACTGATCGCATCTTGTAAAACCGCAAAGGAGAATATTAAATGAAAATTATCTCTTGGAATTGCAATGGTAAATTTCGAGAAAAATTTCGAGATATTCTTGAATTGGATGCAGACATATATGTTATTCAAGAATGCGAAAACCCCGCAGAAAGTTCTTGTGTTGAGTATGTGGATTTTGCAAAAAATCACCTTTGGATTGGCGAACACAAAAGCAAAGGGTTGGGTGTGTTTGCGAGAGAAGGCGTGAGAATGAGGGAGAACGATTGGAAAAAGTTTTGCTTGAGAAACTTTTTGTCAGTGAACATTAATAACAGTTTTGACTTAGTTGCAGTTTGGGCTTGTCATCCTTATATCGAGGAATATTATATTTATCAAAGTATTAATATTGTCAACTATAATGAAAATACCATCATAATTGGTGATTTTAACAGCAATGCAATTTGGGATAAAAAGCACCACTCTCGAACACACAGTGCTATAGTGCAACAACTTAATGATATTGGAATTAGCTCCGCATATCACTACTCTACTAATGAAGTGCAAGGAAGCGAAACGGCACCTACATTCTATTTATATCGCCATTTTGACAAACCATATCACATAGATCATTGTTTTACGGCGGCGAAAAACATACATAGTTATCATGTCTTGAACAGTTTGCATTGGCTTGAAAAATCAGACCATATGCCGATATTGTTAAAAACTAAATGAATGCGTATTGTTCACGCACCTTTTTTGCGTTTTTACCTACACTTACGCACCGTTTGCGCGGTTCTTCGCAAATAGAATCCGCAATTCTTTAAAAAGGATTGCGGATTTTATTATTTTATGGTATAATCTATTTATATTATGATTTTTGGCGGTGGACTATGATTATCAAAAATTGGAAAATGGATTTTGAAGATTACAGGGGGCTTGGTTGCACTGTTCCATGTGACATGTACAGTGTGCTTTTTGAGCATGGTAAAATTCCCGACCCGTATTATGGGTTAAACGAGCTTGAATTAACCGATTTATCACGAAAGGACTCTACCTTTTACAGCGAGTTTTCTTTAAGCCGTGATGAGCTTTTACGTGAAAAAATTGAGCTTTCCTTTTACGGACTTGACACAATTTGCGATATTTATTTTAACGGGGCTTTACTTGACTGTGTCAAAAACTGCCACCGATTATACGAATATGATATCAAGGCTTTAGCACGAGAAAACAATGAAATCCGCTTGGAGTTCAAGTCACCTATCAATTACTATGAACCTCTTGAAAAGGCGCATCATCTATACACAAACTGCGACTCCATCCCCGGTGCGGCACATTTAAGAAAGGCGCTTTATATGTCGGGCTGGGACTGGGCGCCAACGCTACCAAATATGGGCATTTTCAGAGATGTTTGCGTTTGTGCCTACGACGGCGACAAGATAGATGACGTATATATTTCACAAGCTCATAAAAATGGTGAGGTTTTGCTCTCAATTTCTGCTAACACAAAGCACGGCTTGGGCGGAGAAATTACTGCTACTATCGACGGTCAAACAGTTGACTTAATCGACGGCAAGGGTGAAATTACAATAAAGAATCCACGCCTTTGGTGGCCAAACGGCTATGGTGAGCAAAATTTATATGACGTTACATTCTCTCTGTATTTTGAGGGCGAGATAATCGATACCATCACTAAAACGATTGGTCTTCGTACCCTTGCTTTAAGCCAAGAAAAGGACGAATACGGACAAGAATTTTGCTTTAAGGTAAACGGCATTAAGATTTTCGCTATGGGCGCAAATTACGTGCCCCTTGACTCGCTCCCTTCAAGAATAACCAAGGAACGTACCGAAAGGCTTGTAAAGGACTGCATTTTTGCCAACTTTAATTCGATTAGAGTTTGGGGCGGTGGATTTTATCCTGACGACTATTTTTACGAGCTATGCGACAAATACGGTCTTATTGTTTGGCAAGATTTTATGATTGCCTGTGCAAATGTATGGCTAACCCCCGAAAATGAAAAGGAATTCCGACTAGAGGCTATTTATAACGTGAAAAGAATAAGACACCACGCTTCTCTTGGTATTCTTTGTGGCAACAACGAAATGGAAGAAGCCATTTGTGGCTGGGAATGTGCTGACGGACACGACCCACTTGTACGCCAAGATTATTTAAAGCTATACGAGAATATTTTTCCTGAAATTTGCAAGGAACATGCCCCCGAAATTTCATACACGCCATCAAGCCCAACCTCAGGTGGTGGGTTCGACTCTCCACAGGACTATACACGTGGCGACGTTCATTTTTGGCACGTTTGGAATGGAGGCTGCGGATTTGACGAATATAGAAAACACAAGTTCCGCTTCTCGTCCGAATATGGCTTCCAAAGCTTACCCGATATAAAAACTATTGAATATTTCTGCCCACCTAGTGAAATGGACGTGCTCTCGGAGACTATGCTGAGTCACCAAAAGAACTGGGGAGGCAACCAAAAGCTTCTTCGCTTTATGCGTGAGCACTATCGCGAGCCTAAAAATATGGAAATGATGGCTTATACAACACAGCTAAATCAAGCAAATGCCATTGCATACGGAGTTGAACATTTTAGACGTTGCCGTGGCTACACTATGGGCTCAATTTATTGGCAATTAAACGATTCTTGGCCAGTTGCGTCTTGGTCAAGCATTGACTATTTTGGAAGATACAAGGCTCTACATTATTTTGCGAAAAGATTTTATGCGCCCCTTGCTATCGGACTCTTTAACGAGGGCGAAAATATAACAGTAAACGTGGCAAATGAAGGCTTAAATGACTTTAAGGGTTATTTACGCACAGGAGTAAAGAAAAACGATTTTAATGGCGTTTTCGAGCGCGATACGGAGTTTAATATTATTTCTCTATCCTCGCTTGATGTTATAACCTTGCCAAATAGTGATTTTGACGGCAAATGCGACGCATATTTTTATGCGGAGCTATATGACGAAAGCAACCATCTTATTGCAAGAAACGTGCTACTTGGAGTCGAGCCAAAGGATTACAAATTTAAAAAGCCAAATATTAAAATCGAGGCTGAAAACGCCAATGGTGGTGTTTACTTAACATTATCTTCCGATGCTTTGGCAAAGAACGTGCAAATTTCATTTAAGAGCCACGATATAATTTTAAGTGACAACTATTTTGATTTGCCAAATGATAAGCCATATAGAATATTTGCAAGCACAGATTTAACCACTTCGGAAATTTTGGACGATATTAAAATCATTTCGGTTTACGATATAAGTGAGGTGAATTTATGATTTACAAGGAATTTAAGGGCTTAAAGCTCTCCGCCCTTGGTCTTGGCACTATGCGTTTTCCAACTATTGACGGGGACGTGTCTAAAATTGACGAGGAAAAGACTGCTGAAATATTTGACTATGCATTTGAAAACGGAATAAACTACTTTGACACTGCTTGGGGCTATCATACGGGTGCTTCCGAAACGGTGGTTGGCAAAAACCTTGCACGCTTTCCACGTCAAAGCTTTTATTTGGCGACCAAGTTTCCCGGCTACGATGTAAACAATATGGGTAAGGTGGCGGAAATTTTCGAAAAGCAACTCGAAAAATGTCAGGTTGACTACTTTGATTTCTACCTTGTACATAACGTATGCGAGGCAAATATTGAATATTATCTTGACCCGAAGTACGGAACTGTTGATTATCTACTAAAGCAGAAGGAAAACGGCAGAATTAAGCATTTGGGATTTTCTACCCACGCCAATTTTGAAAACTTCAAGAGGTTTCTTGATGCATATGGCGAGCATATGGAGTTTTGCCAAATTCAGCTAAACTATCTTGATTATGAATTTCAAGATGCAAAAGCAAAAATTGAGTATTTAAGAGAACTTAATATTCCAATTTGGGTTATGGAGCCTGTGCGCGGTGGAAAATTAGCCAGTCTTTCCCCTCAATATATGGCAGAGTTGCAAGAAATAAGAAACGGCACCGCACCCGAGCTCGCATTTAGGTTCATTCAATCATTCCCTGATGTAGTTGTAACCTTATCGGGTATGTCTAGCCTTGCGCAAGTTAAGGAAAATATTAAAACTTTTAGTGAGGATAAGCCGTTTAACAAGGAAGAATTTGAAAAGATTTTGGCGGTTGGCAGAAAAATGACTGCTTGTGTGCCCTGCACGGGATGTAGCTACTGTACGGAATATTGTCCACAGGGTCTTGATATTCCAAAATTAATGTCGCTTTATAACGAGCAGGTTTTCTCGGGTGGAGGATTTATTGTTTCTATGAATTTAAATTCTATGCCTGAGGATAAACGTCCAAGCGCGTGTATCGGCTGTGGCGCTTGTCAAGCCGTTTGCCCACAGAATATAAAAATCCCCGAGATTATGAAGGATTTTACAGAAAGAAGAAAATAACAAGACCTTCTCCTTGAAAAAGCTCCCTCTGCGATAAAAGGCAAAAAAAAGAACCGCCAACGCGGTTCTTTTTTTGATTTTTTAACCTAACAAATCTTCATAAGACGTAGTAAAGTTTGTTTCGGGTCCTTCTACGGTTGTATCATCTATGGTAAGTGAGCCCTCACTCCTAATCAACAATACTTTCTACTTCAACGCCATCCAATTTAAATTTATTGTTTGCCCCATATAACAGGGAAATTACCATCGTTCCAATATTCGCTCCAACCGCTCGGCTTCTCTTGTGCCTCACAAGACACATTAAGTCCTACACAACCATAGAAAACGCCCTGTCCCATTTCGGTAACAGTTTCGGGAATTGTAATTTCAGTAAGAGCTGCACAGCCGTAAAAGGCATTGTCCCCGATTTTTTCCACCTTGCCAAGTGAAACGCTTTCTATATAATGGCAGTTGACAAATGCACTCACGCCTATGGTTTTAACGTTATCACCAAAGGAAATTTTCTTTAAATATTGATTTCCTGCAAATGCACAGGAGCCAATCTCCTCAACGGTATCTAATAGCTTGACACTGGCTTCCGCCTTACCAAGCGCATACTGAAGAAGCTTTTTACCGTCCTTTGTGTAAAGGCTTCCGTCTGCACTCTTGAATGCTTCATTTTTAGTACTAACCGTTATTCTTTTTAAAGAGGTACAGTTAGAAAGCGCATAATCCTCAATTAGAGTTATGTTTTTTGAAATAGTCAGCTCCTCTATTGCTTCGTTATTGTATAAAGCAAACGCTTTTATTTTCGTAACGTCTATATCGTTATATTTAATTGGAATAACTATTTTCTTGTCAGTGCATTCTCCAACTCCTACAAATGTATAGGTGTTTGTTTTTGTATCGAGCTCGAAATCAAGCCCTTCACTTTCTTTTGCTACCTCACCACAAACAATACATTCATAGTCATCCTCGTACGTATGACTCAATCTTGGAATTATCTCTTGCATAACGATAATATCGTCGCAGATAGCACATTTTTTGCCCTCGGTAAGACCATCCTCCTTACAGGTAGGTGCTTTTGCCGAAAGAATTTCTTCTACGTGCTCTCCGTTGCAGACCACTGTGTCTTCGCAACCGCACCCCACAATGGTTAAAAGAAAAATGGCTGAAATTAAAACAAGTAAAAGCTTTTTCATATATCTCTCCATTTTGTATATTTTTATTTTATAATAGCATTTTTCTATTCTTTTGTCAATATTACTTGAAAAACACTATGAATTATAATATACTAATCTTATACACTATTCTGTGGAGGCTTTTATGAATAAATGGACTAAGGAAAAGGCGTGGGAATGGTACAATTCTCGCCCCTGGATAAGAGGCTGCAACTATATGAGTGCGGACTGCGCCAACCGAATCGACCAATGGCAGGAGCTTGGATTTGAGGAACGCTTTGAAACCACAGAGCGCGAGCTTAAATTAATGCGTGAGCTTGGCTTTAACTCGGTTAGACTTATCCTTGAATATGTCGTTTGGGAAAAGGAGCACGACTCCTTCCTTGAACGATTTGAACGCTATATTGCACTATGCGACAAATATGGAATCAGCTGTACAATAGTTTTAGCAAACGACTGTATGCCTCCGAAAACAGAGCTTTGGAAAATGCCTGATGTTGGTATTCAGCACTACGATTGGGGCTACCACGGTGGCAGACGCCACTCCCAGCATGGTGGTCATAACTGCCCTGCGCCTCACTATTATTTTGATGATGAAAAATATAGAGATAGCTATTTTAAAATGGTTGAGGAAATTGTCACTTTATATAAGGACGACAAGCGCATTTTGATGTGGGATTTGTTTAACGAGCCGGGCAACAGCAACCGCGAGAATATAACAATGCCATATCTTACCCGTATGTTTGAGGTTGTGCGTGCAATTAATCCTATTCAGCCTCTTACCGTTGGCGCTTGGTGGTTTGATGTGAACAATGATTTCAAAACAAGCAAGCTAAATCAATATGCTCTTGAAAACTCCGATATTATAACTTATCATTGTTATAATACTTACGTTGAGCATGTGAAGCTTATTAAGTATTTAAAGGGCTTTGATAGGCCAATAATAAACACAGAGTGGCTTGCAAGATGCACGGGCAACACGGTTTTTGAAAATTTCCCACTTTTCTACCTTGAAAATATCGGTTGCTACAACTGGGGATTTGTTGCAGGAAAATATCAAACCTACGAACCATACGAGGCACATTGGCAATGGTTCAAGGACGACCCACACGCACCTATTGATTTTACTAAATGGTTCCACGACCTATATAGGCCAAGTCATAAGCCCTACGATCCACACGAAACGGAATTAATCTCTACGCTTTGCCGCTTGGCTGACGAAGAATTTTATGGTTCGAGGTAAATATGAAATTAAGCGATATAAATATCAGAGACCCTTTCATTTTAGTCCACGAGGGTAAATACTATATGTATGGCACACGTGCAAAATACACATGGGGTGACGGCTCAAAAACCGACTTTGGCTTTGACGTTTACATAAGCGAGGACTTAGAAAACTGGAGTGAGCCTATATCGGTTTTTGAATATTATGATGGATTTTTCGGGACAAGAGATTTTTGGGCACCCGAGGTACATAAATACAACGGAAAATTCTATATGTTTGCAAGCTTTCATCAAGAAAACTTGACACGCGGTACGGCTATTTTGGTATCGGATAAACCGGATGGTAAATTCGCCCTTCATTCTGATGGCTTTGTAACCCCCGATGATTGGTCTTGTCTTGACGGAACATTTTATTTAGAAGGCGACACCCCTTATATGGTTTTCTGCCACGAGTGGATTCAAATAAAAAATGGCACAGTATGCGCTGTTGAATTATCAAAGGATTTAACGCACCCAGTTGGTGAGCCATTTGAGCTTTGGACAGCAGGTGATGCGTCTTGGAAATATGACATAAGAGACTATGGTGCTTATGTTACTGACGGGCCATTTCTTATAAACAAAAACGGAAGGCTAATTTCCATTTGGTCAAGCTTTTATAAGGGTGAATATTGCGAGGCAATTGCAAGAAGTGATAACGGCTCACTTCTTGGAAACTGGACAATTGACGACAAGCTCGTTTTTGAAAAAAACGGCGGACACGGAATGGTGTTTAAGGATTTACAAGGAAATGATAATTTTCTTTTCCACCAGCCAAACGATACACCGAATGAACGCCCTGCGTTTATGAAAATAAATCTTGACGTTTGGTTTGAAAATAATAAATAATAGTCATTTTGGGAGGGGACACCCCTCCCTTTTTATTGCCTCTTACCTATTCACCATTCGCTACTAACGGGAAGAGCAAGCCCTTCCCCTACGGTGTAGCGTTAATTTGAGGTGTCGTTTGTATGGGAGGCGTTTTGCCTCCCGCTTTTTTAGAAAGGGCATAGCACCTCATCCGTCTTTTGCTTTGCAAAATCCACCTTCTCCCACTGGAGAAGGCTGATAAAAAAAGAACCGCGGTTGCGGTTCTTTTCTTTTTTAATTATTCAGCAGGAGTTTCCTCGGGAATTTCTTCCTCTGTTTCGCTTTCATCTTCATCTAAAAGCTCAAGCATTTCTGCATATGTTATAGTTTGTGCAGTTGTGTCAACTGTTGCGTGGTTGAGGTAGAAAAGCTCCTCGCCTACTAATATATAGCCGTTGCAGTGAAGTGCAAATGATCCTATATTTGATACTCTTACTGTAAGCTTATTGTAGTCTGTTCCTGTCATATTGATTTTAACAGTATTTGATGACTCTGTCAAGCTGCCATCTGCGTATGTAAGAGGTGTGCCGTTTGTATTTGCACTTACAACAAGACCGTATGCAACGCTTATAGTCTTAAATTCAGAATATGCTTTGATATTCTCTGCGTTTGCATATACGATAAATGCTACGTTTGAAGGATCATCTTCACTTGCGGAGTAACCATATGCTGTAAAGAGCTTTGTGCCCTCTGCATCTTCTACTGTAACGTCACCGCTACATTGTGAGCAGAAGTATACGCAAGTTGCGTTTGCATAATAGTTGTTTTCCGGATAGAATTGGTCTCTTAAATCGTTATATAAGTGACCGAGTGCATCGCTACCCTTTTGAACGAATTCAAGAACCTCGCCACAGAAGCAATATTGGTAGTCGCCTGCTGCATCAGTACAGGTTGCCTCGCAGAATTTGTTGGCTCTTGGATTGTGAATGTGAAGGCTTTCACCCTCTGCAAGTTCAACAGGTGAAAGGGTATTGGTGTTTCCTACGATTTGATATTTCGTACCGCTTTGGCAGAAATATACGTATGCGCCATCTGTCTTTGCTGATGTAGCTGTGTTTGTTATTTTAACGTCTTCCAAGCTTTGGTCGTTTTTGTTCATAAAGTAGTATGAAATGTAGCAGGATCTATCCCAAGAAGCCGAGTTATAAACAACGTCGGTCATATCACCAAGACAAACGATGTTGATTGGGTTTTCCTTTGAACCGGCAAACTTGAACCAGTTGTCATATGTATAGAAGTTTGTAAAGCCTTCAGGGAATACCAAGTACTTATTTAAATTCTTACATTTAACAAATGGACCTGCGCACTGCACAACTCCTTGAGTTGATGGGTCAAATTGTGACTTTAAGCTTGTAGGCATAAAGTATACCTCAGGCTTTTCGGGCATTTCAAAGTCATCGTAATTAGCAACAGGTGTGATTGGCTCGTTTACAAAATAAAGCTTTGGACAATTTGCAAATGAACCATTGTTCCAACCGGACATACCAAGAGTTTCCAAGCTATCAGGCAAATATACAGCCTCTAAGTTATCACAACCGTCAAAGCAGTTTGAGGAAAGCTCCTTAACGCCCTCGGGAAGTGAAAGATATCTAAGTCCGTCGCAGTTAAGCGCAAATGCAACAGAGAAAGTCTTCATTGGGCAGTTAGAAAAGTCGATTGTTGTTAGATATTTACAATCTTGGAATGTGTTATAGCCAAGTACTCTATTATCGTTTGCAAGTCCGCGTGGAAGCTTAACGTAAGTAAGACCTGAGTTACGGAAGCAGTCGTTACCTATGCTGTAAATTCCGTCTACCAAATTGATGCTTTGAAGTGCTGTGCAGTTTTGGAACGTGCTTGCACCAATATCATAAAGCTGTGAATCCTCAGGGATAACAAACTTAGTAATTGAAGTACAGTCGCGGAATGCTTCACCGTAAATTTGAGTAATAGCTGCAGGAAGTGTTACAACACCGTTTTCGATTAAGCCATCTACCTGCTTGATTTTAGCGCATCCTTTAAATGCTTGTGAGCCGAAAATTCCGCTAAGTATTGAAAATCCCTTTCCGGGAGCGATAATTGTTTCAAGATTACTACAGTTCAAGAATGAATAGTGTGTGCCGATGCTTGTAAGCTCACCAAGGAATGTAATTTTTGTTATATTTGGACATTCTCTAAATGTTTCTTGACCAAAAGAGGTAAAGGTAGCAGGGAAAATAGCTTCCGTTGCCGCGATTGCTCTAAGTGAGTTTGTAGCTGTGCTAACAAGCTTTGTGTTTCTGAAGTCAAGAACCTTACCTTCATAAAGCTTTGAACAACCATTGAAGGCTTGTTGACCAATATCTTTTAGTTCAGTCAACTCATCAAAGTTAACATACTTTAGATTATTACAACCATTAAAGGATGTTTGACCAATGCTTGTGGTACCTGTATGTAGGTATAGATATTCAAGGTTGGTGCAGTTTTCCATTGTTCTATATGGGAATGTTGCAGCATTACCCTCGCGTCCTTTGCCAACGCTTGTGATTTTAGCATCACGCATGTTGAGAACAACAACAGCGCTCTTTGCATATTCAACACCATTCAAGGTAACTGTTAGATTGTTGAACTCATAGGCGCTACCACCTGTGCTAATAAAATCAACGCGTGTTGATGGTGGGTTTGCTGTGTCGAAAAATGCAGCACTAACGTGTGCATATGTTCTTGTGCCGTCCTCGGCAGTTGATGTAACAATCCAAACAAGTGGATTGCCGTCCAAATCATAAAGCGGACACACTGTTCCGTCAGCAAGTGTAACCTTTTCGCCATCGTAATTTGGCTCAGCCGCACTTACGCCAATTGCAAATAAGCAAGCTAAAACTGCTACTATTGCAATTACAAGAAATAATTTCTTTTTCATAAATTTTCTCCTTACTTGCGCGATATGCGCATTATGATAATATATATTAACACATACGTGGAAAACTGTCAAGATGAACAAAAAAAAAAAAAAAAAAACCAAATTTGTAAAATCTGCACAAAAATCTT
>SVRK01000026.1 GCA_015064855.1 Oscillospiraceae bacterium | reverse complement strand
ACTACTCGTTGAAGATTGGTTAATTTTTTACAATACCACTCGATTAAAAAACAGGAAAAGGTGATTTCCTCTTCCTGTTCTTTGTTATGCTTTTTATTTTTTGTGAACTAAACGGGGTTCACTTCAATTGCAACAGCTTTTCTTTTATTTTTGATTTAGCTTTTCTAAAATTTTGTTACATGTAATCGGAACGATTTCGTTGTGGTCAGAAATCAACTTATCTGATTGAACATAATAAATATCGTTTCCAACAATAATAAATGCAGTAATAACAATGCTGTCATTATAATTTTCATAAGGAATGTTTTTAATGGCAATATCTGTTATTTTGCCGGCAATTTCATTTGGTAAAAGAGCATTTTCATGTAATTTGCCTTGATTTGATATTGGCGCTTCTAAAACTTTTTCAAATGAAGATTTAGGGGCGTCGCAATGTGGACAAGTGTAAGTGTCGGGAAGGTTGTTCCATGTCGAAGTTACAATAGTTGTTTTACCTTTGTCGTCGGTATGTTTATACGTTCCATCATATTTGTATCCGCACTTAGAGCAGTAAACATTGCTTAATCTATCTTGTGAGTACAAAATAACATTGTAAGTTATGCTTTCGTTATAAAGCTTTGCATAATCTTCAATTGCACTATTGTTGAAGAAATATGTTGAAATAATGGAAGCAAAATTGGATGTTTCATCTCCGTCAATGCTCGTGCTGGTGTATTCTTTTATAGAATAGCCAAGAGCGGTGATAAACGGTTGAACATCTTCTGTGGCTTTGCATTTACATCCTGTGTTTGTGCATTGAACAGTCCTCGTTCCGCCTAACAGAAAATTTTCTTTTCCGT
Organism: Oscillospiraceae bacterium; assembly: GCA_015064855.1. Taxonomy (GTDB): domain Bacteria; phylum Bacillota; class Clostridia; order Oscillospirales; family CAG-272; genus RGIG2000. Next base: position 11,466 of record SVRK01000026.1, on the reverse strand, counting down.
CTTCATCCTTGTTAAAGGTGTATGAAAGTGATTTTTTATAGTTATGTTCTTTTGCTTCAAGTACAATTTTATTGCAGGTTGTGCAATAAGCAGGTGTTGAGCAATCGTTATCATCGGTATAGGTGTGATTACATTCCTCGCTAGCAAAGCTAAAACCGATAGGAACTGCTAAAAGAACAATCATTACTATAAAAAACAGAATAAATCTTTTTTTCATAAAATATGCTCCTAAAATATGAACTGAAATTATTTTATCATTTTATTTATAGTTTGTCAAGTTTTTTATTGAAGGTAAAATAAAAGTATGATATAATTATAAAAAAATGTAAGAGGTGCTTATGAAAAGAAGAATTGATATATTACGCAAGGAACTGGAAAGACTGGAAATAGATGCGGTTTATTTAACATCCAAAACGTCACATAGATACTTTACCGGATTTGATAATGAGGATGGCGCAATATTGATAACCAAACAAGGCGCATATGCCTTTGAGGACTTTAGATATACTGAAATAGCGAACAAATTATTGTTCGGTGTTTTTACTGTTATTCAACCTAAAGGAAAGCGTTCAATTTGGCTTGGAGAAATAATTGAAAAAGAAAGCATTCAAAAGCTTGGCGTTGAAGACCAATCAATAACGCTTTCTAACTATTTAAGATTAAAGGATGATTTGAACGTTAAGCTTTATGAGATAGGTGAAACAATTGAACAAATTCGTCAAATAAAAACATCCGATGAAATAGAAAAAATGGAGAAGGCTCAAAGTATAGCCGATATGGCTTTCGATCATGTTCTAGGTCTTCTTTCAACAGATATTACAGAAAATGATGTTGCTGCAGAGCTTGAATATTTTATGCGAAAGCATGGAGCTGAGGATAAAAGCTTTGAAACAATTGCAATAAGCGCAGAAAAAACATCACTTCCTCATGGAGTACCATCTAACGCCAAATTGAAAAAAGGCTTTTTTACAATGGACTTTGGAGCAACTGTTGACGGTTATCACTCCGATATGACAAGAACGGTTTGTATCGGTAAAGCAGATGAAGAAATGAAAAAGCTATATAATACAGTTCTTGAGGCGCAGCTAAAGGCTCTTGAATATTTATCAAATGGTGGGCGCGGATGTAAAGAGGCTGATAGTGTTGCAAGAGAGATAATTTACAAAGACTATAAGGGCTATTTTGGACACTCTCTCGGTCATAGTGTGGGACTTGAAATTCATGAAACACCGATACTTTCACCTAATTACGACGGGATTTTAGTTCCGGGTAACGTAGTAACGGTTGAGCCTGGAATTTACATTCCCGGAAAGTATGGTGTAAGGATTGAAGATATGGTTTTGATTTGTGAAAATGGAATCAAAAATTTTGCAAAATCACCTAAAGAATTGATAGAAATTTAATAAATTTTAAAAATATTGCGATTTACCTATTGAAATATTAATTGTTTTATAGTAAAATAAACTCATAATAGTATGCGGTAATTGTGGCGGATTGCTTGCTAAAATACTTAAACGCCAAGAAAAGGAAAAAGACAGATGATTACAGCAGGAGATTTCAGAAACGGTGTTACCTTTGAAATGGAAGGTAAAGTATATCAAGTTATTGAATTCCAACACGTAAAACCAGGTAAAGGTGCAGCTTTTGTAAGAACAAAGTATAAGGATGTTGTTTCAGGTGCTACTCGTGAGGCTTCATTTAACCCAACAGCAAAATTTGAAACAGTACAAGTAGAGCGTAGAGAACTTCAATACCTCTATAACGACGGCGAGCTATACTACTTTATGGATATGGAATCCTATGAGCAAATTCCAGTTGATTCACACAAGCTCGGTGACAACTTTAAATTCGTTAAGGAAAACGAAATGTGCAAGCTTTCTTCTATCAAGGGAGAGGTTTTTGCAGTAGACCCACCAACATTTGTTGACCTCTATGTTACAGAAACAGAGCCGGGCGTACGTGGTGATACAGCTACTAACGTTACAAAGGCGGCAACCCTTGAAACAGGAGCAATTGTTAGAGTTCCAATCTTTATTAACGAGGGCGACCTTATTCGTATTGATACAAGAGTTGGCGAGTATCTTGAAAGAGTAAACAATAAATAATTCATTTTAGGAGGATTTTAAAATGGAAGAAATGGATATTCTTGAAAAATGTGCTTATATTAAGGGTCTTGCAGAAGGACTTAATATTGACGACTCTAAGCCTGAGGGTAAGGTATTAAATGCTATTATCGACCTTCTTTCCGACATCACAGCTACTATTGCTGATATGGACGATGAGGTTGCTACACTAGGTGATTATATTGAAGAAATAGACCACGACCTCGGTGACGTAGAGGAATACCTCTACGAAGAGGACTGCGACTGCGATTGCGATGATGATTGTGATTGTTGTGATGACGATTGTGATTGCTGCTGCGACGAGGATTGTGATTGCGAGGAATGCGAGTATATGGAGGCTATGTGCCCATCCTGTGGTGAGCAAATCTGCTTCGATAACGAAATTGACCCTGAGGACTTAATTTGTCCTGCTTGCGGCAAAGCGTTTGCAGACGAGGAATAATTAAAGAATAATTAAAAAGGACTCCGCAAGGAGTCTTTTTTATATTAAAAAGGCTTCCCCACTGAGCGGGGAAGTTGAAAAAGTAATTTATTTTAGCTCTTGTTCTAAATTGTCAAACAGCTTTGAATTGAAAAATTCTTGTATTGTTATATCAAGTCCATCACAAATTTTCTTTATTGTTGAAATTGTAGTGCTATTGTTTCTGCCACTTACTATATTATTAAGAGTCGATTGCGTAATTCCACTGATGGTGGCTAATTTATTTAGTGTTATATTGTGCTCGGTACATAACTCTAATATTCTTTTGCACACGGCTTTTCCTATGTCCATAAATTAACCTCCTAAAATTATACTAATATTATTCTACAATTTTATTCATAAAAAATTAACTCAAAAGAGTTGACAATTGAAAAAGAGTATGATAAAATTTAAAAAAACATTAAAAGGAGATATAAATGGACAAAACTATGTCAAAAGAAGAAACCTTAAATCAGCTTTACGCATTGCGTGCTGGTCTTTCCCTTGTTGATAAGGAATATGATAAGGTAAAAGAATCAAAGCTTTCAGAAGAAAATCTTGTTAAAGAAACTAACAACAAAAAAGAAGTATTGGAAAACAAAAACAATGAGCTATTCTATAATTCGGAGATTATAAAATCATCAAGCGAAGATAAAAAATGTAGTTACGAACGCGAGTTGAAGTTTTATAATGACGCCGCGGGTGTCACCAGTGCAGCAAAGGCGAGGGTAGATAAAATCAAACCATTTGTTAATGCTAACATGCTATTATTTATTTCGGCTATTGTCGTATTTGGAATTATGTTAATTTTAAATTTCGGAACAGATATTGTAAAGGACGGCTCAATTTTACACATATTACTTTGCATCTCAGGACCAGTAGCTGCTGTGTCCGGCATCATTTTTTTCCCTTTAACATACGTTTACAAGGGCAAAATGGCTGAGTATATAAAATTAAATGAGAAACTCAAAAAAATACCGAAACCAAGTGAGCCAAGAAGTGATGAAATTAACTATTTAGACAATGCAAAATATATATCTAATCAAGAAAAGATTAGTGAAAACAAAAAGCTAATGGAAGGCTTAAATCATCAACTTGCTGAAATGAAAAAAAGCACACACGAAAAAATAGTTTTGGTTTCTAAATATGCAATGGAGATTTATAATTCTGTGGTTGATGAGTTTTCAAAATCATTACCTAATTTGGATTGTCGAGACTATAAACATGTAGATTTGATAATTTACTTACTAGAAACTGGTAGAGCTGATGAAATGAAGGAAGCGCTTCAGCAAACTGATGTATATGTAAGCACAGAAAGAATAGTACAGGCTATTAATAATGCAACTGAAACTATTTCACTAAGCATTAATAAAAATTTCTCTAGGTTAGAGAATGCAATTATAAAAAATACATATGAGCTAGGAAACAAGATTGACAGATTAACCTATAATGTAAATGCTATGTCGGATAGACAAAGCGCACTTATTTCTGAGTTGAATAAAAATGTTGAAAAAACAAATAGCGCAATAAAAATGCAAAATGCATTGCTTGAAAAATCAAATGTTTCGAGCGCAGAAATGGCAAGTAATGTTGAGAGAATGAGAATGTATGCAGACGATGCATATATAAAAAATTCTAACATATGATGAACAAAAAGAACTCCAATTCGGAGCTCTTTTTTTATATAGGTACTTGAAAGTTATAGTATTATATGATAAAATTAAAATGTATAACTATGAGATACGAGGTAACTTTATGAAACTTGGAACAATGGTACATCTCGACGAAAATGTAGTTGAGAAAATTAAGGATGTAAAAAAGTATGGTCTTGAGTCATTTCAGCTTTGCGCTTGGAATCATTCCTTGATGACTGACGAATACGTTGAAAAAATCCTAGAGGCAACAAAGGAAACAGGACTTGAAATTAGTGCTGTTTGGGTAGGCTGGGAAGGAGAGGCAACTTGGGATTTTATAAGAGGTCCAATCACACTAGGTATTGTACCAGTGCATTTTAGAAATCAAAGAGTAGAAAATCTTAAGCACGGCTCTGATTTTACTAAAAAGTTGGGTGTTACAGATATGGTAACACATATGGGCTTTATCCCTGAAAACCCAAACACTGACGAATATCGCGCTGTTGTTGAGACAATAAAAGAGCTTGCTCTATATTGCAAGGCAAATGGTCAATATCTTTTGTTTGAAACTGGTCAAGAAACACCAATTACAATAAAGAGAACCATTATGACTGTCAATACAGGAAATCTTGGTATAAACCTAGACCCTGCAAACCTTCTTTTGTATGGTAAGGCTAATCCTTGCGATGCAGTTGACATTTTTGGTGAATTTGTTCGAGGCGTACACGCAAAGGATGGCGAATATCCAACAAATCCTGATTATCTTGGTGTAGAAAAGAGAATTGGCGACGGACGCGTTAATTTCCCTGTGCTCATTAAAAAGCTTATGAAAGATCACGGATATAACGGCTCTATTACTATTGAGCGCGAAATTTCCGGAGAAAAGCAAATTGAAGATATTATTTATGCTAAAAAATTCTTGGAGGACATTATAAATGGCTAAGGTTAGAGTAGGACTTATTGGAATTGGTGGAATGGGCGGATGCCACTTTTATAACTATGATAACGTTCCAAATGCAGAGATTGTTGCTGTTTGCGACGTAAGAGAAGATGTTGCTAAAGAAAAAATCGGTGACCGCAAGATAAATATTTATACCGATTATAATAAAATGATAAGAAAAGAAGAGCTTGATATGATCGACATCTGCACACCAAGCTTTCTTCACGCTGATATGGCAGTAAAGCTACTTAAGAAGGGATATCATGTTCTTTGTGAAAAGCCTATGACCTTGAATGCAAAGGATGCAAAAAAGGTAAGCGTTGTCGCTCAAGAATCCGAAAAGAATTTTATGGTAGCGCACGTTGTTAGATTTATGGCACCATATGCATTTTTGAGAAACACCATTGAGTCAGGTAAGCTTGGTAGACTTCTTCGACTTGAAATGAAGCGTATTTCTGCAATTCCTCAATGGAGCTGGCAGGACTGGATGAGAGATGAAAAGTTGAGTGGTGGTGTAACTACCGACCTTTCAATTCACGATTTCGACTTCGTACAAAGCGTTTTAGGTATGCCTCAAAAGATAGAGTCATATCGTTATCAAATGACAAATAACAACGATACTGTTGTAACCAATATGATTTACGAGGGTGATACACTAGTTACCTGTGAGGGTACTTGGTACAACACAAACATTCCATTTGATGCAAGCTTCTTGGCGGTTTTCCAAAACGGTTACGTTGAATTAAACAAAGGCAAGCTTGTTATGAACGGAGAAGAGGTACAAGTAAACAAGGAAGTACAAAAGAATAATAAGGATCTCGGCATTAACGTTGGAAATGATAATGGTTATTTGGCTGAAATTCAATACTTTGTTGATTGCATCCAAAAGGGTAAAAAGCCTGAACTCGTTACACCTGCAAGCTCAATGCAAAGCGTTGTTCTTGCTGATATGATTAAGAAAAAAGCAACGCTTCTTAAACAAAAGAGAAAAATCTAAATTACATAAAAAACCGCACCCTGTGTGCGGTTTTTCTTTCGTTTTCTTATCTTTTGGGCTTTGACGAGAAGATTAATGACATAATTAGGCCAAAACAAATAGATGCGGAAATTCCGCCGGCTGTAGCCTCTAATCCACCTGTCAATGCGCCAAGTAGTCCTTTTTCGTCTACCGCCTTTTGAACTCCCTTTGCAATAGCATATCCAAAGCCTGTCAACGGTACAGTTGCACCAGAGCCGGCAAAGTTGACAAGAGGCTCGTAAACACCGATTGCGGTTAGAACAACTCCTGTGCAAACGTAAACTACTAAAATTCTTGCAGGGGTTAACTTGGTTTTGTCAATTAAAATTTGTGCAATTACACAAAGCGATCCGCCGATCAAAAACGCCCATAAATAATCTAGAAATATATCCATAATTTCACCTCAATTATGTGAATTTAAGCTCGATAGCCTTACTAAATGAGCAATTGCGGGGATGGTTCCACCTTGGAATAACGATACCGGTGACATAAGAGCCCCAGTCCCTAAAAATAAAACGCTTTTTAGTTCGCCGGAAGCGAGTCTTGGGATAATATCGGATGCCATTACAATAGCGCTACACCCACATCCCGAGCCGCCTGCATGAACGTCTTGTGCTTTTCTGTCAAAGAGCATAAGACCACAATCTATATGATTATTTCTTATGTCAATTCCATCCTTTAAAAGTAAATCCTTTAATATTTCGCTGCCTTCATAGCCCAAATCACCTGTGATGATTAAATCGAAAAATTCAGGAGAGTGTTCTGACTCTAAAAAATAACGCTTAATTGTATCGATAGCGGCTGGAGCCATAGCTGCCCCCATATTGTTTATATCGGAAATACCCTTGTCAATTATTTTCCCTATCATTCCTTCACTAATTTCTACATTACCTTCATCTTTGAGAATAAATGCTCCTGCTCCGGTGGTTGTCCATTGTGCGGTCGGAGTTCTTTGCCCACCATATTCCAAGGGGAAACGAAATTGCCGTTCGGAGGAGCAATAATGAGAAGATGTAACAACTGCACAGGAATCAACAACTCCTCCGCTATATAAAGAAGCACCGATAAGGAGTCCTTCGGAACAGGTAGAGCAAGCGCCATATAACCCTAAATACCCTACGTCAAAGCAGGATAAGCCATAGTTGGAGCCAACACATTGATTTAATAAATCTCCTGCTAAAAGAACATCTATCTCGGTATCAATAAGTCCGCTTTTGTTAAGAGCACCCGAAAAGGCTCTTTTTTGCATTTCACTTTCCGCTTTTTCCCATGAGTTCTTTCCAAATTTATCATCGTTTGAATATTCGTCAAAAAGCTCTCCTAAAGGCCCCGACTTTTCCATATGGCCGACAACGCTGTAGCTTGAAATAATTTTGGGCTTTCGCTTGAATTTCAAAATTCCGTTTTTCATCTTACCCCCAAATTAAATTACAAAAATAATAAATTATGCCGTAGATAACACCTGTAAATGTACCATACAAAATAACAGGACCTGCAATGGTGAAAATTTTAGCACCAACACCTAAAATAAAGCCTTCACTTTTTGTGTCAATTGCTTGAGATGTGATGGCATTTGCAAATCCGGTTATTGGAACAAGAGTTCCTGCACCTGCAATTTTAGCAATATTGTCAAAAATACCAAATCCTGTCAGAAGAGCTGCTATAAAAATCAATGTTATTGCAACTACTGTTCGAGAGTCGGTTTCTTCAAGCCCTAAAAAGGTATATAAATGAAAAAAGGCTTGACCCAGTGTGCAAATTCCGCCTCCGATTAGAAATGCAAAGATGCAATTTTTCAAAACGGGTGATTTTTTTGCTCGTTTTTCAACGTATTCGTTATATTCTTTTTCGTTCATAAATTCTTCTCCTAAAAACTACTAAATTTAATTTGCAACAAATTAATTAAATTATGCAAAGTTGTTGACAAAAAAACTCATATGATGTAAAATAATAGATGTAAAATATATTCTATATAAAGGAGAAAAGTGAAATGCTTTTATTTTCAGCTATAACCTTCGAAGAAGTTAAAAGCTTTTTAAATGAGTATCAAATTCCGAGACTTGCTTTAAGAATTTTAATAGCACTTGCTATTCTTATCATTGGCTGTCTAATTGTTAAGAGAATAGTAAAGAATATTGAAAATGGCAAAATTTTTAAAAGAGTTAACAAAACGTTAAGACTATTTTTACGTCATTTGATAGCGGTTGCTTTGTATGCGGTAATTGCTGTTTCGATAGTTTCTGTTCTTGGCTTTAATATGTCAGCACTTTCCGCTGTTATTGCTTCTTGCGGTTTGACTGTTGGTCTTGCTTTACAGGGCGGACTTTCAAATATTGCAGGTGGTATTATGCTTGTAATATTTAAGCCTTTTGAAATCGGTGATTACGTTGAAAGCTCAGGCGTTAGCGGTACGGTTGTTGATATTGGTCTTTTCTATTCAACGCTTACTACTCCCGATAATAAAAAGGTGGTCGTTCCTAATGGCGTGATTTCCAATAATGTAATAACTAACTATTCGACTCACGATACAAGAAGAATTGACTTTGACTTTAATATTGCATATTCTGCCAATATTGATACCGCAAGAAAGGTGCTTTTTGCTTGTGCAAAGGCGGACGAAAGAATTTTATTTGACCCTCAACCGGAGGTTATGATATCTTCTCATAATGACAGTAGTATAACAATAAAATTGAGAGTTTGGGTTAAAACAGCAGAGTATTGGGATGTATATTTCTCAATGTACGAGCAGGTTAAGCGCAGCTTTGATGAGTATGGAATTGAAATTCCTTATCCACACCTAAATATCAAAATTGATAAATAAACAAAAAACCGTTGCAAAGGCAACGGTTTTTTTGTTAAGCATTTTCAAAAACTATTTCATCATCCTTACAGCTTATACGTATAAGGCTACCGTTTGAAAACTCGTTTTCTAATATTTTTTTGGACAAAGGATTTTCAATTAGATTAGTTATTGTTCGTCGTAAGGGTCGTGCACCGTATAGCTTATCAAAGCTCTTTTTGGCAAGACATTCAATAGCCTCATTTTCAAATTCTATCTTAAAACCGATATTTTGCGCGTTTGTTTCTATTTCTTTTAATAAATTTTGACAAATTGTTTTTATACTATCAAGCTTTAATTTATTAAAAATAATTATTTCATCGAGCCTATTTAAAAACTCGGGATTGAATTCACGCTTCAAAGCTTCATTTGTTTTTGAGCGTATGTTTTCGTTTTCATCATTAGCATTCTGTTCAATGAATCCTAAATTTTTAGGTTCGGTGATATTTTTGGCTCCGATATTTGAGGTTAGTATTAAGATGCAGTTTTTGAAATCGACTTGTCTTCCATGTGAATCTGTCAGTGTGCCATCCTCTAAAATTTGAAGAAGAATATTATAAATATCGTTATGCGCCTTTTCGATTTCGTCAAATAAAATTACGGAATACGGGTTTAATCTAACCTTTGACGTTAATTTCCCACCCTCGTCATATCCAACATAGCCGGGAGGTGCGCCAATAAGCTTGGAAACAGAGTGCTTCTCCATATATTCGGACATATCAAGTCGAATAAAGCTGTTATTCGAGCCGAAAACGTTTTTAGCTATACTTTTAGCAAGTTCTGTTTTACCAACTCCCGTAGGGCCAAGAAAAAGGAAAGAACCGATAGGTCGATTTGGATTTTTAAGTCCTACTCGACCTCTGCGAATGCAATCGCAAATTTTGCCGATTGCTTCCTCTTGACCAATTATGTCACTTGATAATTTTTCCTCAAGATTTACAAGGTCTTTTCCTTCGTTCTTATTAATTTTGGAAACAGGAATGGACGTCCAGGTTGTTACTATATCAGCAATATCGTTTTCACTAATTTTTAATTCAGTGTGAGAGAGAAGCTTTTCTCTTTTTTCCTTTTCTTTATTATAAAGAATTTTATATTTTATTTCATCATCTCTAAGCTTTGAGGCAAACTCAAAATTTTGAGATATAATTGCATCTTCCTTTTCCTTTGAAAGCTGTTTTATTTTTTTCTCATATTCCTTTAGACGCATACTCTTGTGGTTATGCTTCATTTTAACTCTTGAGCATGCCTCATCAATCAAGTCGATTGCTTTGTCCGGTAAAAATCTATCGTTAATATAGCGCTTTGAGAGTATAACGGAAGATTTTATTGCCTCATTTGATATTTTAACTCCATGATATTCCTCGTATTTTGATTTAAGGCCTTCTATGATGCTTATAGCTTCACTTTCGGTTGGCTCGTTTATTGTTATTGGCTGAAAGCGTCTTTCAAGTGCGGAGTCCTTTTCAATATGCTTCCTATATTCACTAATAGTTGTTGCACCTATGAGCTGTATTTCACCACGAGCAAGAGCCGGTTTAATAATATTCGCGGCATCAACAGCGCCTTCTGCCGAGCCTGCACCAACAATAGTGTGAATTTCGTCAATGAAAAGTATAACCGAATCGTTATTTTTTACCTCCTTGATTACACTTTTCATTCGTTCCTCAAATTCGCCTCTGTATTTTGCGCCCGCTATCATTGATGATAAATCAAGCGAAATGATTATTTTATTAGATAAGTTTTTAGGTACGTCTCCGTCTGTAATCTTAATTGCAAGACCCTCGATTATCGCGGTTTTGCCAACACCTGGTTCGCCGATTAAGCAAGGGTTGTTTTTTGTTCGCCTTGATAGGATTTGAATAAGTCTTAAAACCTCATTTTCCCTACCTATTAAAGGGTCTAATTTTCCCTCTTTTGCGCTTTGATTTAAATTTTTTCCATATAACGCTAAAGCACCCGATGGTGTGTGAGATTTTTCGCTCTTTTCTTCTATGGAAAAGGTATCTAAAAACGTAGATATTTCGTTTTTTATTGATTGAAGGTTTATTTCCAAGGAAATAAGAACCTTGGATGCATATGAGTCACCTTGCTCACAAATCGCGTATAAAATGTGCTCGCTGCCGATGAATTTTCCGTCAAATCTTTTAGCTATGATTGATGCACCCTCAATGACTCGTTTGCATTTTGGTGAAAGCTCTTTTTCATTGATTTTTGTGTCAATCTTGATACTGGAAAAATCAATGATTTTATCTAGCGCATCATTATAAAAAACGCGTTTGTCATTTAAAATTTTACATCCTATACAGTCGGTTGATAAAATTCCGAGGAGCAAATGCTCTGTGCCTATGTAAGAGGTATTTAACTCCTTGGCACATTTTTTTGCATTGGTCAAAACCACTTGTGCTTTTTCAGTAAATCGGTTAACCATATTCTTCCTTTCTCGATCGCTTTA
>SVRK01000025.1 GCA_015064855.1 Oscillospiraceae bacterium | reverse complement strand
ACTCCTTTGTGTAACTGTTGAATTTTTGTCCTTTTTTAGCCATAATTAAAAACCTCCTATGGTTTTATTATACCATAAGAGGTTTTATGCTTTTTATTTTTTGTGAACTAAACGGGGTTCACTTCAAATTGGCAACAGCTTTTTATTTTGTCAAATCCTTTATAACCTCTGATGCTATAATCAATCCAACAACTGATGGAATAAATGCACACGAAGCAGGAATTCTCTTTCCTTGCTCATTGTTATAGATATTTATATGAGGTAATTCTTCAGAATAAACAGTCTTAAGTTTTTTTACCCCTTTCTTTTTAAGCGCGGTTCTTACCGCCTTAGCTAATGGGCAAACAGACGTTTTATATATATCAGCAACCTTGAATGCACAAGGATCTAGCTTGTTTCCAGCGCCCATAGAGGAGATTATAGGTACATTAAGTGCATCGCACTTTTCTGCCAAATCAATTTTACCTGCAACAGTATCAATAGCATCTATTACATAATCATATTTTGTAAAATCGAATTTTTCTGACACTTCAGGTGTATAAAATGTGTCAAAGGCATTAACGACTATGCTAGGATTTATATCAAGCATTCTCGACTTCATAACGTCAACCTTCTTTTGACCAACAGTAGAATGTAATGCAATTATTTGTCGGTTAATGTTTGATAAAGAAACCGTATCATTATCAACTATATCTATTCTGCCGACACCTGTTCTAGCGAGTGCCTCACAGGCATACCCACCTACTCCACCAACGCCAAACACAAGAATTTTTTTGTTTTTCAGTTTTTCAACGTTTTCTTCGCCTAAAAGCATAATTGTTCGTGAAAGCTCTTCCATTTTTCACCTCAAATGTTTTTATTAAACTTATAATAACATACTTTCACATAAAAATCAAATAAATCTTGTATTTTTGTTTTATATATGATAAAATTCAATAAGTAAATTATTTACAGGAGATTACTATGAAGCCAATTAATGAATCTATTAGAAATTTGAAGGTTATGCTTCGTGATATTGGGAAGCAAACCGTCATTAAAACAATTCCAGTTACAAACATAACCTATAAGCCTTGCGAATATAAGATTGGAAGCGACCTTCCTAATACAAGTGATTTCATTCCTTTTGAAAATGGTATGACTTGGGGACGTGTGCGCGACTCACACGCTTGGTTCTATTTTACTGTTGACGTTCCGGAGGAATGCAAGGGTAAAGAAATAAAGCTCAACATCAACACAGGTCTTGGTAGCTGTTGGGATGCTGTAAACCCACAATTTATAGTTTATGTTGATGGTCATATCCGTCAGGGCATGGACGTAAACCACACGTATATTATGCTTGGCGGTAAGGACTCATACGACATTATGGTTTACGCCTATTCCGGTATGGAAAACGAGCGCAAGGATCTTTTATTTGACGCGCAAATAATCATAGAAAATGAAGACGTTAAAAAATATTACTACGATCTTGCAGTTCCTTTTGAGCTTATCGACTTCATTGAAGAAAACACATATACATATCAAAACATTTTAGCAATACTTGAAAAGTCTACAAGCTTTCTCAACCTACTAAAGCTTCCTTCCCCTGAATTTTATGAATCAGTTAAGGTTGCCGATGCATATTTGCAAAAAGAATTTTACGGTAAATTCTGCAAGGATCAAGACATAAAAACTATTTGTATCGGTCACACCCATATTGATATTGCTTGGCTTTGGACTATTGACCAAACAAGAGAAAAGGCACAGCGCTCATTTGCTACAGTTATTGAGCTAATGAAACGTTATCCTGAATATAAATTTATGTCTTCTCAAGCTGTTCTTTACAAAATGGTAAAGGAAGAATGCCCAGAGCTTTATGAAGAAATCAAGGCTATGATTAAAGCCGGCAGATGGGAAGTTGAAGGCGCTATGTGGGTTGAAGCCGACTGTAACCTTTCAAGTGGTGAAAGCCTTGTTCGCCAAGTTCAATATGGTAAAAATTTCTTCCGTGACGAGTTTGGCGTTGAAAGCAGAGTTTTGTGGCTTCCTGACGTATTTGGTTACAGCGCTGCTCTACCTCAAATTCTTTCAAAGAGCGATGTCAACTGGTTTGTAACATCTAAAATCGGTTGGAATGATACAAATACGCTTCCTTATGATACATTTAAGTGGAAGGGTCTTGATGGCACAGAAATTAACACATACTTTATAACTGCACAACAAGAACAAAAGGGTCGTATTCCCGAAAGAACGTCCACATATATTCCTCACACCGATTTTTCATATGTCGACGGTGCTTGGAACAGATACCAGCAAAAGGCTCTTCACAACGAAGCACTACTCACCTTTGGATGGGGTGATGGTGGTGGCGGGCCTACCGCACACATGCTTGAAAATTTAAGACGTGCAAACGCCGGTGTTCCTCAAGTTGCTCAAGCAAAAATGGGCTTTGCAACCGATTTTCTAAACAATCTCGAAAAGAGCATGAAGAAAAACGAGCAATTAGTTCCTACTTGGCAAGGCGAGCTATACTTGGAATTCCATAGAGGCACATACACATCTATAGCTAAAAACAAGAAAAACAACCGTCAGTGCGAATTTTTGCTTCTTGACACCGAAGCGCTTTGCGTAATGCTTGATAAAATCAGAGGCTCTAAATTCCCTAAAGAGGAATTACATGCTATGTGGGAAATACTTCTTGTAAACCAATTCCACGATATTATCCCAGGCTCATCAATTGTTGAGGTTTACGAAAGAAGCGATAAGGATTATGCCGAAATCAAAGCCTTTGCAAACAAAATAAGAGAAGAAGCATTTGATTATATCGCATCTAACGTTAAGGATAGTGGATACGTTGTATTCAACCCACACTCCTTTACAAACTCAAGCGTTGTTGATATTAACGGCAAGAGCGTTTTCGTTAAGAACATTCCACCAAAGGGATACAAGGTTGTTACAGATATCGATGCTAAAAACACCATTGAGATTAAGAACAACACAGTATTTACTAAATTCTTCACTGTTAAATTTGACAAGGATTATAATATTACCTCAATTTACGACAAGAAGAACCACCGCGAGGTTATAAAGAAGGGTGCAAAAGCAAATAACCTAATAATATTTGAGGACTATCCGGATTCTTATCCCGCTTGGGAGCTTCAACGTTCATCAAACGATAAGGAATATCCTATCACCAATGTTTACGACGTTACGACTGTTGTAAATGGGGCTAAAACGGGTATTTCATATAAGAGAAAGCATATGGACAGCGAAATTTGTCAAACTGTTTGGTTCTACGAGGATATGCCTAAAATCGACTTTGAAACCAAAGTTGATTGGCATGAGAAAAATCAAATTTTGAAGGCCTCCTTCCCTGTTGACATTAACGCAGACAAGGCAACCTACGAAATTCAATTCGGTACAATCGAAAGACCTACACACTATAACACAAGTTGGGATCACGCAAGATTCGAGGTTTGTGCTCATAAATATGCTGACATTTCCGAGGGTAACTATGGTGTTAGCTTGTTAAACGATTCCAAATATGGACACGATATTCATGGTTCGGATATGCGCCTGACACTTCTAAAATGTGCTATGAACCCTGATAACAACCCGACACACGTAAATGATCAAGGAACTCACGAGTTCACCTACTCACTTTATCCTCACAAGAACGCACTAAATGGTGCTGACACAGTTAAATATGCATACGATCTAAACCTACCAATGACCGCAAAGAAAGCAAACGGAAATGGTACGTTACCGTCTGAATATTCTTTGGTTTCCGTTTCCGAGGATAACGTAATTATTGAAGCAATAAAAGAAGCTGAATATTCAAACGAAACCGTTGTCCGTCTATATGAAACAAAGAATTCACGTACAAGAGCAACCGTCAATTTCGGCTTTGACGTAAATGAGGTTTATATTGCAGACCTTAATGAAAAGAAGCAAAAGAAGCTTGCAGTTAAAAATAGCTCCGTTTCACTTGATATTAAACCATTTGAAATTGTTACTTTAATAATTAAATAAAATACAAAGCCCACCTATTTTTTTGGTGGGCTTTGTATTTTTTATTTTTCTGCAATCATATATATTAAATTGATTGTGGGGTGAAAAAAATAAACAGATTAAAAAAATATTTTATGAGCGCTCTTATCTTGTCGCTTTCAAGTATCCTTTTGCGCTCTATTTCGGTGATTTTTAATGTTTTTCTATCAAACACGATAGGAAGCGAGGGAATGGGTCTTATCACGCTAACATCGGGCGTTTATTCTTTTGCATTAACCTTTTCAACATCCGGTATAAATTTTGCGGTTGTACGCTTGGTTTCGAGCGCTTTACCATATAATGAAGGCGATATGACTTCTTTTAAAAGTGATTTTCTAGTATCAAAGATTATGGGTAAGGCTTATTTTTACTGCCTATTCTTCTCTCTTTTGGCTACCCTTTTCCTATTTTTTGGAGCAAAGCCTATAAGCATATATTTACTTAATGACATAAGAGTTGTCCCTGCCCTGAAAATTATGGCGCTTTCTCTTGTTCCTATTGCCCTTTCAAGTGCCATAAACGGGTATTTTTATGCAGTCCGCAGAGTTTATAAAAACGTTATTGTCAGCTTTTGCGAGCAAGCAATAAAAATATCTGTTATTTCCTTTTTCTTATTACTGGTTTTTCCTTCAAAAACCAGCTTTGCATGTCTTTCTATCGCTTTGGGAGGACTCATAAGTGAGCTATCTAGTCTTATTTTAAATATTTTCCTATTTGTAAACGACAGAAGCAAACATAAATTAGCAAAAAAACACACTCTCATATTTTGTAAAATTCCGTCTAAAAGCAACGAATCGTTCGAAACAAACGTGCCTTCTGTTTTTTCTTCAGCCTTTCCCGTTGCAGTCAGCGCATACGCACGTTCATTTCTCAATACGGTTGAGCACCTATTAATCCCCTGGGGCTTAAAAAGGAATGGAATGGTAGGAAGCGACGCTCTTAGCTCATACGGAACTCTTTGCGGTATGGTTTTTCCTCTTATATTTTTTCCGTCTACTGTAATCGGTGCTTTCTCCTCTCTTTTGATTCCAGAAATATCCTCATCATATGAAGCAGGAGATTTTAAAAGAATAAAAAGCATTGTTTCACGAGTTTTTGGCTTTTCATTAATTTTCTCAATTTGCATTTCGGGAGTTTTTGTTTCTTTTTCTAACGAAATTGGAATCTATTTTTTCAATTCTTATGAAGCCGGCGTATTTATACGGCTTTTAGCTCCTCTTATACCAATTATGTATCTTGATAGCTCTGTTGATGCTGTTTTGAAAGGAATAGGTGAGCACATATACACAATGAGAATAAACATTATTGATTCCCTTCTAAGCGTTTTTCTTGTCTTGCTCTTGATCCCCAATATGGGTATTTACGGTTATATTGTCACTATATACGTAACAGAATTATTTAATGCAACCTTTAGTATTATGCGCCTTTTAAATAAAACGACCTTCAAGCCAAGAATTATAAATTGGATAGTAAAGCCATTATTTAGTATAATTTCCGCAACATTAGTCACAAGATTCATTTTTTATTTGCTTTTCTCTTATTCATTATCTTTAGGAAAATTATCCTTAATTCTAGAAATTTCAATGTGTGTTGCTCTATACATCCTATTTTCTAAAATCAGCGGAAGCATTACAGAGGATGAAACCAGTCTGGCAAAAAGAATTTTTACATAAACCATACAATTATATTTTTCCTTTATTTGTTATGGAAAATATTGTTCCTTGAATTATTCCTTTTCCAATGCTAGAATATTATTGTAAAGTTCGAGCATTACG
Organism: Oscillospiraceae bacterium; assembly: GCA_015064855.1. Lineage (GTDB taxonomy): Bacteria > Bacillota > Clostridia > Oscillospirales > CAG-272 > RGIG2000. Next base: position 8,017 of record SVRK01000025.1, on the reverse strand, counting down.
TTCCTTTTTGGAAATAAACAGGAAAGGATGGTTCTTTGAAAAAAACAATATCATTTATAATAGCTTTTACACTTATGGTTTCTGTTTTTTCGATAGTAGCAGGAGCAAGCTCTAAAAGCTTTGTCAGCGTTTTTGTAAACGGACAGGAATATACAGATGGAATACAAATAAAGGATGATACCACTTTTGTAGGAGTAAGAAAATTTGCCAGCACTATGGATTCAAGTGCCAAGGTTACATATAACTATTCAAATAGAACCTTGACCGTTTCGTCAAACAAGCTTAATATGACTGCAAAGGACGGTGCAAATTATATAGTTGCAAACGGTCGTTATTTGTACACTCCCTCGCCAATTTTTATGAGATATGGCGTTATGTACGCACCGGTTACTATATTAGCAAAGGCTTTTGATGCAAAAATAAGCTGGTCTAACGCTACGTCCTCATTTAACATAACTCGTGGAAGCGGAGGCATTTTATCGGGAGATTTATATTATCGAGAGGATGAAGTGTTTTGGCTTTCAAAAATCATAAATGCAGAGAGTGGCGGTGAAATATTGCGCGGAAAAATTGCGGTTGGTAGTGTAATACTAAATAGGGTTCGCTCATCTTATTTCCCGAACACTATATATAGCGTAATTTTTGACAAGAAAAATGGCGTTCAGTTTAGTCCTGCAGCCAACGGAAGCATCTATAAAAGCGCAAACGCAGAAAGCGTAATCGCGGCTAAAGTTTGCCTTGAGGGTTATAGCGAAAACAATTATATTTTCTACTTTGTCAACCCAAAAACTGCCCCAAACAGCTGGGTGAGTAAAAACAGACAATTCTACGCGCAAATTGGTAACCACGCGTTTTATTATTAAAAAAATCGGCTCAAAACGAGCCGATTTTTTTATTTTGGGTTGCTTTTATATAATCTCCGTATATTTCCTCTTGCAAAAGACGTAAATTCCTTTCGTCTCGTCCACCAACAGGCCTTGAGTCCACTCTTTTTACACCCTTTGCCATCTTAGATGAACTTGTTACAATTATCTCATCTGCATCTATTAGCTCATCTAATGTGTATTTCTTTTCGATAACCTCTATGCCATATTTTTTGCAAGCCAATATTAAATGAGCCCGAGTAACTCCCGGTAAAATATGATTGTCGGCAGGAGCAGTAATTAGCTTACCATCCTTTAATATTGAAATATTGCTATGTGAGCATTCGGTAACATATCCATCGCGAACAAAAACCGTTTCCTCACACTTATTATTTTTGGCGTGTTGAGCTGACAAAACACTGGGTAAAAGATTTAAGGTTTTTATATTGCACATGTGAAATCTCACATCGTTTGCCGAGCAAATATCAACCTTATCATAAACGTTTTTTATTTCTTGAGGCTTTATCATTATACAAAGGTTCGCTTTTGTATTTGTAAACTCGTGATTTCTTATTCCACTGCCTCGTGAAATCTGAAAATAAACAAATTTCTCCTCTCCGTCAACCAAACGGCACAGTTCAGTAATAAGAAAAGAAAGCTCTTCCTTTGTTTTAGGCGGAGCTATACCCAAAAGCTCTGCGTTATCAAATATCCTATTTACGTGCTCAAACAAAAGATATGGGATATTATTTCGGCACATTACCGCATCGTATACCCCGTCTCCAAAGTAAAACGCCCTGTCGGTGATTGGAACAGTAACCTCTTCTATAAGTCCTGTTTTGCCGTTATAATATCCCAAATTTTTCATATGTACCCCCGATTAAGCAATTATACTATACTCTTTATTCGCTTCAAGCTGTATTGACATATCCTTGCCGTCAATATTTATTATAGCAGTTTGCTCTATCGGTGTTACTAATTTTAATTTTTTAAGCTTGTTGCTTTCCCACTCAATATCAACTTTGATATTACCCTTGGCAAGCAAGCCATTGATGTATCCTTCCTTCATTTCACTTGGTAAAGCAGGAAGAATTTTGATTTTTCCACCCTCGCATTGTAAGAACATTTGTGCAATTCCGGCACAAACGCCATAATTACCATCAATTTGGAACGGTGGATGTGCATCAAACATATTTAGATACGTTCCGCCACCCTCGCTGTAATTAATTTTATTATTCGGTTCAACGCATGTTAGCTGATTTTTAACAAGCTTCATTGCGCGGTCGCCATCCTTGAGTCTTGCCCAAAGATTAACCTTCCAGCCCATGCTCCAGCCAGTACTTTCGTCCCCTCTTATTTCAAGCGTTTGACGGCAAGCATCAGCTAGCTCCTTTGTTTCTTCAGTAGTGATCAAATCAGCCGGATAAAGCGCATACAAATGAGATACGTGTCTATGGTGAACATCCTCTTCCTCGTATTCCTTATCATATTCAAGGAGTTGTCCTTGTGAGCCGATTTGGTATATACCAACCTTATCCTTCTTCTCGTTGATTTCCTTTGTAAAATCATCGTTAATTTCAAGAATTTCAGCCGTTTTTGATACGTTTTTAAAAAGGTCCTCGATAATTGATTGCGTCATTGTTGTATAAGGGAGCGTGAACACCTTTTGTCCGTCGATAATTACACCATTTTCAGGCGAGGTTGACGGAGTCATTATATATTTTCCATCCTTTTCCTTTAACATGTACAGATAGAAAACAGCGCTTTCCTTCATTATCGGATAAGCAATATTTTTTAAAAACTCCTTATCACCCGTATATTCATAGTGCTCGTAAAGATGACGGCAAAGCCAGCCTGATGACATATTCCAAAATGCATATCTCGGTGAATCTACAACCTTATTTCCAACAGGCGTTGTGTTTGCCCACAAATCCATATTGTGGTGTGAAACAAATCCAGGCGCTCCATAAAATTCCTTCGCTGTCTCCCTGCCCTTTTCGCTTGCACTCTTTATTAGGTCGATTATTGGCTCATTACACTCCGCCAAATTGCACATAAGCACAGGCCAATAGTTCATTTCCAGATTTATATTTACTGTATAGTTTGATGACCAAGGCGCATAAAACTTATCATTCCAAATTCCTTGGAGATTAGTTGCACGGCTACCCCTTCTTGATGCTGAAATAATTAGATATCTGCCAAAGTTGAACAGAAGCTCACACATACCTAGATCCTTGTCGCCATCTCTTAAACGCCTGTCGGTCGTTTTCTTACTTACCTCACCACCAAAATTCGTTTGAACTCTATTAAACAGACTTGATACATCTTCAATATGAGCTTTTTTAATTTCCTCATATGGCTTTTCAACCAATGCGTCTATCCTTTCAAGACATGGCTTAAATGTTGGCTTATTAGGTGTTGTAAATACATCTATAAAGCTTGTTTCCGCACAAAAATAAACTGTCAAATTTGTCACGTTGTCAGCATATATAGAATCTCCCCAGGTTTCGATCTCACCATCCGCAACCATCCTTGCCATTGCGCTTGCCTTAACGGATTCGCCATCGTATGTAACAGGGCGTTGCTTTGCGGCATATTCAGGTCCTATAGTTGTTGGAGATTCAAATGTAAAATATAGAATTTTATCTCCTGCTGTTGTGTGAGATTTGCCTACGTGCCCACCATATAATTCATAGGAAGCCGGCTTTGATGATTTTAAGTTTATCATCAAGCAGTTGTCTGGATATGAGATAAAGTACTCTCTTTCAAAATCAATTCCGTTCTGCGTATAGCTAACGGTAACCATTGATTTTTCAAGGTCAAGCTCTCTTTTGTAATTTGTAATTTCTCCCTCATTTTTATATTTGATATAAAGCTCACCAAGCATAAGATAAGAGTTCAACCACATACCTGTAAAATTCTTTTCAAGTTCTACTTGAGCATCGTGATATTTTCCCTCTTCAACCAGCTTTTGTGCCCTTTCAAAGGATTCCTTTGCGCCCTTAACTAAATATTGTCCGGGTTTTCCTGACCACAAGGTATCATGGTTTAGAGGAATTTTATCAAGCTCCGTATCTGCATAAATCATAGCACCGAGCGAGCCGTTACCTATTGGCAATGCCTCCTCAAAAATGGTGGCAGGGGTATTATACTGTAATAGCTTTTCCATACTTTTTCCTTGTCCTTACATTAAAACATTAAGCTTTTCAATGCACTTTTTACATACTCTTTTTTCGTTCAATAACACATTATCGCTTGTATTTCCGCATATTATACAGCAAGGCTGATATTTTTTTAAAATGATTTTATCCCCATCTGTAAAAATTTCTATTGGATCCTTTGGACCAATTTCAAGTTTTGCGCGCAATTCGATTGGCAAGACTATTCTGCCAAGCTCATCCATTTTTCTTACAATTCCTGTTGATTTCATATAAAAAATCTCCTTTTATTTTGGTTTACAATCTTATTTTATCATATACTACTGTTTTCGTCAATCTTGATTTACATTTTTTTACAAATAATCTAAATTTTAGCTAATAAGGGTGCTTTTATGATTGGTAAATGCTTTGGGGTATTATGTATTATTTCGGTGATATTTGCGATATTTTTGGGAAACTTGCAAGAGCTAAACGACGGTATTATTGAAGGTGCGAAAAAAAGCGTGACTGCCGTCATTTCCCTTATTGGGATAATGGCGTTTTGGAATGGCGTAATGGAGGTCCTGATGGATTTTGGAGTAATCAGTAAGCTATCAAAAATTTTAAGACCTATTTTAAGGCTTATTTTCCCAAAGGCGTTTAAGGAAAACAAGGGTGCTGACGAAATCACCGCTTGCATAAGTGCAAATTTACTGGGACTTTCAAATGCAACTACTCCGCTTGCCTTAAAGGCAATAGAAAAGCTAAACGAGGGACGTGATACTGACAAAGCATCAAATGATATGATAACCCTTGCGGTTTTAGGGTGTGCTTGCTTTTCTTTGATACCCACAACTGTAATAAGCATGCGACTTTCACACAATGCGGAAATTACATATGAAATAATAATTCCTATTTGGATAACCTCAAGTGTGTGTATGATACTTGGAATTATTCTTTCAAGAATTATAGGTAAAATAAGTGGAGATCGTTAGAAAAATATCGCTTTTTGTCCTACCCCTTATCGTTTTTTTAGTTGCAGTAATCATTCTTTTGGGAAAGAAAAACTACTTTTCCAGCTTTTTAAAGGGAGCAAAATCAGGCGTAAAGGGTGCAGCCTCTCTTTTGCCATCAATGTGCGCACTTATCGTATCCGTTTCTATGTTTGTTTCGTCGGGTGCAGAAAAGGTTATTTCCTCTTTTTTATCTCCATTTTTTGATTTTATTGGAGTTCCGTCAGGACTTTTTCCTCTTATTCTTTTACGTCCATTTTCGGGTAGCGCCTCTCTTGCAACCTTTGATGAAATCATAACAAGGTATGGGGTCGACTCACTGGTTGGAATTTGCGCATCAGTTATAATGGCGTCGTCAGATACCGTAATTTATGTAATTTGTATGTACTTTTCAACCACAAAAATACGAAAAACAAGACACGCTATGCCGATCGCTCTTTTTGTTTCAATTTTCTGTGTTTTTTTATCGTGCATAATTTCAAGGATATTTTTGAATATGATTTAAAAATGAGGGAACAATCATAAAAAACGGGAGTTTATTATGATTAAGGGTTGTGAAAAAAGAATAATATTTTTAGAAAGTACAAAAAGTAAATATTTCGACCAAGCATATCTTGTTATGAAGGATGATATATACACTTGTGACGAAGGGAAAATTTTAAATGAGGCGGAGCGCATTATTTTCGGTGCAGAAAGCTTAAAAAATGATAAAAAATCCAAGAGTATAAAAAGAATGTGGAAAAATATTTTATTTTTCTCTTCCGGCTTTTTAAGTGGCTTAATTATAGCCTTTTCTCTTGCGCTTCTTCTCCTTTAATTTGCTATTGACTATGAAAAGAAAATATGATAGAATAGGAATAACAATTAAATTCGTTTTTAAAAAAAGGATGCGGGGTCGGAATACGCATCCACATATTAGCCCGCCACAATGTGACGGTGCTTTTTCACGCAAGAAGGAGGCTTATGAAAACAAAAAACAAAAACGATGTTCAAAATAGCGACATCTCAAAAAGAACAAGCAAAAGAAGTAACTTGGCAAAAGCTGAAAAAAAGAATTTTTCTTCTCAATCAAAGAAAGCTCAACCAATTAAAAGCAAAGAAAAGCCAAGCAAGCCAATCCCTAAAAGAGGACAGGTAAAGCGCTCAAAGAACACCCAAGCACAAAAGAAAAGGGTTAATTTACCAAAGGTAAAAATTTATTCACTTGGCGGTCTTAATGAAATCGGTAAAAACATCACCGCCTTTGAATGTGAAAATGATATTATTATCGTTGACTGCGGTATTGGTTTCCCTAACGACGATATGCTCGGTGTTGACCTTGTAATTCCTGATTTTACTCATATTCAAAACAACATTGAAAAGGTACGTGGTATCTTTTTAACACATGGTCACGAGGACCATATCGGCTCTCTCCCTTACTTTTTAAAAAATATGAATGTTCCTGTTTACGGAACTAAATTAACACTTGGTATTCTCGAAAACAAGCTTGCCGAGCACAAGCTTTTAGGTAGCGTAAAGCTCCACAATGTAAATGTTGGCGACGTTATCACCGCCGGCAAATTTAAGGTTGAATTTATAAGAGTTAATCACTCTATTGCCGATGCATGTGCACTTGCAATTTCTACTCCACAGGGTGTTATTGTTCACACGGGCGACTTCAAGCTTGACACCACCCCCGTTGATGGCGAGATGATGGACATTGTTCGCCTTGGTCAGCTTGGGCGCGAAGGGGTTTTGATGCTCCTTTGCGAATCGACCAACGTTGAACGTGCAGGTCATACCCCATCGGAGAAAAACATCGGTGTTTCTCTTGAAAAAATATTCCTCGGTGCTAAAGACAAGCGAATTATCATAGCCACGTTTGCTTCAAACGTGCATAGAGTTCAGCAAATTATTGACGCAAGCGTAAACCACGGACGCAAGGTTGCTGTAACCGGTCGCAGTATGGTAAACGTTGTAAATGCGGCGGTGCGTCTAGGTTATATGACCGTGCCTGACGGTGTACTTATTGATATTGATGAGATTAAAAAATACCCACCCGAAAAGCTTACAATTGTAACGACAGGAAGCCAAGGTGAGCCTATGTCGGCTCTATATAGAATGGCATTTTCCGACCACGACAAGGTGCAGCTTTCCGATAAGGACTTGGTTGTGCTCTCTTCAAGTGCAATTCCCGGTAACGAGCCGCTTGTTGGTAAAATCGTAAATGAAATGTACCGACGCGGAGTAAACGTTTATCACGATTCAAGCGTTGAGGTTCACGTTTCGGGACACGCATGCCGAGAAGAGCTAAAGCTTATGCACGCACTTATAAAGCCTAAATACTTTATGCCTGTGCATGGTGAATATAGACACCTTATCCAACACAAGGAGCTTGCCGAGGCAATGGGCATGAATCCTCAAAACATATTTGTTTCAGACATTGGAAAGGTAATTGAAGTTGATTCCGATGGTGCAAGATTTAACGGCACTGTGCCTGCGGGTAAGGTGCTTATTGACGGCTCGGGCATTGGTGACGTTGGCAACATAGTTTTAAGAGATAGAAAAAATCTTTCCGAGGGCGGTCTTATTATCGCGGTTGCAACCGTCAGCCTTGGCGAAGGGATTTTGATGTCAGGACCTGAAATTATCTCTCGTGGCTTTGTTTACGTTCGCGAAAACGAGGAGCTTATAAACGGTGCTAAAGAGGTTTGCCAAAGAGCGATTATTGATGCTCTTGACGACGACGTACGCGACTGGGGCGAGCTTAAAAATATTGTTAAAAACGTTCTTGCAAAATATATTTTCAATAAAACTAAGCGCAAGCCTGTGATTTTACCGATTCTTATGGATATATAAAATTTTGAGCAGATACCATTTGGTGTCTGCTCTTTTTAGTAAAGGTGAATTATACTATCAAGTGCAACAGTAGATAAAAAAAGAAAGTTCATACGAAACTATGGTACAATTAAGGTAACCACACACAAAAAAGCACCAAAGGAGAATCGTATGAACTACAAACATT
>SVRK01000024.1:10868-14684 GCA_015064855.1 Oscillospiraceae bacterium | reverse complement strand
AGTAAACGCCTCGTGGCCAGGTGTGTCAAGGAATGTGATATCCTTGCCGTTAATGTTAACTCTATAAGCACCGATGTGCTGTGTAATACCGCCAGCCTCGCCGGTTGTAACATTTGAATGTCTGATTGCATCAAGCAATGATGTCTTACCATGGTCAACGTGACCCATTACGCAAACAACAGGAGCGCGCTCAACAAGTGATTCTGGCGCATCCTCTTCCTCGTCAAATAGCTTTTCCTCGATTGTAACAACAACCTCTTTAGTTACCTTTACACCAAGCTCGTCAGCGATAAGATAAGCGGTGTCGTAGTCAACAACCTCGTTAACAGTTGCCATAACGCCCATCATAAATAGCTTTTTAACAACCTCGTTTGCGTTAACCTTAAGTCTTGTTGCAAGCTCACCAACTGAGATTTCATCAGGAACGGTAATAGAGAGCTGTGTGTTCTTAGCCTTTTCAAATACCTCGCGCTTGATTTTTTCCATAGCCAAGCGCTCCTTTTCCTTTTTGGAGTTTACATCTCTGTTGTTTTGCTTCTTTAATTTTTGCTTTGATGAGCCTTGGTTATAGTGTCCGTAGCTTGACTCGTATGAATCGTTTCTCTCGTCGTATTTGGAAAGGTCAACGTCTGACGTTCTTGTGTCAACTATACGTGTAGCACCTGTCTTTGTCTTAATTTCAATAACGTTAGATTCGGGCTTTTTCTGTTTCGGTGTTACATTGTAACGTCTTTCACCGCCGTCCTTGTCAAATCCCTTATCAAAGCCCTTGCCGGAAGTGCCTCTGTCATTTTTATTAAAGCCGTCCTTTTTAAAGCCGTCTTTGTTGAATGGACGGTCGCTCTTTTCAAAGCCATCCTTGCCGAATGGGCGGTCGGTCTTTTCAAATCTGCCTTGTCCCTGTGGCTTTTCAAAAGGCTTTTTAGCATCGCGATTGAACTTATCGTTTCTTTCCGCAGGCTTAAATTCCTTTTGCTCCGGCTTCTTTTCAAATGGCTTTTCTGCTTTAGGTTCAACCTTTGGTTCAACTTTAACTTCAACCTTTGGCTCGGATTTGGGCTCAACCTTAACTTCTTCCTTCTTTGCAGGTGCAGGCTTTTCAACCTTTTCAGCCTTTGGTTCAGCTTTCTTTTCTTCCTTCTTTAGCTCTGCCTTAGCCTCAATAGGTGCTTCAGCCGTTGGCTCTTCCTTTTTAGGAGTAGCCTTTTTCTTTGTGCCCTTTATTGTTGCTTCGCCATTAAAGTATGAATCAATTCCCGAAAATTGCTTTTCGAGAGTGTATTTATTTAAAAATATAGCAATTTCGCCGTCGTCAATATTTCCACTTGATTGCTTTGTGCCAAGACCGTATGTGGCGATAAGCTCAACGGTGTCCTTAATATCAAGACCTAGGTCTTTTGCAAAATCCTTAATTCGTGCCATATACTATACCTCATTTCATTGAGAGTCTGTCAAGAATTATTCCTGACAAAGTGATTTTAATTCACTTGAAAAATTTAGGTCGGTTATTCCGAGGGTACAAACTGACGCGCTTTTGCCAATAGCATTTGAAATTTCAAAGGAAGAGAAGGGCGCTTTTATACACTCAACTCCGTAAAAGCTACATTTGTCAGTAACCTTTTTTACTGTGTTTTCAGATGCATCGGACGCGTAGATAACCAGATATGCTTTTTTACTTGGGAGAGATTTTGTCACCAAGTCTGTTCCAATTATAACTTTACCCGCTTTTCGGCATAATCCCAACATAAATAAAAATTTATTGTTCATTAGCTTTTCCAAGCTCCTTTTCCAGCTCGAGAAGGATTTCTTCTGGAATTTCTATTTCCAAATTAGATTGAAGCCTTTTAGCCTTGATAGCCTTTTTCAAACAAGTCTTATCCTTGCATATATATGCACCGCGACCTGATTTTTTACCGCTTAAATCTATAATTACCTCGTTCTCGGGGGTTTTTAAAACTCTGACTAAGTCCTTTTTAGGAAAAGAAGTCATACAGCCAAGACATTTTCTTAAAGGAACCTTTTTTTCCATAGCTTATTCGCTCTTTATATCTATCTTACAGCCTGTAAGTCTAGCGGCAAGACGTGCATTTTGTCCCATCTTACCAATAGCAAGTGAAAGCTGGTCAGGGGAAACTAAAACTCTTGCTTGACGTTCACCAACAAGCTCAACGCTCTTAACCGTTGCCGGGGAAAGAGAAGCCTTGATGTATTCGCAAATATCATCGCTGTAAGGGATAACATCAATCTTTTCACCGTTAAGCTCGTTAACAACTACACCTATTCTTGAGCCCTTGTTACCAATGCATGAGCCAACTGCGTCAACCTCAGGGTCGCGTGAATAAACTGCAATCTTTGTTCTTGAGCCTGCCTCACGGCTGATGTTCTTAATAGCAACAGTACCCTCTGAAATTTCAGGAACCTCTGCCTCGAAAAGTCTTTTTACAAGAGTAGGATGAACACGTGTAAGTGAAACGAGCGGGCCTCTTGCCTCTGTGTTTACTTGTGTTGCAAAAACCTTAATTCTGTCGTTGTAGTGAAGGCTTTCACCTGGGATTTGCTCACTCTTTAAAAGAGTAGCCTGTGAAATACCGGTGTCAACAGTAACGTTACCTGTTGATGGGTCAACAGCGGTAACAATAGCGGATATCATTTCGCCCTTCTTATCTTCATATTCTCTTGCTTGATAGCTTCTTTCAGCCTCGCGGATACCTTGGATAATAACTTGCTTTGCATTTTGTGCGCTTAAGCGTCTAAAGTCCTTGGTGTGAAGCTCATATTCATAGTCACTGCCGATTGAACGACGACGAGAACGAACCTTGTGCTTAATGCCGGCAGCCTTTTGCTTTGCCTCAAGCTCCTCAATTTGCTCTTTTGTAATTTCTGTTGTGGGGTCCTCAACCTCTGCAACGATAGTATATTTTCTATATACCTTCATATCTTGCTTTTCAGGGTCGATAACAACCGTGATGTTTGAAGAGCCTAGCTCTCTCTTACAAGCGGTAGCCAAAGCAGCCTCAACCTTTTCAATCATATAAGCCTTTGGGATGTGGCGCTCTCTTTCAAGCGCATCAAGTGCTTCAAAAAACTCCTTGTTCATTTTATATCTCCTTTTTATTATTTATCGTAAAATTTTATTAAAATTCAAAATAAACGTTCATTTTCGCAATATTTTTGCGAGGTATTACAACTTCAATCTCGTCCTTTAGAGTAACGTTTTCGCTATCAAAGGAGAAGAGAGTGCCACGCACAAGCTTACAGCCCTCAATAGGAGCGAAAAGCTTAATTTCAACAACCTCGTCCTTGCAAAATTCGAGGTGAAAATCCGTTTTAATAACTCTTTCAATTCCGGGGGATGAAATCTCAAGTCGGTAAGCTCCCTCAAGATAAGGCTCTTCATCAAGAAGCGGGTCAATGGCGCGAGAATATTTCTCGCAGTCCTCAATGTCAATCCCATCCTCCTTATCAATTTCAATGCGTAAAAACCATTCAGTGCCCTCTTTAACGTAGTCAACGTCCCAGATAAAATATCCAAGCTCCTCGGCTACTCTTTCGCAAAGTGGGGTAACTCTTTCAACAATACTAGCCAAATTATAACCTTCCTTTCTCACAAACAAAAATACTGCATTTTGGTTATGCCTGCCAACTAAATAAACTTCACCTTTGACTGAATAGGGAGAGCAGAAATTGGTGAGTGCGTAGTCGTCGGCGTACTTTGTACGGTAGAGTAGCAGTCGCCGATAAAAATTAAAAGGCACCGAAAGGAAGAAAAGTGGCAACTTTTCAACTTTAAACTTTGGGATATTAGAGCACAAATAT
>SVRK01000024.1:0-10858 GCA_015064855.1 Oscillospiraceae bacterium | reverse complement strand
GAGTGCGTAGTCGTCGGCGTACTTTGTACGGTAGAGTAGCAGTCGCCGATAAAAATTAAAAGGCACCGAAAGGAAGAAAAGTGGCAACTTTTCAACTTTAAACTTTGGGATATTAGAGCACAAATATAAATTGCTCTTTTTTGCCTTTTAATTTTGGTTATGCCTGCCAACTAAATAAACTTCACCTTTGACTGAATAGGGAGAGCAGAAATTGGCGAGTGCGTAGTCGTCGGCGTACTTTGTACGGTAGAGTAGCAGTCGCCGATAAAAATTAAAAGGCACCGAAAGGAAGAAAAGTGGCAACTTTTCAACTTTAAACTTTGGGATATTAGAGCACAAATATAAATTGCTCTTTTTTGCCTTTTAATTTTGGTTATGCCTGCCTATTTAGTCAAACTATACAAAGAAATGAGAGAGGACTCAGTGCCCTCTCTCGCCGTGTATGATGTAGACATTATAACACGCATTTTTAAAAATTGCAATACTTTTTTAAAAATTTATTATTATATATTTACAAAAGTATGTTTTTGTGCTACAATAACTTTAATTTAGTAAAGGGAGAGAAGACAGATGAAAAGGGAAGCAAGCCTTGGGGAAATTCTTGTAGCATCACTATGGTGCTTTCTTTACTTTTTGATTTTTCTTTTGATTCCTGCACTTTTTAATATTATCTTTGGTGCTTGGATGGATTTAGCTTGCACAGGCTTACCCGAGGATATAGAGAAGGTGAAAACCGATAACGCAACGCTTATGGTTATGCTTGGCTCTATTACGACGGTGGTGATTTTCACAGTCCTTTTTGCAATAAAAAAGCCAAATATTTTCAAGGCGACAAGCATAAATAAAATAAAACCAAGAATAGGGATTGATAGCGCACTTTTAGGCGTTGGTATGCTCGGCGTTTTTCAAGCTGTTGTTTTGGTAATAGGAAAAATTGCACCAAGCTGGCTCGAAGCACAGAACGCACATTCCGAATCTATTTTGAATGGATATATGTGGGTTGCAGTAATTTATACTGTAATTGTTGCACCTATTTGTGAGGAGCTTGTTTTTCGTGGGCTTATGCTTTCAACCTTAAAGGATAAAATTCCAAGGTGGGCATCTATTGTTGGCATTGCCGTGATTTTCGGGCTTATCCATTCGTTCCCAATAGGCTTTATTTACGCATTCTCACTAGGGCTTGTGCTTGGCTGGCTATACTATTATACAAGCTCGCTTGTTCCATGCATTATAGTCCACGCACTATTTAACGCTACTAATTATTTATCATTTGTGCCATACAATATTGGTATATACGTTGTTATGGCGTTGGCAATTCCTTTTATTGCTTATTCAGTTTTTGATATTGTAAAAACATCTCGGAGGCAGATATGAAAATATATAATACTTTGACAAAAAAAGTAGATGATTTTATAACAAACGAGGACGGCAAGGTTAAAATGTACACCTGTGGTCCTACCGTGTATCACTTTGCGCATATAGGAAATTTACGCTCCTACATTATGGAGGACGTTTTGGAAAAATTCCTTCGCTATTCAGGCTATGACGTAACAAGAGTTATGAATATTACCGACGTTGGACATCTTTCAAGTGATGGCGATACAGGTGAAGATAAGATGCTAAAGGGCGCAAAGAGAGAACATAAAACAGTTCTTGAAATTGCCGAATTTTATAGAAAAGCATTCTTTTCCGATTGTGAAAAGTTAAATATTAAATATCCAGATATTGTTGAGCCTGCAACAAACTGTATATCTAATTTCATTGAAATGATTGAGTCCTTAATTGAAAAGGATTACGCGTATTTAGCTGGCGGTAACGTATATTTTGACACCTCAAAGGTGCCGAACTATAACGAGTTAAGTGGACACTCAACAGACGAATTAATGGTTGGTGTGCGTGATGACGTTACTGAGGACACAAACAAAAGAAACAAGAGCGACTTCGTTCTTTGGTTTACAAAATCAAAATTTGACGACCAAGAATTGAAGTGGGAAAGCCCTTGGGGTATCGGTTATCCAGGCTGGCATATTGAATGCTCAGCTATTTGTATGAAGCACCTAGGAGCTAAGCTCGATATTCACTGTGGTGGCGTTGATAACATCTTCCCACACCACACAAACGAAATTGCACAAAGTGAAGCATATACAGGCGATAAATGGTGCAACTACTGGTTCCACGTTCATCACTTGAATGACGAAACAGGAAAAATGAGTAAATCCAAGGGCGATTTCTTGACAGTTTCACTCCTTGAATCAAAGGGCTATGACCCACTCACATATAGATTTTTCTGCTTGCAATCTCACTATCGTAAGCCACTTGTGTTCTCATACGAGGCACTTGACCAAGCAACTGCAACCTATAATAAACTAATCAGAAGAATAGCAGGTCTTAAAAAGGATGGCGAAATTGATACCGCATTTGTCGAAGGGGCAAAGAACACATTTATCGAAAAGGTCGGCAACGATATGAACACTGCCCTTGGTATTACTTGTATCTATGACATATTAAAGGCTAACACAAACGACGTGTCAAAACTTGAGGCACTAAAGAGCATTGATTATGTTCTTTCCGTAGGACTTATCGACAGAGCCGAGAAGCTAAATGCACAAGCTACAAGCCAAAATACAGAAACAAGTGCAAACGACAACATTGACCCAGCCCTCAAAGCAAAAATTGAAGAATTAATCGCCAAAAGAGCAGAGGCAAAGAAGGCAAAGGACTTTGCAACAGCCGATGCAATACGCGGGGAGCTTAGCGATATGGGTGTTACTATTAAGGACACTCGCGAGGGCACAACATACACTTTGAATTAAATAAGCTTCGTTATACTGCGCTCTTCCGCACCTCGCTTTTCGACTATGGAAAACATAGCCTTCAAAGCTCGCTTTGCGGTGCGCCTTGCCTAACTTGCTTCTTTAATCCAAAATGGATAATAGATGCGCCTAGAGCAGTCTAAAAATTTAGTTAAAATTAAAAATGTAGGGGAGGGGCTTGCTCCTCCCATACTTATAATAAGAAGGGAGGCTCCTTTGTAAAGGGAGCTGTCGGCAAAGCCGACTGAGGGATTCCTATGCCAAAAAACTGTGAAAGCTGTGAATATTTCGACTACGACGAGGAAATAGACGATTACGTCTGCAAAATAGACCTCGATGAGGATGAATATTTAGATTATCTAATTTGTAAAAACAAAGATTGCCCATACTATAAATATTACGACGAGTATAAATCTGTACAAAAACAAAACTAATTTTAGACGCAAATAAGCGTCGTTATGCGTTGTTGCCCCTCAATCCTCAACCTCGACTATCGTCATGATAGCCTTCGTCTGAGGCTTTCAGTTGCGCCTAGCATAACTCGCTTCTTTGCGCCTAAAATACTCTCAATATAGACTTGTGTAATTCCAAAAAGGAGGTAAGATTATGGACTTCAAAAACAAAATAATTCTTGCCCCGATGGCAGGAGTAACCGACTACGCATTTAGAAAAATAGCAAGAGAACATGGTGCTGATTTTTGTGTTAGCGAAATGGTTAGTGCAAAGGCAATGGAATTTAACGACAAAAAAACAGGCACTCTTGCAGAAATAAACGAGGATGACCAGCCGATTGGCATTCAAATTTTTGGTCACGAGCCAAAATGCATGGCAGAGGCGGCATATCTTTTATCCCGTGGGCTTTATGAGCACACAAAAAGCAAGCTAATTCCCTCAACCATAGATATAAATATGGGATGTCCCGTTAAGAAAATCGTTTCAAGCGGTGATGGCTCGGCTCTTATGCAAAACATAGATTTAGCAGAGGAAATTATAAAAGAGTGTGTAAAAGCATCCGCTGTGCCTGTAACGGTTAAATTTAGAGCTGGTTGGGACAAAAATAGCATAAACTGTGTCGAATTTGCCAAAATGGCAGAGGGCGCAGGTGCAAGCGCCATTACTATTCATGGTCGCACTCGTGCGCAAATGTATGAACCTAGCGCAAATTGGGAATATATAAAAAATGTAAAGGATGCAGTGAAAATCCCCGTTATTGGCAATGGCGATATAAACACCGCCGAGGACGCATTTAGAATGATAAAAGAAACAGGCGTTGACTCCGTTATGATAGGACGTGGTGCTCTCGGTAACCCATTCATTTTTGAAGAAATAAAAGCAAAAATGAAGGGTGAAGCATATGATGAGCCAACACCAAGACAAAGAGTTGAAACAGCGCTTTGTCATACACGTCTTATGATAGAGGACAAGGGCGAAAAAATCGCGATTCCTGAGTCAAGAAAGCATATAAGCTGGTATTTAAGAGGTATGCGTGGCAATGCCCCTGTTAGAGTCGCAATAAACCACGCAACCAAGTATGATGAGCTTGAAAAAATACTAAACGACTATGCCACGGATTTGGCGCAAGAAAGAGAATAATTTCATAAGAGGTACGATATGAAATATGATTTAGTGGTTGTTGGTGGAGGTTTGTCTGGTGTGTGTGCTGCAGTTGCGGCAGCCAGGCACGGCGTAAAAGCCTTGATAATAGAAAAATCAAACTGTCTTGGTGGCACGGCAACAAATGGCTTGGTTGTTCCATTTATGCCTAACAAAGCAAAAATAAACGGCAAAACGGTATCATTAAATAATGGTATTTTTGAGGAAATACGTAAATCACTTGAAGAAAGATGTGCCCTCCATTATGAAAGCTTTTTAGAGGAAGAATTAAAGCTTATTCTTAACCATATGGCAAAGGAAAGTGGCGTGGATGTTTTGTTCCACGCAAGCCTGTCCAAGGTGCTTAAAACGGATAAAAGGGTGGACTGTGTGTCTGTTTTGACCATCGAGGGTGAGGTTAAAATAGAGGCGGACTACTTCATTGATGCAACAGGTGACGCACAGGTTGCATTCTTGGCTAACTTGCCATTTGTTTTGGGCAGAGAAAAGGACAATTTAACTCAGCCAATGACACTTTCGTTCCGAGTTGGTGGAGTGGATAATGAGCGCTTTTTTAGTGGCTTTAACGTACTAAACCAAAAATATAAGGAAGCAAGAGAAGTGGGAGAGATTAAAAACCCACGAGAAAATATTTTAGTATTTGAAACTCCAATTAAGGGCGTTTTGCATTTCAATTCCACAAGGGTTGTTAAGAAAAATCCAACAAGCGCATGGGAGCTTAGTGAGGCGGAAATTGAATCACGAGAGCAGGTATATGAGCTTTTTGACTTTATGAAAAAGAATGGACAAGGGCTTGAAAACAGCTACATTTTGGCAACCGGTGCCCATATTGGAATAAGAGAAAGCAGAAAAATAGTTGGTGAATATACACTCACTGAGGCTGACTGTGTTGGCTGCAAGAAATTTGATGACGCTATTGCCACCTGCAATTACGACATTGACATTCACAATCCAGAGGGCACAGGGACAAGTCACCATTATTTTAAGGATGGCGAATACTACGAAATTCCATATAGGTCGCTCATTCCTAAAAATATGGATAATTTGCTCGTTGTAGGCAGATGTATATCCTGCGACCACGGTGCCGAGGCATCGCTACGCATTATGCCTGTGGTTTCATCAATTGGTGAGGCGGGCGGATATGCAATTGCACTTGCAAAAAGTCAAAATGTAAGCGTATCAAAGATAGACACAAAAAAATTAAAGCAAATGATAAATAAATCAATTTAGAGTACTATGCAAAATAAAAAATTCAAACTTATAGGACCGTTTATCTGCCTTTTGACGGCGATAATTTGGGGCTCGGGCTTTCCGTTTCAGGATAAGGTCGGGGCAAGTGCCGATATAATTGACGGCTTTTCGTTCAACGGATTGCGCTTTTTGATTGCAGGCGTTGTCCTAATACCTGTTTTCTTGATTTTTGAGCGTGAGGCTCATTTGCCAAGAGAATATAGATTGTCAAAGCTTAAAAGCACAGCTGTTTTCGGTATAATTTCGGGCGCGCTTCTTGCCGTTTCGTCAAGCCTACAGCAGTTTGGCATACAAATGACAGGCGAGAGTGGACGAGCCGGATTTATAACAGGGCTTTACCTAATTATTGTACCAATTGCTGCGTTTATTATTTTCAAGCAAAAGCCGTCCGTTTTTGTTTGGGTAGCAATACCATTTTCACTTGCAGGACTATATTTCTTATCCGTTACCAATGGATTTAATGTTGAAGTGGGCGATTTGCTTGTCCTTCTTTGTGCCTTTGGCTTTGCTTCACAAATTATATTTGTGGATAAAGTAGGAGATAGGGTAAGCGTGCTTAAATTTTCGTGCGTGCAGTTTTTCTCCTGTGGTGTAATTTGTATGATACTCGGGCTTATATTTGGCAACTTGACATGGCAAGGAATAAATGACAATCTTTTTGCAATTCTATATTGCGGAGTTATGTCAGCTGGTGCTGCATATACACTTCAAAATATCGGTCAAAGATTTACCCCACCCGCGATTGCATCACTCCTTTTTGCAACGGAAGGGCTGTTTGCCACCGTTTTTGAATGTATCGTTGAAACGGAAGTGCCAAGCGGAAGAGCAATAATAGGATGTCTTTTAATGCTCACGGCAGTAATATTATCACAGATACCTAAAAAACAAAAGACACCTAACTAATGGGTGTCTTTTATCTTTTAAAATGTTGTTTAGATAGCAAAGTGTCAACTTTTTTTGCAGTTTCTAAAGAGCAAGGGTCTGAACTTTCAATAATATTTTTCAATTTTTTTGCATAAGAATTTGTTGGAGCAACGAAACTACTAGAGTTTTTTAAAATATAACTGTTTGGATCAAATATTCCATCGCAATGATATTCTATAAGACAAAGATAGTGAAGATGGAAAAGAAATTTTTTGAGTACCATTCTGAGATTTGGATAAGTATTAGGTGGAGAAAAAGTTACATTTATATTGTGAACAAAAAGATTTTCTAAAATTTTAAAATCAATAGAGTCATTTGCTATTGCATTCATAAAAACGAATAACTGCCATTTTCGTCTATCACAATGAATTATATTTTCGCCTTCAATAGGAATATCCAAGAAAAATGGAGGCACTTGATATTTTTTATAGAATGGAGAATCTTTGTCGAAATATAGATTATCATACAATTTTACAATCGAAAAATTGTCACGTTTGGAGATAATTGCCTCACTATAAACTTTACATTGAGATTCAAATTCTTCTTTTTCAATAGCTTTAATTTCTTCAATCTTAGATTTATAATATTCGTCTGCCTTGTGAATTTCAAAAGGAATTCGTGGGTTGAATATCCATTTTTTGCAGTCAATATCAAAAATGATTTTGTTTTTTAAATCTTGTATACTAAGTGGATTTTTTATGCAGTTGCTCAAATTAATTTCGATCATAGGCAAATTTAGATCACGGACTTTTGCTTCCTTTTCTTCGTCTACAAAATGGGTAACAGCAATCTCAATAAGGCAATGTTTGTTATTAACTGTTCCGATTATGTCGGGAGTAATAGAAGATAGTTTATTTTCTAAAAAAACCGAATCAAATATTACTTTTTTTGATTCAATAATTTCATATGGCTCGGTAAACTTTTGTTTGAAACATATTGTATCTTCAAAACTCAAAGTTTTATAGATATTTGTTTCAGAAAAGTCAATGAAATATGGTGGAAATTTCATTGCTTTTTCTTCCTCAATAATTTCTTTTGCTAACAAATGTAGTGCAGTTTGCGTGGCATAGTTGGGATCGCAGTTGGAGTTAGGAGCGTGCGCAAAATGATGTTGATTTTTGGCACCAAGCTTTGCTGACAATTTTTCATGGCAGACAGGACACGTGCAATTGCATTTCAGTCCACGTTCTTCCAATGGAATATCTAAAATGCTAACAATTTTATCATCCTTTAAAGCGTAATTTATTTTAACGCAACTCACAACCTCACCTCATTTCTACTGCCTTTAATTCCATTATAAATGGCAGTGGAGAAAAAGTCAATGCTGACATTTATGATGTCACAAAACATAGACAAAAATTGTAGATGAGGGGCTTGCTCCTCCCGTAAAAAATAATGGTAGGATACATTGCTACGCAATGAGCATTGCCGAGGCGCTTGCAAGCGAGCTTGCAGACACCTTTCGTCAAGCTTACGCACCTGATTCGAAAATAAAATTTTCGAAGGCAGTACGATTCTGTCTGTCAGTGCAGACCAAAACAAAAAAGCCACCCGATTGGGTGGCTTTTTTGTTTTGGCGCGCCCGGCAGGATTCGAACCTGCGACCTACCGGTTCGTAGCCGGGCACTCTATCCGCTGAGCTACGGGCGCGTCTATTTGCTTAATGCGTTTAATATAATATCACATAAACTTCTAATTGTCAATAGATTTTTAAAAAAACTTGTTTTAAAAATTTGTGCAACCCCCATTGATAAAATTGGTGCTTTATGCTAAAATCTATATGTAACAAGTTACATATTTTGCCACCTAGGTAAAGAAAGAGGATTTTATGAGAATATCAACCGAAATTTGTTCAACTGCAAGACATGTAGGCGAGGAAAAGGCGATTGAGCTTTTAGCCAAGGCAGGATTTGACTGCTGGGACTTTTCAATGTTTGATATGGTACGCCTTAACTGGAACACTATGGAAATCATTGAAAACGATCATCCGTTAAATGGCAACCAGTGGCGCGATTTTGCAAAAAATCTACGTCACATAGCTGACGAATGTGGCATCGAATGCAACCAATCCCACGCACCATTCCCATCAAGAATTGTAGGAATGGACTTTTTAAAGCGTGCTATTGAATGTACTGCTATTGCAGGCGGTAAAATTTGCATCATTCACCCTGACAATAATGCCTCAGCCGAGCAAAATGCCGAAATGTATAACGAGCTTTTACCTTTTGCAAAGGAGCACGGCGTTAAAATTGCAACAGAGAATATGTGGAACTGGGAAAAGGACGCCCCAACAAGTTGCTTTGCCGCCTGCTCAACAAGTAAAAGCTTCTGCGACCATATAGACATTGTGAACGACTCGTATTTAGTAGCTTGCCTTGACCTAGGACACGCCGAAATGCGTGGCTCGGGCGATGGCGCGCCAAATATGATTCGCGCACTTGGTAGTCGCTTGCAGGCACTCCATATCCACGATAACGATTGCCTAGGGGATAAGCACCAAATTCCATTCTCAATGAATATAGACTTTGTTGCTATTGCCAAGGCATTAAAGGATATAAACTATCAAGGGGAGTTGACCCTTGAAGCTGACCGCTATTTATCAGCGTTTAATAAAGACAACGTTTTTGATGGCGTTTGCGACCTTGCAAAAAGCGCAAGAAAATTTGAACAACTTATAAAGGAAGCATAATATGATTATCACAACCACAGAAAATAAAAGATGGCAAGAGGGAAGCACAACCGACAAAAAGGGAATTATGCTTACCTTTGGCGAGAAAAAACAAAAAATCAGAGGCTTTGGTACTTGCTTTAGCGAGCTTGGTGCGAAGGCATTAAACAATTTAAGAGTCGAGGACAAAAAAGCATTTTTAGACGAGCTTTTTGATAAGGATAAATGTAATTTTAACTATTGCCGTACTCCGATAGGAGCAAGCGACTTTTCACTTGATTTCTATTCATATAATGAAACAGATGGCGACTATGAGATGAAAAATTTCTCAATAGAACGCGATAAAAAGCTTCTTTTACCTCTTATTTTAGAGGGCGTTAAGCGACAAAGCGAAATGCAGATGTTCGCATCACCTTGGTGTCCGCCACTTTGGTTTAAAACCAAGAAGACGTACTCAAACGGAGTATTTGACCCTACCCCTGAAAACTATCGTGCATATGCACTCTATTTTAAAAAATATGTTGAGGCTTATCACGAAAACGGCGTACCCCTTGTACATATTCATCCACAAAACGAGCCTTGCTCAAATCAAGTTTTTCCATCCTGTGTGTGGACAGGCAAGAAGCTTGCCGACTTTATCGGTGGCTACCTTGGTCCAGCCCTTGAGGGAACAGGCGTTGACATTTTCTTTGGTACTATAAACGGTCCGGAGGGTGATTGGCGTTGGAATTGGACAAGATATAATGACTACCTTGGTCTTGCTATGAAGGACGAGAGGGCAAGAAAATACATAAAGGGCGTAGGCTACCAATGGGCAGGCAAGTACGCTCTAGACCAAACACGTGATGACTACCCCGAGCTTGAAATTATCCAAACCGAAAGTGAATGCGGCGGCGGTGAGAATTCTTGGGATCATATGATGTATATTTGTGAGCTTATGCGCCAATATTTTAGACACGGTGCATCCGCTTACGTGTATTGGAATATAGCCCTTGAGGGTGACTCATCAAGCACCTGGGGCTGGCAACAAAACTCACTTATGCACGTTGTGAACGGTGAGCCAAATTACACTCCTGAGTTTTATATGATGAAGCATTTTTCACACTTTATTAAAAGAGATGCACGCTATATTAAGTTAAACGGAGAATTTGCATCAGGCTGCTCGGCTTTTGAAAACCCCGACGGCACAAGGGTGGTCGTTGCATATAACCCATACAAGGATGAGCAAGTAATTACAATAGAAGGCGTAAGCTATGTACTCCCCGCTCGTTCAATCAATACAATAACCCTTTAATAAAGGAAAAAGAACCGCCAAGCGGTTCTTTTTTATGTCATTCTGAGCGAAGCGAAGAATCTCTTTTTTGAAAATTCACAAAAAGTTAACAAATATGCTTAATTTGTATATTTTAACCAAAAAGCGGTGAGAGAAGTTTAACGGAAGAATTTTAGTTTTTAAGTAAAAACAAATACAGGTAAGAGTTTTGCCTAAAAAACTAAAAATCGAAAATTTCAAAAATAATCCGTAATCGAACGATTTTTGTGCAGATTTCACAAATTTGGTTCGTTTTTTTTTTTTTTTTTTTTTTTT
>SVRK01000006.1 GCA_015064855.1 Oscillospiraceae bacterium | reverse complement strand
GCAAGCATCACATCATTGCGACCAACGGGAGCAACATCATTACGAACGAAGTGAGTAACATCACTTTTGCGTAAGCAAAAACATCACTTATATTCCTTCCGAAAACAAAATATCGTATAACACACTAAAAGGGGCGAGAAAATCTCGTCCCTTTTCTGCTTTGATATAAAACTGCTTTACGGTAGGTGCCCGCAAGAGTCCCTTTTTTCTTTTACTTCATTTAGAGGGACGAGAAGGTAAAAAGAAAACAGGCGCTTGCCTGTTTTCTGCCCTTTAATTTAACAAAACGGGAGGAGCAAGCCCTTGCAGGACAGCAACCCTTTTGTCGCAAGCGACATTTCCCCTCACAGGGGAATCACCTCCCCTACATTGTACTTTTAGTTCTACGCCTGTTAATGCGCCCTATTATCTGTTGTTAATAAGCTTTGTAAGCTCAACAGGTGGTACAATAACGCCATCCTTGTAAACACGCATATTGCCTGATGCAATCTCGTCAATAAGAACAACTTGACCGTTGTTGTAGCCGAACTCAAACTTGATGTCCCAAAGGTCAAGACCGATTGTCTTAAGGTCATCTGCAACAATCTTTGTGATTTTAAGAGTTTGGTCCTTCAAGCTCTCAAACATTTCCTTTGTCATAACCTTAAGAGCAACAAGACCCTCGCCTGTTACAAGCGGATCGCCCTTTTCGTCATTTTTAAATGTGCACTCAACGTAACCGCCCTCAAGTGGTGTTCCGTCCTTGATGTACTCGCCATATCTACGAATGAAGCTACCTGTTGCAACCAAACGGCAGATAACCTCAAGTCCGCCACCGCCAAGCTCCTTGCCGAAGCATTCAGCAGGAAGAACCTCCATTGTAGCGTTTTCAATATCAGCAGATACATAGTGTGTTTTGATGCCTGCCTTCTTTAGCATTTCAAAATAGTAAACAGATGTTTCAAGGTTTGCCTTACCAATACCGTCAATTGTAAGACCAACTGAGTTTTCACCCGGATCAAAAACGCCGTCCTTGCCTGTGCAGTCGTCCTTAAACTTTAAAAGAACGTTGCCATTTTCAAGAGCGTAAACATCTTTTGTTTTACCTGTATAAAGCTTTTTCATATTTTTTATCTCCTTTTTAATGCCAAAGGCATCTTTTTCTTACAGAAATATTATAAATGCTATCGCATAAATTTTCAATAGTTTTGATGAAAAAATGTTGTTTTTTATCGAAAAAATTTTAAAGTATCTTTGGAAATTATTTGTGCTTTTTTCACAATGTTAAAGGGAGGAGCACGCTCCTCCCTAATATTTTATTTAACCAAGAATCTTTTGATTTTACGAGATGCGGTCTTTTCAAACGGCTCATGACGAAGCTCAACTACGCCAACGTGCTTAAACGACTCAAGCTTTTGGTTTAGATCGTGAACTGCGTGGTTTATCGCCTCATAGATAGTTTCGTCATCGTGAAGTCCGTGTGCATCACACTCCTCGAGGTTAGGAACAACGACAGCAACTATTGTAACGTCGCCAGTCTTTTCACACTCGCGTCCAACAACGACAACCTCTGAAACATATGGAATAGTTTCGATATATTCCTCAATTTCCTCAGGGAATACGTTTTTACCATTAGATGCAATAATTATATTCTTCTTTCTACCTGTGATATAGATATATCCTTTTTTGTCGATATATCCATAATCGCCTGTTCTGAACCAGCCGTCATCTGTCATAACCTCGGCAGTTAGGTCAGGGCGGTTATAGTAGCCAAGCATTACGTTTTTACCGGTAACAACTATCTCGCCGTAGTTATCCTCTTCTCTTTCCTTCTCAATTCTAACAGAAACGCCATCCATCGGCTTACCGCAAGAGCTTCTGTTATATTTGTCAAGAGGAACAACGGAAATCAGCGGTGCACACTCGGTAATTCCGTAGCCCTGAGACATTTGAATGCCTATTGCATGGAAGAAATCTACAATTTCGGGGTTCAAGGCAGCACCGCCAACGATGAGATATTGAAGTCTACCGCCAAATACCTCATGAAGGTCCTTAAATAGCTTTCTTCTCATATCAATACCGAAGGTGCGAAGAAGCTTGCTTATCTTCATACCCGTCTTTAATTTCTTTGTCTTACCTTGCTTTTCAACGTTTTTCTTTATTGTCTTATAAAAGGTTGAGGCAAAAAGCGGAACAAGCGTCATAACGGTTGGCTTATATTGCTTAATGTTCTTTACAACATATTTTATTCCATCACTAATAGCGATTGTTGCGCCAAACATAAATGGCGCAAGCATTGTGGTCGCAAGCTCATAGGTGTGATGTGGTGGAAGCACTGACAAAATAAGGTCATCCGTGCCCAAAACGCTAAATACAGGGTGGATATCATTTTCAACCGCACAAACGTTTCTTTGGTTTAGCATAACGCCCTTGCTTGTGCCCGTTGTACCCGAGGTAAAGAGCAAAACGGAAAGCTTTTCTGTATCCTGATCGTTAAAATCAAATTTACCTTCATCGGCTGAT
Source organism: Oscillospiraceae bacterium (assembly GCA_015064855.1). Lineage (GTDB taxonomy): Bacteria > Bacillota > Clostridia > Oscillospirales > CAG-272 > RGIG2000. The sequence goes on along the minus strand of SVRK01000006.1, from coordinate 75,666 downwards.
TCATTATACTCCTCATAGAGCTTGTCGCCCATAGTCAAAAGACTTCTATATGAAATATACTTTTCGTCGATATATTCTTCGTCTGGCTCTAGTGTAAAGAGTGCTTTGTTTGTCATAACAAATTTTTCAACGCTTGGCATCTCTGCCTCGTGTTCTTTAAAAAGCGCTTCAAATGTGTTTGAATAAACAACCACCTTAGCCTCGGAAAGCTTTATAAAGTTTATTAATTCCTCGTGCAAAAGTCCTGGATCAAGTGGAACTATAATACCACCCGCAAACACCGTCGCCATATATGTGGCAATCCATTGCACGCTTGTTTCACCCATAACAACAACCTTTTGGTCCTTAACGCCTATTTTGTTCATTGCAAGGGTGAGCTTTCTCACATAATGATAATATTCGTTGTATGTTATTGAAATCTCTTCGTCCTTAGTTCTGTTAAATCTAAATGCAGTTTTATCACCGAAGAGATTGTTTGCTCTATCTACAAGCTCATATAAATTCTTAAGCTCAAATTTCTCCTTTGACATCTTTTTCTCCCTTTCGTTTAAAGTGCCTTTTATATTCTATTCATTAACCAAGCCGGAAATTTCCAAATCAAACTCATTTAAAACGTTATAAAACGTTTGAATGTCAGCCTTTGACACGTTTTGATTAACCAAATGAACGTAGTTATTAACAATCTGTGTCATTTTTTCATTAATTTCCTTGCCTTTTTCGGTAAGAATAAAGTTAGTCTTATATATTTTTGCCGAATTTTCTTCTTTTGTTACGTAGCCCTTTTCTAAAAGCTCGTTTGTAATGCGAGAAATGAATGCCTTGTCAACGCCACAGGCGTCAGCAAGCATAGATGAGGACAGCCCCTTTTCTGTTTTGGCAAGCTGTAGCATACACATAACGTGAGAAGAGCGAAGTCCGTATTGCTCCATTTCCCTATCCGCTATTCGCTTTATGTTTTTGGATATTTTCTCAATAAGTAAAACGAACGGCGTAAATCTTTCGTTGTCCATTTATCCCTCCTACAAAGCTCGTTGTTGACTGCTCAACATTTTAATTATACTACTTTTTGACAAATTTGTCAAGATTTTATTAAATTCTACATTTTATACTTGATTTTGGGCAATTTTTATATTTGATGTTGAATTTAATTTTGGTTAATGGTATACTGTAAGTAACGAAATATTTATAAAGGAGTATTAAACATGGCAAACAGATTTATTCTTAATGAAACATCATATTTTGGCGCAGGCTCAAGAGAAGCGCTTGCAACCGAGGTAGCAAAAAGAGGCTATAAGAAGGCATTTATCGTTGCCGACAAGGACCTTATTAAATTTGGCACTGTTAAGCTCGTTACCGATGTTCTCGGTGATTTCCCATACGAAATTTTTTCAGCCTTCAAGGCTAACCCAACCGTAAACAACGTAAAGGACGGAGTTCTGGCTTACAAGGCTTCTGGCGCTGACTTTGTTATCGCTATCGGTGGTGGCTCTGCTATTGATACCGCAAAGGCTATCGCTATTATTATTAACAACCCAGAATTTAGTGATGTTGTTTCACTTGAGGGCGTTGCTGACACAAAGAAAAAGTGTGTAGATATTATCGCACTCCCAACAACCGCGGGTACTGCTGCTGAGGTTACTATCAACTACGTTATCACAGACGAGGAATCTGGCAGAAAGATGGTTTGCGTTGACCCTAACGACATTCCTGTTCTTGCTATTGTTGATGCCGAGCTTATGGCTACAATGCCAAAGGGCTTGACTGCTGCTACCGGCATGGATGCATTGACACACGCAATCGAGGGATATATCACAAAGGGCGCTTGGCACCTTTCAAACATTCTTGAAATCAACGCTATTAAGATTATCGCAGATAATTTAAGAGCAACTACGTTTGACGGCACTAATATGGAAGCAAGAGAGCAAATGGCTCTTGGTCAATATGTTGCAGGTATGGCATTCTCTAACGTAGGTCTTGGATGCGTTCACTCAATGGCTCACCCACTTGGTGCAAGATTTGATATTGCTCACGGTGTTGCAAACGCACTCCTTCTCCCAACCGTTATGGAATTCAATATGCCTTCATCTATCGTTAAATACGGCAGAATTGCAAAGGCTATGGGCGTTGATACAACCGGTATGAGCCAAGAGGAAGCAGCAAAGGCAGCAGTTGACGCTGTAAAGCAGCTCTCACTCGACCTTGGTATTCCTCAAACCCTACGTGAAATAGGCATCCCGGAGGAAGCTCTCCCGCAACTCGCTAACGATGCCTTCAACGATGTTTGCACAGGTGGCAACCCACAACCTATTACAGAAGAAGATATTCTTGCTCTTTATAAGAAGATATTCTAATAAAGCAAAAAAGCCAAGCAAAAGCTTGGCTTTTTTCTTGCTTTGTATTGAAAACAATATTAAAATTTGTTATAATATAATGTATGAATATTATACTAAATGAAATTATGGAATGTAGAGACTCCTCATATAAGGAGTTTCACAAAAAGCTAATTCCCACTATTGATGAAAACACCATTTTAGGCGTACGCTCACCAAAGGCTCAGGCTATTGCAAAACGATATGCCGACACAGATGAGGGGGAAAGGTTCCTTTCCTCTCTTCCTCACAAATATTACGATGAAAATATCGTGCACGCATTTATGCTTGGCAATTTGCGCCTTTCAAGGGACGAGCTTTGGGAAAGAATTTTAGAGTTTTTACCATATGTTGACAACTGGGCGGTTTGTGATGGTCTAGTTAGCCATCTGAAATATTTTTTCAAGGACAAGGAAAGCGTTTTTCCGTTGGTTCTTTCTTGCCTTGAGGGTGAGACTTACACGGTTAGGTTTGGACTTGTTTGCTTGCTCAACTATTACATTTCCGACGAATATATGGACAAGCTTTTGACTGCTTGCGCAAGGATAAAAAGCGAAGAATATTATATAAATATGGCGCTTGCTTGGCTTGTTTCCTTCATGCTTATAAAGCAATATGAAAGGACAATACCGCTTTTAGCTGGTGGTGCGCTTGACAAATGGGTGCATAACAAAGCAATTAGGAAAGCGATAGAAAGCTTTAGAATATCAGACGAACAAAAGTCTTTTTTAAAGACCTTAAGGAGATAAAAATGAAGGTTAATATTAAGAAATTAAACGAAAATGCCACAGTTCCTACCTATGGTTCGGAATATTCGGCAGGTGCTGACCTTTACGCTTGTATTGACAGCGACGTTACAATTTTACCCGGCGAAACAAAGCTAATAAAAACAGGACTTGCTATTGAAGTGCCCGAGGGATATGGCGCGTTTATTTATGCAAGAAGCGGTCTTGCCTCAAAGCGCGGACTTGCTCCTGCCAACAAGGTTGGCGTGGTTGATTCCGACTATCGCGGTGAGGTTATGGTGGCACTCCACAACCATTCAAGCATAGCGCAAACGGTTTCAGTTGGTGAAAGAATTGCCCAAATGGTAATCGCCCCATTTTTAAAGGCTGATTTTACCGTAGTTGATGAGCTTTCAAGCACAGAGCGTGGTGCAGGTGGCTTTGGCTCAACGGGAACGAAATAAGCGAGGTATCGTTTTGAACTTTGATGAAAATAAGGGCTACGTATTTTTTATTCGTCACGGACAAACTGACTGGAATTTAAAAAAGCTTTTACAGGGACGTGACGAGATACCATTAAACGAAATAGGACTTTCCCAAACTGACGAGGCTTCTTACGCCTTAAAAAACGCCTTTTGTCGTTTGGGCTTGAAAATTGACAAGACCTTTGCAAGTCCCTTATCGCGCGCCAAGGTCACAGGTGAAAAAATAAGTGAGGCGCTTGGTTGCCCTTTTTCGACCGATGAAAGACTTATTGAGCGCGATTTTGGTGAAATTTCAGGTAAGCCATACACGTTTGGCTCCCCTGCTATTTTGCACGACGTCCCTGAAATTAAAGGGCTTGAGCCTACAAAGGATGTAATTTCCCGCGTTGACTCGTTTGTTCGAGAAAATGTAAAAATCGGAGAAAAAATTATTGCGGTTACTCACGGCTCGGTCACTCGCGTTTTTGCAGAGGCGCAAAAGAAAGCACCTTGTGTTGACAACTTCGACACGGTTCTTTCCAACTGTCATATGGTGCTTTACTCATATAACGGAGACGAAATTATTATGGAGGGATACAATATCTCCCCCTCTGATTTAGATAAATTTATATAATGGAGAAAAAATGAAAAAGATTATCTTAATAGCCTTGTCTATTTTACCCATCATAATTTTCGCCTCGTGCGGATGCGACAGGTATGTATCAAAATACGATAAGGATTACGTTTACGACGGCAAATCTCTCGTCGGCATATGGCAAGAGATTGATTACGAGGACCAATACTACGAAACCTACGAGTTTACAAAGGACGGCAAGGTTTTTTTAACCTCTTATTCCTTTGGAATTGAAATGCAAAAAATAGATGCCACCTATAAGGTAGATGGCAACAACTCCCTTATTATAGCTTGGGAAAGAAATGGAGCGCCCGAAACAAACACAAACGACTTCTCTATCACAAATGACGGTGTTTTGGTGCTTTGTCAGGTTGTAGACTCCAAAACCACAGAAATGGAGCTTACGCCATACAATCTTAAATATAATGAGAAAAACGATATTGTCGGCTCTTGGCGCAGCACCGATAAAAAGGATGAAATCTTCACCTTTAACGAGGATTACACAGGACGCGCAGGCAACAACAATATAAGCTATAAATTTTACTATTCCTTAAAGGACTCTTCTCTATTTATGTCCATTGTCACAATTGACGGCTTCAAGGACGTGGTTGAAACAATGTCTTATAAGGTAGAGGGAAACACGCTTACCTTAAGTGGCAAAAACGCAGATAAAAGCGAAATTATTTTAACGTTTGAAAGGGTTGAATAATATGGAATTATATGAAAAAAAGCTCTCGTCAAAGCAAATATTTGACGGAAAAATAGTAAAGCTTTTTGTTGATACGGTTGAGCTTCCAAACGGTCAAGAGGCAACGCGCGAAATTGTGCGCCATCCGGGGGCTGTTTGCGTTATTCCTATAACAGAAGATGGAAGCGTAATTATGGTTAAGCAATTTAGATACCCATTTGGCGAGGTGCTTCTTGAAATCCCTGCCGGCAAATTAGAGCCGGGTGAAGACCCACTTGAGGCTGTCAAGCGTGAGCTTGAGGAGGAAAGCGGTGCGGTAGCGGGCAAAATTACGCACCTTGGCGAAATTTACACAACCGTTGCTATTTTTGATGAGAAAATTCAGCTATATATAGCTACTGATTTGACCTTTATAAATTCTCACCCGGACGAGGATGAATTTTTAGAGGTTACAAAAATTCCACTAAAAACGCTTGTAAAAATGGTAATGGACGGAGAAATCAAGGACTCCAAAACCCAAATCGCTATTTTAAAAGCGGAAAAATATTTTTTCGGTGAATAAAATGAAGGATTTATTTAATATAAAAAGAACAAAAATGATAGACGATGCGGCATTTAGACACGCACCGAGAACACCTGGAAAAACTGTTCTATCGTTTATTCTTTTCTATTTTGTTGCTAATTTTTTATGTAGCATTATAACCTTTGCTGTTGACCTGGGCTATAACCTCTACACCTTTATAAAAAGCGGTCTTATGTCCGAATATTACGATGCGACAAAGAGCCAAAACGCCGAGGCACTTGAAGAGGTGCTTGATAAGATGCTCGAATTAACGTCTATACCTTGGTGGTTTGTTTGCGTTGAGCTTTTTGCCTCCGCACTTATTATCGGTGCGTGTATTTTCTTCTGCATAAAATTTGAAAAAAGACCTGTTCCCTCATTGGGAATAAGAAAAAAAGGCGTTTTAGTTGAGCTGCTTTTAGGCATTTTTGTCGGCGCGCTTATTGTTTCAGCGGTGGCTGGATTCTCCCTTGTTACGGGAGCTATCAGCTTTGAGCCATATAAGCCGTTTTCAACAGTTTTTGTTGTTTTAATCTTTGCGTGCTTAATAGATGCTTTTGCAAACGAGCTACTCTTTCACGGAGTTTTAATGGTATCTCTTGCAAGAGATACAAAGCCGATTTTTGCAATTCTTATAACCTCTATTCTATATGCCGCCTTTCATGCGCTCTCGCTAAACATTTTCATTATTATTAATTCATTTTTACTTTCATTCCTTTTGGGACTTTACGTTTTCAAGCGCGGCAGCATTTGGGGTGCAACTATAATAAGCTTTGTGTGGACGTACGTTAGCTCTGTTATCTTCGGCTCTCCACTTATGTCATTGATGGAAGCACCGTCAATTCTTCTACCTAATTATAAGTTTGCTGACATAATAAGCGGTGGTGAAGTTTACGGCATTAATGCGGGCGTTGCATTTACTTTAGTATTGGTTGTTGCTATTTTCGTTCTTTTGCTCACAAAGACGAAAAAGAGCGAACTTTCTCAATTTGAAATAGAATATTTTAACTAATTCTATTGACATATTAGAAATTTAGGTCTACAATATTATATATTTTGTTTTACACTACGAAGGGAGATGAACCATATGAGGTATGAGAAATCTTGCGGTACTATCGTATTTCGCAAGACGCGTGGAAAATACGCGGTTTTGCTCATAAAAAATAAATATACCGATTTTTGGTCATTCCCCAAGGGTCACGTTGAGCCGGGTGAAAACGAATACCAAACAGCTATTCGCGAAACAAAAGAGGAAACAGGCATTGACGTTAAAATAGAAAACGGCTTCAGAATGGAGTCAATTTATCTTATTGGTAAAAAGAAAAACACCGAGAAAAAGGTTGTTTATTTTACCGCCTTAACAACTCGCGCATATGTAGTTCCACAGGCGGAGGAAATTTCATCATTCCATTGGTTTTTCGAGGATGAGTTTCCATATGAACGCACCTTTGATAATGACAAGCTGATATTTAATGAGGCTTTAAAGTTTATCAAGGAGCGCTTTGGAGATGCTAGCGAAAACAACCTCTTTAAAAAATAGAGCGAGCAACGACGGGTAAAACCGAAATCACAATTATTCCCAAATCATCTGCGCCACATAAGTCAAACTACTTATTTATATGGCGTTTCTCAATCAAGAAAATAAGGAAAAAACACGCGTCAAAAACGCGTGTTTTCTTTATGTGATTTCTATACGCGACCGTGCCCTCTACCGTACACTAGTACGCCAACGTTGCCACGTTCGCGCATTTTTCCTCCGCCCTTTTCTCTCTATGTGAGGCACGGTCTTGCGCTAAAAAACGCCTCCCCACTCGTCGTTTTTTCAAGCGCTGAGGTTAGATGCGCAACGACGGGTAAAACCGAAATCACAACGATTTTACAATCATCTGCACCACACAAAACAAACCAACTATTTTATTTGGTGCTACCCAATTAAGCAAATTAAGGAAAAAACACGCGTCAAAAACGCGTGTTTTCTTTATGTGATTTCTATACGCGACCGTGCCCTCTACCGTACACTAGTACGCCAACGTTGCCACGTTCGCGCATTTTTCCTCCGCCCTTGTCTCTCTATGTGAGGTAAAGCCTTGCGCTAAAAAACGCCTCCCCACTCGGCGTTTTTTCAAGCGCTGAGGTTAGATGCGCAACGACGGGTAAAACCGAAATCACAACGATTTTACAATCATCTGCGCCACGCAACGATAAAACTCAAAGAAGGCAAAACAAAAAGCACCCGTTGGGTGCTTTTTATTATGTATTTATTAATCGTCGTCTTCGTCTTCTTGCGTGTTCTGCTTCTCTCTTACAAGCGCGATGGCATTTTTTATATACTCATCGTACGCTTCGTCACTTTCCATTATAACAGCATCATAGTGACCGGCATTTGCAAAAACCAAAACGTTTGTTTTGCACGAGACGTTATTTGTGTAGGTGAAAAACGAAATATTTTGATACTTTTTTATAAGCTCTTCCTTGGTGTTCTTTTCGTATGGCAAAAACGTTGCCACATCGGAAATCATATAAAAGCAAACGTAGCTTCCGCGCTTGCCTGTTGCCTTGTTTACAAAAAACTCAAAGTCGTTTTCCTTGGCGTTTAATATATATGAATAGGTTGTTAGCTCATATCTAACCATTAGATACACTCCGCCAACTAAGGACAGCATACTAATGCAAATAAGCGCTATTCTTCGAGAAGCCCACTCTCCGCTTACAACAATGGAAATGAGTCCAAGCGCTAAAAGTCCAAGATATATAGCGCGCACGTTTCCGTTTTTGCGCTTTGGTGTGAAATTCATAATAACTCCATAAGATTAAATTATAATTTAGGCACCTGTTTTACAGGTGCCTTAAAATTATGCGTTTTCTTTGTTTACAATTTGCTTATCTGCATAGTAACCGCAAGCGGAGCATACGCGATGAGTAAGATTGTACTCGCCACACTTTGAGCACTTAACCATTGTTGGTGCTGTAAGCTTTGAGTTGTTTGATCTTCTTTTGTTTGTGCGAGCATGAGATTGTTTTCTCTTTGGAACTGCCATCTTGAGTAACCTCCTTTAGCCTTTATATCTTAATTTCTAAACTATTATACTACAAAGTTTAATCATTTTCAAGTAGTTTTTGAAAAATTGCAAGTCTGGGGTCGATTTCTTTTTTCTTCGGGCAATCGCACTCGCCAAAATTAAGGTTTTTACCACATTTTGAACAAAGTCCTTTGCATTCCTCTTCACAAAGGAGCTTCGCGGGAAACTCAAGGAGTAAATCGTCCACAAGCTCACGGTCGATGTCCAAGAAACCGTTTCTGACAATAACATATTCGTCATTGTCCTCGTCTTGTAGTGTGCCTTTAGTTGCCACCTTGCGATTGAAATTGAGGGTAAATGTGCCAGAAATATCCTCAAGACATCTTGCACAGCGTGAGACATAATCAATCTCTGCAGTTAAAGAAAGTGCCATATAGCCCGCATTATCGGTAACACAGCCACTAACTCTTACAGGCGCTGTAAAAGAAACGTCGTCTGGAGGGAGAATATAGGTATCTTCATCGGAATTATCAATTTCATATTGAAAATCAATTTTCGATGATTTACCGTTGATTAAAGAGGTGATATCTAAAACCATAAAAATCTCCTTCATTCCATCTTGCCTACCTATTATAAATAAAAATATATCTTTTGTCAAGTATTTTAAGTATTTTTTTCAAAAAACTTGCACACGACTAAAATATGTGCTAAAATAGTTAGGAAAATAACTAAAGGAGGGCGCAAAATGGACGACGAGAAAAGAAAACCAAGTATTGTTGGTAGAATATTCACTATTGCTTTTATTGTTGCTCTTGCCACGTTTCTAATTTTCCTCGGCATACAACTATATCGCTCTACTATTTTTGACTATTTTGACGAGGTTTTTATAACCGAAAAGCTTGAAAGTGCCCTACAAAACAATGACGACATCCGCACCCACTCAGTTGGTACAGAGGGCCTTGGTGAACAAGGCGTTATCAAAATCACCAAGCTTGTTTATATAAACGAGCTTGATGAAAACGGCAAGAAAACAGGTCTTGGATATATCCAATTCGGTGTGCGCTACAATAAAACCCATATTGATGAGGTAAACACGAAAATCAAAGCAGACAACGTAAACGGCATTTCCTATGACGACGTTTCATACGACCTTATCGCCTACGATTATGTAACCAATGAGGAAGGCAAAAGCGAGCTTAAGGAGATTGCAAGATACCCATTATCCGCGAGCGACCAAGCCGACAAATATCAATACCGCTACTACAAATTTGAATGTGATGGTGTTTTGCTAGACTGCGAATCGCTTGAAATTGAAATGAAAATACACGGCGTTGAAATGATAAATGAAAATGGCGAATCCTATATGATTGAAAAGGAAGGCGCCATCACCATAGTTGACAATGACCCTATCCACACAAAGGACAGAAAATCCGTTGAATATAAGTTTTCCAAGGACGAAAAGAAAAAGCTTGAGGACTGATTAAAATTTTAACCACCACCCGTTTTAGGATGGTGGTTTTCATTATACAAAAAAGAGGGCTTTCAAACCCTCTTTTTCTATTTATTTTTCATTTTTCTGCCTGCGCGAAGTGCGTTTAAAACTGTTATTAACATAACGCCCACGTCTGCAAAAACAGCAAGTGCCATTGGGAATGACGGCAAGGACAAGGTAAGTACAGCCACCAACGCCTTAATTCCAATCGCCAAGGCAATATTTGTGATAATCGTTCTTTTGGTGCTTTTTGCAATTTTTATCGCCTTTGGAATTTTTTCAAGGTCGTCATCTGCTATTATAACGTCGCCCTTCTCAATAGCAACGTCAGAGCCGAGCGCACCCATTGCAAATCCAACGTCTGCACGGGAAAGACACGGGGTGTCATTTACTCCATCACCGCAGTAGCCGATTTTAACGTTTTCGTGTGTTTTTATGATGTCCTCAAGAGCATCAAGCTTATGCTCCGGCAAAAGCTGTGAATATGCACCGTCAGCATAAAGCGTGCTTGCAACGGCATCAACCTTTGATTGCTTGTCACCGCTTATAATATAAATTTTCTCTATTCCGCACGTTCTCAATTTATCAAATGAGATTTTGCCGTTTTCCTTAATGCTATCTCCAACTCCGAAATAGCCAATAAATCTTCCGTTAAGTGAAATATAAATGGTAGCGCCTGAAAACTGCTCGTCGCCTCCGGCAAAAGCAAACGTGCCTGCTTTTATATGACCCTTGCTAGAATCACATTCAGCTCCCCTTCCAAGCTCCTCATGATAATTTTCACCGTCTTCTATATTCAATTTAAAGCGTTCAACCTCTTTTTGCACAGCCTGTGCAACAGGGTGAGTTGATTTCTTCTCAACAATACCTAAAATTTCAAGAAGCTCCATTTTAGTAATGCCGTTAAACGACTCAACCTTGGTTATTCTAACCTCTGCCTTTGTAAGAGTTCCCGTTTTATCAAATGCCATGGTATTAAGCTCGGTAAGCTTTTCAAGAGTGCGCGCACCCTTTATCAAAATTCCCTTGCGTGAGGCATATCCAATAGCGCAAAAATACGCTAGCGGTACGGAAATTACAATAGCACATGGGCAAGAAACTGCAAGAAGTGAAAAGGCTTTATATAGCCAAGTGCCCATATCAAGACCGAACAGCGTTGGTATAACGGCTATCAAAACCGCTAAAGCCATAACTATCGGTGTATAAATTTTTGCAAATTTCTTTATAAATGCTTCACGCTTTGATTTTTTTGACTCGGCGTTCAAGGAAATATCTATTATCCTTTGAACCATGCTTTGGTTATTCTCTCTTTGAACCTCGATGGTCAATGCGCCGTTTAGATTCATATATCCTGCATAGACAAGCGAATTTGCTCTCACAGGCACAGCTTCACTCTCGCCTGTGACAACAGCGGTATCTATATCGGCATAGCCCTCTAAAACAACTCCGTCAAGCGGAATTCTTTCACCTGCATAAACCTCAATAACGTCGCCTATCTTCACCTTGTTAATATCGACCATAGTCTTTGTGCCCTTTATACGAGCGGTAATCGGACGAATTTCGGTTAATGCTTTTATAGAGCTTTTTGTTTTTTCCTCGGCACTCTCTTCAATTAATTCGCCAAGTAAATATAAAACGATAACAAACGAAGCTTCAAAATACGCTTCTGTCGCTATTGCACCCAGCGTTGCAACAGTCATGAGCATTTTTTCGCCAATTTCACCCTGTTTTAAAAGCTTTTTAATAGCTCCGCCGATTATTTTATAGGCACAAAGGAAATACGCACAAAGATATAAAATCATTGCGAAATAGCCATTAAATCCGTTTAGTATAAGCCCTGCAATGATAAGGCAAACGGATATTAAAAGCCTAATAATCATTGCCTTGTTTTCACGCATTGTTTTTTTCATTATTATTCTGCTATGTGCTCCATACCACAGTCGATGATAGTGCGAACGTGATCATCGGTCAAGGAATAAATTATTGACTTTCCGTTTCTTCTTGTTTTTACAAGGTTGCTTGTTTTCAAAATGCGGAGCTGATGCGAAACAGCTGACTGTGTTATCGATAAAAACTCGGAGATTTCGCTAACACACATTTCACTTTGAGTCAAAGCGCAAAGAATCTTAACGCGCGATGCGTCCCCAAAGATTTTGTAAAGATTTGCAAGCTCCTCAAAAAGCTCACTGTTACGGGTAATAGCCCCTTGAATTTTTGATACTACGCTCTCGTTTTCCATATTATCCTCCTAAATATGAGCAGTTGTTCATATGTTCATTATAATACAGCAAAACAGGTTTGTCAATAGGTTTTTAATTATTTTTTTACTTATTTATAAGTAATTTGTTGATTTTTATTTTTGCCCTTGGTATAATTGAGATATATAACTATGTTTATGCGAGGTTTTTATGTTAAATAACTCCAAATGGATTTCCTATCCCACTAAACAGGACTACACCTGCCCCGTATTTAAAAAGAATTTCACCTTTTCTAAGGAAATAAAAAAAGCAACCTTAAAAATCACATCCCTCGGATGCTACTACGCCGAGCTTAACGGAGATAGAATCGGTGATTTTATTTTGGCACCGGGCTGGACCTACTACAAGCGCACTCAAATGCAAGAATATGATATTACATCTATGTTGAAGAGTGAAAACGAAATCAGAGTAACGCTTGCCTCAGGTTGGTTTAACGGCAGAATTAATATAAGAACAAGAAAAGAGCTTCCCGACGTTTATCCTGCACTTATTTGCGAAATTGAGATTATATATAAGGATAATTCAAGGAAATATATTTACTCAGACGAAAATTGGGAATGTGCTCTTAGCAAAATTACGTTTTCTGATATTTACGACGGCGAAAGCTATGATGCTACGTATGAGGAAAAATTTATTCCCGTAAAGGTACAAGACTACGGCGAATTTAAAATAGTTAAACAACAGGGCGAAATTGTTAAAGAGCAAGAAATCATTTTCCCCAAAAGCATATTTAAAACTCCAAAAGGTGAAACGGTCATCGATTTCGGTCAAAATATGACGGGATATTTTGAAATCAGCCTTGATGCAAAAAAAGGCGATAAGGTTTCCTTCTCCGTTGCCGAGGTGCTTGACAAGGACGGCAATTTCTACACGGAAAACTACCGCAGCGCAAAGGCTAAGTTTGATTATATATGTGCAAACGGACATCAGGTATATAAGCCAAAGCTATGCTTCTGGGGCTTTAGATATATCCGCGTTGACAAGTTTCCCTGTGAAATTACAAAAGACAATATTAAGGCAATCGTTCTTCATTCCGATATAAAAAGAACCGGCTACCTAAATTCTTCAAGTCCACTTCTTAACAAGCTGTTTTCAAATATTATTTGGGGACAAAAGGGCAATTTCCTTGACGTTCCCACCGACTGTCCTCAAAGAGATGAACGACTTGGCTGGACGGGAGATGCGCAGGTATTTATAAAAACCGCGTCATATAACTATAATGTAGAAAAATTCTTTGACAAATGGCTTGAGGACCTTCGTCTTGAGCAACAGCGTGAGGGACGAATTCCATTCTGCATTCCTCAGGTGCACGACCGTCCGGGAAGCTCAACAGCTGTTTGGAGCGACGCTTCAACCATATGTCCTTGGCAAATTTATTTAACCTATGCCAATAAAAAAATTCTTGCAAGACAGTTTAAGTCTATGTGCGACTATATAGCTGAAATTGGCAGAATTACCAAGGAAAAATACCTTTGGTACGGATGCTGGCACTTTGGAGATTGGCTCGGTCTTGATGCTCCTGCCGGTAGCTATAAGGGCTCAAGCAATCCCGATATAATTGCTACAATTTTCTATGCTTACTCTGTCAGCCTTGTTATCAAGGCGGGTAAGGTTCTTGGCAAAAACGTGTCAAAATATGAAAAGCTTTACGAAAAGATTTTAGAAAAAGGCAGAGAAAGGTTCACTGAGTTTAATACGCAAACCGAATGTGTAATTGCTCTTTATTTTGATTTTGCCAAGGATAAAAAGGCTGTTGCAGATAAACTAGCAAATATGATTATAGAAAATGGCAAGAAGCTCAAAACAGGCTTTGTCGGCACTCCTTATTTGCTCCACGCTCTATCCGAAAACGGATATACCGAGCTTGCATATGATTTACTTTTACAGGAGGAATTCCCATCTTGGTTATACTCTGTTAAGCAAGGTGCAACCACTATTTGGGAGCACTGGGACGGAGTTAATGACAAGGGCGAATTTTGGTCGCGCGATATGAACTCCTTTAACCACTACGCCTTCGGTAGCGTTGCGGACTGGGTTTACGGTGTTGCCTGCGGTATAAAGACAGTAGAAGAAAAGCCGGGATTTGAAGAAATCATAATTGCGCCAAAGCCTACAAAGAAATTGAAATGGTTAAGCGCAAAAATAGAAACAAAATACGGAACTGTTTCCTCCGCTTGGTTTAACGAGGGAGGTAAGTTCAGATACGAAATAACTACGCCATCTCCCACAACAATCATAATAGACGGCAAGGAAATGCGCGTTGAGAAAGGAAGCTACGTATTTTAAATTGGAAAAATTATTAGTAGCCATGAGTGGCGGTGTTGATAGCTCCGCTTGTGCGTGTATATTAAAAAATGAAGGATATGAGTGTGTAGGTGCAACAATGCGCCTACACACCGATAAAAGCTCCAAATGCTCGGGCGAGAGTGATATTTTGGATGCACAAAAAATATGTAAAAAATTAGAAATACCGCACCACGTGGTTGATTTTTCAAAGGATTTTGACAAATACGTTATTTCTAATTTCATTTCTTCATATGAAAACGGTGCAACTCCCAATCCTTGTATTGAATGCAATTTTCACTTAAAATTTGACAGGCTTTTTGAGTTTGCAAAAAAAATCGGCTGCGATTTAATTGCCACCGGTCACTATGCAATAATTGAATACGACGAAAAGTATGGTCGCAAGGTTTTGAAGAAGGCAAAAAACCTATCAAAGGACCAAAGCTACGTTTTATACAGGCTTTCTCGCGAGAAAATTGAGAAGACCATTTTTCCGCTCGGAAAAATCGAATCAAAGACGGAAACGCGTGAAATCGTAGACGCATACGAGCTTGAATTGGGGGCGAAAAAGGAAAGTCAGGATATTTGCTTCGTGCCAGATGGAGATTACGCCAAATTTATAGAGGATTATACAAAAAAGTCCTACCCTGTGGGAGATTTTGTCACAAAAGACGGCAAATTTTTAGGCAAACACAAGGGTATAATAAGATACACTATCGGACAAAGAAAGGGACTTGGGCTAGCGCTTCCCCACTCTATGTACGTCATAAAAAAGGACCTGGAGAAAAACGAGGTTGTAATAGGCGAAAACGAGGACCTCTTTTCTCACGAGCTTTGGGCGGATAACGTAAATTTAACAGCAGTTGACTCAATAGATGAGCCTATCCGTTGTTTTGCAAAGGTTAGATATAATCAAATTGAAAAAAGTGCCACTGCGTGTCTAAAAAACGGCATTTTACACGTTGTTTTTGACGAACCGCAAAGGGCAATTTGCAAGGGACAGAGCGTGGTTTTATATGATGGCGACACTGTAATCGGCGGTGGAATAATTTGCAAAACTGAATTAGATTAAAAGTCACCATGTCTTGCGGGAGTGAAACGAGCAAATTAAGGAAATTTTATGGAACAAGCTAAAATAGATAGAATTAATTTTCTGGCAAAGAAAAAGAAAGCCGAGGGTTTAACCCAAGCTGAACAAGACGAGCAAAAGGCGCTTTATGAGGAATATTTGGAGGGATACCGCAGAAATCTGCGTGCAACCCTTGGAAGCACCGTAATTGAACGTCCTGACGGGACCCGAGAAAAGCTAGAAAAGAAAGAAAAATAAAGTTAAAAGCGCAGAGGTTTACCACCCTGCGCTTCTATATTTTATATATTTTACTTGAAAAATATAAAATTATATGCTAAAATTATTTTGTATCGACATTTTTTGTCGCATAATTTTCAATAGGAAAGGAGAATTTTTATGAAGCTCATAATCGCTGAAAAGCCATCGCTTGCAAGAAACATTCTTGCTGGAATTGCGCGCTTGCAGGGCAACAAAATGGTAAAGCGTGACGGATATTACGAGGGTGGCGACTACGTTGTCACTTGGGTTTTCGGTCATTTATTCTCCCTTGCCGACATTGAGGATTACGTAGAAAATCCACAACCAAAATGGACAATGGACAATCTTCCATGCTTCCCTAACAAGTTTAAGTTCAATCTAAAAAGAAACGCAAGCAAGGAAGTTGACCCTGGTGTAAAAAAACAATTCAACACTATAAAATACCTCTGCAACAGAGCCAACATTGACACCATAGTAAACGCGGGAGACGCAGACCGCGAGGGTGAAATCATTGTGCGACTTTGCGTTGAGCACGCTTTGGAAAGTGATAAGAGCTTTGTTCGCTTATGGCTTCCTGACCAAACGCCCGAAACAATTTCAGAGGCACTTTCGGATATGAAAAATGAAACGGAATATATTTCCTTGGCAAACGAGGGCTTTGCAAGAACATATATTGACTGGCTTTACGGTGTAAACCTAACTCGTTTTGCAACGCTGAAAACAGGAAAGCTTTTGCGTGTAGGCAGAGTTATTGTACCTATTGTTAAGGCGATTTACGACAGAGATATGGAAATTAGGAACTTTGTTCCTCAAAAATATTACGTTATCTCATCGCATGAAAAAACAAACGACGAGTTTGTCGATTTAACCTCAAAGCAAAAATTCACCAAGGACGAATATTTAAAGGCGCTTGACGAATGCACAAAATACAACGGTGCTGATGCGATTGTAACCTCGGTTAAAACAAAAAAAGACACACTCTCCCCGCCGAAATTATTTTCACTTTCAAAATTGCAGAGTTATCTTGGTAAAAAATATAAAATGTCAATGGATGATTCATTATCCACCGTTCAAAAGCTTTATGAGGAGGGCTACGTAACTTATCCACGTACTAACTCCGAATATTTAGCAACCGCTGAGCAGGGAAAGATGAAGTCCATCATTGCAAACGTAGCAAAAATGGGCTACCCTGTGGAGTTTAGATTTTCAAAATCAATTTTTGACGACTCGAAAATCGAGTCCCACTCTGCTCTTACCCCTACTTATAAAATTCCGGACCCCAAGTCGTTAACCGAGCGAGAAAGACAGGTTTATTCCACAATTTTACGTCGTTTTGTTGCGGTTTTCTGCGCTGAAGAATGTAAAATTGAGCGTAGTGAAATCAAAATCAAGGTTGGCGACTACGAGGAGTTTGTTTTAAAGGGCACGGTTATTACCCAAGCCGGTTGGACAAAATTTGACGACTATACTCCAAAGGATAAAATTTTGCCAAAGCTTTCAAAGGGCGACAAGGTAAACATTAATTTCAAGCCTCAAGAAAAGGAAACCACTCCGCCAAAGCATTACACAATTGAAACTCTTAATAACTATCTTAAAAATCCATTTAAAGAGGATAAGGCAAATGCAGACGAGAGTGACGACGAGGACTACAAGGCTATATTCGAGGGCTTGGAGCTTGGCACAGAGGCAACAAGAACGGGAATAATAGAAAATGCGTGCAAAAGCGCATACATAATGCTCAAAAAAGACTCGTATTACATTTTGCCAGATGGCGAATATCTAATCGAAGCGCTTTCACAGCTTGGAATTATAATGGACAAATATAAAACAAGCCAAATGGGTCAGGCTCTTAAAAAGGTATATAGAAGTGAAATAACCATTGACGACAGCGTTGACCTTGCAAAGCGTGAAATCGGCGAGGTTTTTGAAAATTCCAAGGATGCCGAGCCAGAAAAGGACACAAACATTGGCATTTTTGGTGAGGTTGTCGGCAAATGTCCTCTTTGTGAGAGAGATGTTATAAGAACCAAATTTGGCTACGGCTGTACCGGCTACAAGGAAGGCTGTAAATTCTCAATCAATAAATCAATTTGCAAGCGCGTAATTTCCCTTTCAAACGTGAAAATGCTTTTGGCTACGGGAAAAACGAGCAAAATTCAAGGCTTCGTTTCAAAAAACGGAAAATCCTTCGATGCGGTCTTAAGGCTAGATGAAAACGGCAAGGTCGTATTTGATTTTAATTAAAGGAGCTACTATGGAAAGAGTATCTAAACACAACTACTATCTTGATATTGCAGAGACAGTATCTGAAAGAAGCACCTGTCTTCGCCGTCGCTTCGGTGCAATTATTGTTAAAAACGACGTTATCGTTTCAACAGGCTATAACGGTGCACCAAGAGGACGTGTAAACTGCAACGAGCTTGGCTCATGCTACCGTGACACCCTAGGAATTCCAAAGGGCGAAAGATATGAATTATGCCGTAGCGTGCATGCAGAGGCAAACGCTATAATTGCAGCTTCCCGTGAGCAAATGCTTGGTGCAACCCTATATATGTGCTGTACCGACCCAAAAACCGACGAGATTATAGGCGGTATGAACAGCTGTATGATGTGTAAGCGTCAAATTATAAACGCCGGCATTTCAAGGGTAATCATCAGAAACACAAAAACCGATTACACCGAGGTTATCGTTGGCGACTGGATTAAGGACGATGACAGCCTTTCGGGAAAATTCGGCTATTAATATGAAAAGCAATATAAAAATAGAGCAAATTTCCGAAAAAGACGCACCCAGTGTCGCAAAAATTGAAAAGGAATGCTTTTCAACACCCTTTTCCGAGGCTAATATTTTAGAATATATAAGCAATCCAATTTGGAATTTTTTCGTTGCTAAAGCAGGTGAAAACGTACTTGGTTACATTAGCTTTACAAAAATTCTTGACGAATGTCAAATTGTAAACGTTGCAGTTAGTCCCGACACGCGAAAAATGGGCATTGGAACTCTTCTAATTGAAAAATTACTTGAGCATTGCAAGCAAAATGAGGTTTGCAAGCTGTTTTTAGAGGTGCGCGTGTCAAATATACCAGCCATTAAATTATACGAAAATTTCGGCTTTTCGGCGGTGGGAGTGTCTAAAAATCATTATTCTCTACCCACAGAAGATGCACTGCTGATGAACTTAATTTTAGAATAACAAAAAGGAGTGAGGTTTTATGTTAGTTTTATCCTTTGAATCCTCTTGTGACGAAACCGCCTGTGCGGTTTTGGAAATGAGCGAGTCCTCTCGCTTGGTAAAATCAAATATTATTGCCTCTTCCGTTGACATACAGGCACTTTACGGCGGAGTCGTGCCCGAAATTGCGAGTCGTGCACACATCGAGGCAATTTCAAAAATAACTTACGAGGCGCTTGATGTTGCAGGCGTCACTATCAAGGACATTGACTTAATTGCGGTTACAAACGGCCCCGGGCTTATTGGTGCTCTTTTGGTGGGCGTGAACTTTGCAAAATCTCTTGCCTACGCAAACAACATTCCTCTTGTGCCTGTTGACCACATCAAAGGACACGTGGCGGCAAACTACTTAACTCACAAGGAGCTTGAGCCTCCCTTTCTTTCGCTCGTTGTTTCGGGCGGTCACACATCGTTTTTTGATATAAAATCATACACAGAGTTCACCGAAATTGCATCAACGCGTGATGACGCGGTGGGCGAATGCTTCGATAAAATCGGTCGCGTTATGGGTCTGCCTTATCCGGGTGGAGCTATGGTTGATAAGCTAGCAAAGGCAGGGGACAAGCACGCAATTTCCTTCCCCTCTCCAAGCATAAATAAGGATACTCTTGACTTTTCATTTAGTGGACTTAAAACCGCGGTTATAAACTACTTAAACACGAAAAATCAAAAGGGCGAGGAATTTTCCAAAGAGGACGTTTGTGCCTCCGTTACCTACACCATAACCGAATCTATAAGACAAAAGGTGCGTGATGCCCTTATTAAAACAGGCTACGATAAAATCGTTTTAGCCGGTGGAGTTAGCGCAAATTCACATATAAGAGAAGCGCTCACCTCGGTCGCTAACGAGATTGGCGCAACATTTTACGCGCCCGAATTATCTCTTTGCGGTGACAATGCCGCAATGATTGGCGCACAGGGGTATTATGAATTTTTAGACGGAGTGCGTGCCGACGAAGCATTAAACGCATATCCAAGCTGACGGAGAAGAAAAATGAAGATTTCTATTAAATATATGGGAAGCATCATAAATCTTCCCTCAGGCGTTATTGATTTAGCCAAGAATGCCAGCGAAAACGAGCTTAAGGTTATCCTTGTTTTATCCGCTTATTCAAGTCATTTTTGCGACTTTGACAAGGCTATTCCCGCTTTATGTAAGCAATTAGACCTAACTGCAAGCGAGGTAACAAGTGCGCTTTGCTTTTGGGCAAAAAACGGAATATTAGAGCTTGATGGCGTTGATAATATTTCACCGGACACTGTATCATCAGTTACAGAAGCCGACAACTCTGTTCCTTCATTCACCGGCGCGCAAATCACCGCATTAATTGATGCAAATCCAAGCTTCAAAATGCTTGCAGATTGTGCCGCAAACGTACTCGGAAAGGATTTTACGCCTACCGACTACAACTCACTTTTACATATTAAAAATTACTACAAGTTTAGTGACGAATATATTCTTATGCTTCTTGCCTACTGTGTTGAAAACAACACCTCGAACTGGGCATACATAAGAAAAACCTCCAAAATTCTCTACGACGAGGGGATTGACACCTACGAAAAATTAGAGGAGCACTTTGCTGCACGTAGAAACAAGCGCTCACTTGAATATAAGGTAAGAAAGCTTTTCGGTGTCGGCGGACGTGAGTTCACCGCGCGCGAAAAAGGAATTTTCGATGCTTGGGCAAATGCAAAAATAAGCTACGAGCTCATTAAAATGGCGTACGAAATATCCGTTGACAACGGCAAGGGCGCCAACTGGAATTACGCAAATAAAATTCTTGAAAACTGGCTCGCCTCGGGCGTTAAGACGGTTGAGGATGCACAAAGGCTTATGGAAAGCCACAAGGAAAAGCTGTCAATGTCGTCATTTGACACAGACGACTTTTTTGAGGCAGCACTTAAGCGTTCAAGCGAAAGAATAAAGGAAAGGAGTAAAAAATGAGCTTTTCAAAAAGAGTTATTAATATAGTTAATGAAGAGTTTGAACAAAAAAGGCTAAAAAACGAGGCTATTCGTGACCAGCGCCTTTTAGAAATTTACTCCAAAATCCCCGAAATCAGAGCTATTGATAAGGAATTGTCAAGAACAGGCGTTGACATTATGGCTTGCGCCTTGAAGGGCAAGGACGGCTTGACTGAACGAATAAATGACCTAAAGGAGCGCAATTTTGAGCTTCAAAGGAATCGCGCATCCTTTCTTTTCGCAAACGGATACAGTGAGGACTATACTGACCTTCACCACGACTGCCCAAAGTGCCAGGACTGGGGGTCTTCTAACGGAAAGCTATGCTCCTGCTACAAAAACAGACTTATCGAGGAGCAATTTAAGCTCTCGGGCATTTCAAATTTAATAAAAACACAATCATTCCAAACGTTTTCTCTTGAAAAATACGAAAACTCGGAGGAAATGAGTGAGCTTCTTCACTATGCCCAAAATTACGTTAAGGATTTTGGAACAATAAAGGAAAATATTTTGTTTGTCGGCGGCACAGGACTTGGAAAAACTCACCTATCAACCGCTATTGCAAAGGAGCTTATCGAAAAGGGCTACAACGTAATTTACGAAACGGCACAAAATATCTTTTTCGACTTTGATAACGACCGTTTCAGAGATAGATTTTCAGAAGAAGAGCCAATTTCGGGAAAGTATCTTGACTGCGACCTTTTGATTATAGACGATTTAGGCGCAGAGGCGGTAAACTCATTTACTGTTGCTTGTCTATACAATATAATTAATACAAGATTGAATAAGAATTTACCAATAATTGCAAGCACAAACCTAAATTCCAAGGAAATCAGAAGCAAGTATCACGACAGAATCACAAGCCGTCTTTTTGGTGAATTTAATATTAAATTATTCACTGGAAACGACATAAGAAAAATTAAAAAATAATTTTAAAAAACTCTTGACAAAGCATTTTCACTATGCTATAATGTTGAGGCAAATCCAAAGACAGCAGGTCACAGTAATTGCATTTAGCTCCCTGCCGAGGAAGAATTTATATAATTTTATAGTTAATAAATCTTTTTTCGGTGTGGATATTTATGCTTTTCCCGGAAAAAGATTTTTCTTTTTCTCCTGCAAAATTTTACAAGGAGGTTATTATGCCAAGTAAATCAGTTCTTGAACAAAAGCAAGCCATCGTTGCTGATCTTGTTGAAAAAATCAAGAGAGCGCAAAGTGGTGTTCTTGTTCAATACCAAGGTATCACAGTTGAAAACGATACCAAAATGCGTGCCGCTTTCAGAAAAGCAGGCGTTGACTATATGGTAATTAAAAATACTCTTATTGGTCGTGCTTGTGATGAAGTAGGCTATGAAGCAATGAAGGAAAATCTTAACGGTATGAGCGCTATCGCTATCGGTTACGACGATCCAATTGCTCCAGCAAAAATTGCAAAAGAATTTGCTGACAAGGTTGAAACCTTTGAAATCAAAGGCGGTTTCCTTGAGAACGCAGTTGTTGATGCAAACACAGTTAAGGCTCTTGCTGATATTCCTTCTAAGGAAGTTCTTCTTGCAAGATTCCTCGGTAGCATCCAAGGTCCTATCTCAGGCTTTGCTCGCGCTATCCAAGCAGTTATCGACCAAAAGAACGGCGTAGAAGCTGCTGAATAAGTTTAACGTTACTTTAAAAAACGCAAATTAAAAAGAAAAATTATATTATCTAAATTACGGAGGATAAATTATCATGGCTAACGAAAAGGTTACTAATATTCTTGAAGAAATCAAAACACTTTCAATTCTCGAGCTTGCTGATCTTGTAAAGGCAGTTGAGGAAGAATTCGGCGTATCTGCAGCTCCTGTTGCAGTTGCTGGCGCAGCTGTTGCTGCAGCTCCTGTTGAGGAGAAGACAGAGTTTGACGTTGTACTTGTTGAAGCAGGTGCATCCAAGCTCAACGTTATCAAGGTTGTAAGAGAGCTTACAGGTCTTGGTCTTAAGGAAGCTAAGGAACTCGTTGAGAGCGCTCCTAAGACAATCAAGGAAGCAGTTTCTAAGGAAACAGCTGAAGACATCGCTAAGCAACTTACAGAAGCTGGCGCAAAAGCAGAAGTTAAATAATTTGGATTTAGCAATAAAAATCACCCTGCCACGGCAGGGTGATTTTGTTTTTTTGTGAAAATCAATTTTTATAAAAAAGAAACCGATTTCTCGGTTTCTTTTGATTTTATAGCTCAAACACGTGCGCCTTGTCGCTTATTTGGTCGTCAAATATATATGAAAGAACATTGTCAACTATAACGTAAGCACCACAGTGTACCTTTGCTCCGGATGAAATACCGTTAATTCTTACAGTGATATTTGTATAATCAGTATCTGTCATATTTGCGTAAACCGCACCCGGCTTTGTGATAATTACGCCATTCTCATCAACCTCAAGTGGATTGCAGGATTCATCTGCGATAGCTCCAAGCACTCCATATCTAACCTCTTTTCCGGTAAGATTTTCATATGCTTTGATAGCATCGCTATTCGCTTGAACAAAGTGAGCAACGAACTTAACATTCGATTCCTCCTCAGACATTGAATATCCAAGAGGTGCAAACATAGGCTTTGCAGATTCAACCTCAATATCAGGTGTTGTGGTTGCGTCACAATGAGCGCAAGCCTTTGTAATAACGCCCTTTGCGAAGTAATTTTCATAAACGATGTTTATTATAGTAGCACCGTTTTCAACGTTGAATTCGTGCGTATCGGAGATATATGCGTCTTCGTCAGTTACCTTATATGTGTCGCCACAGCCATCGCACTTATAAATAGTAGCGGAGCCGGCAGGACAAACCGTCATATCAAGCGAATCCTTATATTCGTGAACAACACGGTCGATTTTTACAGTTGATTCGTCAGCCAAAACCAAGTCAACAACCAAGCCACATCCCTTATAAGGAGTTGCTGTGCCGCTTGCGATCTCAACAACGGTTGGTGCATTTTTAAGCTCTTTTTCCACCGCTGAGTTGTTCTCTGTTATTGTATATGATTTAGAGTAAAGTGTGCAGCCTGTTCCTTGGAAAGCGTCATAACGGATTTCTAAATGGTCAGCAAGAGAAACAACCGTAGTACCTGCACTGTAAATTCCGTTTGCTCTATAAACGCCAGGACCATACACGTAAAGATTTGATGGGTTGCTATCAAACATCCAACGAGTAATTTCAACGTTGGCACCTGCCGCTGCATTGATATAAATAGGTTGGTTTATATTTGCTTTTCTAAATGCTTGATCAGATATAGAAGTAAGAGCCTTAGGCCAAATGATTTTTGCAGAACCAACGTTTGAGCTTGCAAAACCTGAGCCCTCAATTTTTGTAACATTGGAAAGGTCAACTACCTGCTCGCCTTTAAGGTTGTACCATTGAACAGTTGAATTACCTCTATCATATTGCGTTGCAAAAATGAAAGCACCGCCACCGATTGACGTACAGTTAGATAAATCGCCTATAACGGAAATCACCTTTGTGTTGGTAGAGAACGCAGAGCCGCCTATACTTGATGGCGAACCGAATTTTATATATTTAAGTTGTGCATGAGCAGCAAAGTAGTACGGAATATCAACGTTGCTCTCTACAGTAACATCCTCAAGGTCACTGAATCTAAAGGTTTGTATGCCGATAGATTTACAGTTTTTTCCGATTGTAACCTTTTTAAGACTTGCATTGTTGAACGCACCAGAACCGATAGACACTATCTTGTCAAAATCAACCTCCGTAATTTCAACGTCACTGCCGGCTTCCCAAGATGCAACTGTATAAAACTTGAACTCTTGACCCTCTACCGGGTTTGTGTCATCTCTTTCAGCAAAGGTAAATGCTCTTGAACCGATTTCGGTAACGTTAGAAAAATCAACGTAAACCTTTTTAATGTTACGCGATGATTCAATCATAGAGTTTGGAAATCTTGCAAGCGCAGGCTTAACAACAAATGTAACAATGCTTGAGTTTCCTGCAAACGCATAATCTTCCATTTTGTTAACTGTGTAGGTAGTACCCTCATAGTCAATGGTTTTTGGAATTATTACAGTTTCCAAAGAGCAGGTGCCTCTGTTTTTGTTTGAAACTGTAGCGAAATTGTTTCCGCTTTCGTCAGTATAAACGTCATATTGGATGTCGTCTATTGTAACAACAGTTGCGGAAATTGAAATAGCAAATAAGCACATTACTGCTATCGCTATTATAGTGCCGAGTAGAATTTTCTTTTTCATAAACAATTCTCCTAATTAAATTTCTATTTTACTTTATAATATTAACACATATGTGGAAAACTGTCAAGTTGAACAAAAAAGAAAAACAGATGGGTTTTTGTGAAATGTGCACAAAAACCTGTCTGTTTCTTACTGTTTTAGGACCGAATCTCTCTCAAAATTATTATATTTTTTGGCGAAATTAACAAATTACAGATTAATGTTAATTTTTTTGTTAATTTCGCGCGTTTTTTATACATATAGGATTAAAACACCGAAGTATCGCTATTTTTTCTTTTTCGAATTTTGCTTTTTCAGTGCAATTTGTTCCTTTAATATCTCTTGCAAATCAACCGGTGCTTCCGCTGTAAAGGTTGCGTCGGCTTCCTCTAGAACTGTTTTTTCTCTGTATCCCCATAGAACACCTATTGAGGCCATACCCGCGTTCTTTGCGGTTTTCATATCAACATCAGAGTCGCCAACAAAAAAACAATTTGACGGCTTTACTCCCATCTGCTTGCAGATGGAAAAGCTATACGTTGGGTCAGGCTTTGCCGGCATGCCCGATGCCTGTCCCTGAACGCACGAAAAGAAATTCTTGCCAAAAAGCTTATAAATGATATCTTTAACAAATTTGTCTTGCTTATTTGATAAAACGGCAATTTTAACACCGTCGTTTTTTAGTTCCTCAAGAACCTCTATTATTCCGTCGTATGGATGTGTTTTTTCAAGATAACATTTTTTATATTCATCTCCGTAAACCTCAAGGGCGCTGTCAACAATAAATTCAGACTCTTGCACTAGCTTTGGCAAAGCACGGCGCACAAGCTCTCTTGCTCCGTTGTTTATAAATTTAAGAATATCTGCTTTCGTGCGAGTCTTATAACCCAATTTTGAAAGCATATTATTAACGGCGGTGATTATATCGTCAAGCGTATAAGCTAGCGTTCCGTCTAGGTCGAATATTACTCCATATGAAGCCATTGTATTTTCTCCGTTTCCTTAATTTTAGTCAAAAAGTCCGTCCGACAAATATCGCATACCTGTATCGGGCAAAAGGACTACTATATTTTTATTTTCTTCTGTTTTTGCTATTTCAATAGCGCATTTTAGCGCGGCGCCCGAGGAAATTCCGACACAGATGCCCTCTTTTTTTGAAATCAGCCTAGCCATCTCATATGCATCCTCGTCCTTAACTGTAAACACCTTGTCGCATACCGATGCATCATAAGTCTTGGGGACGAAGTTTGCACCGATACCTTGAATTTTATGCTTTCCGCTAATACCTTTTGTCAAAAGCGGCGAGCCGTCAGGCTCAACACCATAAATTTTAATATTAGGATTCTGCTCCTTGAGGTATTTACCGATTCCGCTAAGAGTCCCGCCCGTGCCAATGCACGAAATAAAAATATCGACACTCCCCCCGGTGTTTTCATAAATTTCTCGCCCTGTTGTAAGATAATGCGCGTGTGGATTTGATGGATTTTCAAACTGCAAAGCCATAAATGCACCCTCTGTCTTCTCTTTGATTTCAAGCGCTTTTTGGTTAGCCCCTGCCATTCCCTTTTCGCCATCCGTCAAAATGACCTCTGCACCATAAGCCTTCATCATGGAAATTCTTTCCTTTGACATAGTATCCGGCATAACTATTATAACCTTATACCCGCGAATTGCGCCAAGCATGGAAAGCGCTATGCCTGTGTTGCCGGAGGTTGCCTCAATTACCACGTCGCCTTTTTTCAAAAGTCCCTTGGCTTCCGCCTCGTCTAATATTGTTTTCGCGGCTCTATCCTTTGAAGAGCCCGCCGGATTTAAAAATTCCAGCTTTGCAATAATTCTACTTTTTAAGGAAAGCTCCTCTCGGATTTTTGAAAGCTCAACCAGAGGTGTATTGCCTATCAATTCCTCCATAGACTTGTATATCATAATAAATCTCCATTTTTTTGTTTATATAGTTTATTTTATCACTAAATATAGCCTGTGTCAACAAAGTGAAAAATAAATGAAAAATATTTTTTTGTAAAATATTGTTATTGATTTCTACAATTATATATGTTATACTTTATTTTGTAATATTATGTGCGCATTATATGCGCGTTTATTAGGAGAAAGCATGATAGAAATTAACAACCTTGTTAGAAAATTTGGCAACAAGTATGCACTTGATGGCGTTTCCTTCACAGTTAAAAAGGGCGAAATCGTTGGTTTTCTCGGCCCTAACGGTGCAGGAAAATCAACCACAATGAATATAATAACAGGCTACCTTTCACCATCCGCAGGCACAGTTTTAGTTGATGGTATCGACGTGTTTACACAACCGAAGGCAGTCAAAAGCAAAATTGGATTTTTGCCTGAGCAGCCACCGCTTTACGTCGATATGACGGTTTGGGAATATCTCTCTTTTGTTTTCGACCTTAAATCCTGCACGTTTAACAAGAAGGCGCATCTTAACGAGATATGCGAGCTTGTAAAAATCGCCGATGTTAAAAAGCGTTTAATTAAAAATCTCTCAAAGGGTTACAAGCAAAGAGTCGGTATTGCCTCTGCAATTATCGGAAACCCTGAAATAATTATTTTCGACGAGCCGACGGTTGGTCTTGACCCAAAGCAAATTATAGAGGTTAGAAACCTACTTCGTTCGCTAGGCAAGGACCACACGGTTATTCTCTCAACCCATATTTTGACAGAGGTGCAAGCCATCTGTGACAGAATCGTTATCATTAACGAAGGAAAAATAATTGCCGACCAAAAAACGTCGCAACTAAACCAAACTCTTGGTCAAAACAACCGTTTCCGCGTCAAAATTGCAGGTCCGAACCGCGAGGTTCTCAATCTCTTAAGGGGTATACACAGTGTTACTCGCGTAACTCAGGACGGCGTGCGCGACGGTGATGCCTTCAATTATATAATTGAATATTCGGGCGCAGTTGACATAAGAAAAATGCTCTTTACTGCCCTAGCCTCAAGAGGCTGGCCTATCCTTGCTATGGAGGGCGTTGAAATCACGCTTGAGGACTTGTTCGTTAAGCTAATAGACGAGAAAGGAGATAATCAGTAGTGCTAGCGATATATAAAAAGGAAATGCGCTCGTATTTCACAACAGCCACAGGATATATTTTTCTAGCTATTGCGCTTATCATATCGAGCTTCGTATTTTCCGTTTCCACAATTTTAGCTTCAACTCCCACCTCGGATACCTCAAGCTACTTCTCTATTATTCTTTTCGTTATGATAGTTTTCTTACCCATTTTGACAATGCGTAGCTTCAGCGAGGAAAAAAGAACTAAAACCGAACAGCTTCTTTTGACCTCTCCGAATTCAATTTTTTCGCTTGTCATGGGCAAATTTTTAAGTGCTTTTACTATGTACATAATTTATATCGCACTTTCTCTTTTGAATTTCATAACGTTGTTCGTTTTCACTCCCGAAGGTACAACACCGCCTAATGTTGCTATGATTATAGGTAATTTTACAGCGCTTATTTTGCTTGGAATGTGCTTTATTGCAATAGGCATTTTCGTTTCAACCTTGACCGAAAATATGTTTGCCTCTGCTGTTATTACAGTTGGTATTTTACTTGGCCTTCTTGTCATAAACGGCACAAGCACGCTTTTAAACGCTGACAGCTTATATCTTTTTAGATATGTTATAGACTGGTTTTCACCATTTGCCAGATTTGATGCATTCGTTTACGGATATTTTGACATCGGTGCACTGATTTATTATCTATCGGTAACAGGTATCTTTCTATTTTTAAGTGAGCGTGTTTTCCAAGCACGCAGACTGTCATAAGGAGGTGCCAAAATGGATTTTCTAAAGAAATTTTCAAACAAGCGCAAAATGAAATACGGCGCAGTTTTGGCAGGCTTTTTAGCTATACTTATAGTTATTACAATTGTTTTTAACGCACTCGTCACCTTCCTTTGCGAGCGTTTCAACCTTTTCGTTGATATGACCGATGAGCAATTTTATTCCGCCTCCGACGAGTTTCTTTCCGTTATGCAGGAGCAGGTTGTTGATAAGGAAATTAGCCTTGAAATTATTTTCTTCCAGGCGCGTGACAAAATCGAATCCGACTATTCATCAGTTGACGGCAAGGTTGGTCTTGCCTACGTTAACCAAACAGTAACGCATCTGGCAGACGAGCTTGATAATATAACCGTTTCATACCGCTCATCAGACGACCACGATTTTGTGAACAAATTTTCACTCGGTATTGCTGAAAAGGAAATGATTGACCAATGCGTCGTTGTCAGACGTACTGACATTCCCGAGCCAGAGGGCGAAAAATACACACAATTTGAAATTTTCCAAGCTGGTGACTTCTACGTTGCTGACTCAAGCTCCTCTTTGTTTGCATATAATGGCGAGGTCGTGCTTATTGAGTCGGTTATCCGTCTAACCACGAATAGGGTTCCCACCGTTTACTTTGTTATAAATCACGATGAGGGCTCTGATTTTGCCTATGACGAAAACGGCACTCCCGTTAAAATTGTAACCTTCTCTAACCTTGCAAAAATCTTTACAAACGCAGGATACGTATATCGTGCGATTGATTTAGAGGAGCAAATATACACCTGTGATAAGTGTGGAAAGCAATATAGCCCTACTTGGGATTGGGGAATAGACATTGACGACCCCAAATTGCCCGTTATAAACGTTGGCGGTGAAGAAAAAACTTTAGTCGCAAGCTCATTCGAGTGTGACGGAACCATTAATGGTGTCGCTTGCAAGGGTGAAAAAGCAAGCATTTATCGTGAAGACCTCGCAAAAAGAGCTTCTATTCCAAGCGATGCTGATGCGGTAGTTATTTACGAGCCACAGGGCGACTATTACGACGACGAGATAGAGCTACTTGAAAGCTATCTTTATAATAATAAAACCATTATGTGCTTCCTAGACCCTGAGGTGCCATCTAGCGATATGACAAATCTTTATGGATTTTTCAAGAGTGTGGGCGGAATCAACGTTCACACAAGCAAGGTAGAGGACCCGCTTAACAAAACTCCCGACGGCTTCAAGGCTACTATCCCATCAAACGAGGCTACAAACACTTATTTCAACGAGCTTTCAATCTCCGAAAGACAGCCAATCGTTAACGATACCGTATATTTAACCATTGACGAAAAATATCTTCCCGGCAATGCAGGGACCGGTGACAACGTATTTACTCAATCCGAGATTCTTATGCAATTCCCATCAAGAGTTCTTCCCGGTAACAAATCCCCGGTTGCACTTATGACAATTACCAATATGGTAAGTACTCTAACCAATCCGGGAGGCGGTCATCAGGGTAATGCCGACTTTGACTCGTATCTTATGGTATGTGCCGGCGGTGATTTTGCCGATGACTATCATATCATTTCTTCAAGCGTTAACACAGAAATGCTTCGCCGTCTTGTTTATGCAACTCTTGGCGAGCAAGCATTCCCAACAGACGTTGAATTCAAGGTGTTCAACAACTATACGCTTGCTATTACTCAAACACAAGCTATTGCAATTTTCGTAGCTTCCTTGACTATATTACCGGCACTAACTCTTATTGTGGGCTTTGTAGTTATTTTTAGGAGAAAGCGCAAATGAGTAAGCAACAAAAAAATGAAAAAGGCACATTAGCAATTACTACCGCAGCGACAGGCGGTGCTATTGCCACAAAAACTATTATTACCTTCGTAATATTAGGTGTCGTTCTGGTCGGATTAATAACAGGTCTTGTCCTTGCCATAGTTTTTTTGCGTGAGCCTGAGGAAAAGCCACGATTTGACATATGGGAGGGCGAAGCGGCGTTCGGCAATGCAGCGCACCTAGCATACCCATTGATTGAAAACAACGAGGTTACAAAAATAGATATTAAAAACGAAAGCGGTAGCTATTCGTTTGTTTCCGTATGGGACGAAAGCCTTGCAAAGTACGAGTGGCGTATAGACAGCTGTACGGACATTGCTCTTAACAAAACCAGCTTTGAAATGCTTCGTATGCATCTTACCACAGCGACAACAAAGTCCCCTATAAGAAACGCATCCCAAAAGGATTTAAAGGACTGTGGCGTTGACGAAGACTGTAAAAACGTCTATACTCTCTATTACAAAAGAGATGGCAAGGAGAATTCATATACTGTAAGAATCGGCAATAGAACAAACTCCTCGGACGGTACTTACTATGCTTATATCGAGGGACGTAACCACATATACAAGCTTGCGGGCGATATGACAAATTACACCCACAAATCTCTTTTATATTACCTATCTCCTTCAATCAACTCGTTCTTTGAAAACGAAACGCACGCTCTTTTGGGAATAGACAGATTCCAAATATATTCAGCAAAAGAGGATGCTATCAAATCAATAGTAAAAATAATTGCAACCGAAAGGGACGAAACGAAGGCAACCGTTACCTTTAATGCAATTTACCCAACGGATGATAGCGGACGCGACAAAACAACCGTCGCATCAACCCTATATTTGACAGAGGTTTTCAGCACTATATATCTCACGTTTTTAGGTGACGAGGTTGTGGCGCTTTCCCCAACCGAGGAGGAGCTTAAAAAATTTGGGCTTTCCGATGATGATGAAAAATATTTATTAAGCGTGGACTTTGCCTCCACGGCAAGCTTTGCAAATTCTTTAGCCCAGCAAAGCGAACCGGAGCTTTTGATTAGTAAAAAAATTGAGGACTCACATTATATTCTTTCAAAATATTTTGATAAGGATATAATTGTGAAAATTTCAAGTGAAACACTTGCATTCCTTGGCGAGGACCCCTATTCACTAATAAAGTGGACTGATACAAACTCCATAACCTCGGGCTTTTATGAAACTATCAATCCTGATATAGAGAGAAACAAGCCCGGCGTTAATAAAATCGTAATTAAGGCTAGCAAGGACGATTCAAGCAATCTGTTTAATGAAGAAACGTTCATTCTTAATTACAATACGAAAACAGATTTTCTATCCGTTGATGCTTTAAATTCAGGACTTAAATTTGAGGACAACAACGAAGCCGAAAGCTCATACGATAAAAACTGGTTTAGAAACCTATACGTTTATTTCCTTTACTATCCGTTTATTGACGAATTCAATACGATGTCAAAGGAAGAAATAGCGAAATACGAGAGTGATGAAAACATTGTATACTCTATTACCGCTTATAAAAACGACGGCACAGTCGTTAGATACACATACTATAAAATAGACGTAAACTTTGCATTTGAAAAGGCAGAGGCGGGAACGATTAATGAGGATGGCTCTGTCACATTTGAGAAGCCAATCTATGATTTTACCGCAAAAATGACTCAAATACGCAAGGTTTGCAAGGCTATTGACCTACTCCTCTCGGGCGAGAGAGTAACACCTGACGATCAAATATTATAAAAAGGAAGGACCTTTATTATGGAATATAAATACGGCTATTTTAACGAAAGCGGAGATGAATTTATCATAACCGCGCCAAACACACCACGTCCGTTTGACAACTTCTTGTTCAACGACGCTTGCTATGCAAACGTTCACCAAACAGGTATCGGATGCTTTGACTATCAAATTAACGGCACTGAGGGTATTCAGCTTTACACAGGTGTTGGTCGTATCTGCGACTATGACGTTTTTGGCAAGGACCACCTCTACAACCGCCTTGTTTTCATCCGCGACAACGAAACAGGTGAATTTTGGACTCTCAACTGGGAGCCTGTTTGCCACCCATACCAAAGCTACAAATGTACACAAGGTCTTGGCTACACAATAGTTGAAAATAAAACCTCGGATACAATGGCAAAATTGCGCCTTTTCGTGCCAACCGGCAACGATGCGTGCGAAATTTGGAAGCTTTCAGTAAAGAACGAGGGTGCAAAGAAGCGCTCTTACTCTATCTTTACATACAGCCAAATTCAATTCAAATTCAAATGGGGCTTTGATAGCTACGGTGACACTATGTTCCGTGGCACACGCTTTGACGAGGGCAGAAACACCTTCTATATGAACAAGCACCCATTCATCAAGCCTCATAACTACCTAACTGCATTTATGGTAGCTGATGAAAAGATTACAGGCAGTGAGGGTTGTCAAAACGTATTTATCGGTGAATATGGAACAATTGCTTCCCCCGAGGTTGTACGCACGGGTGAAAGCAAGAATTCTATCGGTTCAGCTAACGCTACAATCTGCTCACTCCGCTTTGATATTGAGCTTGACGTGGGCGAAAACAAGGATATTTCCCTTCTTCTTGGTGCAGGCGAGTGTGAGGATGATAGCATCAGATTTGCTGACAAATATCTTGCAAATCAAGACGAGTATTTTGAGGCTACAAAGAATTATTATAAGGCTCTTTACAATAAGAACCACATAACAACAAACGACGAGCATTTCGACCGTCTAATCAACTTCTGGGGCAAGCATGCAACACACTTTGGTGCTACTTGGTGCCGTTGGGGCTATAACGGCTACCGTGATATTGTTCAACACGGCTTCGGCGTTGTATCCTTCAAGAACGAAAGAACAAAGCAAATCTTAAAGGAAGCTATTCAAAACCAATACGCAAGCGGTATGGCTGTTCGTGGCTGGAACCCTGTTGACACTAAAGCTTACTCCGACTCTGCTCTTTGGCTTGAATTTACATTGACCGCTTATCTACGTGAGACAGGCGATATCGACTTCTTAAACGAGGTTTATCCGTTTAGAGACGAGGGCGAGGCTACTGTTCTTGGTCATATGGACAGGGCTCTTGACTTCCTTGAGTCAAACAAGGGCGAGCACAACCTACTCCTTATCAAGTTCGGTGACTGGAACGACTCACTCACCGGTGTTGGTAAAGAGGGCCGTGGCGAGAGTGTTTGGCTTTCAATCGCTTACTCACAGGCTCTTCTTGAAATGGCTGAGCTTGCTAAATTCCTTGGTATGCCCGAAAAGGAAGCAAACTATTTAGCACGCAGAGAGGCTATAAAGACTGCTATTAATGATAACGCTTGGGACGGAGAATGGTATAGACGTTGCTACACAGACAACGGCTCACCTCTTGGCTCAAAGGAAAACAAATACGCAAAAATGTTTATGGAGCCACAATGCTGGTCACTTATCTCGGGTGTTGCATCCGAGGAGCGTGCTAACACAATTATCAGCGCTATGAACGAGCACATGGCAACTCCTGTTGGTTACTTGCTCTTAACTCCTTCATATAAGGAATTTGACCCAACCATCGGACGTATCTCCTCAATGGAGCCTGGCATTTGCGAAAACGGTACAATTTACTCACATACAAATATTTGGATGATTCTTGGTCTTCTTAAATACGGCAAGGCTGACCTCGCTTACGAGCTCTTTAAGAAGATAGCTCCCGGATATATGTTTGGTGATAATACAGAAATTAAGAACAAGTGCCTACCATATATGTTCTCTAACTGCTATTTTGGCCCTGAGCACAGAAACAGCGCATTCCAAATGGAATATAGCTGGATTACAGGCTCTGTTGCTTGGTACACAAACACTATGGAAAGCTACTTGGTTGGTGCAAAGGCTACCTATGAGGGACTTATGATTGACCCACATCTCCCATTTGACAAGGCTACAATCACACGTGAGTTCCGTGGCGCAACGTATGAAATTTCAATTTCTAACCCCGACGGTAAATTCAAGGCTGACGCACTTGATATTACCGTTGACGGCAAGGCAATAGATGGCATTATCCTTCCTGACTTCAAGGACGGAAAAACTCACAAGGTATCAGTAGTAGTTAAATAATCAATCCCTCCGAGTTGCTATCGCAACCCACCTCCCTTTGCACAAAGGAGGCTTATAACTTCAAGGACGGCAAGAAGCACACAGTTGTTGTTACTGTTAAATAATTAAATAAAAAGCATACCTCTCCTCCATTGGAGGGGTATGCACAAATAAATTAAGGAGAGACTTTAAATGGACAACAAAGATTTAAACCAAAACGATAGTCCACGCCCAATTTACAGAAAAATTGCAGATTGGCTTGTTCTTTTGGCAACAATGGCACTAACTCTTATGCCTTTTGTTTCGTTTGCGCGCGTTGACTACATTCTAGACCCAAGCAGCTTTAATCTAGGCGGAGGATTCTTTCACTTTTTCTATCGAACAATTAGAGCATTCTTCTCACTTAAGGATATGCCAGAATCATCCGACCTTTACTATTTGATTTGTAAATATATGGGTATGTTTCTTTGCGTGTTCTTCTTTATCTACGCACTAGTACAAATGATTATATCACTAGTTGCTATCGTGCTCACAATAATAAGAGCGGTTAAGGGAGATTCATGCGAAATTGTTAACAAAGCAAACCGTCTTGTTGTTGGCACTATGGCTTTGGGAATTTTCTTCACATTGTTTTCAAATCCATGCGTTTCATTTAGATATTCTGTTTTAATGCAAATTACTTTCCTTTTCGCACTTTTACTAATTTTTGCATCAATGGTAATTTGTGCTATCGGAAATAGAAAGTTTGTTTTCCAAGGAAAGCAAAAAATCGCGCTTTTTATAAAGGATTCATTATTCTTGCTTACAGGCTTATCCGTTTTCTTGCTCTGTATGTTTATGTCACTTTCCGACTATCCTGCAGGGGCTTTATCAAGCTTTGACATGTTGACGTCCTCAAGCGCCACAACAGGCTTCACAACCATATACGTTTTATTTGCATATCTAATTATTTGGGCTCTTTCAGCATATTTGATTATACCAACAACAGACCAAGTAAAGCAAAGCACATTCAAGCTCCTTTACGATAAACACGTAAAGCATAAGGCAAGACTCTTCTCAGCTAAGGTATATACACATCCAATCGCTGAATGCGTGATTTCAGGAATATTATCTATTTTTGCCATAGTAAACCTAATCTTGGGAGTTGGCAACTTCATTTTCCTAGGACTTACAATTGCGCTGACCATCCTATGTTTCCTAACATCAGCGGGAACAATTGCCTGCTATATCATCGGCAAAAACCCGAAAAAGAAAAATTAATTAAATATAAATCCACCAGCCAAGCTGGTGGATTTTTTTGGCGGACGACCAATGGTCGCCCCTACAATGTTACTATTTCTGAAAATCCGCACCGATTTTAATTAGAGCCTTCAAGAGGTCGGAAAAATGCACGAGAAAGGAGCGTCGGCGCCTGTGCCCTTTTAGGGTATACTTTGTACGGTAGAGTAGCAATCGCCGTTAAGAAAAGCACATAAAAAGAAAACACGCACCGAAGTGCGTGTTTTCTACCTTATATTTAACTTTATTCAGTAAGATAAACATTAAGTTTGCACAAGCTTTTTTAATTAGTTCGTGCTTTTCTGTTCTATGCCTACTAATGCGCCCCTGTCAAGAGGGACAAGAGTGGGTATGCTTTATCGAGAGTGACGAGGGCGGAGGAAAAATGAATGAACACGACCGAGAGGCGTACTGACGTACGTCGGAGGAAGTGGTCGTTTATAGAAATCACATAGAGAAAAGAGGTCATATACCTCTTTTCAACCTTAAATTACAGAAATAAAGAAAAGGGAGAAACAAGTTCTCCCTTACTTTATTAAATTATTTAATTAACTATTTCGTGTGATTTTGGTTTCACACCTAACCGACAGCCTCTTGCAAGGAACAAGAGTGGGTATAGAAACGGCGAGTGCGTACGCGTCGGCGTACTTTGTACGGTAGAGTAGCAATCGCCGTTAAGAAAAGCATTAAAAAGAAAGGGAATTTTGCTTTCGCAAAATTCCCTACTTTATTATTTTAGATTTACAGATTTGACAAGCATTATTGCTTTTCTGTTCTGTGCCCTCTATTGCGTCCTTGCACTATTATTTGCGTGGGTTCTTAATAGCAGCCTGTGCAGCAGCAAGTCTTGCAATCGGAACTCTGAATGGTGAGCATGATACGTAGCTAAGACCAATCTTGTGGCAGAATTCAACAGATGTTGGGTCACCGCCGTGCTCACCGCAAATACCGATGTGCATGTCAGGACGTACTGTCTTACCCATACCAACTGCCATATCCATAAGCTTACCAACACCGTTTTGGTCGATTCTTGCAAATGGATCGTTTTCGTAAATCTTGCTCTCATAGTAAGCTGTTAAGAACTTACCTGCGTCATCACGGCTGAAGCCGAATGTCATTTGTGTAAGGTCGTTTGTACCGAAGCAGAAGAATTCAGCCTCTTTTGCAATTTCGTCAGCTGTCAAGCAAGCACGTGGAATTTCCATCATTGTACCTACTTCATACTTAAGCTCAACGCCTGCATTTGAGATTTCCTCATCAGCAGCAGCAACAACGAGCTTCTTGCAGAATACAAACTCTTTATATTCACCAACAAGTGGAATCATAATTTCAGGAACAAGATCCCAGTCTGGATGGTTCTTCTTAACTGCGATAGCCGCACGGATAACAGCTCTTGTTTGCATTACTGCAATTTCAGGATATGTTACTGTTAGACGGCATCCACGGTGACCCATCATTGGGTTGAACTCATGGAGTGAAGCAATAAGAGCCTTGATGTCCTCAACTGTCTTGCCTTGTGTTGCAGCGAGAGCAGCGATATCCTCTTCAGTTGTAGGAACGAACTCGTGAAGTGGTGGGTCAAGGAAACGAATTGTAACAGGGTTGCCCTCGAGTGCTTCGTAAAGCTTTTCAAAGTCGCTTTGTTGCATTGGAAGAATCTTAGCAAGTGCAGCTTCTCTCTCTTCAACTGTGTCAGCACAAATCATTTCACGGAATGCACCGATTCTTTCAGGCTCGAAGAACATATGCTCTGTACGGCAAAGACCGATACCCTCTGCACCGAATGCTCTAGCTTGTGTAGCATCCTTTGGTGTATCTGCATTTGTTCTAACCTTGAGTTGTCTATATTCGTCAGCCCAAGCCATAATTGTACCGAACTCGCCACCGATAGTAGCAGGAACTGTAGGAATGGCCTCGCCATAGATGTTACCTGTTGAGCCGTCGAGTGAAATGTAATCACCCTCAACGTATGTCTTGCCAGCGAGAACGAACTTTTTGTTTTCTTCGTCCATCTTAATCTCGCCACAGCCAGATACACAGCAAGTACCCATACCACGAGCAACAACGGCTGCGTGTGATGTCATACCGCCACGAACAGTCAAGATACCTTGAGCGTAGTGCATACCCTCGATATCTTCAGGTGATGTTTCAAGACGAACAAGGATAACCTTCTCACCCTTCTTGCCCTCTTCAACTGCGTCCTCAGCTGTAAATACAACCTTACCGCAAGCAGCTCCAGGAGATGCTGGAAGTGCAGAAGCAACTGGCTTTGCAGCCTTGAGTGCCTTAGCGTCGAATTGTGGGTGGAGGAGTGCGTCAAGTTGCTTTGGATCGATCATAAGGATAGCCTTTTCCTTATTGATCATACCCTCGTTAACGAGGTCAACGGCGATCTTAAGAGCAGCAGCTGCTGTTCTCTTACCGTTTCTTGTTTGAAGCATATAGAGCTTACCGTGTTCAACAGTAAATTCCATATCTTGCATGTCTCTATAGTGGTTTTCAAGAATGCCACATACTTCAACGAATTGCTTGTAAGCCTCTGGGAATGTCTTTGCCATTTCAGAAATTGGCATTGGTGTACGAACACCCGCAACAACGTCTTCACCTTGTGCGTTTGTCAAGAATTCACCCATAAGCTTCTTTTCACCTGTAGCTGGGTCACGAGTAAATGCAACACCAGTACCACAGTCATCACCCATGTTACCGAACGCCATAGCTTGTACGTTTACGGCTGTACCCCATGAGTAAGGAATTTCATTTTGCATTCTGTAGTAGTTAGCACGTGGGTTATCCCATGAACGGAATACTGCCTTTACAGCACCCATAAGTTGTTCTTTAGGATCAGATGGGAAGTCCTTACCAATCTTTGACTTATATTCAGCCTTGAATTGGTTAGCGAGCTCTTTGAGGTCGTCAGCTGTAAGCTCAACGTCAAGAGTAACGCCCTTTTCTTCCTTCATTTTGTCGATAAGCTCTTCAAAGTACTTCTTACCAACCTCCATAACAACGTCGGAGTACATTTGAATAAATCTTCTGTAGCAGTCCCATGCCCAACGTGGATTGCCTGACTTTTCAGCAACTACGTTAACAACCTCTTCGTTAAGACCGAGGTTAAGAATGGTATCCATCATACCAGGCATTGATGCGCGAGCACCTGAACGAACAGAAACGAGGAGTGGATTCTCCTTATCGCCGAACTTTTTACCTGTGATGCCTTCCATCTTGTCGATGTATTCCATAATTTGCGCTTGGATTTCATCGTTGATTTGTCTGCCGTCTTCATAGTACTGTGTACAAGCCTCTGTTGAGATTGTAAAGCCTTGAGGAACAGGGAGACCGATGTTTGTCATTTCAGCAAGGTTAGCACCCTTACCGCCGAGAATTTCTCTCATGTTTGCATTACCTTCAGAGAAAAGGTAAACATACTTCTTTGTACTCATTTAAAGTACCTCCATATAAATATTTGACTAACTAATTTTTATGTCGCGGTGATGTAATTTGCAATTTGTTCACAAATTATTTATACGCGCACATTGGTATTATAACATAATATTCAAAAAAATGGAATATTTTTTTTAAATTTTTTCAATTTAATCTATTTTTTTATATTTCAACATATAATAATAGATATTTCCTTGCATTTTTTGTGTATTTTCAATATAAAAAACGAGCAAGCTGTTCATCTCACTCGTTTTTTATATTATTTCTTCTTTTTTACAGTCTTGTTTTCTTCTTCATTTGCGGTCTTTTTTCTCGCCTTTATCATCATAACGACTATCGCTCCGCCAGCTAACACGATAGCTCCGCCTATTACCGCGATTAAAATCCATAAAACAACGGGTGTGTCATCATAAATTATTGCAAAATCATAAAGGTCGTCGGTTTTGAAGGTTACTGTACCTTTTTTCTTTGTAATCTCTAATTCTTCAATTTCTCCCGTAGGCTTGAAGTTAATTATTCTTATATCCTTACCCTTAATTTCATCGGG
Source organism: Oscillospiraceae bacterium (assembly GCA_015064855.1). GTDB lineage: Bacteria > Bacillota > Clostridia > Oscillospirales > CAG-272 > RGIG2000. The sequence continues at coordinate 35,460 of SVRK01000006.1, read as the reverse complement.
AAGCTTTATCGTAAGCTCAACCTCGGTATCCGGTTGTCTTGGCACGTCGCCATTCATAAACTTAATATCATAGGTGTTATAAAGCTTTTCGTGGTCGCCAAGGCGCTGAATCAGTGATGGGCTCTTTGAATAGTCCTTTTCCGATATAGAAAGCGTCCATTTAGGTGCTATTCCTATTGAAGAGGTAGCTGTTACGGTGTTTTTGCCATCCTTATCGAGTGCACCCGAAACAGATGGTTGTCTTATCACAAGCTGCGCCGTCTTTGCCTGTATTTTATAATAGTTTTCATTTTCTCCGCTAAAATTGGCAAATATATTATAAACGCCGGGCTCTGATTGAAGATTGTTATCGGAATAAGATACTGTTATGCCCTCTGGAAGCTCACCCTCAATTTTAAGAGAATATTTATTTCCGTCAGCGACGAAGGTTTTTCTCTCAAATTTCACACCGAGCATTGGATATCTAGCTTTATCTATCGTAAAGGCATAATCTGTTATATCGTCGGTTGTGCCATCTGCCCACACGTAATTTGTTTTGTCAACAAGAGAAATTTTTACGTACTGTGTTCCCGCATTGGTCCTTACGTTGTTTTCAACGGTATAGTATTCGCTTTCTGCAATTTTGTAGACTTGCTCTTCGCCATTATAAACATAGATTGTCGTATCTCTTTCAGGCTTTGGAACGCTTGTAACGGCAGACGATGTGCCCGCGAGCAAAAGCAGCGCGCACACGCCTAAAGCTATGGCTAAAATAAAATTAATTATTAGTCTTTTGTTCATTTTTATCATAAAGCACCTCTAATTTAGAGTTATTTTCTTCTTTTGCGAGTCTTTTTATTATGTGAATATGCTCTTTTTTCGCGCTTTGCGGCGATTTTTTCTCGCACAACAGACCTATCCGCCCGTGGCCTTGGCTCCTTGCTTCCGTTTTCCCTTACAAGCTCAAAATTGATTTGTCTTAACGCTATATCAACGTCCGATACCCTGACCTTTACAGGCATACCAAGACGATAGCTGACAGTTCCGCGCAAGAGCATATAGTTATCCTTATCGTAATAGAAGCCATTGCCGAGTGCCTCAATAGGAACAAGTCCCTCGCATAGATTTTCCGTTCTTGCAAAAAAGCCAAACGAGGTAACAGATGAAATCACCGCATCAAACTCCTCGTCGATTCTATCCGCCATATAAACGCATTTATAAAGCTCGTCAATTTCTCTTTCGGCGTGAACTGCCTTTATCTCGTTTTCACTTGATAAATCCCCCGAAAGAGTAGCTAATTTTTCATATTTTTCTATCGTTTTTTCAGTAATCTCTCCATTTAAAAACGACTTCAAAATTCTATGCACCGTAAGGTCGGGATATCTTCTTATCGGTGAGGTAAAATGACAATAAAACTCGGTATTCAAGCCGAAGTGTGCCTTTTGAACGGAAGAATACCTCGCCTTCATAAGAGAACGCAAAAGTATGCTTGAAACTATCGAAAAATAGTTTTTTTCCTTTGCGCTTTCTAAAATTTTCGAGAGTTGCATTGGAGTAATTGTGTTTTTCGCCTTCAATGGACTTGTGTCAACCCCTAAATTTCTTGCAAACAAAGCAAACGCATCTATTTTTTCTCTGTCCGGCTCGTCGTGCACACGATAAACGCACGGTATGCCCACATTATACATATAGGTAGCAACGCCCTCGTTTGCAGTGAGCATAAACTGCTCTATAAGTCTTTCGCTTTCACCGCGCTCACGCTTGATAATATCTATCGGATGCCCAGCCTCGTCAAGCAAAATTTTTGCTTCCTCGCTTTCAAGCTCCATAGCGCCCTTTTGCTCGTTTTTGGATTTCAAAATTCTATATAAATCCATCATTTTATAAAAATCTTCAAGGACGTGTGCGTATTTTTGATAAAACTCACTGTTTTCGCCGTTTTCTAAAATATCGTTAAGCTCGGAATAAACGCCACGCATTTTGGAATTTATAACGGACTCCTTAATTTCGGTTGATAAAATCGTTCCACTTTTGTCTAGCGTGACAAACGCGGAAAGAGTGAGCCTGTCCTCTCCGCCATTCAACGAGCAAATGCCGTTTGAAAGTGATTTTGGGAGCATAGGAACAACCTTGTCCGTAAAATATACGCTTGTTCCTCTTTCAATAGCTTCTCTGTCGAGCGACGTGCCTTCCCTTACATAATTTGAAACATCCGCAATGTGAACGCCCAAAATATAGCCATTTTCTGTTTCCTTCAAGGAAATTGCGTCGTCAAGGTCCTTGGCATCCGCCCCGTCTATTGTAAAAATCGTTTCATTTCTTAAATCAAGTCTGTTTCTTATATCAAGTGGCTCGCGGCTTACCCTTTCCGCCTCGTCAAGCGTGCCTTGAGAAAACGATACGCTTATGCCGTTTGAATATAAAATTGCTTTATAGTTACCCTCCAGCGAATCGGACTCACCAAGAACCTCTACAATATCTCCGCTTGCAAAGTCGTTTTCGTTCCTCGGGTACGATTTTATTTTTGCAATTACCTTATACCCGTCACGCACGTCAATGAGCGTTTTATACGGTATTTTAACCTTGAAATGAATTCTTTCGTTGTCGGGGGTGACGTACGCCACGGGACGCCTGCCATTTGAATAAATAGTTATCGTGCCGACAACGTCCTTTATTCCATATTCTATTATATCAATTATCTCCGCCTCGTTACCCTTGCCGTAATATTTCGATAAATAGTCTATTCTTTTGATAACGACCTTGTCGCCGTGATATGCACCGTTTGTAAATTTAGGCGGAATGAAAAAGTCGCCGTTGTCGGTTGTAACAAAGCCAAATGCACCCTTAGAGGATGCGGAAAACTCACCCTTTAAATAGCCCATCTCCTTTGCGCTGGCAATTTTCCCTTTTTTGGTAAATTGAATCTCATATTCCATTTCCAAGGAAGAAAGTGCACGCCAAAAATCACTATCGTTTATTTCATATTCCGAAAAAAGCTCAAGCATCTCAAATGGCAAAAGAGGTGTATAGCTTGTGGATTCTACAGTTTCTATGATAAGTCTTTTAATATCCATATATTTACCCCCTTGTTAATTCAAAATATGTTTTTCCTTATTTATAATTAAGTTTTAAAAAACCGCCTTGGTAGTATTTCCAAAGCGGTTAATTATTAAAGCTTACCTAAATTAATAGATTAGTTGCCGTTGATTTGAATGTTCGTGTTTGAACCAAAGATTTGCTCAAGCCACTCATTATACAAGGTTTGTTGTGTTTCTGCATTCATAGTAAGTGCGAAAACAACAAGCGCCAAAACGCAAAATGTAATAGCAACAACTATAGTAGCAATCAAAAGCTTCTTTTCTATTGATTTTTTCTTATTCTTACCAAAATAGGTTTCAGAACCGCCCACGATTGTACCTGAAAGCCCCTTTGAAGAATTGCTTTGAAGAAGTACCATAACCACCAAAACAATAGCACCAATAAACAATACTATTCCGGCAATTAGATAGAATATCTCTAAAGGTCCCATAAAATCCTCCTATCATTCGCCCTCAACGAGCAAATTTAAAATATCGTTATAATCATAAGCGAATGACATTATAACATAAACATTTCAAAAAATCAATACTAATTTTTATTTTTTTACAAATTTGTTCCAAAAGCCTTATTTTATCGGCATTTACAGTTATCTTTAGAGAGGCAATCGTTGCCTTCCTCGGTTAAGCCCATACATTTTGCACACTTGCCATAAATCACGGTTTTGCCTGAGCTTATAGTAAAGCTATGCTCGTCAAAAATGTGTTTTTCCATCTCGTCAAGGAACTGACAGCTTAAATGTATTAGTTCACCGCATTCAATACATTTAAGGTGAAAGTGTCCATGACACGAGGCGCTTTCCGTATATTGATAGCAAGCACCCAGTCCATCTCCCATCGACATTTTTCTAACCGCGCCCTCTTTTTCAAGCTTTTCAAGAGTCCTATATACGGTTGCAGATGAAACCTTTATATTTTGACTCTTTAGGTGCAATAAAATGTCCTTTGCGGTTGTGTGGGTCGAGGCTTGACGCAAGAAATTTAAAATAACCGTTCTCTGCTTTGTGGAATATTCACGCTTCATTACTGATAAATTGGATACTTCTCGCAGATTTTTGTAACCTCGGCACGAATGTAGTCCGCCTTGGTTTCAAATTCTGTTGCACAAAGCTTAATAAGCTTACCAAGCTTTACCATATCCTCTTCCTTAAGACCGCGAGATGTAACTGCAGGAGTACCAATTCTTACACCGCTTGTAACAAATGGCTTCTCCGGGTCGTTAGGAATTGCGTTCTTATTAACTGTGATGTAGCACTCGTCAAGACGCTTTTCAAGCTCTTTACCAGTGATTTTGAATGGACGAAGGTCAAGAAGCATAAGGTGGTTATCTGTACCACCGGAAACAAGGTCAAAGCCTTCCTCGAGAAGTGTGTCAGCCAAAGTCTTTGCGTTCTTAACAATTTGCTCTTGATATGTCTTAAATTCAGGCTTTAATGCCTCGCCAAAGCAAACTGCCTTGGATGCAATTGTGTGCATTAATGGTCCACCCTGTGTGCCTGGGAAGATTGCTTTATCAATCGCCTTTGCATATTCCTCACGACAAAGGATAAGACCACCACGAGGACCTCTTAAGGTCTTGTGTGTAGTTGTTGTAACTATATCAGCATAAGGAACAGGTGATGGATGAAGTCCTGCAGCAACAAGACCTGCAATGTGCGCCATATCAACCATAAAGATTGCGCCAACCTCTTTAGCGATTTTTGAAATTCTTTCAAAATCAATTACACGTGGGTAAGCAGAAGCACCCGCAACGATAAGCTTTGGATTTGCTTCCTTTGCAATTTTTTCAAGCTCGTCGTAATCAATAAAGCCGTCGTCACTCACTCCGTAAGGAACGAAATTAAAGTATGAGCCTGACATATTTACAGGGCTACCGTGTGTCAAGTGTCCACCGTGAGCGAGGTTCATACCAAGAACCGTGTCGCCAGGCTTTAAAAGTGCGAAATATACCGCTGTGTTTGCTTGTGCGCCACTGTGCGGTTGTACGTTTGCGTGGTCAGCGCCAAAGAGCTTGCACGCGCGCTCAATTGCGATTTTCTCAACAACGTCAACGCACTCACATCCGCCATAATATCTTTTATCAGGATAACCCTCCGCATATTTATTTGTGAGAGGAGTACCCATAGCTATCATAACTGCTTCAGAAACCAAGTTTTCTGATGCGATAAGCTCAAGTCCGCGTCTTTGTCTTTTAAGCTCTGCTCCAACCGCGTCCGCAACGTCCTTGTCGTAAGCACCAAGCTTTTCAATAATACTGTTTACCATATATGCCTCCAAAATAATAAAATCATACAATAATTATACATTATAACCACTCCAAAATCAATACAAAATTTCAAATCAATTTTATTTTCTTACCCTCCCCCGAGCCTTTTTTATTCGTTTTTAGGCTAAAAACCAAAAAAAGTGGCACAGAGTGTGCGATTTTTTTCAAAAAAAGGATAAAAAAACATTGACAAAAAAAGTTAACTAATGTATAATTAAACTATCAAAATATTGTTATTTATGGAGGTTTTTAAATGGAATTTGCAAATACAATTCTATTTGGCGCTGGTCTTGACATTTTTAACGTCAGCGTCATTGGTTGCGCTATAGTTGCTGCTGTTTGTGTTATTGCCGCTATTATCGCATCCATAATCCGTTGTCAAGTGGTTTACGTTGACACCGAGGGCGATTACGAAATCGATTATGAGAAAAAGCCATGGCTTTCAAAGGCGGTTGTTCGTCCCGCTATCAAGGAGGGAAAGGTTTTCGTTGGTTGGAGCCTTGACCCAGAGGGACAAAACATTATCTCCGAGCCCGAGTTTTTACTCACTCACACAGTTGTTCTCTACGCTATTTGGGCAGATGAGAAGGAGCTTGAGGCTGCTAAAAAGAAGGCGGACGGTGTATTTGTTCAGTTCAACTATATAGATGAAAAGGGCGAAGAGATTTTCAAGGTTTCAACAACCAAGATTAATAACGTTCTCCCAGAAAATCCGAACACAAACGGTTGGAGCTTTGAAAAGGGTGGCGAGGCTGTCCTTGAGGGCGGTGACGTTAGTGCGGTGTTTGCTATCAATCTATATCCTATTTTCGAGGATGATGCAAAAGCAAGCAACGAATCAATAAACAACGACGCTATTGTTGAGCTTATCTTTAATGATAGCGAAACCGACAAGGTAATTTACAAGGAGTCCCACTATATCAGTCTTGATGCTCCTAACTCCTACGACACAAATCAAAAATTTGTCGGTTGGGGTGTTACACCTGATGGCGAAGCCGTTGTTGAAAAGGGCGACGCAGAGTCTGTATTTACAATTCAACTCTACTCCATATTAGAAGACGATGCTGCTGAAGCAGACGTTGTTGCAGAAACAATCATCGAAGAAAGCGAAGAGGCTGTTCAAGAAGAAATTGTTGAAGAACCTATTGTAGAAGAATTTGTAGTTGAAGAGGTAGTTGAAGAGCCTGTAGCTGAGGAAGCTACTGTCGAGGAAGCTACTGTTGAAGATGTTGTTGAGCAAACAACTGAAGAGCCGGTTGTTGAAGAAACAGTTGTTGACGACTCCGCTGTTGAAGAAACAGTTATTGAAGACGTTGGCGAGGTTACTCCTACTATTATTCCTACATACTTTGATAATGAAGGAAATAAAATTGAAATTAAGTATAGCCGTAGCTTTACTGCCAACTTAATTCAAAGCGAAGATTCTGTTAAAGAATTTTATAGTGAATTAAAGAACCACATTCTCTCTTACAAGGGAGTTAAGACAAAGATTAGCTGGAAGTTTGACAGCTATGGCAGAGGCAGAGACCAATTATTCAAGATTAAGCTTCGCGGTAAGACAATTTGTCTATACTGTGCTCTTGACCCTGAGGAATTTGATAAATCCAAGTACCACCACGATGCAATTGATGCAAAGATATTTGCAGAGGTTCCAATGCTCTTAAAGATTAAGAGTGGTTTGGGACTCCGTAAAGCAAAGGAAATCGTTGCCATCACAATGGCTAAATTTGGCATTGAGCCAGATCCAAAGGCTAAAACAGTTGACTACGTTAAGGCATTCCCTTACGCAGAAACAGAAGAGCTTCTTTCAAAGAAGCTCATTAAAGCACTCGAAGCTGACGCTTCTATGATTGTTAAGTCTAAGAAGGTTAAGGACGACGAGGAATAATAACCAAAGAGGGTGTCGCATTTGCGACACCCTTTATTTTTTTTACAAACGAAAGGACGGCGCATGCCGTCCCTTTTATTTTAGAATATTGTAATAATATACTGGTATAGCGCTCCACCCGTGGCAAAGGCTACCTGCTCCGCCAAAGTCCTCTATTCCGACTATGGTTTCCCACACGGTATCCGCCCCTTGGTCGAGCATTATCTTATAGTTCTTTTCTATATCATCAAGAATAAAGGAAGCGTACTTATCCTTATCAACTGACAAAAGCGTGTCGTAAACAAACCTTCTTGCACTGAGCGAGGCTTTGATAAGTGAGCCATCAATCAGGCGTCGGCAAACGCCCTCTGCCTCTTCTCTTTCCAAAATCCCCGACAAAACGCCAAGGCTATTTGTAAGTTCAAGTGGCTCTAATGGATTTTCTTTGTTTGTAAAAACGTAGTTTTCCTTATCAAAAAATTCTTCTTTAGTTCTCACGCAAATCTCGTTTAGCTCATTATCATACTCAAAATTCCAACCAAGAAGTGAACAAATCTCTTTGTAAGCCTTTAATGCGTTTATCACCATAAGTGAAAGGGTTGCGTCCTCTGTTTCTTCCTCGCTATGCCAAATTTTACCCTCAAGATATGGCGACCAGTCGTAGAAATTCCAGTGCTCCTTGCCCGAAAATTTGGTCACAAGACCATTCTTTCGATTCTTTAAAAACGTGCTTAAAAGCTTCTTCATTTTAAAATCAACCTCATAAGCGAGCGATTTATCGTTTGTGTATAAAAGATATTCGAGAACCGAGGAAATATAGTGGAGTGAAAACGATGGGATTGTCAAATCAATGCCACAAGGATAGCAAATTGACATAAGGTTATCATTGCGCCTGTCCTTGCTCATCAAAACAAGGTTCGAGCGCGCGTAATCAAAGTTACCACCCTCAAATGCATAATATCCGCACATCATTTGATTGCGTGAGTCAAATGCGTATAGGCAGCCCTCTCGCCAAGGGCAGTCAACGTAGTGCTCCTGCATACATTTTTCGAGTGTATTTACGCATATATCGTATATCTCTGCCCAAACGCCGACAAGGCTTGTCTTTTTTCTTTTCACAGGAACATAATGGGGGATTATTCCTATTGATTCAATCTCAATTGGCTTTTCCGAAAAAACCTCAATATATTTTGCGCCCAAGCGGAGCATATAGTTTGTGAACTTGTTTTCGCCCGCTTTTGCCGTATATTTTATGCTAAAATCGTGCCCGTCAACTAATCGTCTTACTCCGCCGTCAACAATGTGCTCACCGTAAGCAACTATAAGCTTTGTTTTTTCTTGTGCCTTTATATTAAATGAAATAAATCCAACGGTTTCCCCACCAAGGCTATAAAGAAAGTGTGTTTTGCCATCACATTTTATGCACTTAGTCGTTGTGATTTTTCCAACATCAAGCTTATCAAATGGTCGGCTATAAAATTCACATTTTTTGTCTATCAGCTGTGATTTTGAAAAACCATCACCCAAGCTATTTGGAAAACCATCCTCGTTTGTTGAGTCATATTCAAATCCGAATCCAAGCTGAGGGGAAATTCTTGCAATTTCTCCGCTCTTATAAGTGCGACTCTTGCGTGAAAGCACGTTTTCATCGCTTGATAAAATCAAGCCGTTTTGGTCGTAGATTTCAAAAATCAAGCCGGGAGTTGACAATATATAACGAGAATTTCCCTCGCCAAAGTGCCAAACCAAAATGGCAATCTTGTTTTCTCCGTCATTTAGATATTCGCTTATATCAAGAGTATCGTATATCTTATAATGCTCGTAGTCGCCATATTGATTAGACGCTACGTATTTCCCGTTTACAAAAAGGGTGTAGTCGCCATCACAGCTTATATTAATCTTTGCACCGTTTGTTGCCTTAAACGTAGAAAAAAACTCGCCATAGGTGTTTTTGTCGCTCGTTTTTTCTATCCAAATCCATTTTGAATTTTCAAAAACCATATTATTCCTCACTCTCGTATTTCGGTAACGTAACTATTTGTGGCGTATGTCCTACCGCAGGAAGATACTTTTCCAAAATATCCGTCTTTTTTATTTTTAGGCTTGAGGTGTTTATACAAGGGTGACAACCGACAAAATCCGGCTTTAGTACGTCCTCGTCAATAGCTAAATGCACGACCTTATCCTTGTCGTTTATAAGTCCCATTATACTAACCGAGCCGGGCGTTACGTCTAAATATTTCAGCATATCCTCCTCGCCTGCAAAGGAAAGGCGCGACGAGCCGACAAGCGGCGAAAAGTCCTTCGTTTTATAAACCTTATCCCTTGGCATCATAAGAAGATAAAACCTTGTCTTTTGACGGTTGCAAAGGAATAGATTTTTACAAATCACTGTGTCAAGCTCCTTCTCTATTTTTGCACACTCGTCCATTGTACCAGCCTCCCCGTGGTCAACGCGATAATATTCAACCCCCAAGTTATCTAAAAAGTCATAAACCCTAATTTCCTTTGGGAGTCTTCCCTCTTCATTTTTTGGTCTTCCTACGTATACCTGCATTTTATCTTTATCCTCATTTGTCTTTAATTTATGACAAGTCAGCAAGTGACAAAATTTTCACTTCCCGCTTGGTTGATTTTAAGTACCACTTATATTAGAATATAAGTGTCCAAAGAATTTTTTGTCGAGGGGCACCCACCCCGTTTGCCCTTTTTTGTCAAATTTTTAAAAATTTTTTATTTTATTGACACGCTTTGACAAAATATTTTATGGACACGCCTTATAATTATTATAGGGTTGAATTAAAGAAAAGTCAAGCGTACTCTTCTCCACCTTGACTTTTATCATCGGCTATTTATTTTATGTATACCAAAGGTAAGTAGGAAGCGAGAAAATGAAAGGATTAGATGAGGTAAAAAAGGATTTAAGAGAACTAAAAAAGCACGCGCACGCAATAGATAGATTAAAGTCTTTACAAAGCACACATATGGCAAGAATAAAAATGCTCGAAAGAATGCTACCCAGCGACAAGGCGAATGAGCTCATAAAAAAGGAAATGGCACACCTAGAGGCTTTGCCAATATGCAAGGAAATTGACAAGGCTCGCGAAATTGAAGAAAAATATATGGGAGCAATAATGGCGCTTGACCCTATTGAAAAAAGCATTATTGTTGACACGTACATAAACGGCGTGCCATATTGGAAAATTGGCATTGAACTAGGTTACAGTGAGGAAGGAATAAGAAAAAAACTTTCAAAGGCTATAAAATCTATTGCCAACCAAATAAATATTACAACCATATAAAAAAGAGAGGCGATGCCTCTCTTTTTAGTCTACTATATATCCGTATACGTTATTTCCGCTTGTAAATTTACCGAAGATATATTTTGAGGATGCGGACTCGTTCATAACGAGCACCTTGCCGTCGTTATAAACTAATTCCTCTGCCATTGGTGGGGCTGTAACATCCTTTATAAGATGCTCGTCCTTATCAATTATGTAAAGAGGGATTGGATTATTCATTGCCTTATCCTTATATAGTTCCTTATCGGTAAATATACTTGTCGGGATTGACGTCTTTTCTATTTTTTCAATATCGTAGAAATACAGATGTGATGGATTTATTGACCAAGATGTTGAAAGCACAAGCTTACCGTCTGCCACGCACATACCTTGAACCATACTTGTAATTGAATAAGCGCAGGTTGGCTCCTTTGCAACGCCAAAGTTTTCGCCAATTTCGGTAAGCTCGAATGCGAGCATCATTGCGGTGTTATTATTGTTCTCTGTTGAAATAATAAAGCTCTCGGGAGATTTATAATCCTTGTGGCCGGGCTTATGGAAGTTGCCTGTGTATAGCTTGCCATCATGTATATAACAGAATGCAGGACTAACGTAAACATAAACAGAGCCAAGCATATTTGTAGTGATGCTCTTGCCCGAAAGAATTTCATCAAGTGAGAAAACGTTTAATGAGTTTTGTCCGTCATCGTCATTTGAAACGTAAACATAATTGCCGTTATGGGTAATTCCACCGCTATGACCTGTATATCTTTTGCCGTTTTTATCTCTTAATTTAACATAGTGCAAAACATCGCCATCCTTGTCAAGAACGTAAACGCGAGATGAGGACTCGTCCTTCATGTAGCCTGAAACCAAAAATCTGTCATCCTCCGTGGTTTCAGTGTCGGCGCCTATATGGTCAAAGCCCTGTTGAATAAAGCCATCGGCAATACCAGGAACCTTGAATTGAGTCTCTGCATTTGCAAAAAATGGTGCAAAAATAAGTCTTTCTCCAAGCCTAACAGCTGTTAAAAGCATAACCACTGAGAGCAAAAGCATTACTAAAACTATAAGTGATATTTTCAGCGCTTTGTTTTTCATAAAAATCTCCTTTATTTCTCGATTTTTTCTTTGAATTCTTCGTTTTTTATGTTTTTTCTTGCTACTGATAGCATAAGCTTTATTCTGTTCAGCTGATTAACCTCAGAAGCACCAGGGTCGTAGTCAACGGCAACGATGTTTGCCTCTGGATGTGCTATGCGTATGCGCTTGATAACGCCCTTTCCAACAACGTGGTTTGGTAGACATGCAAACGGCTGAATGCATACGATATTGGGTGTGCCGTGCTCTATTAGCTCAAGCATCTCTCCACACAAAAACCATCCCTCACCATATTGGTTTCCTATTGAAAGGAATGGCTTTGCCATTTTTGCAACCCTTCGTATATCCATAGGAGCATCGAAGCGCTTACTTCTTTTCAGTGCCTTGGTCGCCGGCATACGCAATTTTTCAATAGCGCCAACGCCCAATTTTGAAATTACAAGGCTTGATGCCTTAAAGCCGAAAAATTTATGCTTATACTCTGAATTATACACGCAGTAACTGAAAAAGTCAAGAAAATCCGGAACTTTTACCTCTGCCCCCTCACTTTCGAGTAGGTCAACGAGGTGATTGTTGGCTAGCGGCATATACTTTACAAGTATCTCGCCAACCACGCCAACACGAGGCTTAATAACGTCCTCGTTTATTGGCAAAGTGTCAAAGTCCTCAACAATTCCTTTGCAGATTTTTTTATACGAGCGCTTACCCTTTTTATTTAAGAGGTTGTCAACGCATATGCTTTTCCACTTCTGCCATAATGCATTAGCCGAGCCCTTTTCCTTTTCGTATGGGCGCGTTCTATATAGGCATTTCATCAAAAGGTCGCCATAAACAACCGCTTTAATTGCCTTAAATAAAGCAGGAAGCGGTATTTTAAAGCCCTCGTTTTTCTCTATTCCGCCAAGGTTTAAAGAAATTACAGGGATATAAGACATACCGACCTTGTCAAGCGCACGGCGGATAAATCCAACGTAGTTACTTGCGCGACAGCATCCACCGGTTTGAGTCATTAAAACAGCGAGCTTGTGCGTATCATATTTGCCCGACAAAACCGCCTCCATAATCTGTCCAACCATAGTGATTGACGGGAAGCAGGCATCGTTATTTACGTATTTAAGACCTATGTCAATTGCATCCTTTGTCGCGTTTGAAAGAATTTCAAGATTATAGCCATAGGATTTGAAAACAGGCTCGATTAAATCAAAGTGTATAGGTGACATTTGAGGAGCTAAAATTGTATATTTCTCCTCGTACATTTTTTTAGTGAATTCAGCGCGCTTATAGTTAATAGGCGCTTCCTTTGCCTTTATACCCTTTTCGTGGCGCATATTTACCGCGCTAATTAAGCTTCTTACACGAATTCTAATTGCGCCAAGGTTGTTAACCTCATCAATTTTAAGCGCAGTATATAGCTTACCCGAGCCCGAAAGTATTTCAGAAACTTGGTCGGTTGTAACGGCATCAATACCGCAACCAAACGAGTTTAGCTGAATAATTTCAAGGTTCTCGTGCTTTCTTACGTAAGCTGCCGCATTATATAAGCGAGAATGGTAAACCCATTGGTCGTTTACTCTTAAATTTTCTATTTCGTCATAAACTTCAGGAAGAGAATCCTCGGTCAAAACCGCAAATCCATAAGACGAAATAAGCTCGGGTATACCGTGATTAATTTCGGGGTCAATATGGTATGGTCTACCTGCCAAAACAATACCGCGCCCACCTGATTTTTCAAGCAAGTTAAGTATCTCTTTACCCTTTTTTCTTATATCCTCCTTCGCTTCCCTTTGCTCGCGCCAAGCAAGCTTAACGGCTAACCTTATCTCTTTTTCGGTAAGGTCGTAGCCCTTCTCGTGCTTGAAAAACCTAACAAGACGGTCGGATACAATTTTTTCACTCGTAAAGGCGATAAACGGACGAAGGTAATTAACCTTGCCCTCGACGATTTCCTCTACGTTATTCTTTATGTTTTCCGAGCAGGAAACAACTATTGGACAGTTGTAGTGGTTTTGCGCCACACATGACTCTTGATTTTCATAGAAAATACAAGGGTAGAAAATAGTATCTACATCATTTTCTATGAGCCATTTTATATGTCCGTGAGCCATCTTGGCGGGATAGCATTCCGATTCTGACGGAATTGTTTCCATGCCTAATTCGTATATTTTTTTGGTTGATAATGGGGATAAGACTACACTAAATCCGATTTGACGGAAAAACGTTGCCCAAAACGGATAGTTCTCATACATATTAAGAACCCTTGGGATGCCGATTTTGCCGAACCTTGCTTCATTTTCCGGTAGTGGCTCGTAGCCGAAAATTCTATTCAGCTTATAGCTTACCAAATTTTCGCCCTTAACTACTGATTTATCAACCTCACCGCCCTTTTCACAGCGGTTGCCTGTTATGTATCGTCTGCCACCCTCAAAGGTATTTACAGTTAAAATACAGCTGTTTGAACAGCCCTTGCATCTTACAGTTGTGCTCTTATAGGTCAGCTTCTCTATCTCATCAAACGGGAGCATTGAGCTTTTTGCACCCTTTTGGTGATTGCGCGCCAAGAGTGCCGCACCAAACGCACCCATAATGCCTGAAATATCAGGACAGGTAACGTTGACGCCCGAAATTTTTTCGAGCGCACGCAAAACCGCGTGGTTATAAAACGTTCCGCCCTGTACAACAACGTGAGCGCCAAGGTCGGATGCGGTATTTAATTTAATTACCTTGAACATTGCGTTTTTAATAACCGAGTAAGCAAGACCAGCTGAAATATCGGGCACAGATGCCCCCTCCTTTTGTGCTTGCTTTACGTTCGAGTTCATAAAAACAGTACAACGAGTGCCGAGGTCTATTGGATTTTTGGCAAAAATCGCTTCCTTGGCGAAATCCTTGGCTGTGTATCCAAGGGAATTCGCAAACGACTCAATGAACGAGCCGCAGCCCGACGAGCAAGCCTCGTTTAAAAGAATGTTGTCAACCGAGCCGTTTTTGATTTTAATGCACTTCATATCTTGACCGCCAATGTCAAGCACACAGTCAACCTGTGGGTCAAAGAATGATGCGCCCGTTTGGTGGGCAATAGTTTCAACCTCGCCCATATCTAAATTAAATGCTGATTTTAAGAGCTTTTCGCCATAACCGGTTGAGCAAGCGTATTTTATAGTCGCACCCTCGGGCATAAGCTCCGATAGCTCCCTCATAGCTCTTTTAGCCGTGTTTACAGGCGAGCCTTGGTTATTTGAATAGAAGGAATATAAAAGCTCACCATCTTCTCCTATCAAAGCAACCTTTGTGGTGGTTGAGCCTGCATCTATTCCTAAATACGTGTTACCCTTATATTCTCTTATATCGCTTCTTTTTACTCTTGCCTTTTCGTGACGGTTAAGGAACTCATTATACTCATCCTCGTTTTCAAAAAGCGGTTGAAGTCTTTTAAGCTCAAAGCGCATTTCTATTCCCGAGTCAAGCTTGTCAATTAGGCTTGAAAGAAGAAGCTCGTCTGCATCGTCCGCCTCAAGCGCCGAGCCGTAAGCGGCAAAAAGATGGGAGTTATCGGGGTCAACGGTTGTTTCGGGGGTTAGCTTTAAGGTTCTAATAAATGCGCCCTTTAATTCTGTTAAGAAATGGAGTGGGCCACCAAGAAACGCAACCGTACCGCGAATAGGCTTGCCACACGCAAGACCCGAAACCGTTTGGTTTACAACCGCTTGGAAAATGGAAGCGGATAAGTCTGCCCTTGTTGCGCCCTCGTTTATAAGCGGTTGAATATCGGTTTTAGCGAACACACCACAGCGAGCCGCAATTGGGTATATTCTTTCGTAGTTTTTGGCTTCCTCGTTTAGTCCCGTTGCATCAGTTTGCAAGAGTGCTGCCATTTGGTCGATAAATGAGCCGGTTCCTCCTGCACAAATGCCGTTCATTCTCTCCTCGATGTTGTTTCCATCGAAATATATTATCTTTGCGTCCTCACCGCCAAGCTCGATAGCAACGTCGGTATTTGGTGCTAAATACTTTAAAGCGCCTGCAACCGCGCTAACCTCTTGGACAAAGCCAATACCAAGTGCCTCGCCAAGATTTATAGAGCCTGAGCCTGTGATTTTCACTTTGATTTTACAATCACCAAGGGTTGAATAAAGCTCCTTCAAAAGCTGGCAGAGCTTCTCTTTGGTGTGAGAAAGATGTCTTTCATATTTGCCGAAAACAATCTCACCACTCGCATTAATCGCCACTATCTTTACAGTGGTTGAGCCAATATCTATGCCAACACGATAAAATTCCATTTCTCCGCCCTCCTTTAAATTCTTTTCTAGTATACTATATTAATAGTGTAATATTAACTGTATATTAATTATATTAGCATAAAAATATTTATTTTTTGTTAATTTTGTCAACATTTACTAATAAAAATTTTGTAATAATTTATCCTCGCAAAACGTCGACACATTAAGGAAATGATATTATTCTATCGCAACCTACATTTTCTACGGGAGGCAGATTGCCTCCCCTACGATGTATCAATATTGTTCGTGCAAGGGGTGATATTATCCTCCCGTTTTATCGGTGCGTACCTCTCTTCGGGATGTCGAGGGCGTTATCCCTATACAAGATAAAATTATTTCTAACCTGTTTCAGGTTAAAAATCAATATTCGCAAAATTTTATATTATAATTATTTAAAAAGTAATAGGGAGTAGTTATGAAAACCGATATTGACGTAAAAACATTCGCTAAAAATCTTAAACACCTTCGTCTGAAAAACAATTTGACCAAAAAGGAAATGGCAGTAAAACTCGGCATAGGAATAAAAACCTTAAACGCACTCGAAAATGGAATTTTACCACCTCGTTTTACGGCAAGCACCGTATTCAAAATAAAAACGGAATTTGGTTTTTCTCCAAGCCAAATGTTTGGAGTTGATTTATCAGACTAAAAAAGCCACGGAAAATCCGTGGCTTTTTGTTTTTATGAAGGTTTATCTTATTTGTAGAGTTCAATGAATCTCTTAAGTCTTTCGTACTTAGCCTTAGCAGCTTCTTCGCTTGCTGCAAAGAGTACTTCTGCTCTTTCTGGGAATTGTTGAGCAAGACGGCTGTAACGTGTTTCGTTTGTCAAGAATGCACGGTAGTCGCCTGTTGGCTCCTTAGAGTCAAGTGAGAATGGGTTCTTGCCCTCAGCCTTGAGTGATGGGTTGTATCTGAAGAGATCCCAGTAACCAGCCTCAACAGCCTTCTTCATTTCGCCTTGGCAGTTTGTCATACCACCCTTAAGTCCGTGCATTTCACATGGAGCATAACCGATGATAAGTGATGGACCCTTATAAGCCTCAGCCTCAGCAATAGCCTTGATTGTTTGAGCTGGGTCTGCACCCATAGCGATTTGTGCTACGTATACGTAACCGTAGGACATAGCGATTTCAGCAAGGTTCTTCTTACCGATAGCCTTACCAGCTGCAGCAAATTGTGCAACTTGGCCGAGGTTAGAAGCCTTAGAAGCTTGACCACCTGTGTTAGAGTAAACCTCTGTGTCAAATACCATTACGTTAACGTCTTCGCCGGAAGCAAGAACGTGGTCAAGACCACCAAAGCCGATGTCGTAAGCCCAACCGTCTCCACCGAAGATCCATACGGATTTCTTTGAGAGGTATGTCTTTTCTGCAAGGATTTCCTTAGCAGTTGGGCAACCAGCCTCTGCTGCCTTTTCGAGCTCTACGATAAGAGCCTTAGTAGCTGTCTCGTTTGCTTTTCCGTCATCCTTAGTGTCGATGAACGCTTGAGCTGCTGCCTTAAACTCGTCAGAAGCCTTATCGCTTGCCATCATTTCCTCAACCTTGCGGATGAGCTTTTCACGGAGAGTCTTTTGACCAAGGAACATACCAAGACCGTGCTCTGCGTTGTCTTCAAATAGTGAGTTAGCCCAAGCTGGACCACGGAGAGAATCCTTGTTTACTGTGTATGGTGTTGCAGGAGCTGAGCCACCCCAAATGGATGAACAGCCTGTTGCGTTAGAGATGTACATTCTCTCACCAAAGAGCTGAGTGATAAGACGTGCATATGATGTTTCAGCACAACCTGCGCATGAGCCAGAGAACTCGAGGAGTGGTTGGTTGAATTGGCTACCCTTAACGGAAACCTCTTGGAATGGAAGCTCCTTCTTTGAAACGTTAGCAACTGCATAGTCAAATGCTGCTTGTTGGTCAAGCTGGCTAGCTTGTGCAACCATTCTAATTGGTGTCTTTTCAGGAGTTCCGTTTGCCTTAGCCTTAAGAGCTACTGGACAAACGTTTACACAAAGACCACAACCCATACAGTCAAGTGGGCTGATAGCGATTGTGAACTTGTAGTCCTCGCATCCCTTACCGATCATCTTTGCTGCGAACTTAGTTGACTCAGGAGCATTAGCAGCCTCATCAGCGTTCATAGCAAATGGACGGATTGTTGCGTGTGGACATACATATGAGCATTGGTTACATTGGATACAGTTTTCAGGAATCCACTCAGGAACAGTAACTGCAACACCACGCTTTTCGTATGCAGCAGCACCTTGTGGGAATGTACCATCAACATAGTCAACGAATGCAGAAACAGGGAGCTTGTCACCCTCCATCTTAGATACAGGAAGAAGTACGTTTTCAACGTATTTAACGAGCTCAGGACGCTTGCCTTCAACTGTTTCCTTAGTATCAACAACGTCGAGATTTGCCCAAGCTGCAGGAACGTTAACCTTAACGAGAGCCTCCTTACCAGCGTCGATAGCCTTGTAGTTCATTTCAACTACTGCTTCGCCCTTCTTGAGATATGACTTCTTAGCCATATACTTCATCTTTTCGATAGCCTCGTCAATAGGCATAATGTTAGCAAGTGCAAAGAATGCGGATTGGAGAATTGTGTTTGTTCTCTTACCCATTCCGATTTCGATTGCCTTATCAATAGCGTTAACAATGTAGAATTGAACATTGTTTTCTGCGATATATTTCTTTACTTCTGCAGGAAGATGGCTGTCAAGCTCTGCCTCTGTCCATTGGCAGTTAAGGAGGAATGTACCACCAGGCTTAACGTCATTTACAATCTTGTAGCCCTTGAGCATGTATGAAGGGTTGTGACATGCAACAAAGTCAGCCTTTGTTATATAGTATGGGCTCTTAATTACAGAATCGCCGAAACGAAGGTGTGAAATTGTAATACCGCCTGTTTTCTTTGAGTCATATTGGAAGTAAGCTTGAATAAACTTATCTGTGTAGTCACCGATAATCTTAATTGAGTTCTTGTTAGCACCAACAGTACCGTCACCACCAAGACCCCAGAACTTGCAAGAGATTGTTCCCTTTGCGCTGGTGTCAACGTTTGTTGTTTCAGGAAGTGAAAGACCTGTAACGTCGTCAACGATACCGATTGTGAAGTTAGCCTTTGGCTCGTCAGCGCTTAGGTTCTCATATACTGCGAAGATTGAAGCAGGAGTTGTGTCCTTAGAACCAAGACCATAACGACCGCCAACAACCTTAGCTTGTACGCCCTTGATTGCGAGTGATGTAACAACATCAAGGTAAAGTGGTTCACCAAGTGAGCCAGGCTCCTTAGTTCTATCAAGAACAGCAATCTTCTTAGCTGTTGCTGGGATTGCTTCAACAAGCTTTTCTGCAACGAATGGACGGTAAAGTCTTACCTTAACAAGACCAACCTTTTCGCCCTTTGCCATTAAGTAATCAATAACCTCTTCGCAAACGTCACATACTGAACCCATAGCAACGATAACTCTTTCAGCATCAGGTGCACCGTAGTAGTTAAAGAGCTTATAGTCAGTACCGATTTTCTCGTTTACTTGGTTCATGTAGTCCTCAACGATTGCAGGGAATGCATCGTAGTATTGGTTACATGCTTCTCTGTGTTGGAAGAAGATGTCGCCGTTTTCAGCAGAACCACGAAGAACAGGGTGCTCAGGGTTGATTGAACGAGCACGGAATGCTGCGATTGCGTCCTTGTCAACCATTTCAGCTAAATCATTGTAATCCCAAACCTCAATCTTTTGGATTTCGTGTGATGTACGGAAACCGTCAAAGAAGTTAAGAACAGGAACTCTACCCTTGATTGTAGAAAGGTGAGCTACTGCACCGAGGTCCATAACCTCTTGTGGGTTTGTGCAAGCCATCATAGCGTAACCTGTTTGACGGCAAGCGTATACGTCGGAGTGGTCTCCGAAAATGTTAAGTGCATGAGAAGCTACACAACGAGCTGAAACGTGAATTACGTTTGGAAGAAGCTCACCGGCGATCTTATACATGTTAGGAATCATAAGGAGCAAGCCTTGTGATGCGGTGTAAGTAGTTGTAAGGGCACCAGCAGCGAGTGAGCCGTGTACTGTACCAGCAGCACCAGCCTCAGATTGCATCTCTGTAACCTTTACTTGTTCACCAAAAATGTTCTTTAAGCCTGTAGCACTCCATGAGTCGGTGAGCTCAGCCATAACACTTGATGGTGTGATTGGGTAAATCGCAGCAACCTCTGTAAACGCATAGCTGACAGTAGCGGCAGCGGTATTACCATCCATTGACTGTTTTTTTCTTGTTATCATAAAAAAACCCTCCAGTTTTATTTTTTTGCAACATCAAAAACGCGAAAAATACGCGCAGAAAAATCACGTGCGCGAGCACGTTCATAGTTATAATAGCACTTTTAATATAAAATTTCAAGAGAAATATGCTATTTTTTAAATTTTTGTAATATTTATATAGAATTAAGAGTAAATTTTATTTCTTATCTAACATAAAATACAAAAAGCCCGATTTTCTCGGGCTTTAACTGTAAAATTCATCCATTTTCCAATTAATCGGGTTTTCGTAGATGTATTTTGATATTTCCTCGTAGTCGTTTTGGTTTCTTATTATGTGGTCGTGAAAGGAGCGTTGGAAAAGCTTTCCCTCGAAGCCTGTTCTCCTACAATTTCGCACGCATTGAGATTTAAATGCACAAACAATATCTGATATTGTAGGGGAGGGGCTTGCTCCTCCCGTGTTTTCAAGCAAAACAAATATTATATGTATATGATTTGGCATTATAGCATAAGAATCTATTTGTAAATTAGAATATCTATTTTCTAGCAATAATAATTGTTCTTTTACAATTTTGCCATACTGTGTTAATTGTATTTCGGGAGGAGCAAGCCCCTCCCCTACAATGGTAGATAAAATCTTACTTCTATTTTCGGTGCAAATTGTTATAAAATAGCCTTTTGGTGTGCTATAATCAAACCCACCTAACCTATTTGGTTTTCTTTTTGGAAAATCCGTGTTTTCCATTATTCCTCGTCTGTATATTCCGTCATATTGGCGGAGTCGAGGGCTTCCCTTTTAATGTTACCCTTTACTCTTTCGTAATATGAGATTTTTTGACGAATCATTTGAAGGATTTCGTTTTGGAGAGTCATTTTTTCATTCTCGGAAACTACTGCAAATTTCTTTGCAACGTCCTCGCTTAATTTAATTTTTAAAATTTTGTTCTTTTTCATGTTTTAAATCCCTCAGTCGCCAATGGCGACAGCTCCCTTTACAAAGGAGCCTTAGTTAAAGTATTTTTTGTCAAGTGAGCGAAGCCCTTTTCGCCTTCTCCAGTGGGAGAAGGGGGACCGCAACCACCGTACTATATTTGCGTTTTTCTTTGTAAGCGGTGGATGAGGTGTTTCTCTTTTTAATTAAAATATTTTTTGTCGAGTGAGCGAAGCCCTATTGCCTCTGCTATGTGGTTCGGCTTTATCTCCTCGCTTGAATCAAGGTCGGCAATTGTTCTTGCTAGGCGCAAGATTCTATCGTGTCCGCGGGCGGACAATCCAAGCGCCTTAAAGGCTCTTTCCATAAGTGCGGAGCAATCGCTTGAAAGCGCACAATATTTGCGAAGATGCTTTGACTCCATTTGTGCGTTTCTTGTGATTTTCACACCATTTTCCGTTTGGTCGTCTTGGAAACGCACCTGCATAATTTGTCTTGCTTTATTTACACGTTTTCTGATTTCACTTGACGGCTCCGCCTTTTTGCGCTCGGCAATTTCGGTATAGTCAAGTGACGGCACCTCGATTTGAATATCTACTCTATCAAGAAGTGGTCCGCTGATTTTTGAAATGTATTTCTTTATGTCCTCTTTTTTACAGGTACATTCGTGGGTTGGATGCCCGTAATATCCGCATTTACAAGGGTTCATAGCGGCAACGAGCATAAATGAGCAAGGGTAGGTTATGCGTCCCGCAGTTCTTGTGATTGTAATTTTTCCGTCCTCAAGCGGTTGACGGAGCGACTCGGTAACTGTGCGGTTAAACTCGGGCAATTCGTCAAGGAACAAAACGCCGTTATTGGCAAGAGACACCTCGCCCGGCTGTGGTATTTTGCCACCACCAACGAGTGACGGTGCTGACATTGTATGGTGTGGGGAACGGAACGGTCTTTCCTTAATTAAGGACACGTTTTCGGGCAAAATTCCCGACACGGAATGTATTTTTGTCGTTTCAATAGACTCGTCAAAGGTCATTTCCGGCAAAATTGATGGTATGCGCTTGGCTATCATTGATTTGCCTGTACCGGGTGGGCCTATCAAAAGAATGTTGTGTCCGCCCGCTGCGGCAATTTCCACCGCGCGTTTAACAAGTGCCTGACCCATAACGTCTGCAAAATCGGGATATTGTAAATCCTTGCTTCTCTCAAACGGCTCGCAAATTTCGGGCGTTATTTCCTTAACTCCGTTAAAGTGGTTTACTATATCGTTTACGTTTCTGACACCATAAACAGTAAGACCTTCAACAACACTTGCCTCTTTTGCGTTTTCCTTGGCTACAAAAAGCTTTTTCTTACCTGCGTTTTTGGCGGCAACCGCCATACATAAAGCTCCGTTTGTGCGGCGCACCTCGCCCGACAGAGATAGCTCTCCGATAAAGCAGGAGTCCTCTAAAAGCTCGGGCTTGTCAAAGACCCCACCGCTTGATAAGATGCTGATTAAAATTGCAAGGTCAAAGGACGAGCCCTCTTTTCTTTTGTCGGCAGGAGCTAAGTTCACTATTATTTCGTTTTGTGGGAATGGAAGACCTGAGTTAATGGCGGCAGCCCTAACCCTTTCCTTTGCCTCTTTTATTGCATTGTCGGGCAAGCCTACTATCTCAAAGCAAGAAAGACGCCTCGCTGAATGGCACTCAACCGTTACCAAATATCCGTCAATGCCAAAAAGCCCCGCACTATACGCTATACTTACCATAAATTACCTCGCAAAAATATACTTGATTTAATTATAAATCAAACACGGGTGGTTGTCAATATGAAAAAGGACGACCAATGGTCGCCCCTACAAAAGCAATTTCATTTTGGCGAAGAGACAGGGCGGAAAAATTGGTGAGTTTTTCCGAAGGCGTATGCTTCAACCGGGCGAAGAGGTGGCGAGTGGAAATGGGCGAGTGCGACCGCCCAACTTCGACAGGACGAAGAGACAAAGAGCAGAAATCGTCGATTTTCAAGCGTAGGCGTACTTTGTACGGTAGAGCGAAAATCGACGATAACAGCCGATTATTGGAAGAAAAGCCTTGGCTTTTCAACATTATAAAAAGCAAAAGGTGTACCCAAAACGATACACCTTAATTATTTTTCGGCTGTGTTTATGCCTTTGTGTCAACGTCCTTTATCAAGCTTCGATTGCTTTGAGTATTTTACGTGCAATAATCATTCCGCCAACCCAGTTAGGATGAACTCTATCCCATGAGATATAAGCAGGGTAACGGAATTTTAGGTGGTTATTAAAGTCCTCCTGTACGTCTATGTACTTAATGTTGTACTTCTCTGCGTACTTTTCAACTACCTCACGGCAAATGCTTGCGTATTCTACCATCATTTTTTTCATTGGGTCGTTATCGTTTGCTTCCATGTAGAATGGGCTGATAATAAACATACCCTTTACCTTTGGAAGAGTGCGCTCGCAAACCGCCTCGAGGTTAGCACGGTAGCAGTCGGGCATTAAAAGGCTATTGTCAAGATTTGGCTCGTCAAATTGACGCCAAACGTCATTTGCGCCTATCATAACAAATACCCAGTCAGGCTTGCACGCTTCAACGTTATTTTCCCAGTGAGCAAGCATATCCTTGCTTGCCGCACCACTCTCGCCTACGTTTGTTATATGTAAAAATCTATCGGGATAATCAATTGCGAGGTTTGAGTCAACCATACGAACATAGCCGTTTCCAAGTCCCTCCCAAAGTCCTTCTCCGTATGGGCGTTTTCTGCCACAGTCGGTAACTGAATCTCCTGCAAATACTATTCTGTCTCCGTTTTGAAAAATCATTTTCTTTTTCTCCTTGTTGTTTATTTTAATGGGTAACACCCTTATTAATTTAGAATTTATATTTAGAAAAAATCCCTCCGTCTGCCCAAGGGCAGACACCTCCCTTTACAAAGGAGGCTCATTTTTTCTTGTTTATCGGCTTTTTCTTTTTTACAGAAAAACCGAATTTACCAATTCTTTCGCCCAATTTATAATATTCCCCATGGGCAAAGGCGCAAAGATGTGCACGATTTATACAGAGCTTATCGCCCTCTAAAAGTGACCTCTCTACGTTTACCGCCACAATGTCGGCAAGGAACATATCGTGCGAGCCGAGTGGAATTATATCAGTAACCTTACATTCTATTGAAATTGGGCACTCCCCTATCATTGGCGCATCAATTTTTGACGCTTTTTCCTTTGTAAATCCACACTCCTTGAATTTGTCAACCTTGCGTCCTGTAAACATACCGCAATAGTCTGCTTTTTTAGTAAGAGAGGACGGCGTTAGATTTATAACAAACTCTCTTTTTTTCTTTAATATTTCATATGAATGACGCTCGGGTCGCACCGAAATATAGGTTTTTGGTGGCACTGTGTTAGTTATGCCGCACCAAGCAACCGTTATTATATTCGATTTTTCCATGTCCCCAAGTGACACCATAACAGCAGGCACAGGAGCAACCAAAGCCCCACCACGCCAACTAACCTTTTCCATAATTATTCCTTATATAAATTTATTATTTCAAGTCCGCATCTTTCAGCATATCTAACGGTTTGACCCGTGCCCGACTTAAACTGCCCCGAATAGTATGCGATAACGTAGCTTGACGCGTCAACCATTTTATAGTTTCTTATCTTCATACAGCCATCAAAATAAGTTCTTTCAGGCATGTCAACGTAATTTGCATGCTTTAAAATTTTGTTATAAAGCATTTTGTCCCAAAACGAGAATCTTTTCGACTGCTCCTGACAAGGTGCGTAAATATGAAGCTCGACGTCCTTGCCTTTTTTTCTCTGTCTTAAAACCTCAAGCGCAGCCTCGGTATCAAAGCCAAGCGCTCCACCCGCTATAAATATCTTAACTCCACGGTCAATAAGTCCCTCAATCGCGCTTTTCAAGTCCTCTTTTTTAAAGGAAGCGCCAAGGTCCCTGTGTCCTGTGAAGCAACACGTAATTTCTTTCGCCATATTTTCTCCTTTAGTGCATTATTTGCACCATTTTGATTATATCATTTTTAAATTTCAAATACAATATGATATTAAGATTTTCTTAAAATTATGAAAAATTCGTTCGACAGCGTAAAGCGACAAAATTTATGCCGTATGGTGGTTATACTTAAAGAAAAAATCAAGGAGATATTATGGTTAAAATAAACGTTTTAAAAAAGATTAAGGAAAACCAAGACGTAAAAATGATAATTTGCGAATGTCTTGTCTTTTTACTTGGCTTTTTCTTCACGCCTATGCGCTTCGCTATGGGCGTTTACCCATTTGGAATTGCCCTGCTTTCAGCATCTACAAAATACACGATTTTTGCATACGCAGGTTCATTATCCTCTATATTTATTTTTATGAAGGGTGACCTTGTTTACGTTATAGGGCTTTCCGCACTTTTAATTTTAAGGGTTATTGCTTCTTTAATAAAAAAGCCGGATTCAAAATTACCGCTTTTAGGTGAACGGACAAGCACTCATCTTTTCGAGGGATTTTTTGAAGAAAACGTGCGTACAAGAATATTTATTTCCTTGGCTACAGCCTTTGGAATTGGACTTTACCACGTTATTGTAAACGGATATGATTTTTTTGATATATTCTCTCTGTTTTTCTTTACCGCCGTTGCTTCGATTTTAACTTATGGCTTTTCCGGTGCGTTTGAGGGAAAGCATACGCGCGCATATCAAATTGCGTCCTGCACGTTTATATTTGCAATAATTTATCTTATACGCGGACGGGAAATTGGCGGTATAGATTTATCAGTAGTTCTTTCCTATTTAATTATTTTATACGTGTCTAAAAACGTGTCCGGTGGTGCTTCTGCTATTGTGGGCGCACTTTTGGGAATTTGCGGAAATATTGCATTTGCACCTATTTATGCAATAGCGGGAATTGTCGGTGCTCTTATTTTCAAGCTATCCTCCGCCCTTGCAATCACGCTCTCGTTTGTCTTGGTTATGGGATACGCAATTTTTTCAAGCGGTTACGAGGCTATTGCCTATCTTTTGCCTGAAATTTTGGGTGCTTCGCTTATTGCCTATCCGATTTTGAAATTTGAAATAATACCTCGCCCTAGCTTTCTTACAAAGAAGGATGCAACAAAAAGCGTTTCTGAAATCGTCCTTCAAAGACAGGACGAGAAAACGAAAAACGACCTAAAAAATATGTCCTTATCATTTGAGGAGATTT
The DNA here is from genome assembly GCA_015064855.1 of Oscillospiraceae bacterium. Classification (GTDB taxonomy): domain Bacteria; phylum Bacillota; class Clostridia; order Oscillospirales; family CAG-272; genus RGIG2000. The sequence continues at coordinate 9,191 of SVRK01000006.1, read as the reverse complement.
CAAAAATGCTATACGAAACGTCAAGCAAAACTAAAAATCCAACAAGAAAAGCGCTTGAAAAAAGCAGCTTTGAAATTGCCGAGGGCTACTGCTACACCTGTCCCAAAAACGATATTTGTTGGAAGCGTGACGTTCCAACAACAAAAGCGAACATTCTAAAAATGAGTGACGAGGCATTTATAAAAAGCGAGATTGATTTGCGTTCTCTTGAGGAAAAATTCATCCACAGATGCCCAAACGTTGAAAAAATCACAGCCGATATTGAAAGGTGCTTAAAAAATATGACCATAGACAGTGTAAAAAACGACCGCTTAAGCATAAGCGCAAGTAATTTTGAATTGACCTCTAAAATGCTAGACTCCCTTTTGGTTTTGAGCGACGAAAATGAGGAGGAGAACCTACGCTATACCGATATTGCATCGCGCATAGCGTCCAGCCTTGGTCTTTATTACGAAAAAATCGAGGTCAAGGGAGGGGCAAAAAAGCATATTATAGCAACGGGCGTTGACCCCAAAAGGTCAAGCTGTTCGCAAGAGGAGCTATGCTCGTATCTGGAGGCGGAATTGAAAATTCCGTTAGAAGCACCTATTTTGACAGAAGAAGACGGCATTTATACTCTTGAAATTAATGGACTTGCCTCATATAAAACGCAAAGTGCTTTAAAATCCGTTTCATTTGGTAAAGAGCCAAACGGTGACAGCATTTCCACCTTCAAGGGAAGAAACGACAAGGAATATTTCCTAATTTGTGACGGAATGGGCACAGGGGACGAGGCGCACCTAACGTCCGAGATGTGCACAACCTTCCTTGAAAAAATATTAAAGGTTTCAAGTGAAAAGGAGGTTGCACTCTCTATTCTTAACAACTTTGTACGCTCAAAAAGTGTGGAGTGCTCATCAAGCATAGACCTACTTGAGATTGATTTAATCGGCAAGGGGGCAAGCTTTATAAAAAGCGGAGCTTCTCCCTCGTTTATCAAGCGTGGAGACAAGGTTTTCAAGCTGATGTCAAAAACTGCACCTATTGGAATTATGAGAAATTTAGACGCGGAAAAATTATCCTTTTCGTTTGAGCACGGGGATATTTGCGTTATGTTAAGCGACGGTATTGCCTCGGGCAAGGGGGACTCCAGCTGGCTCTGTGACTATCTGAAGGAAACCGAAGAAAAAAGCACTGAAAATATAGCAAATGAAATTCTATCTCTTGCAAAGCACCACGCAAAAACGCGCGATGATATGAGCGTTATCGTTATAGTTTTTGAATAAAATAAAAAATCACCTCATATGCTTTTGTGAGGTGATTTTTTTGAAAAAGCTTGCTGTTTTACTAACTATTCTCTGTCTTTTACCGCTCTCTGCATGTCACAGGCAGAGATATGGAATTTTATCATATCAACAAAAAGATATTTATGCCGAGTGCCTTTTGAATGACGAATATAAAATCGCAGTAACCCAAACAAAAAGTGAAAAAAGCGTTTCGTTTTTAGAGCCGTCCTCGCTTTCTTCCATATCTTTTAGACAAGAGGGAGAAAAAATTATCGGACGGGCGGGCGATGTTGAAATTCCCTTTGAAAATATGAATTTAGACGGAATTTGTGCTATTTTATCTATTTTTTCCTTGGACGAATCTAATCTTGGGTCAGTGACCGGCACAAGCGAAGCCACCTGTATGGAATTTACAAGCTCCCTCGGCACGTACAAAGTAACACTCGGCAAAAACGAGCTGCCAAAGCGCATAGAAATATTGTCCGAGGAGTACGAATTTGATATAGTTATTGAAGCGATAAGGTTAAATTAAAAAGGGCGCAAAGCGGGAGGATATACCCTTAGCAGGGCGCAACCCTTTTGTCGCAACGCGACATTTCCCCTCGTAGGGGAATAACCTCCCCTACAAACGATAAATGAAATTAACGGCACATCGTAGGGGAAGGGCTTGCTCTTCCCGAAAACAAAAGAAAACAAAAAACAGAACGGGAGCGGAAACCACTCCCCTACAAATAACCAATAAAATTAACAATACGCCGTAGGGGACGGCGCCCTCGACGTCCCGCATGCCTCCCTTGTAAAGGGAGGCAACAAAAAAGAGACCCTGCGGTCTCTTTTTGTTTTTATTTGATTCTTATTCCCAAACGGTTACTACTCCGTCAACATAGTGCCAATAGTTGCCGCTTCTTGTCGGCTCTTCTTCGCTATACCAATATACAGGGCGACTTGAACTGTTCCAGTTTGAATACCAACCGCTTGGTTCACTTGTCGCTTCGCAGTAAATTGTCAAGCTTGTGCAACCACGGAACGCATCACTTCCTATACTTGTTACGCTATCGCCTATTGTTATACTTGTCAAGCCTGTGCAACCCAAGAACGCACCGTATCCTATACTTGTTACACTATCGCCTATTGCTACACTTGTCAAGCTTGTGCAACCTCTGAACGCTTCACTATGTATAAATTTAGTATTTTCATTTATAGTACAAGAGGTAATAGATGTATCCTTTGCTTTCATTAATACTACGTATGGATTATTGTCATTTCCTAAATAATATGCATTATCATATTCATTATAGGTAAGTGATAAACAATCATCGAACGCAGCGTATCCTATGCTTGTTACGCTATCGGGTATAGTTACATTTGTCAAGCCTGTGCAATTTCGGAACGTCTCGTCTCCTATACTTGTTACGTTATCCCCAATAGTTACACTTGTCAAGCTTGCACAATCTTTGAACGCTTCTTCATATATAACTTTAGTATTTTCATTTATAGTACAAGAGGTAATAGATTCATCCTTTGCTTTTATTAATACTACGTATGGATTATCGTCATTTCCTAAATAATATGCATTATCATATTCATTATAGGTAAGTGATGAACAATTATAGAACGCAGATTCTCCTATACTTGTTACGCTATCAGGTATAGTTACGCTTGTCAAGCCTGTGCAACCCGAGAATGCAAAGCTTCCTATACTTGTTACGCTATCAGGTATAGTTACGCTTGTCAAGCCTGTGCAACCCGAGAATGCAGAGCTTCCTATACTTGTTACGCTATCGGGTATAGTTACATTTGTCAAGCTTGAGCAATACAAAAACGCAGCGCCTCCTATACTTGTAACACTACTTGGTATTTCAATACTTGTTAAACCTGTGCAATTTTGGAACGCCTCGTCTCCTATACTTGTTACGCTATCGGGTATAGTTATTTCCTTCAAATTTTTAGCATTTTGAAAAGCTCTGTTTTTTATTTGTGTAACCGCTTTTCCTTTATAATATTTGGGAATTTCTATTTTTTCAAGAAACGTGGTTGTCCCGCCACTAACGACATACGTGCCGTCGTCAAGAGGATAATATTCAAGGCCATCTGTGCCCTCGGTCTCACCCTCTATTTTGCCGAGGTTTTGGCTTGTGCCATCGGTGTAGTAGATTATTAATTCTCCATCAACGATTTCAAAGCGGTCGACGCCCTTACCTGTCTCACCTTTTTCTCCTTGCTCACCGGTGTCACCCTTTGCCCCCGTTTCTCCTTTGTCGCCCTTTTCACCCTGCACACCGCAAGAAACAAGAAGCAATGAGATAGTTAAAGCCATAAGAAGTGCAAATAGTATCTTTTTCATTTTTCTCTCCTAAATAGAATCTTTATGATTTAATTATAAATTAAATTATATGGATTGTCAAGATTCTTCCATTTTGTAATATCTTTTTACTTGCTCTCACGGGAGGGCAAACCCCTCCCCTACGGTGTATCAATATTGTTCATGTAGGGGAGGTTATTCCCCTACAAGATAATCCCTCCGAGTTGGTTTAACGACTCGGAGGGATTTTGCCATGCAAAAAGCCACGGAAATCCGTGGCTTTTAATTATTTCTTTAAGCTAATTGCTTTCTTTACTTTTTCAACAATTCCCTTTGCGTTTAACTCGTAATATTCGATAAGCTCCTTTGCAGGACCACTCTTGCCGAACACGTCGTTTACACCGTGGCGTACAACGGGAACAGGGTAATTTTCGCTGATTGCCTCTGCAACCGCCGAACCGAGTGCACCTATAACGTTATGCTCCTCACTGACAACAACAGCACCCGTGATTTTTGCATCGTTTACAATAGCTTCAACATCAAGCGGTTTTACTGTATGTACATTGATAACGGATGCGGAAATACCTTCGCCCTCTAACATTTTTCTTGCCTCAAGCGCTTCATAAACCATCATACCGTTTGCAACTATTGTAACGTCAGTTCCCTCTGCCATTTTAATAGCCTTGCCGATTTCAAATTTATATCCCTCAAAATCATTGATTATAGGGAGAGCAAGTCTGCCAAAACGGAGATATACAGGTCCCTCATATTTAGCCGCCGCCATAAGTGCCTCGCGCGCTTCTATTCCGTCACTTGGGTTAATAACAACCATACCGGGTATTGTACGCATAAGCGCAATATCCTCATTACATTGGTGGGTTGCACCATCCTCACCAACGGAAATGCCCGCGTGAGTTGCACATATTTTAACGTTTAAGTGTGGGTAGCCTATTGAGTTTCTAATCTGCTCAAAGCTTCTGCCTGCTGCAAACATAGCAAAGGTGCTTGCAAAAGGAATCTTGCCACAGGTGGAAAGACCCGCAGCTACTGAAAACATATTGTTTTCAGCAATACCACAGTCGAAAAATCTTTCGGGGAATTTCTTCTTAAATATGCATGTTTTGGTAGCTTCTGCAAGGTCAGCGTCCAAAACAACAACGTCGTTATTTATTTCGCCAAGCTCGGCAAGTGCATTGCCATAAGCTTCTCTTGTTGCAATCTTATCTGCCATTAGTTATTACCCCCTAAAGAATTTTTAAATTGTGTTAATTCTGCCATTGCTTGATTATATTGTTCCTCGTTTGGCGCTTTACCGTGCCAGGATGCTTGGTCCTCCATAAAGGAAACGCCCTTGCCCTTTACCGTTTTAGCAACTATTGCGGTTGGCTTGCCCTTCACTGCTTTTGCTTTTTCAAACGCGGATAAAATCTCGTCATAATTGTGTCCGTCAATGGAAATTACGTTCCAGCCGAAAGCCTCTAATTTGCTCTCGTATGGCATAACGTTCATAACGTCCGAAACGCGTCCGTCAATTTGAAGTCCGTTATTATCAATAATTAAGCAAAGGTTGTCAAGCTTATAGTGGGCAGCAAACATAATAGCCTCCCAAACCTGACCCTCTTGGCTCTCGCCATCGCCAACCAGTGCGTATGTACGGTAATCCTTGCCGTTCAACTTGCCTGCAAGTGCCATACCGCAAGCACAGGAAAAGCCTTGACCGAGCGAGCCTGCCGACATATCAACGCCGTTAATCGCCTTCATATCAGGGTGACCCTGTAAAAGCGCGCCCGTGTGTCTAAACGATTTTAATTCCTCTTGTGGGAAAAAGCCCTTCAAAGCAAGTGCGGAATAAAGACCGGGGCAGGAATGTCCCTTTGACATAACAAAGCGGTCACGGTTTTCATCCTTTGCGTTACTTGGGTCAACGTTCAACTCCGAAAAATATAGACAAGCCAAGATGTCGGCACTGGAAAGTGCACCACCCGGATGTCCTGATTTTGCATTATATACCGCCTCAATAATACCGAGTCTAATCTCGGTTGCAACCTTTTGAAGCGCTAGTGTTTTTTCACTCATTATCTTTTCCTCCAAGACAATATTTCTATATGAGATATTTTATCACTAGAGAAAGTAAATGTCAATATTCTTTATATATAAAGTGAATGTTAAATGTTGGGGGAAACTTAAAATGCGCGTCCCCTCTCTCCAAAGGTGGCTTTTGGGCAGACACGCAATGCGCGCCCCTACGATTGCCTCTTCACTCACGGGAAGAGCAAGCCCTTCCCCTACAACAGCAAAAGAGGCGCACCGATAATAGTGTTCCTCTTATTGCCTTTTAATTTTGGTTATGCCGTCACGTCACAGCCCACACCCTAAAGGGCGAAGAGACAAAGAGCAGAAATTGGTGATTTTTATCCGAAGGTGTACTTTGTACATCGAGAGGTAAAAATCGCCGATAAAAAACAAAAAGCGTTTATCTTTGGAGAAAAACGTAGTTTTTCAACCTTATTAAAATAACAAAAGAGACGCACTTGTAAAAAATACATCTCTTTTGCTTTTTGTTTTTGGTTATGCCTTTGTATCAATGCCCATATGCTCTGCGTAAAGCTTAAACTTCTGCAAGCAATCAATCTTCTTAATTACTCCCACGCGGTGGTCGTTTACTATCCACGAATAGGTTGAGTACATTTGAACAACGCCCGATGCTATATACATCACAATTTGCATTGTGTTCCAAATCAGGAGCGCGATATTTATTTCACTAGCCAAGGAAACGCCGAAATAACCAAAAATAACCGCCATCACAACACGAGAAATTACATCAGCTGTATTCTTTTGCGAGCTATACTCCTTTTTGCTTTTTCCAAAATTGAAGGGGTCGTTTTCCTTTACGCTGTCAGAGGTTAAAATTGCAGGAGACAGGAGCTTAATTTTTACATTCACCGCTTTATCGTAGGCGCGCTTTCTTGCCTTGTTTATTTTTAAATATTTGCGTCTTTTTCTTCCCCTTGCCATCTCTATTTGCTCATCGCTATAAAGCTCATAATCATATGATTTTACAACTCCCTCTTCATCAAAGCAATCTCTATAGGAGATGCCCACACGCGCCAAAATTTTCTTTCTTATATTGGAAAGAGCGCGTGTGTTTTCCATATCGCAAAAATCCTGTAATTTGTCAATATGGCACACAACCGAGTCTATGGTTTGCGCGTAGAGGGAAGTGGTTGAAATCGTTCTTTCATCCTCCTCTCCTCGTCGAAGTCCAAGTGAACGAAAAACGCCGTTTATCAAAATACCGACAATCATACTTATAATTCCGCCTGCAATTATCTCGTAAATGGTTTTGCCCGTTTCCGAAATCATAATAAAGCTTCCTGCAATATAAGCAAGTGAAATTAATGAGACCGCCAAATATCCCGCGTTTTTATAAAAAATTTCTGAAAAGCTATTCTTTTTCATATTATACCCGTCCGCTTGATTTTAAAATTGCTCTTTCTATCGCCTCTTCTTGTCTTTGTTCCGTTTGCTTTGCTTTTTCGCGCTTTATAAAGGCTCTTACAATCATAGCTAAAATCTCACCCACAAGGGCAAGAAAGGAAAAAACAAGAAGGTCGGAAACTATGCTTTCAAGTAAGTATGAAAAAACAAACGCAAATCCAAAAAACACAATACCGGAGTTGATTTTAAAAGCCCCTATTGTTTTTGCAATTAAAATTCCAACCGCCAAAAGTCCACCGAAAAGGAGCTTGAATTTTTGCGGAGCTGTGCTAATATATTTATCGTAATTTACTAAAAAGTAAATTAACACAGGTAAAACGCTGGCGCAAAGTGAGGCGCAATAAAGGAATGGAAGCTTTATTTTTTTCATACCCTTGCCTCGCTAACGCTTGATACTGCCTCGTCTAAATTTTTTATGCTTTTGGACATAAGCTCACAATTTTGAAGCAGCTTTGAGATTTTTTTGCCGTTTCCGCTTGTAACAACCCTTTCGTCTTGGCTAAAGCCAAGAGAAATCATTTTGCCAAGGCTCGCACACTCCGAAATCAATGCTTGCATATTTTTATCTAGCTCTGTTACTCGCTTTTCAAGCTCGGGAACCAAGGCAACCATTTTTTCAATTTCCTCGGTTTTTTCTCTTAAATGCTCGCTCTCCTCCCTAAATTTTTCCTCTCGTCTTCTCGCTTCCTTTTTAAAGGTGTCCTTGGTGTCACCTATTGAGGCAAGTGATTTTCTTATTGCCATAAGTGTTGCCAAAAGCGCAGATGATGAGGTTAAAACGCCCACAACCACAGGCACAATTTTTTCCTTTATGTAGGCTTTTAAGTCAAAGTCCTCTTCGACTCGGGACGTCGAGGCGCCGTCCCCTACAACCTCTTCGCTAGATGGCGCGCCGTTCCCTACAATTACCGCTTCGCTATCCATGACGCTCTCATTCTCCGTAGTATCTACGGCTAAAAGCTCTTCTGCTCCACCTGTAAAGCGGAAGACAAACACAAAAAGCAAGGTAAAAGCCAATACAATTCCTATTGTTATCAGTGTCTTTTTCATAATTCTTCTTCCTCCGTTTTTTCGGCTTTGTAGATAGGCACAATATAGCCGTTTTCTACTTTGTAGCCGAGAATTTCACCATCCCCATCTATATTCAAGGGATATTTTCCAATCTTCCTAAAATCCTTATAGGTTGGATTTGTTTTTACTCTTTTCTTTCCATTTTCGTCTATGTACTCGATTTTGTTTTCGGTGTTTTTTATCAAAGCCCCATTTTCAAGGCTGTATACGTTTTCATACGGTAGCATCATAATTTACCTCCTGTATTCCAAAATTATTTCACTGTCATTATCGGCAACGCCATAAACCTCGTTTGTCACTCTTGCATAGCCGTCTATATGAGGCGCGACAATTAAAAATTTTGAGCCCTTGCGCGTCTGGTTTATCCACGGCTCTTTTATTTTGTTTCCGCTCTCATCTATGTATTTCACGGTTATGTTTACCGTATCTGCCTCCTTGGTTGAATAATAAACCGCACTTATCGGTGCGCCACCAAGATTGCCCGAAACCGAAAGCCTATCACTTTTATCCGCCTCTAGCGTTAACAGAAGTAGCTCCTTGCCAAAATTCGTATCCGTCAAATCGTGCTCGATTGCATCCACTCTCTTTACCAAAAGAGTCAAGGGGGTGCCATTATATTTTTCTGCTATCCAATTTTTAAACTCGGTAAGCGTCATTGTGCCATTCGTTCTAAAAGCTATATAATCATCTGCACTATACAAAGCAAAAACATTTTCTTGCTTTGACATCGTATCCCAGTTCATAGGCACCAAAGGAAAATAGTTGCAATAGCCATTATTTAAAATTTCGGTATTGTGATACCACTTTTGATAGATATAATTGTTTCCGTATCCATTTTGACTCGCCCAATTGTGTGTTGCAATCTGATTTCCGTTCTCAAACTCCTTATAAAAAGAGCCCTGCCGGTAAATAACCCTTTTTCTTTCGCCATCAACAATCAGCTTGTCATATTCACTAAACATAAGAGGAATCTTTTCATTGTTCACAGTAACGCTTTTTGGTATTTTAACTGTTTTTTCGCCAAGCGCAACTGTAACTCCCTCATCACCAAGGCA
>SVRK01000023.1 GCA_015064855.1 Oscillospiraceae bacterium | reverse complement strand
AGCGGACACACAGTTGCCTACGATGATATTTACAATGACCTAAAAATGATTAAGGACTCTGGTTGCAATTTTGTGCGCTTGGTTCATTATCCGCATAATAAGGCAACTCTTGACATAGCTGATGAGTTAGGACTTTTATGCTGTGAGGAGCCCGGAATGTGGCAAGCGGATGTTACAGATTCACAATTAACAAGTGAGTGTCTTGAGGTTTTAAAAAGAACGATTTTACGCGACAGAAATCATCCAAGCATCGTTTTTTGGTTAGCCTTTAACGAATGTGATTTTGACGAGGCTTTCTTAAAAAGTGCCGTGCAAATTTGCCGTGAAAATGACGGGACTCGTTTAATTTCCGGTGCAAATAATATGTCAAACAAGGATACGAAAAAATATTACAATATTTGCGGTCTTGATTTTTATACTACTCATCCGTATAGTGAAACCTTCGATATGGCAAGAAAAGCAAGCGAGGAGCTATGCGACAAGCCTCTTATGTTTACAGAATGGGGCGGATACTATGTTTATGACAATCCTCATTTATTAAGCGACTTCTTGACCTCAATGCACGAGCTTTACAAGAACAATGCACTTGCTGGAACCTGCCTTTGGTATTGGGCAGAAATCAACGACTATAACCGTGGTGGTGCTGCATGTGTTGACGGCACTTTAAAGGAAGCTCTTGTAGACTTTGACAGAAAACCAAATTTAATTTATGATGCTTTTTGTCGCTCTCTCAAAAAAATGAACGAGAACAGTACCCCATACGATAACTACGAAGCTATTGTTCTTAACAAGCTTTCAAAAGCACCTTTAAAATGCACGGATAATCCAAGCTATGAAACGCTTTTGTCTATTGCGCGTATGCCGCTTAAAACAAGGCTTGCAAAAACAAGAAAAAAGAAAATAACCATTGGTCCCATATTGCAGAACGAGGAAATTTCGGGCATTTCAATAATCCCACATTTAGTAACGGAAAAGCCTCTTGTGTTTAAATGCAACCATTCAACCGACTGTATTTCCATATTGGGAATGACATCATTAAATTACGGTTATCCGATTTTAGGAGAATATGGCGAGGATGTGGCGCAAATCTCAATCCAATATGCAGACGGAACAAAGCAAAAGTATATTGCCAAAAACGGACTTGATGTTACAATTGCATATACCTCTATCGGTTCTTCAAGAATCAATCCGGTAGCCGAAAACGCAAAAAGAATTTTAACCTTCAGCTATGACAAAAACTTTGAGGAATATATTATAAACAATCTCGAAATAAAGGTTGAGAAAAAGCCAATTTCCCAAATAGAGATCAAATCATTAAATACAAACTACCATGTTATGATATATGGCGTTTTCATATAACACGACATTTCACAAACAAGCCCAACATATCTTATACTATAAGGCTTTATCGCACTTTTTAAGATTGGTTCGAGTCGGGTGTCGCCACTTCGACCATAAAAACGGTGTACCTTTTTGGGGTATGCCGTTTTTATTTTCGTTTATTCTCCTTTGTATTACACTTGAATCTTCAAGTTGAATTATATCTCAAGCAAAGCTTTGTGTAACTAAAATTTCATCTATTGCATAAGCGCACCGTGGCTTGCAACGATTTCATTAAACCAGAAGAAAAAGAGATAACATCTCGGCGACAAACCGATTTGTTATCTCTTTCTATCGTTATTTGACCATACATATGCGATGCTCGCACTTAGCGGTATCTCATAATTCTCCGCTAAGAACCTCACCCATTTCGGGATATGCTTTTTGTTTTTGATATAATATTTAGCAGCTTTTGTTTGTAAATTTGAACTGATCAAAGGGTTGGCAACGGCTATCCTTACCTATAAAGACTTGGAACACGCCTTCTTCTGCGCCATAGGTTAAATCTCGTTTTACAAATTTCAACATGTTCTCATCAATCACGAATTCAACAGTTTTTTCTTCGTTGGGCAAAAGCTCGATTTTTTCAAAGCCTTTTAACTCCTTAATTGGGCGAACGAGAGAACCAACTAAATCTCTTATATATAGCTGCACGATTTCCTTTGCCTTAAGGTTTCCCGTGTTTTTAACCTTAACACTTGCTACTATGCTATCTTTACTCGTTAGGGTATTATCGCTCAATTTAAAGTCACTATACTCAAAATTGGAATAAGACAAGCCATAACCGAACGGATAAAGTGGAGAATTTGGACTGTCGATATAACCACTTTCGTAAAGTATTCTCTTATTATCATCTGTGCGTAGATTTGCTGTGCGGTGATGGTTATAATAAATTGGACACTGTCCCTCGTTTCTTGGGAAAGACATGGTGAGCTTTCCACATGGTGAGCACTTTCCAAACAAAAGACGAGCGACTGCGTTTCCCCCCTCTGTGCCCGGGAAATACATATTAAGAATAGCGCCTACCTTATCCTCTACATCTGTTAGTACAAGAGGTCTACCAGTGAACAAAACAAGTGCGGTATTTTTATTTACCTCAGAAACCCTTTTTATTAGCTCTTTTTGTACAGACGGTAGCGTCAGCTTTGCTTTTGAGTTTGATTCTCCACTATCGGCTTGGTCCTCGCCTACACACAATATGACTACATCTGCAGCTTTCGACAAAGCAACAGCCTTGTCATTTTGAGAATAATCTTTATCTTCAATATCAAGTGTGCATCCCTTTTCGCAGAGAATCTCTGCGTTTGGCAAAAGCGACTTCACGCCCTCCAAAACCGTTACAGTTTCATCCTGCTTATATGCACACCACCAAGAGCCAACTATTTTTTTATTGTCTGCATGTGGACCGATTACCGCAACTTTTTTTATTTTAGGACTAAACGGCAAAACGCCCTCATTTTTTAAAAGCACAGCACTTTCCTCGGCACTTCTGCGCGCTATTTCTCTATGCTCAGGGCAAGCAAGAATTCTCTTGGATTCCTCTACATCAGCGCTGCCGTATGGATTTTCAAACAGTCCAAGCTTTTCCTTTAAGCGTAAAATACGCATAACTGCGGTATCCACCTGCTCCATGGTTATTTTCCCGTCATTCAAAAGCTTTTCAATATTATTAATATAGCAGGTAGAAACCATTTCCATATCAATGTTGGCATTCATTGCCTCATATGTGGCTTCCTTCTTATTTTCGCAAAATCCGTGAGAAACAAGATTTTCGATAGAGCCATAGTCGCTTATGCAAACGCCGTCAAAGCCCCACTCGTTACGCAAAATATCCTTTAAAATAAAGGAATTTCCGTTTCCGGGAACACCGTTTATTACGTTTTGTGCCGGCATTGCTACCATAACGCCTGCGTCAACGGCACTTCTGTAGGGAGGTAAATAAACCTCACGCAAAGAGCTTTCGCTTATGTCAGAGGAGTCGTAATCCTTTCCACTCATAGGAGCACTATATCCTGCAATATGCTTTAAGCTTGCACCTATGGTGTATTTTCCTCCATCCCCTTGGAAGCCTAAAACACTTTCTCTTGCCATTTCGCAGGTCAGGTACGTGTCCTCGCCACAGCTTTCCATACATCTGCCCCATCTTGCATCTCTTGATACATCAAGCATAGGTGCGAAGGTTAGATGTATTCCGTCCACACTGGCTTCCTTTGCTGCCATAGCCGTGCATTCTCTTACCAGCTTTCTGTCAAAGGAAGATGCGAGTCCTAAATTTATAGGGTAAATGGTGCGATATCCATGAATTACATCAAGCATAAATGCAAGAGGAATCTTGTTTTTGCTTTTTTCTAAAAACTCATTTTGTATTGCTATATTTCTTTCTGCCCCATAAGAATTATATACAGAGGCAACCTCGTACTTATAGCGTTTGTCGAATTGAAGGTAAAATTCAGGGCCTGTAATTGGCATATTCTCATCTGCCATAAAAATATTAGAGTTAACCTGTTGAAGCTGGTAGCACTTTTCAGCCAAGGACATTTTCCCAAGTAATGCGAGCAATTCCATATTTCACTCCTAAAAATAACATAATTTTTTCTTCATTATACTTTAATATCAACGTGTTTGTCAAGGCTTATGCTCAATTACTCGAGCGTGACTGAATGTTAGCCGTTTCTATATTTCAATCATGCATAAATGGCAATTTTATGTTTTTTAAAAAATATTTCCCTAATCTTAACTAAATTAGGATTTCATTTCACTTTTATGCATTACTAATGTAAAGTAAAAAAGAAATAGGATAGAGCGAAAACAATCCCTATCCTTCTTTCTTTATCGTTCTATTTTTATTTACCACCTGTTTTTAAACAACTTGAATCTCTTTTCTTCTTTCTTAAATTCGATGCTGAATAAATAATAGTGGTACAATGTCTTTATTTTTAAAGATTTACTGAAATTTCACTATCGTTAAGGATAAGCAACGTTCCAAGCGTGCTTTTCTCGCAATCTGCTCCTTTAACGCTTGTCACATCGTTTATGTTGCGAAGAAGTATCCTTGTTCCCTTTAGCAATTTATCAAATGAAAATTCTATGGTTTCATTGTTTTTCTCACATTTTACCGTGAAAATGCGCTCTCCGTCGGTATTATACACCGTGCGCTCTGCTCTGCCTGTAAGATTGAATACGTGAAGCGTAACGTTGCTTCCGTAATCATAGTCAGGCAAGGAAACCTCACTTCCTATAGGTAAGATTGTGTTTTCTCTTACAAAAAGAGGCAATGAGAAGAAGTCGTATGTTTCGTTATACCATTTTTCGCCATCGTGTATCTCATTTGTCAAAAGATGAGTCCATTTTCCCTTTGGCAAATAGTAGTCTACGTTTCCGCTTTCCGTAAATACAGGAGACACAAGTATACTTTCGCCAAGCATATATTGTGTGTCAAGCGGAAGGGCGTTTCTGTCATTTTCAAACTCAAGTGCCATAGCTCTCATAACCGGAACACCGGCTTTATTTGCCTCAACAGCTTTTCCAAAAATATATGGCATAAGAGAACATTTAAGCTCTGCAAAGTGCTTGGTAACAGCACATGCCTCCTCGCCATTTACCTCACCTTCCTTATTAAAGAGCCACGGAACTCTATATGAGGTGTCTCCGTGAAGCCTTGAATGGGTGGATAAAAGACCGAATGCAACCCAACGCTTGAACAAATGATGAGGGGCAGTATTGGCAAATCCACTTATATCATGACTCCAAAATCCAAAGCCGGACATACAAAGAGAAAGACCTCCGCGTAATGATTCTGCCATAGATGGGTAGTCAGCAGTACAATCGCCACCCCAGTGAACAGGGAATTTTTGACCTCCCACCGTTGCGCTTCTTGCAAAAAGGATGGCTTTGTTTTTGCCCTTACACTCTTCAAGCACCTCAAATACGCATTTATTGTAAAGATAAGTATAAAAGTTATGCATACGTACAGAATCAGAGCCGTCAAAATATGACACGTCTGTGGGAATTCTTTCTCCAAAGTCGGTTTTGAAGCAATCAACACCCATCTCAACAAGAGCACGAAGCTTACTTTGATACCACTTGTATGCATCGGGGTTTGTAAAGTCCACAAGTCCCATTCCCGATTGCCATCTATCCCATTGCCATACGTCACCATTTGGTCTATTTAAGAGATAATTTTTATCCATAGCCTCGGCAAAAAGTGGTGATTTTTGACCAATATATGGATTTATCCACACGCAAACATGAAGATTTTTCTCTTTCATTCGCTTTAGCATTGATTGAGGATCCGGAAACATTGCTTTATCCCATTCAAAATTGCACCATTCGTTTTCCTTCATCCAAAAGCAATCATAATGGAAAACACTCAAAGGAATTTCTCTCTCCCTCATTCCGTCAACGAAGCTTGTTACAGTTTTTTCATCATATGATGTTGTAAAGGATGAGGTGAGCCAAAGACCGAAGCTCCATGCAGGTGGCAAAGCGGGATAACCCGTTATAGCGCAATAATTAGAAAGCGCGCTCTTCATATTTTCTCCACCTATTATCATCAAGTCGATTTTTTCTCCGGGTACACACATTTGGGCTCTTGAAACCTGTTCAGAGCAAAGCTCAAATGAAACAGGACCGGGATCATTTACAAAAACTCCGTAGCCCTTGCTTGAAATATAAAATGGAATGTTTTTGTAGGCAATCTCTGTGCAGGTTCCGCCGTCCTCGTTCCATATATCAACGCTTTGTCCGTTTTTTACAAGAGTGGTAAAGCGCTCTCCCAAGCCATAAAGCTTTTCTCCTATATCAACACTTAAATGAGCATCCATATAGGAATCACCGTCCTTTGTAACGTGTGAAATATAGCTTCTGTCCCACTTTTTTGCAAAGGAGGTTAAATATCTATCTTCGTAGTAAAAATCAAACGTTGCGGGATTTTTTCCAATTTCAAGACGCATTTTTCCATTAGTAACAGTTAAGGAGCTGCCTCTGTCGCAAACATCTATTGGAAGCTCATTTATATTAAGCTCAAATTTTGGCATTTTCTTGCGACTGCCCGAAAAATGGCGAGCCTCTATTCTAAAGGCATCTCTGCTTGGTGCTGAAATGAAAATTTCAATCATAGAGTCCTCAAGAGCTCTCTTATTTTCATTGTAGTTGACAGTAAAAAGATAAAGTGAATTAGAATCGAACCTTGCCTCTCTTATTTGTGCTACCTCTTTTGTACTTATGCCTGGCAAATCTATCCATGCTCCATATTTTATTTTCATAATGACTCCTATAATAATATAAAATACAAATCCAAAGCGTAGAGTGTCTTTTGCTTTGGTGGTTTATGCGCCTTAAAAAGCGTTAGACTTGGTAGCTTAACGCTATTTCATTATATCATATTCAGTCTCACTATTCAACTGATTTTAAAAATTAAATACCCCCTAAATGATTTAATTAATTTTGGAAAATTCGCCGCTATTCATTGAAAAAGGTGTGATTTTGTGTTACAATGACTTTTGCAAATAAAATGTGGCGCCCATACCACACAAAGGAAAATATTATGATAGTAGAAAGTAAAAAATATAACGGAATATGCCAATGCGGAAAAAGCCATGAAATGACGACCGAGGCTTGCTTTATTGAAAGCGGTTCTCTGTCAAGAATTGACGAATATATATCAAAATATGGCTTGTGCGGATCTTGCGCTTGCTTATACGATGAAAATACCTACCATGCTACCGAGGGAAGGCATCCGACAGCGGATAAAGAAATTATCCTTTCGCCCGACGGCTTACACGCGGACAATCACGGTGTGGCACTTGCTATGGAGCAGTTGCCAGACAAATGCGATTATCTAATTGCCGTTGGCTCAGGCACTATCCACGATATTACACGATACTGTGCCTACAAAATGGGAATCCCCTTCGTTTCCTGTCCAACTGCGGCAAGCGTCGACGGCTTTTGTTCTTCTGTTGCCGCTATGACTTGGGACGGCTTTAAAAAGACGTTCACGGCTCTAGCGCCAAAAATTGTTGTTGCCGACCTTGACATAATATCAAAAGCTCCTGCTTTTCTTACAAGCTCCGGATTTGGCGATATGATAGGCAAATTTATCGCCTTAGCAGATTGGAAAATTTCGCACGAATTGACAGGTGAATATTTTTGTCCCGTTATACATGATATGACATTAGATGCCACAAAGGCGGTAATGGAAAGTGCGGAAGATATAAAAAGCGGTGATATTTCCGCTTTTGAAAAATTGATGTACGGGCTTTTAATGTCCGGTCTTGCAATGCAGCTACTCGGCAATTCACGCTGTGCCTCGGGTGCAGAGCATCATATTTCACATCTTATAGAAATGCAACCTGACGGACTTGGTATTCAAAGTGACGCTTTACACGGTGAAAAGGTTGGCGTTGGCACTCTTATTGCTTCAAAGGAATATCATAAAATAAAAAATAATCCTTCGCTTTTGTGCGGTGATTATATACCTGCAAGCGATGATTATATTGCCGATATGTTTGGCGAAAGACTTAAAGAATCAATCATAAAAGAAAATGCAAATGACTGTGCTTTGGGCATAACTGAAAAAAATTTGATGAGTCATTTCGAAAAACTAAAAGAAATTATTGAATCAATTCCGACCTATGACGAACTCATAAAAATATATAAAATGCTTGGCGCAAAATCATCTCTTGATGATATAAGTGTTTCCGAGGATGTGCTTTTCTCCTTGCTTGAATATTCTCCTTTGGTGCGAAATAGATTAACTCTTATGCGCCTACGCAGAATATCTTTATAAATAAATTTTTCATTTGTAATGTCAAGTTAGAAATACAAAAGGCTTATCAAAACGAATAGAGCCTTTCATCTTACACGCTTGATTTTATTTGATATCTACGATATAATTAAGAAAAACGCTTTTTGAGGTGGATTATGTTTTATACCTATTTAACACAAAGCGAGGGGAAATACGGCTTTGGCGTATCTTCTGAGCTTCTTTGCAAAAGCTTGCCAAGTAACCTTTGCTATTTTGAGGTATTTACTGACAAGAAAGAGGCAAAGCGTCGAAGGGAGTATCTGAAAAAGCTATCTTACGCAAGGCTTTCCTCATTAATTAAGAGCAAAAATGTCAAAGGCTTTACCTGTCACAAAGAGGGTGAAAAAACGATTATTTGCTTAAAGAACGGTGTCTACAATTTAACCGAGGCGATTATGGTTAGAGGCAAAAGCATCGAGGTTCGGGGAGAAAAAAACACTGTTATACAAGGTTGTGCAAAAATTGACGGTTGGATAGACGAGGGTAATGGCGTTTTTTCCGCGGAGACTGAATATGATGCCGATGCTCTTTATATAAACGGCGAAAAATATCAAATGGCACGTTTTCCTAAATACAATCCCAAAATAAAAATTTATGGTGGTTTTTCAAAAGATGTTTTGTCTAAAGCTAAAGCCGATACGTGGAAAAATCCTAAAGGCGCTTACATTCACGCAATGCACCTACATAATTGGGGCGGTTATTCTTATGAGGTGACGGGCAAGGACGAAAACGGCAACCTGACCTATATTGGCGGATGGCAAAATAACAGGCAAATGGGTATGCACTCTGATTTCAAGTATATCGAAAACGTACGCGAAGAGATGACCGAGCCGGGGGAGTGGTATTTTGATAAGGAAAATAAGCGTGCTTATGTAATTTTAAAGCCCGGGCATAGCTTAAACCACGCTGAAATTTGTGTAAATTCAAGCTTTTTCGTATTTAAGAGA
This sequence comes from Oscillospiraceae bacterium, assembly GCA_015064855.1. GTDB lineage: Bacteria > Bacillota > Clostridia > Oscillospirales > CAG-272 > RGIG2000. Next base: position 5,897 of record SVRK01000023.1, on the reverse strand, counting down.
TGCAAAAACGTAAGCGTTGAAAACATTAAAATAAAACGCGCAAAAAGAACCTTTATGCAGACAAATGAACCGCTTTTAAGAAGCGACTGGACCATTTATAGAGGTGGTGCGATTTATTTTACAAATTCAAGCGACTGCTCTATATCAAAATGCTCACTTTTTGATATTGGTACAAACGGAATTTTCATTGATGGTAAAAACAGAAACATCAAGATTTCAAAATGCCATTTCAAGGACCTAGGAGCTAGCGGTGTTTGCTTCGTCGGCAATCCAAGCTCGGTAAGAAGTCCATTATTTGAGGCTACAAAGAGTCAAAGCTTTCTGGAAATAGACAAAAAAATAGGTCCTAAAAGCAACGAATATCCAAAAAACTGCACTGTTGAAGATTGCTTAATTGAGCACGTTGGTGCACTTGAAAAGCAGGCGACTGGCGTTGAGATTTCAATGTCTTACGGCATTCGCGTTATTAATACAAGCATTTACGATGCCTCCCGTGCGGGAATAAATATTTCCGAGGGTACGTTCGGTGGTCATATAATTGATGGATGCGATGTATTTGACACAGTTAAGGAAACAGGCGACCACGGTAGTTTTAACTCTTGGGGCAGAGACAGATATTGGCATTTAAGCGACCTTGCACCAAATGAAATTTACAAATATGCCTATCTTGACTGTATAGGCAAAACGGTTATAAGAAACAGCAGATTCCGTTGTGACAGAGGATGGGATATTGACCTTGACGACGGCTCGTCAAATTATGAAATTTACAACAATTTATGCTTAAACGGAGGCATAAAGCTGCGAGAGGGCTTTGGCAGATACGTCCACAACAATATAATGATAAACAACTCCATACATATGCACGTTTGGTATGAAAATAGCGGGGACGTGGTTGAAAATAATATTATTTTCACGGAATATCAGCCGATTCTAATGGAAAATGGTTATGGAAAAAGCATTGATTTCAACATTTTACACTCAAAGAACACAAAGGGTATAAAAAAAGCACCCGAGCTTGAAAAAATCACGGGTATGGACAAGGGTTCGATAAAAACAAGGTGCATTTTTAGAAATGCAAGGCGCGGTGATTATACGCCGATTTCTCCCAAGATTTGCGGGTTTGAAAAATTCCCCTGTGAGTTTGGTGTAAGATATGAACCACTTAAAAAGCTTGCAAGAACTCCTGTTATACCCAAAATTAATCAGAGCAAAAAAAAGAATAAGTCTAATGTTATTACGCTATTTGATATGAAGCTTAAAAATATTGAAACCGACGGTGAAATGTCAGCATTTGCAACGGCAGGTCATAATGGCGTGCTTGTTTGCGACGTTGACCAATTCGCAAGAGCCTCAGCAAAGGGGATTTTGCCCTGTGACGTAATCGTCAATATCGACGACAAGGAAATAAACTCTCTTGCCGACCTTGAGGGAATTACGAAGGATAAATTTCTTTCGTCAAAAATTACCGTATGGCGTGCTCCTAAACGCATAATTTTAGATTAAAATAAAAAGGAATTTTAGATTGAAGCAAGTAATCATTTTTGTTATTTTAACACTTGCTAATTTAAGGCGCGGGAGTGTTGCGAGCAACAAGGTTGCGATGCTTCCTGTCATTTTGACCGCTCTTTTCCGCAATATATCAAAAAAAGGAAAGCCGAAGCTTTCCTTTTTTTATTTGTTATATGTTATTTAAATAGTGCAACTAGGTCTGCAAATGATTTTTTCTTAATTACAAACCAAATGAGTGAGAAGCCACCAACGCCTATAATTGCCACGCCAGCAACTGAACCGCAGACAATACCAACTATTGCGCCTGTGCCGAATCCCTTTTTAGGTTCGTCTGAATCTGTCGATTCTTCTGGATCGGTTGGTTCCTCTGGATCAGCTGGGTCTTCTGGATCGGCTGGGTCTTCTGGATCAGCTGGGTCTTCTGGATCAGTTGGATCCTCTGGATCAGCTGGGTCCTCTGGATCAGGTGTAATTGGTGTCATTTGATAATTACAAGCATCACACTTGCCGTCGTTATTGCTATCGATATGAGCTGCCTTGTTTGCCTTATCGCCACACTCGCACTCGTTCCAATGCTCGTTTGCATCGGTTTTCCAAATTGTGCCGTAGTCGTGAGTATGAGAAGGAGGCGCTACAGGAACGTCAGCACCACAAACATCGCACTTGCCATTCGTATCACTGTCTGTATGAGCCGCCTTGTTTGCCTTATCTCCGCAAGCACATTCGTTCCAATGCTCGTTCGCATCGCTTTCCCAAGCTGTACCGTGGTCGTGAACGTGAGTAGGCTCTACTTTAACGTACTTGTAAGAGTTAAGATAAACCTCATTAAAGTCGGTAGCATCGCTGCCGTCTGCGTTAATGCCTGCGGTCATCTTGTATGCGCCAACGTAGCCTGAAAGGTCAGCCATAATTGGAATGAATGCCATATGTTCAAAATCTACACAAACGAAAGCATATCCACCCATAGTCGTGTCGATTTCAAGCGATCCACCATTGATGCAGATACCATCTTCACTGTAAGCTGCAATGCCGAGCATCGCCGTTGTAATCTTCAGATCAGCATCCATCATAACAAAATCAGCTGCCTGTATGCCAACGGACATTGTTCCTGTGATAATTATATCAATAACGCCACCCTCAATCGTGAGCCTGCCGTTGTCTGCCTGCAAGGCAATACCGTACATAACGGCATTGATGGCAAGTGAGCCGTTACCTTTGATGGTCAGGTCGTCTCCCTCACCCTCAAAGAACATCATACCGGCAGAGCCGTTACCGCTTACTGAAATCATGTTATCACCAACTAAAACAATGGTAAGACCTTCGGTAGGAACATCTGCCATTAAGCAGAAGAAAGCACCCTGTTCTTCAAAATACACCCCCTCGCCCTCGTACTTGTAGCCGTTCAGCGTTAAGGTATTGGTTGTAGGATCATAGGAAACCGTGCCGTCGCCGAGAACGTCGGTGCAGTTCTCGGAGGTGATCTCCACGCCGACCGTGGCACCCGACTCGTCCTTGTCGGCAATGGTGATGCCGTATTTGGTAACGAACGCGATCTTTACGTACTTATAGGTTTCATGCGCATCCTCATCGTAAATGACTGCGCCGCTGCCGTCCTCGTTGACGCTTGCGGTCATGGAATAATCGCCCGTAACGGTGGGAACGATGGAAACAGCCCCGTCGCTTTCGGTAACGCGGATAAAGGCGTGTCCCGCTTCTTTGGTGGAGATCTCGAGAGTGCCGCCGCTGACAACGATCGAGCTGTCCTCCCACAAGATAATACCATCACAGTCGGCGCTGAGCTTCAAGCTACCGCCGTTCATTGTGAAGTCGCCTTCGAGATAGATCGTATAAGCAATCTCTCCCGTTGCGCTTGCCGTGATGGTGCCGCCGTTCATGAGGAAGCTTTCGTATGCGCAGATCGCGCCCGGAGCATAGTCTGCAACTGCATTTACCGTGATGCTTCCGCCGTTCATTTCAAAGACAAATGTGTCTATGCCGTAAGTCGCACCTACCGTGAGGCTACCTCCGGTCATTTTGAAGGAGTTATCCGTGTATATTCCGTCAGCATCCGCTTCGATCGTGATGCTACCGCCCTCGATCTCAAGTACGCCGCGGCCGTCCTCGCCGCCGTAAACACAAATGCCATCTCTCGGTGAGCTGATCGCAAGCGAGCCATCGCCCTTGATCGTCATATTGCCGTTCCAAAGCTCAATGCCTGTGTAATACGGCTCGCTCATCATTCTTGCGACAGGCTCCGTCAAGGTGATCACGTTCTCGCCCACCAGCACAAGAGTCAGGTCGTCAAAGAATTCCGTAACGCAAATACCGTAGTAGTAATCCGAACCGGACAAGAAGCCCTCGCCCTCGTACTTGTAGCCGTTCAGCGTTAAGGTATTGGTCGTAGGATCATAGGAAACAGTGCCGTCACCGAGTACGTCAGTGTAGTTTTCTTCGGTGATTAAAACACCAACAGTTTCTGTGCCGTTCTTTTTGGCAATAGTGATGCCGTAATCGGTTGCAGGTGCTTCGTATGAGAATTCAAGCGCGATCTGCGCATACTTTGCGGTGCCGGCATTTACAAAGCCGAGAAATTCAGCATCCTTACCGTTGAAGGTCACATCATCCGATGTAAGAAGCTCTGCAAAAGCATCGGTGCCGGTTGGCATCAGCGTTATGATCAGTCTGTATCGCACACCTGCCTCAATCACGTCATCACTTCCGCTATAAAACACCCAATTGGTGCCGGTATATTTCTCAATGCTTATTCCTGTCATCTGATAAGCACCGCCATATGTAAGAGACGTGGGGGTGAACTCCATATCGTCAGCAGTTTCTCCAACCTCGGGCAGATCTGCACCCGAAACAGAGATAGAGGTGATAGGAGTTGTGGGAGGTGCTTCGTAGGAGAACTCGTAATAAATATCAATCGAATTATAATCGGGATACGCAAAGATCTCGTGTTTTGTTGCCTGCTGACCATTGATCAAAACATTAGCCCCGGCAATATCGGCGGATATCGTGTAGCCTTCCTCGGGACCGATTCCAAGGACAACTCTGTACTTTACACCTGCCACGATGCTCGTAGTGTCTCCTGCTGCCACCCAAGTGTCGTCAACAAGCTTATCCACGTACATATCGAATACAAAGTAGCCCGTGCCGCAGGTCGCAGCCGCATAGCTTGCATCCCCAACCTTACCGCCAAGCGCAGGCAAGGTCACACCGCTTACGCTGATGCTATCGATCTCCGTAAGCGTGGGGGGCACTACTTTGAAATATTTATACTGTGTTATATTTTCGGGCACGTATGCCGCAGGATTGGTTCCTGCAACATCGGTACAAATGTTCAAGTAGTATTCATCCTCCGTATTTACAGAGATCGTAGGTGCTTTTTTGAAAACACCCTGTTCCGCAGTGGCAAAGAACGAGCCACCGCTGATAAAATTCGCTCCGGACAAGATGGGCTGCGTGGAATGAAGCTCCAAAACGCCGCCGCTTACTATAAAGTTACCGCCTGCTTCAATTGCAATCACAGCGTCGGGGATCAGCGTTTTGCCGTATAGAAACTTTACAAGGTTATTACCATAGATCGCATAAGGTGCATTGATGGTAATCGTACCGGGACCGTCAATAATGAGATTCCCCTTGACACGAATGCCGTTTGCGCCCCAGATGCTTTTATCTGCGGTGTTCTTGATAGAGCTTGTGCCGTGAAGGATGACCTCAAGCTTACCCGTGGAATAGATCACCGACTTTTCGGTTGTGTCGTGGGTATATCCTGTTCCCTCGTATTCATAATCGGAAAGATGGAATGTACCGCTTGACGCATAGAAAGCAAATCCACTTTCCTCCCAATCGGGCTCGCCTGTAGTGGCTGTGGTTTCACCGTTCTTTACGTACTGCCCCTTGCTCAGTGCCACACCGCCAACGTAAATCGTTTCGGCAGGCGTTTCCTCGGGCGTGGGAGTGATCGACATCGCAGATGCCGTCAGCGGTGTCATCGCAAATACGCCGAGTAGCATTGCAATCATAAGCAGAAAGCTGATTATTAGGTTTCTCGACTTTGTTTTCATTGAGTTTTCCTCCTTTTTTCTTTTTTGTCTGTTCCCCTTGCCCCGAAAGACAAGGGGATAATGTTTTAATGCTTATGTGAATTTTATTAATGTGTTGTTAGCTTACAGCAACGATTCTGACTTCGTGTGTGGTCTTGTTAATGTAGATGTTGTATGTGCCATCTGCCTCGACCATAACGGCAGAACCACTTGTATTTGCGCCCGTTGTGCCGGAGGCAAGGGTGATATCGGAGATGTAATTGTTATCCGTATCACGAATTCTGAAATCGTCATAGCTTTCCAAAACAAGTCCGAGATAGCAAAGCTCATCGGAGTTGT
>SVRK01000022.1 GCA_015064855.1 Oscillospiraceae bacterium | reverse complement strand
CATCAACAATCAGCTTGTCATATTCACTAAACATAAGAGGAATCTTTTCATTGTTCACAGTAACGCTTTTTGGTATTTTAACTGTTTTTTCGCCAAGCGCAACTGTAACTCCCTCATCACCAAGGCACTTAAGAGTCCACGGCTCGCTTGGGGTTGGGCTTTCGCCCTCTGCGTCCTTTATTACCTTAACCGCATAATTTTGCCAAAAATTAGTTATCTCGAAAAAGGTGTCGCTGTCCGCTATCCCAGTAAATCTAAAATGCGAAAACTCGCTTGATTTGACACTCGATAATTCTCCGTTATAGCCAAGCAAATTTATACTGTTGGCAAAGAACCCGCCACCGTCGGACAGCCCAAAGGTAATATCCTTCATTTTTGTTTTTTCTACAAGTGAAAAGCTTAATTCCTTGCCAAGCCACTCGGTGGGGAACGGTATCTCGTAAACGGAGCTAACACTGCCGAACTCGTAGCTTTCTATGTTTTTAAAATACTCTATGTAATTTGGCATAATATCGGTTTCGGGCACAAGTCGGCTCACACCGCTTATTTCAAGTGACTTAAATGGCACACCTGCGCTTGAAATTATGGGTATAGAGCCACTGCCAGATATACTCTTCTGTGCACCATTTACGTAATGGTTTTTAAAGAGGCTTCTTCTTTTTCTTTCAAAGTATTTCATTCCAAAGCCTCCTTTGTAAAGGGAGGTGCCGAGGAACGAGGCGGAGGGATTTCGTTATTTTCTTCATCACTCTATCACCTCATAATCGCACGAGCCAACCTTGGCAACTAAAACTCCAAGCACTTCCTTTACGTTGATTTCATAAATTCGGTGGGTTATAGGGTAGAATCGTCCGCCCGAACAGTCATCTCCCGAGAAAACAATTTCTGACGGTGCATCAAAGGTTGGTGCTGTTGCGCCTGTTCTAAAGTTGACTATTGATTCCATACCGCTTGTTTCATCGGGCAAGGATAGCAAAAGTGTGGTAATTAGCCCTAAATTATACTCCTTGTGCGCTTCAAGTGTAATTTCCGACGCTGTGCTTTCGACCTTTGCAAAGATGCTTTCCTTCACTTTCATATCCTCGATTATTTCGTCTGCCTTTTCATCAACCTTAGCCGTCTCCTGAGAGAGTTCTGCTTTGGCAAGCTGCAATTCCTCGTCAGTTGCCAACTTAGACATATCATATCCACTCTCTTGGATAACAAAGCGAATACCATTGATTACAATTCGCATTCCCGGCGCAAACTCAACACCGTTAGGTATCACGTTTCCTGTTATTTCAACGTCGTCCTTGTCAACATCAAACTCAACGTCCTTTTCAAAAAGCATAAAGTCAGGCGCTTGCTTATCATCAAAAATAAACATATCGCCCACATTGTATTTTTCGGATTCTGTATTGAGAGAGCCTATAAATACATCATAATCATGCATAGGATATATTTTACTTTTACCACTTGCGAGGTTGTGCGCATCATCTGCTCTTTCCTGCGCTGTTTTAATAAGCTCTCTTATATCGCTGTGTGCCTCAGTTGAGTCGTTGTGAGCCTTTATATTATCAGTTATTTCCTCTCTTATATCGCTGTGCGCCTCGTCTGACTCGTTGTGGGTATTTATTTGATTGCCGATAGAGTTGCCAAGCTCAGTGTCCTTTTCCTTTAGGTCCTCGATTTTGCCGTCAATTTCGCCATCCTTTTCGCCTAATGCTGTGATTAGTTTTCTTATATCATCGTGCGCTGCGTCCGACAAGTCGTGTATATTAATATCACTCGTAACACCATTGACAATATTTTCAAGTTCTGTGTTTATAGCATTTGTAAGAACTCGTATAAATTCATAAAAATACCCTTTCACGTCGCTTGCCTTCATTCCATGCTCGCCAGGGCGGTCAGGTAGTGCCTTGGCAGTATAAAGCAGGATTTTTTTGACCGTTTCCTCGCTTATCTTATAAGTTTTCATTTTCCCTCCTTACCTCGAATTAAGAGAATATATGCAACTAAAATTCTCTATTGCAAAATCTCCCTCTCCGCTTGACTTAAATTTGAATTTCACAAACGATACATTCCTCTCATGCATTCGTTTTTCAAAGGTTTTATAAAAGGTAGTATCAAAGCTAAAGCTGTTGAAATCTAAATTATCAAAGCTTAGCGCTCCACTAACCACTTGGTGCTTTTCCCTCTCACTTTTGTCAGTCTCAAATCCAACCGACACCTCGCCCACAGTATCAGCCGACGGCACAAGCACCATCTTATGCAAGGTCTTTTTTGATACATCCGTTCCAAAATTTAGAACAGCAGTGTGCAGCTCGCACTCGACAGGCGCCTCTCGTTCAAGCATTATCTCTATATCATCATACAGAACGAATGTAACCATTTCGTTATATTGATTGTATAGTTGGTAATAAGCAGGCTCTCCCTCCTTTTCTGCTCGTTTGGGAATATAATAAGAATCAGGCTTTGTATATACAGTACATTCGTCTAAAACCGCATTGTAAAACTCATTAAATTTTACTTGAATTGTGCACTTATCATAATTAACATCTATAACTGTCGCACTCGTTAACAAAACATCATCGGACGGTGTTAACTCGTCGTTTTCGTCGATGTATGAGGCTTTTCCATTAAATGCAAGCTCTGCATCTTTGTATAGCACATTCTTATTTAATAAATTTAAAAATTCTTCATAATCAAACTCTATTGTGTTGTGGAATGTAGATGTTTCCGTACTTAAGTTTATTGGCTTTATCGTCGTTTTTTTGAGCTTATATACAGAAGAGAGTGCGTTTTTTATTACGATTTTGTCCTTTTCGTTCACACCAAGCGCTTCATCAAAATCGAAAATTTCTCCATCTTTTATTAATGCTTCGTTATTGCTACTCAACTCATAGCAAATCTTATCGCCATATCCATTTCCAAGCTTCATCACTCTGCCGTCATCTCGGCCAAGAAGCATCTGTCCTTGATGGACCACAGCAACCTGGCAAGGAACATCTTCCCAGCGCCACCATTCGTACTCATAACTAACGTCAAGACGTTGACTCTCGTACGTCTTGTATCTTGCATCGGCTATATAGACGTTGCCGTCGATAAACAAGTAATACTGTCCGTTGTGTATAGCTGCGTGCGCTTTACCAAGCGTTGCTCCGTTAAAGGATAAAATCTCCTTGTTTACGTTACTCGAGCGTAAATGCGCACCATTTTCAGTCAAGCCATAAATGCCTTTTTTTGAAAGGAAGAGTGTATCTCCCTCTAGCGAGGCGACCGATAAAGGAGCAATACAACCAACGTCACTTATTTTGGCTAGAAGCCTTGGCACAAGTAAGAGCCTGTCTCTGCTCGTGTCAAATGTAAGCGACACGTTTGTTATCTCGTTGTTTGAGGCGATGCCTAAAAATCCGTTGCCTGGGATAAGAGCACTAACTCCCGATTGAGCTTTAACGTAAGAGTTGTCGGGAAAATATGAATATCCCTCAGAAGGTGACGAAAAATATACAATATCGTCCTTTGTTACAATAGCAAGCATTTTTGTGTTTCCACCAATATTAAGCTCGCACGCTTCCTTGATAATCGGCGCATCTTTGACAACTGAATATTCCACCGTTATATTGTCCTCACCAAGAACAGGAGACGGAAGCGCAGGCTCAAATGTTAATTTTCCTCTACCATTTTCGTTTTCAGCGAATACGGTAAAATAATCAAAAGCATTCTCTTCTCTATCAGTAAAAATGCACTCTTCAAATTTTGTTACTGTACACTCTTGGTTATTGAAAATAAACGTCGATATACCATTTATTTTTTCATTTTCTTTCGCTTCGAATTTGGTTTTCACCAAAACGTTATAATCGCGCGATTTATCACAATAAACAAACAACTGCAGTGCTTCCTCGCTTCTTAAATCCGTGCCTCCGTTTACAAAAACGTTAGCCTCGATTTTTACGTCTTTTGAAAAATCAATCTCCCCATCAAGATAAAAAACACTCTTGCTTTTTAAAAGTCCCGTGAATTGATGCTCTTCGAACTTCTCATTGATTCCTCGTTTCTCTCCAAGCAACTTGTTTACCCTTTTTGTAGAAAACAAATTAACTGCCTCAAAAGGCTCCGCTTTGCCACCATGGAGCTTGTCCGTTATTCCAATAGACGTCGTTGGCACGTAGGCGCCTTCGCTACCAAACAAGTCCTCAAGCGCGCCTCCACCTTCTAAATCCCAACCGTTATATTTATAGAGCTTTTTATTTGTAAGAACAAAAAGGTTGTCGCTATAAAACATTTTGACCTTGTTGTTTTCAGGCGCAAGCTCTACGCATTCATTGTTTTCAGGCGCAAGCTCTACGCATTCATTGTTTTCAGGCGCAAGCTCTACGCATTCAACGAACTTCGTAAATTTGCCATCGGACAAAAACAGCTTATTTCCGGCATAAGTAAAAATGCTATCCTTGTTCGTATGACCGTCGTTAACACTCGAAAGTAAAACCATACTATGTATCTTTACGCCTTCGCCTTTGTCTTGGATATGCGCTACCTGTTCAAATCCGTTTCGCTTGTGGTTTACTCCATCCTTGCAAATCATATTTTTCATATAGCTTGCACGTGTGGACTTCACCCTCAAGGGAGCCGATGACAAATCAACTCCTCTTATATCATTCAAGGTTAAAACCTTTTTGTTGGTTGTTTTCGCTTCGCTCATTCTCATATTGGTACCTCGTAAACGCTCTCCACCTTTGTCTGATAGCCATCACTCTTGTCAGTCAACTCTGCGGCCATAGCCTCGAAAACATTTCGCGCCACTGCTGCCTCATTTTCATTTTCTGCGCGCAAAAGTTCACTTTTAAGAAAATAAGGAATTATCGCGCATAAATCCTCGGATAGCTTTATTACCCTTGCATCATCCGTTGTTTGCCTTACTCTTTCGACAATAGGTGTATAAATTACCACATATCGCCCATCCTTTGCCTCAAGCAAAATTTCTGTGTCCCCCACAGTCATGTAATCCGTTTGACGAATGTAGCTAAATTCACTGTAATGCAACACCTTCTCTATGTGCCCAAGGTCGCTAATTTCCTCAAGGCTAAATAAAAGATATTTTCCCTGCCGAGTAGCGCTTGAATTATCAAGCTCATAAGACTTAGACGGCACAAGTCCCTTGTTTTCAAGCGAGGAAAAGCACCTATTTATAGCACCTGGCATAGATGCTAAATAATCATTGTAATTTGAGTCGCCCTCCAACTGACTAAGCCTTCTGCGAAGCTCCTCGTCGTCCTCGGTATCGCACCTAAGCTCATCGCTCGGGCTTATCAGCATCAGCGTCTCAAGCTTTATTTCTCCAAGCTTCATATTTCCTCCTTTATAGCCTTCCCCAGTGGGGGAAGGGGGACCGTTTGCGGTGGATGAGGTGTCCTCTCTCACCTCGGTCCATGTTTAATCAAAATGAGGGAAAGGAAGCACAAAATATGATTCCTTTCCCTCCACTTTTCAAAACACCCTACAGGGGTGTTTATTTTTTATGGTAGCTTTATGAATGCTACCTTTAATGATGCGGCGCCCTTTATAATTGCCTTTCCCTTGTCGTCTCCTGAAATGTTTTTAAATTTACCACTTTCAAGGACGATAAGCGCCATATGTAATGCAGGAATCGAGTACACAAGGTCGCTAACGCCCTGTAAGCCATTTCCTGCTTTGACTGTTACATCGGATGCAGAGCTTGCACTGTTATGAACGAGAAGCACGCACCTTTCATCGTGGCCATTAAGCTTAATTTCTGCACCATCTGTTGCATCAATTGCTTTGAGTAGGTCTGCGTATGCACCCGCATCCTTAAACTCGCTGTGATTCTTTATTTCTATTGGATTAATAGATACTCTTGCCATTTCGTATTACCTTCCCTTCTGTCAAATTACGCGTATTTAACATTGATATTGATGATTTCCTTTGGTCTTACAACCTTACCATCAAATAGTGCATAGCCCTTAACTGCATCAGAGAATGATTTTTCGGGTCTGTATGCTTCAGTGTGTGTAAGAGGATTTACAAACGCGATTGCGCGCTTGGTTCTAATCATGATGTTGTCAGTTGCGCCACTGTCGGTTCTTGCAACGTTATTTGAAAGCTTAACGGTTACAGAACCATACATAGCAACCTTGCCGTTTTTAAGCATTTCAGAGTTGTTTGTATCATTTGAAAGATACGCTTGCTTAAATAGCTTGTAGAAACGAGGGGAAACAGTAACAGTAACACCATTTGCTGTGTTAACATCGTTTTCCTGTAGCTTTTGGATTGCATCATCAAGAATCGAAAGCACGTTTCCCTTATTTACAACAGTTGCAGTTGCATGTAGCTTTTTAACGTCGCTACTTGTTGCCATATTAGCAATGTATTTATCCATCTCATTAGCAAGACCCTCACTTGTCTCGCTTGAGAGCGCATCCATAAGACCGCCTACGGCTGCTTGTGCCTTGTCAATATCTCCAACCTTGTAGTTAAAATATCTAACTTGATTGATGTTAAGGATTACAGAAGTATCTTCTATCTCCTCTGCTCCATCAATTTCGCCACTCGCGTCATTTCTGTCTAAGGATTTAATTGTTGGCTTGCCTACACCAAGAATATGTACGCTTTCGCCTTTTTTTGATACTGTGCCTTCATATTGACGGTTACAGTCCTCTACAAAGACACAAGCTCTTTCAAGCTCTCTATTAATTGACTCCGCCCAAACTGACGGAATAAAATTTGAATATGCCATTTTGATTTCTCCTATTCTATTTATTTGTTGTTCCGAGGACTCCGCGTTCTGCACGGTCCTCTACTCTTTTGTTGAGCCAAAGGAGGGCTTCCTCTATATGAGTAATAGCTAAAGAATTTTCCCTTGTTGCATATTCACCTTGGTTAAATGCCTTTAGTCTATCTCTTACAATTTCAAGTAAGTCAACGTCTAAAACGCCGTGAACACTTTCATTTTCTGCTCTTGGTCCATGCTGAAAAACAATTTTTCCAACACAGTCCGCGTCATCAATAACGTTGCCGTTTTGATTTACAGCTGCACCCGATTTTACAATAGCGTAAATGTGACTTGCACCGCCTACACCGGGAGCATCTACTCTATAGACCTCGTTAAGATTGTTTCTCTTTTGAATTGTTATAAGCTTACTCATAATTACCATTTTCCCTGACTCTTTCTTATTTTTTCGTAGTTTTTGCTTATTTCGCTTGGCGACATTTTAAGGACTTGCTCTTTTGTAAAGAACTCGCCCTCAGGAGGTGCACTGGAATTTGTTACGCTTCCAACTGCAGCTGCGGCAACGGCATCGGCGTGCACGTTCTTCTCCGCCTCACGTCTTGCAGCTGTCATAGCCTCCTTGAGTGGCAAATATTCACGATATACATCGGCTAAGCTCTTTTTACCAAGCTTTCCATCAGCAAAGGACTTAAACATTTTATCGTCTAACACATCGTTAACATTAACACCAGGATGCACTGTGGCAAACTCCTCTAATTCCTTTGTTATCTTGTCGTTTACTGCCTCTTTCCTTGCTTGTGAGCTCGCCTTTTCTCTTGCTCGCTTTTTTGCATATTCGCTATAATCAGCAACAGGGTCCTTGCCATCCTTGGCAATTTCCTGCATAAGCAAATATTCCTCGATGTCAGCATCGTCCTCAATAGGCTTTTTTGTGTAGGGATTTTCCTTTAAAACACTCTTGATTCCCTCAAATCTTGCCTGTCTGCGTGCTTCCTCGAGCTCGCGCTCTCTGCGCTTTCTTGCCATCTCTGCGTTTTTGGCTTTATCTTGCTTAGGCACCTTTTCCTCGGCACCTTCCTTTTGTGCGTTCCCTTCGCCATCCTTTGGCTCGGTATCAATCGCACCATTGATATTATCAGCACTTGAATTTTCAGTAGCAACTGAGGACGCTACTGCAGTGGATGTACCGGCGCCACTCTCAGCACCTGTGCCAGGTACACCTGCACTATTATTTGTTTGCTCAGTAATTTGCTCGTTCATAATAAACTCCTATTTTCCATTTTTGCGCTCTTGGTGCGAAATTTTTAATATATGATAACCTCTCGGCTAATCATCCTATATCCGTAGGGGAGGGGCTTGCTCCTCCCGTTTTTGTTTGCGGGGTTCCCGGCACCGCATCTCTTGGCACTCCTAAGAGTCCCTTTATATATTCGTTTTGGTCGGTAATCCTTTTGTTAGCCTCAGCAATCTTACCCTTCGCTTCCTTTGCAAGCTCGATTTCCTCGTTCGCTACCTCTATAAGCAAGTCTTTAACCTGCTTGTTTTCTCGAATTATGCTCGCAACCTTGCTAACCGTTACCTCTTGCGCCTGGATTATCCTTTGTGCCTCTTGGAATCTTGCAGTCATTTCCTCAAGCTGACCTTTAAGGCTTGCCACCTCATCAGCCTTGGATTTCTTTATTGCCTCCAAAATTTGGCTCTTATTTCCAATAGCATCGTCAGGATATGATGCAATATATGCCTCAACGCTTATTTGTCCACTTGAAAGTAGCGCGTCAAGCATGCTAATATCGGAAGCAATTGAGGAGCGCGTGCCCTGTGTTGCCTCTACAACAATGTCAAAGTTTACTCCTTGATAATCAGAAGAGGTAAACTTATCCTGTATTATTTGCTTTTCCTCTTTCCCCTCAACTGTCTTATCATAAGCAAATTCAGCATCAAAATAGAAATGCTTGTAGAATTGAGCAAGCACCTTGCCCTGTTTTTTCTTAACAAGCCAAAATGTTTCTCTTAAATCCTCAATAGGCATTTGCGCTTGAGCCTGTAGCTGAGCAATCGCCGCACCTGACATATTAGCACCAATAGTCTCGCCCGTCATAACCTCGGATGCGCCTGACACACTCCTGGTTAAATTCACAATGGTGTTTACTACCTCAAGTGGGAACGAGTGCATCGCCTGCTCTGTTAGCTTTTTAATTCCATTACCGGTGCCCGAGTAATCAATAAGCACTTGCCCCGGCACGTTTGTTATCTTTTGACCGTTTAGCGCATTTGGCATAGCAATATATTTGCCCCAAGCGTTTTCCTGAGCATTAAGCAAGCTCATTGCTATGTGAAAATTCACAGCCTTTTGGTTAGGTATTAGCCCCTCAACCTCGGAAAGACCATAAATACACCTATCGCGCTTTTCGTAATATCCTGCAACAATAGGATAAAGCTCCGTTCCTTTCGCCTCGCGAATCCCAACTCTCGCATTTTCCTCTTCTTCCTTAAGAGGCACTACGAAAAATGGCTTTCTAACTACCGTTGTCTTTGTAGCACATGAGCATTTAACTCTGCCATTCTCTCTAAAATAACAGGTAATCAAGGTGCAAAGCTTGTTAGACTTTTGCTCCTTGGTGTTGTAAGCATCACCCTCAGCCTCGTCAGGTAAAATCTCCTCGAGGTTGCACTCCTTGTCGGCTCTTGCCTTTACACTATCTACACTCTCGCGAGTTACTATTACAATCCAGCCCTGCTTTTGCTCGTCAAGCTCACAAGGATTCTCAAAAAAGATGCTAAGTGGGTCTATAAGCTCGCAGCGTAATGCACCAACCTCGTTTGCATCCTTGCCCTCAGCGTACTTATCCCAATAATAGTGATAGAAATATGAGCCTTTTTTAACTGCATCATCAATAGCTCGCTTGTCAAGCTCCGCTTGTCCTATCTCCTTTTCAATAAACTCCGCAAAGTTATTGAATTTTTCAACGTCAGCATTTACATCGTCGCTCTTATATACAAGATGCACCTTTGAAGCAAGGATTGCTGCCTTCTTGTTGCGACAAATCATTTTTATAAAGTTAACTACAGGACGAGGGAGATTCTTCGTGGCTTCCGTGGGAGACGGCCATTGTCGCCCTTCATAAAAATCAATGTACTTTGGAATAGCAGTACGAATACCTATCGACCCTTGGTATTCTATTCCCTCTTGGTACCTTTTCCAAAGCTCAGTTACATTCTCATCGTAATTGTTCATTGTTTACCCTTCTCCTCTCCGTTAAGCCACTCGTTTATAATTTCCTTATACCCAAGCTCGTCTTTTCGACCGACTATTTCCTCGGGACTTTTGGTTCGGTGGAGGTCCTCAAGCTCTTCTAACCTTTTTTCAACATCTGCAAGTCTTGCCTCAAGCTTAAGCTTCTTTTTTCTTCTAATAAACATATTTCATCCTTTCAAATTCCCAAACGTTTGAGAATATATATTATTTGAATTTGCCTTCACGACTCGCTTTACTCCCTGCTCTGCAAATCAAGCGTTTCGCGTGCTTCACTCTGTGAAGAAAAGGACCTCCACAGCCGCACAGTCCGTCAACATCACACTCCCAAGTGTCGTGTTTGTTGCCCTCCTTGCTTTTCAGAGCTAAAGCTCTTATGCGGTTTCACTCGGTAAAAACGATACTCAATCGTTTCAACCTTCGCTACCACTCTATATACGGGCTTTCCTCTACATTCGTATTAAAAAACTCCTTAAGCGCATCAAATTCCTTGCCAATATCGACAAGCTCGTGCGTGTAGTCCTGCCCTATGTAATGAGCAATAGCACTTGCCATTACAAGGTCGTCGTGCGCTCCATCTGCTGCCGCACTCTTGCCATCATCCCTCTTAATAAAGGTTGTCATTTCAAGAAGCGTTTGCCTGTCAGTCTCAAGATGGATGTCAGCACGCATAACTGACACAAGGTTCGATATAATTATCGGTCTTGTAATCGAAGATGTAATAAAACCATAGTCCTTCTCGGGAACATCTGCAAACGTCGTTGGGCGCTTGCTCAAATATAGGTTGGTATAGCCTAATTTACGGAGCACCCTAACAGGATGCCGTGAATGGTTTATTTCAACACCAATAAGTGCATCCGAGTAGTATTTGCCAAGACAGAACAGCTGCTCGGCAAATAGGTCCTCGTCCATCTTTTGTCGTCTTAAGGTAGCCACGCAACGCCCACAGGTATTGTCTATTACCTTTGCAGTAAAGTAATCAAGTCCTGTGCCGGCAGTATCGGCGCCGATTACATAAGGCTTAACCATTTTAGGCTTATTTTTTTCGCTTGTATAAGGCTCCTCAACAATAGAAATATAGCCGTTTTTGCTTTCGACAAACTCGATATCCTCAATAGTATCGGTATAGCCAAGCACTCGGCCGTAATCGTCAGTAAGAGCCTTTGCCACCTTCTTGTATTCAAAATATCCAAGCCGTGATTTAACATTAAATGTACTTAAATAGTTTGAAATAGCATCCTTGTCAAAGATGCAATCACCAGATGCAACAAAAGCCTCCTCAGGAGTGCAGGGATATTCCTGCCTTATTGCACTTTTGTCAAGATATTTACGATATTTTTTCGCATACCAGGCAAGCTGTTCACGGCTAAGCCCTCGCTTTTCAAGAGCTTTTAATCGTTCTGTCAACCAACCATCTGCCTGGTCTATGTATTCATATTCAGTTGATACATATTCTTTCGTGCGCCACCATTCATAAAAGAGGTTCACGCACGAGCCTGAGTCCCAAAGGTCCTTTGCCTCATTAAATCCATTAGCAGTAGTCTCATAAATACAAAGCGCATCCTCCGTCGCTGCTTCGGCAATAGATTTTTGCAAGTTGCTTAGTTCACATTCGTAAAACGCTATCTCAGAATAGTGAATAAGCGAAAGCGTACGGCTACGTCCTACGTTATCAGATGCCGATGCAACACGCCACGAGGAATTGAGCTTTTCAAAATATAGCTCATTTACAGAGTTAAACTTTTCAGTAGGCTTTAAAATATCGGGGAGTGCATTATACATTACCTTCGCCTTGTCGGTAAATATCGCCTTTGTGTTGTCTCCACGGTCAGCAAGTGTAAAGCCTGCAAAGTTCTTTTTGACAATAGCATTAGCAAGCATGATGGCTGTTACAATAGTAGTAAAACCCTGTTGACGCCCCTTTAAAATGAAATACGGCTTTTTGGTTCCGTGCGTTTCTATCTGCTCAATAAAGTCCCTTTGCACATCATTAAAGAAAAACGGTACGTTTCTCTTGTTCTTGTCAACCAGGGAGAAACAACACTCAATAAGCAAATGCGGCTTGGCTCTTACCTCAGCTACAAGCTCAGAGGAGGATAATATTTCTTTTGCAATAGCACGCACAAGCACCTCGTCGTACTCAATATCGTGCTTTTCCTCCCATCGAGCCTTGCGCTTAGTTACAAAATCCGCTATTGTATAACTCATAAATCCTCGAATTTCACTTGGCCCGAATGGTTTATATTTGCCGTCGGACGTCCGCTAAGTAGTGCAACCTTCTCGGTTAATAGCGCAAACGTTCTTGATATATCACCCAAATTTTCGGGAAGCAAAAGCGAAACCGCCTTTTTTATCTCGTCAGTCGTGAGCTTCGCCTCACCATCCGGCTTTATCTCAAGCAGCTTGTCAATCAGCTCCGCGCGCTTGTCCTCGCACACCATAGCCGTCTCAAGCTTTTTAACAATTATTTCAAGAGCCGCACCCTGTGCATCCATAGCTTTGAGCATATACTCATTAAGTCTTTTATTTAAAATATTGTCACGAAAATTAACGAACTCCTCATCCTTTTGGAGAGCCTTTTGCCAGGTTCTAACAGTCGAGTCTTTAAGCCCAAGCTTATTACACACAAAAGAAACCGTGTCGCCTGTCGCTAACATAATTTGAGCCTTTGTCTTGATTCGCTCATCAATCTTAACTCCGCGGCCACTTGCTTTTTTCTTCGCCTGTTTTTTTGTCGTACCCACGCTTCTGCCCTCCTCTCTCGTGAACCCAAGCCGCATTTCTTCGCTTCGAGGCCCCCTTCTTTTTTCTCAACATAGCAAAACACAAAAAAATTGTCAATAGAAAAAACAAAAACAGGCAGTCAAAAAACTGCCTATTTCGAATATTATATATAACGCGCGGATTCATTACGCACCCACAGGTAGCGCGCCCGTGAGCACTTGCACAATTTTCTCCAAAATTAGTCACAAAATTAGTCACAAAACAATTATTTTTCTTGCGTTTTTCTGCGTTTTTTTACTATTTTTGCATTGTTTCATAGTTAAAACAAGCCTAAAAACGGGCTTTTTATTAATAAAATTAAATCTCTGATTCTGCGCCAGTAAAAAAGACAGGTTTTATACCTGTCTTTTTTACTGCTACGAATCGGTTGATTCGACTCTGCTCGTGGCTTTGCCACGAATAGAGTGCGTAAGCAAGGCTGAAGCCGTTGTCTGCTTGCAAGCATAAGGCTTGCCGAAGCTCATTCCAAAGGAATGTATCTCTAATTTTGCGCTTCTTTCAGCGGGACGTCGAGGCGCCGACCCCTACAACTAAATCACCATTTTTATTATCAAAATTGAACCTTTATTTTATTTGAAAATTCCAATTTAGGTACAGATTAGGTACAATTAGTCACAAAATTATTTTTGTCTATTTTATTTCCTTTAATCTTATGCTATAATTAGCATATAACCAAAAAACGAGGTAATATTATGTATAATCGAGGCGACGTATTAAAATACATTCAAAAAGACAAGGGTTTTCTTGACACGATAGTCAAAGAAAATATTGATAAATACAGAAAAGGTGAGGCAGCTTTCAAAATCACCGACGAAAATGGTGAGCCGCTTTCAAACGCATCGGTTAAAATAAAGCAAGTTTCTCACGAATTTAAGTTTGGTGCTAATATTTTTATGCTTGACGAGCTTGAAAGTGATGAAAAAAACGAAGCGTATAAAAAACGCTTTAAGGAGCTTTTTAATATGGCGACTCTTCCATTTTATTGGGCCTCAATCGAACCTAAAAAGGGTGAGATGCGTTACGAAAAGGGGTGCGCCCCATATTACCGCCGCCCTTCAATAGACTTATGTATAGAGTTTTGCAAGGAAAACGGAATAGAACCGCGTGAGCACGGTCTTGCCTACGAACATCATTTTCCGAGTTGGCTAGAAGGTGCAAGTTCAGATGATGTAAAAATCGAGCTTGAAAGACGATACAAGGAAATTTCCGAGCGATACGCTGATAAAATTCCAACCATTGAAGTGACAAACGAGATGTTTTGGTGGGAGGGAGTGTCTAAATTTTATGATGATGACGAATATATTGAATGGTGCTTTAAGCTTGCAAGAAAGTATTTTCCAAAAAATCAGCTTGTCATAAACGAAGCAACGGAGGAATCCTGGTGCGAGGTAAGACGCGCAAACTCAAAATACTATTCTTATATTAGAAATGCGCTTTTATGCGGTGCACCAATAGACGCTATCGGTATGCAATTTCACGCATTTTACACAAGAGAGCGCGAACTTGAAAGAGCAAACAGCCTTTATCATCCAACAAACGTTTACAATTATCTTGATTTTTACTCTAAGCTTATAAATGCGCTTCAAATAACCGAAATTACCATTCCCGCCTATTCAAATGATGCGTACGACGAAGAAATTCAAGCCGAAATACTTGAAAATTTATATAAAGTTTGGTTTTCTCACCCCGCTGTTGAGCAAATTATATATTGGAATTTAGTTGATGGATACGCTTACGTTGAAAATCCTACACCTGAAAGAATCAGAAGCACACAGGGGAATATGAGTGTAGGTGAAAATAAATATTACGCCGGTCTTTTACGTTTTGATATGTCACCAAAGCCTGCATATTTAAGGCTCAAAAAGCTCATCACAGAGGAATGGAATACATCACTTGAATCAAGTTCAGATGAAAATGGATACATCTATTTTAGAGGCTTCTATGGAGACTATGAAGTTGAAATAGAAACAGAAAACGGCATAATAAAAAAGCTATTTTCATTAAAGAATAAAAAATAATATATATTTTCCACCTAGCGTAGAGATAAAAAATCTCCAACTCAACCACCGGTATGTTTACATTCACTAAGAAATCGTTTATCCTAAAAGCGAAAGGGGGTAAAGCACAATGGATTTATCAAAAATCGGCAAATTTATTGCCGAGCAAAGAAAAAAGCAAGGGATGACTCAAGCTGAGCTTGCAGAAAAGCTATATATAACCGACAGAGCCGTTTCGAAATGGGAAACGGGAAAATCAATGCCCGACTCCTCAATTATGCTTGACCTTTGCAAAACGCTTAATATCAGCGTAAACGATTTACTAAGTGGTGAGGTGGTAACAAAAATGGATAATTACAATGAAAAATTAGAACAAAACTTACTTGAAATGGTAAAAGAAAAGGAAAAAGCAGACAGACGCCTGCTTACTCTTGAATGGGTAATTGGTATACTTTCAATATTAGTTTTATTAATTCCAATTATGATTGCAAGCTACGTTCCAAATCTTGAAGATTGGCAACGCATAATTATTGTTTTTTCTGGTGTAATTCCTTGCTTTGTGGGTTTCTTTTTCGCCATAAAAATCGAACAAGTGGCAGGATACTATGAGTGCAAGCACTGCGGACACAGATATGTTCCAACATTTAAGGCGGCTACTTTTTCAATGCATATGGGCAGAACAAGATATATGAAATGTCCAAAATGTGGAAAGAAATCTTGGCAGAAAAAGGTTATTTCCAAGGAAGAAAAAGCAACTAATGAATAAATCAAACGAGATGCCTAGGCATCTCGTTTTTTTATTTTTTGGTGAATTATACTATCAAGTGCAACAGTAGATAAAAAAAGAAAGTTCATACGAAACTATGGTACAATTAAGGTAACCACACACAAAAAAGCACCAAAGGAGAATCGTATGAACTACAAACATTTTA
>SVRK01000004.1 GCA_015064855.1 Oscillospiraceae bacterium | reverse complement strand
AAATTACTTGTTTCGAGTATTTCTTCTAAAAACCTAAAAGAATTTCAGAGTTCCGTCTTTTGTACATTAGTTCTCTTTTTCTAATTAGTTCATTGTTCAATTTTCAAGGATCTTTTATTCCCCAAGCCTGCGATGCTAACGGCTCGGGGGCCCCAGCAACTGACTAAGGATTTTTTCTAAGCATCAAACCCTCTTAGAAGGTTCTGTTTTAGGCTCTGTGCTTCTTCCTTTCACACAGTGCCTTGCTATTATATCAAACACTTTTTACTTTGTCAATACCTTTTTTGAAAATTTTTTAAATAATTTTTCTCATTCTAAATATAGTATCGAATATTGATATTTATTGGTATATTTAGTATCTATTTAGATAAAAATAATTACATATTATTTAGATATAGGAGAAAATAATGGAAGAAGAAAGAAACGAAGAGCTTGACAAATTAGAAATAATTGAAAAAAGCGGTGGAATTGAGCTTGATAAAATTCATTGTATTAGCATAATCGGTCAAATTGAGGGGCACTATACTCTGCCGAGCGAACAAAAGTCAACAAAATACGAGCACATTGTTCCGCTTCTTGTGTCTATTGAGCAAAGCAAGGAAATTGAAGGTCTTCTTATTATATTAAATACGATGGGTGGCGACGTTGAGGCAGGTCTTGCGATTGCCGAGCTAATTGCCAGTATGAAAAAACCAACGGTTTCACTCGTGCTTGGCGGCGGACACTCAATAGGCGTACCATTGGCGGTATCGGCAAAGAAATCCTTTATTGTGCCCTCTGCCACAATGACAATTCACCCCGTCAGAATCAGCGGAACAGTTGTGGGCTCACCTCAAACGTACTACTATTTTGAAAGAATGCAGTCAAGAATTGTTTCCTTTGTGTGTGGACACTCGAAAATAAGTGAAGAAAAGCTGACCTCTCTTATGATGGCAACCGACCAAATAGCAACAGACACCGGCTCGGTAATCGACGGCGAGGAAGCAGTTTCTTGCGGACTAATTGATGCAGTTGGCGGACTCTCAGACGCGCTTGAATGCTTGAATGGGATGATAAAAGAAAATCAATCCCCCAGTCAGCGCGGCTGACAGCCCCCTTTGCACAAAGGGGCCAAAATAAAAAGAGCCGAATCGGCTCTTTTTTGCTTGATTTTATTGCCAAATAGTGACAACCCCGTCAACGTAGTGCCAGTAGTTGCCCTCGGTTGCAGGTGCGGTTTCACTGTACCAATATACAGGGCAGTTTGAAGAGTTCCAGCTACTCGACCAGTCGCTTGGCTGTTCAGTCGCTTCGCAATATATTGTGAGCAAGGTGCAACCAGAGAATGCATTGCCTCCTATAGACGTTACGCTATTGGGTATTACTATGCTTGTTAGCGATTTGCAACTAGAGAACGCACTGTCCTCTATCAAGGTAACACTATTACCTATGGTTACCGTGTCCAGCGAATTGCAACCACAGAACGCATAGTGTCCTATAGATGTTACGCCATTTCCTATTGTTATGCTCTTTAGTGAGTCGCAGCCGTAGAACGCATCGTGTCCTATAGATGTTACGCCATTTCCTATTGTTGCACTTGTTAGCGAGTTGCAGCCGTAGAACGCATCGCGTCCTATAGATGTTACACTATCTGGAATTATTACCTTTGTTATATCATCACGTTCATAGAAAACATATTGATTCATTTTATAATTTTTATCATTATAGCTTTCAGGTAAGGTAAGCTCTGTTTCATTTCCCGTGTAATCAACAAGATAAATTTCATCATCACTTACATGTGCAAACACATATCCGTCTTGTGTTGTTTTGATTATACTTTCTTCATCTAAAGATGTATGTACTACCATTGCATAATAGCCTATGTATCCATTACTACTTGAACCGGCAGTTATATTAAGAGAAGATAAATTATACACCTCTACAAGTTTGTGGCAATCCCAGAACGCACTGTCCCCTATCAAGGTTACACTATTACCTATGGTTACCGTGTACAGCGAATTGCAACCACAGAACGCATAGTTTCCTATAGATGTTACGCCATTTCCTATTGTTGCACTTGTTAGCGAGCTGCAACCACGGAACGCATAGTTTCCTATAGATGTTACGCCATTTCCTATTGTTGCACTTGTTAGCGAGCTGCAACCACGGAACGCATAGTCTCCTATAGACTTTACGCTATCAGGTATAGTTATCTCTGTAAGCGAGTCGCAACCAAAGAACGCAGAGTTTCCTATGCTTTCACAAACGCCACCTTCTTCAAACACTACGCTTGTTATCTTTGGTGATCTTGAATAATCTAGGAATAAACAAGCAGGTATTTTAGTTACCTCTTTACCTATTGTTACAGTAATTCCTTTTCCTTCTTTTCCCACATCATAAAATACGCTGCTTGAACTTAAATCATTCATTGCTGCTGCATTAAAATTGATTTTAGTAAGAGCTGTGCAATTAAAGAACGCATCATATCCTATAGATGTTACGCCACTAGGTATTGTTATACTGACAAGTGAGGTGCAGTCAGCGAACGCCTTTTCTCCTATAGACATTGCACTATTGGGCATTACTATGCTTGTTAGCGAGGTGCAACCAGCGAACGTAAATGCTCGTATTGTTGTTACGCTATTTGGGATTACTATCTCTTTAAGCGAGGCACAGCCACGGAACGCATAATCTCCTATAGACGTTAAGCTGTTAGGAATTATTATGCTTGTAAGTGAGCCACAATCCCAGAATGCCCAGCGTCCTATAGACGTTACGCCATTTGGTATAGTTATGCTTGTAAAATCACCACCAACAAACGCATAAGCTTTTATTTCCGTTATTGTATCAGGGAGCACAAGGTTAGTTACAAGCTCTCCGTTTAGATATAGATTTTTTGCATAGTATAATGGATTTGACTTTGCATCGCCAAACTCTATATTACACCATTCCTCTATTGTTCCAAGATAGTTTACGCTTGTTAGACTTGTGCAATTACAGAACGCATAATCTCCTATAGACGTTAAGCTGTTAGGAATTATTATGCTTGTAAGTGAGTCGCAGTCGTAGAACGCATCGTGTCCTATAGATGTTACGCCATTTGGTATAGTTATCTCTGTAAGCAAGTCGCAACCAGAGAACGCATCTTCTCCTATTGATGTTACGCTATCACCTATTGTTACACTTGTAAGCGAGGTGCAGTCACGGAACGCATAGTCTCCTATAGACTTTACGCTATCAGGTATAGTTATCTCTGTAAGCGAGTCGCAACCAGAGAACGCAGAGTTTCCTATACTTTCACAAACGCTACCTTCTTCAAATACTATGATTGTTATCTTTGGTGAATATGAAGAATCAGAACTATATGGACAGAATAAATAAGCAGGTATTTTTGTTACGTCTTTTCCTATCGTTACGTTTATACCTTCTCCGTCTTTTCCTACGTCATTAAACACACAACTTTCTAAATATAAATTATTCATTGCCGTTGCATTGAAGTTGATTTCGGCAACAGCTGTACAACCATCAAACGCAGCGGTTCCTATAGTAGTTACGCCATTTGGTATAGTTATCTCTTCAAGCGATGCACATTCATAGAACGCATATTCTCCTATTGATGTTACACTATTCGGGATAGTTACGTTTGTTAGTGATTTGCAGTTATAGAACGCATAAGCTTTTATTTCTGTTATTGTATCAGGGAGCACAAGATTAGTTACAAGCTCTCCGTTAATATACAAGTTTTCTGCTCTATGTAATGGATTTGAACTATAATATTTAAAAGATATATTACACCATTGTTCTATTGTTCCAAGATAGTTTACGCTTGTTAGCCAATAGCAATTCGCAAACGCACCACCGTTTATAGTCATTATACTATTAGGTATCGTGACACTTTCCATACTTGTTTTGGACTTGAATGCGTTTTGACCTATAGCAGTTACAGGCAACCCTTTGTATGTATGCGGAATGACTATATCCGCATCGTAGGTGCTAATTCCCGTTACTGTATAATATTTTTCATCTTCGCTCAATTCGTATACAAGCCCCTCGGTCGTTGTAAGTGTTTCACCACATACAGTACAGGTGTAATCGTTTTTATATCTATGTCCTAACGCTTCTGTTATTATTTGCTCAACTAAAATTTCACCACACACGGAGCACTTTTTGCCCTCTGTCAAGCCTGTTTTTGTGCAGGTCGCATCTTTGCCTTCAATTGTTTCCTCAGTGTGCCCTTTTGCATCAATCGTTGTTTGCTCAACTAAAATTTCACCGCACTCGGAGCACTTTTTGCCCTCGGTAAGACCATCATCGATGCAGGTTGGCTCAACTGCCGGGATAATCTCCTCTTTATGTGATGCAGGAACTTCCTCTTGCTCAACCAAGATCTCTCCACATTCAGAGCACTTTTTGCCCTCGGTTAAGCCTGTCTCGGTACAGGTTGGCTCAACTGCCGGCAAAATTTCCTCGGTATGCACGTGCTCGGGCTCGTCCGGCTCCGTTTCTGTTTCTGTTTCAGTTTCAGTCTCGGTTTCTGTGTCAGTTTCAGTTTCGGTTTCGGTGTCTGTATCTGTTTCCGTGTCGGTTTCTGTTTCAACATCCGTTTCTGTATCCGTTTCGGTGTCAGTTGCCGTTTCACTATCGGTATCACTCTCGCCCTCGGTATCGGTTCCCGATTCTACCTCAGTGTTGGTGTCTGACTCGGTGCTCGTTGAGCCGGCAGTGCCTGCGTCCGGCTCGGTTTCTGTACTCGTTTCCGTGTTCGTTTCCATGTTCGTTTCGGTATTTGTGTTTGTTTCGGTGTCGGCGCTTTCGCCACAGGCGCAAAGCACAAACGACAAAACAATTGCCAAAACTAATAGTAATAATAATTTGTTTTTCATAGTTCTCTCCTTTTTATTTTATAAGTCAAGAATAACACATTTGTATTCAATTGTCAACATATGTATTCAATTTGATGTCAAGAATTATTTAAAATAAAATAAAAAAGGATAGTTTATATTATGTTAGATCCAATCATTGTTGGTTGCGTTATTGGCAGGGTTAGAGAGCAAAAGGGTCTTTCACAGGAGGTTGTCAGTGGTCTTGCAGACATTGGAAGAACGCACCTGAGCGCAATCGAGCGAGGAGAACGAAAGCCTACCATGGAAACTCTTTTTAAAATTGCGGATGCCCTACAAATCAAGCCGAGCGAGCTTGTTAAGCTTATTGAAAATGAAATAGCCAAAAAAGAATAAACACCGCCGTTTCAACGAGCGGTGTTTTTTTATGAAATTAACAATCACCTATGAAATGAAGTGAACCGTTTTGAGCAAAGAGTTATTTCCCTGCGAGGGGAAATGTCGTAAAGCAACAAACGGGCTGTCGAAGGGGGTAAGATATCATTTTTATCCGTGTCAGCCAGCTCTACTCAGCCGTCGGCTTTTCCGCCGCCTTCCCTCTTAGGGAAGGCTAATTTTGCCTATCCCATACGATTTATATATTGAATTTCGCCTACTGAAATGGTATACTATTTTTAGATAATCCATCTTTTGGGGGATAATATGAATTTTCAAAATGCGATAAGGGTAAATCAACGCGGTTTTTTAAAAAGCTCACAAAAAAGGTTTGTTTTAACGGAAAACAAATCGGGCTGTGAGACGTTTGATATATATTTAATTGAAAACGTCGAAGAAAGAAAAGTGTTTACGGGTAAATTACAGGAACATAACGAGGACGGCAAACGATATTTCGTTGGCGATTTTTCGTCAATTACCTCTGACGGTGATTATTTTATTGAGGCGGGCGGTTTTCGCAGTCGACAGTTTGTTATATACGATGGAGCATACGACATTTGCCAGAGAGTTATGCTTGAATATTTTAAATATCAAAGATGCGGTCATCCTCTTGGTTGGAATGGCGCTTGCCATTTAGACGACGGCTTTATCAAGGAAACGGGAGAGCGCGTTGATTTGAGCGGTGGCTACCATCAATCATGCGACTTACGCAAATCTCCCGGTGGTGTTTCAATCGGTGTTGTTGGGCTTCTCCGTTTTGCTCTGAAGGACAAAAGCGAGTGGGGTAAAATTCTGCTTACCGACGAAGCAAAATGGGCGCTAGAATATTATATAAAGGTAATAGGGGAAAACGGCGCGATGTACAACACGTTGAGCTCCCCGTTCGGCTGGGATGGCAGAGAGTTTTATAAGTCCCCCGCCCCATCATCTGCCCAATGGAACGTTACCTCATGTCTTGCACTCGGTTATCTTTATTTCAAGGATAATGATTTTTCTTTTGCAAAAAAATGTCTTGAAAAAGCCATTCTTTCCTACGATTTTTTAATGGGTAAAGAAAGACCGTCGGGCGTTTACAAGCATCCCGAAAAATACCCCTTCGGTATGGACCCCGACTCGTTCTACGAACAGTGCGAGAGGGACTCAACCTCTGATATCGCTTATCAAATCACGGTTTCCCACGATTTGTATCGCGCAACGGGAGAAAAGAAATATCTCGATTTGATTAAATTACAAACACCAAAAATACTAGAGCTGGTTGACGGCTTTGCCTTGATAAGAGGCGAAGCAAACGGCAAGCTTGTTACCGCCTCCTGCTCATATTCTTGGCTTATGGGTGGACTTCTCTGCCTATACGACGCTTACGAGCTTTTGGGTGATTTTTGCAATTTAAAAAGCAAGATTTCATCCGTGCTTGACTCAATTTGCGAGTTTTTGGATAAATCCGTTTGGCAAACGCCCGACCTTATTTATTCCGACTCCGACCTTGATATTATTGACGGTCACGAGGGGAAAACGCGCAGAGAGTCAATGGGTGAGCTTTTGAAATTTGGGAATTACTATTACCAAAAGAATTCGTGCTTCCACCCGAGCTACGGCGCTTACATAGGTCTTTTCCTTGCAAAGGGAGCGAAGGCGCTAAGCGACTCGAAATATATGGGCTACGCGCAATCAATTCTCGACAATCTTTTGGGCGCTAACGATCTTGATTCAAGTAGAATAAGAGGTGTTGGCTACAACAACTGTCAGCACCATTCCTACGGTCAATTTTTCCCGTCAACCCCGTTTATCCCCGGTGCTGTCGGAGTTGGCTATCACTCCGTTGACACGTACAATTCCTCATCGGAATACGATATGCCATGCGTTGGCATTTCATTGTATTTAATATCGGAAATATGTAATTAAAAAAGAGCCGAAATCGGCTCTTTTTCTTTTTAAAATAAAAAGGCGCGACGGCTATTGCCAACGCACCTTTAAAAGCTATTTTAGAAAGATTATCTATCTTCCATTTT
Source organism: Oscillospiraceae bacterium (assembly GCA_015064855.1). Classification (GTDB taxonomy): domain Bacteria; phylum Bacillota; class Clostridia; order Oscillospirales; family CAG-272; genus RGIG2000. The sequence continues at coordinate 224,781 of SVRK01000004.1, read as the reverse complement.
GATATATTCTTTTCTTTCACACACGTTTTCATATCCTGGGCGGATGATTTTGCCGTTTAGGAGCAATTCTTCTATACGGTGTGCGCTCCAGCCTGCGATTCTTGCGATTGCAAAGAGTGGTGTATAAAGCTCGGTAGGTAAGCCAAGCATACTGTAAACAAAGCCACTGTAAAAGTCAACGTTTGCAGAAACGCCCTTATAGATTTTACGCTCCTTGGCGATAACCTCGGGCGCTACCTTTTCAATAAGCGCGCAGAGCTTATATTCCTTTTCAAGTCCCTTTTCCTTGGAGAGCTTTTCTACCCAGCCCTTAAATACCTTTGCACGTGGGTCGGATAGCGCGTAAACCGCGTGTCCCATACCGTAAATAAGACCCTTTCCGTCAAATACCTCTTTGCGAAGAATTTTGGTTAGATACTCCTTGATTTCCTCTTCGTCGTTGTAGTCGTTTAGGTTCTTTTTGATATTGTCAATCATTTCAACAACCTTGATATTAGCTCCGCCGTGGCGTGGACCCTTAAGTGAGCCAAGGGAAGCCGCGATTGCGGAATAAGTATCAGTACCCGACGAGGTTACAACGTGAGTTGTAAAGCTTGAGTTGTTACCACCACCGTGCTCTGCGTGTAAAACGAGCGCAAGGTCAAGGATTTTTGCTTCAAGCGGAGTGAACTTCGAGTCCTTGCGAAGCATATAAAGTAGATTTTCAGCAATCGAAAGGTCAGCCTTTGGACGTCTTATAATCAAGCTTCTTCTCTTTTCATTATACTCATAGCTTCTATATGCATAAACTGCAAGAAGCGGAAACTCGGAAATTAACTGCAAGCATTGACGAAGAACGTTAGGAATAGACGTGTCGTCAGCCTTGTCGTCGTATGCATAAAGGGTAAGAACCGAGCGTGCAAGGACATTCATCATATCCTTTCCCGACGCCTTCATAAGTACGTCACGAACAAAGTTTTTAGGAAGCGAACGGTATTTGGTAAGAAGCTCACAAAACTCCTCGTGCTCCTTTGCGGTTGGAAGCTGTCCAAACAAAAGAAGATAAATTGTTTCTTCAAAGCCAAATCTGTCGTCACTTAAAAATCCGTTTACGAGGTCATTAATATTAACTCCACGATAAAAAAGCTCGCCATCCTTTGGAATTCTTGTTCCATCGGGCATATTTTCAAACGAGTTAATCTCGGAAATTGCAGTAAGACCTGCTACAACACCCTTACCGTTTACGTCACGAAGACCTCTTTTAACGTCAAATTTAATGTATTGCTCCGGCTCAATTGTTGTATTGGAAGAGCAAAGGTCAACGTATGACATAAGCTGCGGTGTAATTTTTGTTAATTCTTTTTTTGCGGTTGGCATCTAAATTGCCCCCTTTCTTGCATTTGAAAGACTATTTCTGCGTATTCGCTTTAGCGCTTTAAAGCGATAAAATAAAAAATATAGTCTATTCTAGCATACATATATGAATAAATTGTGAATTTTCGCAAAAAAGTTGCATTTTTTTATTATTATATGTAAAAAAGCATTAAAACGCCCGAGTTACAAGGGTTTTTTTGCTATTTGCGAGTTATTTCTCGGATATTTTTGATGTGTGCTTTTTACCTTTTCAATAACTATAATAGTTCTTTCAAGTGTTTCTTTTCCGTCGGTTAGAGTATAACGGTTTACGCTTTTTACTTCTCCACCGACTAACGCCACTGCGTTTTCAGCCTCTTCCAATTCTTCCTCGGTGGTTAGAGATTTCATAGCGATAAATTTACCGCCGATATTTAGAAGCGGAATGCAAAGCTCACATAAAACGTTTAGACGTGCAACCGCTCTTGCCGTTACCACGTCAAAGCTTTCGCGATAGCTTTTATCCTGTCCGAGCTCCTCTGCGCGTCGACTGGAAACTTCCACGTTTGATAGTCCTAAAAGTGCGGCAGTATCGCCAACGTATTTTACCTTTTTTGCAACACTGTCAACACCTAAAACAGACACGTCCCCACGCAAAATCGCAATTACAAGGCTAGGAAAGCCACCTCCACAGCCGATGTCAGCTATGCGTGCGTTTTCTTTAATATATGGGACGCAAGCAGACGAGTCAACAAGGTGCTTAAGAATCACCCCATCCTCATCTCTTATTGCGGTAAGATTCAAGTGCTCATTCACCTCTAGCATATGAGAGGAGAGCTTTTCTAAAATTTCCGCTTTTTCTTTGCTTATTATACCCTTGGTCGCCTCGTTTTCTTCGGCAACCTTGATTAGTTTCTCTACGAAATTGCTCATTAGAGTACCTTTATTGCTCCATATGGGCGAATCTTTAGAACATGACATGCGCCTTGTCCAAACGCCGAGTCGATTGCTTTTCTATATTCATCAACCAATTCAAATTTAACAAACGCTTGGATTGTTCCTGCAAAGCCACCGCCGTGAACTCTGTATGCACAGCCCTTACCGACAAGGGTTGAGTCAGTGATTGCAAGAGCCAAGGAAAGTCCTTGCTCACTTACGTTTTTAGTGGTGAACACGTTTTGCAGGTACATAAAGCTGGAGTTGCCCGACTTAATTACATATTCAAGGAATTTGGATACGTCACCTATGCGAAGCGCGTCAGCTTGTGTTGTTACTCTTTCATTCTCGTTGAAGAAGTGGATTGCACGCAAAATCGCACGGTCACCAACCTCGGCACGTAATTTTTCTACGTTTGCAAGCACGGTAGCCTTATCAAGCTGTCTTAAATACTCCTTGCCGAAATATTTTGCAACGCTCTTCATTTCGTAAGGCACTGATGCGTAGTCGTCGTTAAGGTCTGCGTGGTTTCCGCCTGTATTTACGATACAAAGTGCGTAGCCTGCTCCACTCAAATCGAATGGAATTTTCTCAATTACAGGATTTTTTGTATCCTCAAAATCTATGTAAACGAAGCCACCAACAGCACACGCCATTTGGTCCATAAGTCCGCAAGGCTTACCGAAGAAAACGTTTTCGGAGTATTGCGCCATTTTTGCAATTTCAACGTTATCAACCTCTCCGTCGTTATAGAAATAGTTGAGAATGTTTCCAACCATAACCTCAAATGCCGCAGACGAGGAAAGACCCGAGCCCTTAAATACGTTCGAGGTTGTATAAGCAACGTAACCACCTGTCTTTGCACCAACATTTTCGAATGCGCGTGACATGCCGGCAATTAATGCGTTTGACTTGAAAAAATCCATTTCGTTTGGAGTTTTGTAGGTCTTTGTATCAACCACGTCCATAGGGAAGCCTTGGCTCTTGATTTTTATTACGCCGTCGTCGGTTTTTGACGCAATAGCGATAATATCAAGGTCAATAGAGCCTGCCATTACCTTACCGTGATTATGGTCGGTATGGTTGCCTGAAAGCTCACTTCTGCCGGGAACGGAGAAAACGCTAACCTCACACTCACCGTAATTTTCGTAAAACTCCTTAACGGCTCCTACGTATCTTTCTCTTTGATATGAAAGATTTTCTTCACCATATATGCGGATAAGGTCCTTGTCCGCGCCCTTGTTTTCTATAAAGCTTAAAAGTTGTGTTGTTTTCATTTTATTTCTCCCTTAAATTTTATAAGCTCACAGCCTACCGGCTTAAAATTATTCGTTTCAATATCAAAAATTGCGCCCTGTGCTTCTATTTCACCCTCGGCAAAATCGAATTTTGAGAGCATTTTTGTCTTTAATTTATAAATAACGGCTTCCTTTTTAACACCTAGAATGCTATCGAGCGCACCGCACATGCCAAGGTCGGTAACGTATGCACACGTTCCGTTCAAAATATCGGCATCGTTTGTTTGTACGTGGGTGTGTGTGCCGAACGCAACTGCAATTTTATCCGAGAAATTGTATGCTATTGCCTTTTTCTCTCCCGTCGCCTCGGCGTGAATATCAAGAACGCAGAAATCATATAAGCCTTCGTTTCTTTTAAGTGCCTTTTCAACCGCCTCGAAGGGTGACTCACCAACGTCAAGATATGCTTGACCCATCACGTTTAAAACCAGAATTTTATATCCGTCTATTTTAATAATTGCATCTCCGTGACCGGGACATTCGGATGGGAAATTAAGCGGACGCAGGATGCTTTCCGTGTCGTCAAGATAGGAAAAAACACTTGCCTTTCTGAAAACGTGATTGCCTGTTGTTATAACGTCGGCACCACTGTCAAAAAGCGCTTTTGCACTGGTTTTGTCAATGCCGTTCGGCTCGGCGCAGTTTTCGCCGTTGACAATTACCATATTAATCCCGTATTTTTTTCTTACCGCCCAAAGATTTTTCTCAAGATACTCGCTTGCCCTAGGTCCGCAAACGTCACCGAGAGCCAAAATTCTAAATGTGTTTTTCAAAATTAATCCTATTCTATGCCCTCTAAAAAGACGGGCGCACTCCTTTGGAGTGTTATTTTTTATTTTTTACATTCTTTAATAAATCGTGCTTTTCTTGCCACAATTTTTCGGAGAGGTCAACATAGTAGTTATGTGGATTTTCAAAACGCAAGACCTCGTCCCACATAGTTGAAAGCTCATACTCACAGTTTTCTTTTATTTCCTTAACCGACGGAGATGAGTAAACACACTCGCCATTTTTGAAAATAGGAACTAAAAGCTCACGCAGGGTGTAATTTTCCATAATTTTTCTTTTCCACGCGTGGTTTGGGTCAAAAAGCTCATAGGGCTCGTTTTCGTCTATTACCTCATTGTGTAAAGTCAGTAAATCAGCCTCTGCCTTGCCTGTTTCCCTTGAATAGAAGCGGTAAAGCCTTTTAAAATCAGGCGTTGTTATCTTTACTGCATTTTCGCTAACCTTGATTTTCGGAGTAATATTTCCATCTTCGTCCTCAATGGCACATAGCTTATATACCCCGCCAAAAACAGGCTCGCTTTTTGCGGTAATAAGGCGCTCACCAACGCCAAAAACGTCAAATGGCGCACCTTGCAAAAGTAGGTCACGTATTAGATATTCATCAAGCGCGTTTGAGCCCACAATTTTACAGCCCGTAAGACCCGCTATATCAAGCATCTTCCTTGCTTTTTTAGATAAATACGTTAAGTCACCCGAGTCTATTCTTATAGCGCAATTTTTCTGCTCGTCCTCTGACAAAACCGCTTTAAATGCTTTAATTGCGTTTGGAACTCCGCTTTTTAGTACGTCATAGGTATCAACCAAAAGCGTTGGCGCTTTAGGATAAAGCCTACAATAGGTTTCAAACGCCTCATATTCAGTATCAAACATCTGAACCCACGAGTGCGCCATTGTGCCGCCGGCAGGCACACCGTATAGCTTATCAGCAAGGACACAGGAGCTTGAAGAAACTCCGCCAATATAGGCTGCGCGTGCGCCTAGTACAGACGCGTCAGCTCCGTGAGCACGTCTTGCGCCAAACTCGGAAACTAATCTTCCCTGTGCGGCTCTTACTATGCGTGATGCCTTTGTTGCAATTAAGCTTTGATGGTTTATAGAAAGAAGCACAAAGGTTTCAATAAATTGTGCCTCAATCAAGGGTGCTCGAACAATCATTATAGGCTCGTTTGGAAAAACAACCGTTCCCTCGGGCACTGCCCAAATATCGCCAGTAAAACGAAAATCCTTTAAGTAATTTAAAAATTCTTCGTCAAAAATCCCCTTTGAGTGAAGATATTTAATATCGTCATCTTCAAATTTTAAGGATTTTATATATTCAATAACAGCTTCAAGACCAACAGCTATTGCGTATCCACCGCCATCGGGAACACGGCGGAAGAAAACGTCAAAGTATGCAATTTTGTTTTTGACTGGACTATTAAAATAGCCACGCGCCATTGTCAGCTCGTAAAAATCGCACAGCAGAGTCAATTTTCTTTCGCTAATATTCATAAAAAATCACCCTTTTTAAGATTTTTGTTGAAATTTTGCTAATATAATTATATAATAAAGTAAATAACTCAAAATTTCAAGTACTTTTTAAAAATTGGAGGAAGTATGAAGGACGGATTTATCAAGGTTAAGGCGGTTTCCCCGAAAATTGAGGTTGGAAACGTTGCCTACAACAAGTCGGAAATTATTAATGAAATAAAGAAAGCAACAGACGAGGGCGTAAAAATTCTCGTTCTTCCCGAGCTTTCTCTTACAGGTGTTACTGCGAAAGAAATGACAAAGGACGGCGTTATATTAAATGCGTGCGAAAAGGAGCTTGACAATATAAAATTCGCTACCAAGGATAGTGATATTTTGATTTTTGTAGGCACGCCTCTTTCCTACAAGGGTGCGGTTTACTCCTGCGCTGTTGCAATTAAGTCAGGCGAAATTCTTGGTGTTGTACCGAAAATCGGCAAAATGCCATTCTTCAAGGACAATATCACCTTAAACGGTGAAAAATATCCACTCGGCACAGACCTTTCCTTCTCATCTTCCAATTTACCTAATTTAACTATCGGCGTGGTTGTTGGCGATGATGTTTCCACACCATCTCCAAAGGGCTTTTTCCTCTCCGAAAACGGTGCTACCGTCATTGTAAACCTCTCATCCTCATACGAGCTTGTTGCAAGCGAAGAAATAAGACGCGCATCATTTGTTTCAAAATCCTTTGCCACATCTTCTGCCTACATTGTATCAAATCCAAGCGAGACCGAGTCTACAACCAAAAACGTATACTCCGCCCATAATTTAATAGTTGAAAACGGCGAAATTTTAAACGAAAGCAAGCCGTTTGAAAACAGAACAGGCGACTGCGTGTCTGAAATTGATATAAATTATCTATCATCAAGGCGCCTTGAAAAATACGAGGGCATATCCTCTTTATCCGACATAACCTTCAAATTTGAAATAACAAAAACCAATTTAACAAGAAAGGTTGACTCTCATCCTTTTTTTCCAAAGGGCAAGGAAGAATTAGCTAAGCGCTGTGAGAAAATCCTCACTATGCAGTCACGCTCCCTTGCCAAAAGGCTGACTGCATCTTATTCAAGCGGCATGGTGCTCGGTATTTCGGGCGGACTTGACTCAACTCTTGCTCTTTTAGTATGTGCAAAATGTGCAGATTATCTCGCATGGGACAGAAATAAAATAACTGCAATTACTATGCCATGCTTTGGCACAACAGCTCGTACAAAATCAAATGCAACCGAGCTATGTCGAGCGCTTGGTGTAACCCTTAAGGAAATTGACATTTTCGAGGCGACTCGCGTACATTTTAAGGACATCGGACACGACGAAAGCAATCACAACGTTGTTTACGAAAACGCGCAAGCAAGAGAAAGAACACAAATTTTAATGGATGTAGCAAACTCCTTGGGCGCTCTCGTTATCGGCACGGGTGATTTATCCGAGGTGGCACTTGGTTGGTCAACCTATAATGGCGACCATATGTCAATGTACAACGTAAATTCTGCACTTCCAAAAACGCTAATTAGACACGTGGTGGCACATTTTGCCCAAAGCGCTGATGAAAATGTAAAAAACATTCTCTTTGACATACTTGATACCCCCGTTTCTCCGGAGCTTCTTCCTGCCAAGGAAAACGGTGAAATTGAGCAAAAGACAGAGGATATTGTAGGCCCATACGAGCTACACGATTTCTTTATCTACAATTTCGTTGGCAGAAAATTCGCCCCTTCCAAGATTTACCGCTTAGCTCTTTACGCTTTTGAGGGCAAACACGATGCTGATACCGTTTATAAATGGTTAACCGTGTTTATAAAAAGATTCTTTACCCAGCAGTTTAAGCGCTCTTGCTCACCCGACGGCGTAAGAATAGGCTCGGTTTCTCTCTCACGTGAGGACTTTAAAATGGTCAGCGACTTCTCTTATAAAACGTTTTTAGAAGAGCTTGATGAAAATAGATAAAATCCCTCTATGAGCTGACCCCTCTCGCCGAGGCGGCAACCCTTTTGTCGCTTTGCGACATTTCCCCTCGCAGGGGAATAACCCTTTCCAAAGGAGGCTAATTACGTAAAAAAGACACCCAATCAGGTGTCTTTTCTTAATTTGGGCTAGCGAAACGGACGCAGAAAGCGTGAGCGCGAAGCCGTCGGCGTACTTTGTACGGCAGTGCGAGCGGTCGCGCTTAAAAATAGACATTAAAAGAAGAAAGCTTGCAAAAATTTGCAAGCTTTCAACCTTATTGTTATATAAATATTATGTTTATCGAGTCTATTTTGTTCTGCGCCGTTGCAGCAGCCCTTTTATTTTCCAAGGTCCTCAACGAAGAGCTCTCTAACTGCATTTGGGTCTTCCTTTGGCTTGTTTCTTTCAGAGAGAAACTTTGTTGCAACCTGTGGGAAGAGTGCGTATGATAATACATCCTCGTCGCATTTTGCTAGGTCCTTTGCCTCTTCTCTATACTTATCAAGCTCGGGAGCGATAAGGTCTGCAGGACGACACTCGATGATTTGGTCATCACCAATTGCCTTACGTCTAACCTCTTCATTAACCTCGCCCGGAACCTTACCGTATTCGCCCTTCAAAAGTCCCTTTGATTCCTTTGTTACCATCTTGTAGCGTTCGCCCATAAGCACATTAAACACAGCCTGTGTACCAACAATTTGGCTTGTAGGTGTTACAAGTGGTGGGTAACCAAAGTCCTTTCTTACTCTCGGAACCTCGGCAAGAACCTCGTAGTATTTGTCCTCTGCCTTAGCTTGCTTTAATTGTGAGATAAGGTTTGAAAGCATACCGCCAGGAACTTGATAAAGAAGTGTATTTGGGTCAACGTTTAATACCTTCGGGTCAAGCGAGCCTTGCTCTTTTAGCTTCTTTGCAACCTCACGGAAGTGAGCAGCTGCGTCGGAAAGCTTGCCAAGGTCGATTCCTGTGTCATACTCAGTACCCTTCAAGGTAGCAACCATAGCCTCAGTTGAAGGCTGTGATGTACCATTAGCAAGAGGCGACAAGGCAGTGTCGATAATATCAACACCCGCTTGAATTGCCATTAAGTATGTCATATCACCTGTACCGGTTGTGTTATGAGTATGAAGGTGAATCGGAACCTTAATTTCCTTTTTAAGTGCTGTAACAAGCTCGAAAGCATCATAAGGAAGCAAGAGGTTTGCCATATCCTTAATACAAATTGTGTCAGCACCTCTGTTTTCAAGCTCTTTTGCAAGATTTACAAAATATTCAAGATTGTGAACAGGGCTTTCTGTATAAGAAATAGCCGCTTCAACGTGTCCGCCGTATTTCTTTGTAGCCTTCATAGCGGCTTCAATGTTTCTTACGTCATTAAGCGCATCGAAAATACGAACAACATTGATACCGTTTTCGATTGATTTTTTAACAAATTCTTCAACCACGTCGTCAGCATAGTGCTTGTAACCAAGCAAGTTTTGACCGCGAAGAAGCATTTGAAGTCTTGTATTTGGCAATGCGCGACGAAGTGCACGAAGTCTTTCCCATGGGTCCTCGCCAAGGAAACGCATACAGGAGTCAAACGTTGCTCCACCCCAGCACTCAAGTGACCAGTATCCAGCCTCGTCAAGAGCCTTACAAGCAGGGAGCATATCCTCAATTCTCATTCTTGTAGCAGCTTGAGATTGATGCGCATCGCGTAGTATTGTATCTGTAATTAAAACTTTTTTAGCCATTTTTTCCTCTTTCGTTAAGGTCGTCCGTGGACTTTATGCCCACGGAGCGCCTAAATTTTAGAATGTTCCTGCGAGTTTAATAAGCACGCCCGCCGCAATTGCAGAGCCGATAACGCCCGCAACGTTTGGTCCCATAGCATGCATAAGTAGGAAGTTGCCAGGGTCCGCCTCTTGACCAACCTTTTGTGATACACGCGCCGCCATAGGTACAGCGGAAACACCTGCAGAACCAATAAGTGGGTTGATCTTTTTGCCCTTTGGCAAGAAGAGGTTCATAAGCTTTGCAATAAGAACTCCACTTGCGGTAGCTACTGCAAAAGCTGTTACGCCAAGAACGATAATCTTGATTGTTCCCCATGAAAGGAACGTTGCCGCTGTCGCGGTTGCACCAACTGAAATACCAAGGAATATAGTTACTATATTCATAAGCTCGTTTTGTACTGTCTTTGATAGACGCTCTGTTACTCCACATTCACGGAGCAAGTTACCAAGCATTAAGCATCCGATAAGCTGTGCAGCATCCGGAACTAAGAACGCACAGAATATCATAATTACAAGTGGGAATATAATCTTTGTTTTCTTTGAAACAGGACGGAGTGAATCCATTCTGATCATTCTTTCCTTCTTTGTGGTTAGAAGCTTCATAATAGGCGGTTGGATAACCGGAACAAGCGCCATATATGAGTAAGCCGCAACCGCGATTGGGCCAAGAAGGTGAGGAGCAAGCTTAGATGTAACAAAGATTGCTGTTGGGCCGTCAGCACCACCGATAATACCGATTGAGCCAGCCTCCGGACCTGTAAAGCCAAGAAGAATTGCGCCAAGGAATGTTGCAAAAATACCGATTTGGGCAGCAGCACCGAGGAGCAAGCTCTTTGGATTTGCAACAAGTGGACCAAAGTCTGTCATTGCGCCAACACCGATAAATATTAAGCATGGATAGATTTGGAATTTAACACCGAGATATAGTATGTCAACAAGACCAACACTAAATGATTCGCCTAAATTATTATATAGTGATTGAAGAACAGGAGCTTCTGCAAAGATGTTGTTGCTTTCAAGGTATGCAACAAGCTCTTCTGCGTGTCCCGCTTTTATCAAAACCTCAATCTTTTCAGCAAGAGTGTCAGCTTTGCCGTAATCAATATCTTTAAATAGATCTAACACTTCTTTGCCAAACACTGACATATCATTTGCTATATTAGCAATAATTTCATTTGTAACATCTCCACCGAAAATTAAATCCCATTGGATATGTCCGCCGGCAAAAAACTCCTCGTGGAATACACCCGCACCCGGGAGATTTGTAAGTAGCATACCTACTGCGATAGGTAAAAGGAGCAACGGCTCGAATTTTTTAGCAATGGCAAGGTAACAAAGTAAGCAAGCAATAAGTATCATAACAATACTTAGCCAGCCTGTCTTACCTGTAATATAGTTACCTATACCTGTACCCTTTAAAAACTCTAGAAACGCCGCGCCTGTTTCTTTTAGCATTTCCATAAATGACAAGCCTCCTAAAATTAGTTAAGAGTGCAAAGTACTGTTCCAGCTTCAACGCTTGCGCCTTGTGCTACGTTTACAGAAGATACGGTTGCATCAGCCGGTGCCAAAATTTCGTTTTCCATCTTCATAGCCTCGAGGACCATAAGAACGTCGCCCTTCTTAACCGCTTGACCGTTTGAAACGTTAACCTTCAAAATTGTACCAGGCATTGGAGCTGAGATTGTTTGTGCGCCTGCAGGAGCGGGAGCTGCCGCTGGTGCCGGAGCCGCTGCAGGAGCAGGAGCCGCTACTGGAGCCTTAATATCAGCCTTATCAATTACCTCTAGTGTGATTTCATAAACATTTCCGTTAACATTAACCTTATAAGCTTTCATTTTTATATATTTCCTTTCAAATTATACCTTTTTAAATGAGATAACGCGGATAGCGGAAATGTCCGTACCCTCTTCTTCAGCAACTGCTGCGCAAACTGCCGCTAAAATTTCTGCGCGGTTTTCAATAGCCGTTGCTATCACCGGTGCACTTTGTGTTGATACTGCCGGTGCGCTTTCTTTTTTCTTGTCACCCTTTTCGAGAATCTTGTTACAGATAAACGTCATAAGCTCAACAAGACCGATAATGCAAGCAAGACCGAAGAAAACAACCGATATACCGATAAGACAAACTATCAATGCATAGATTAAATCCTCAGAGCTCACGCCTGCAAACAAAAACAATGAATTGCCCATTTTTTCACTCCTTTTTGTTTTTTGGTAAGCGTGTTTTTTACCAAAACCCCATTCTTACCCATTTTACCTTATTGTATCATATTTTACCAAAAATGTAAAGGCTTTATTATATAATAATGTAAAAAATTTGTAATTGTAATCAAACGCACCTTGTTTTTGACAAAGCCAAATCAAATGAATATAATATTTGTTTCGTTTGAAAACACGGGAGGGGCAAGCCCCTCCCCTACAAAAATACCGTTTTGAAACCCCGATAAATTGAAAAGCGGTGAATTTCATCAAAAAAGCACGGGTTTTTCCGTGCATTTTTATTTTTCCGCCAAATTAATTATTCTTATGCCTTTTTTCTCCGCCCTTCTAACGTATTTATAGGTGTTCGATATTTTATTATTTAAATACACAATCATTACATCCGCTTGCTCGAGCAACCATTCATTCCTTTTGGAAATCGCGTATCTGGGCAAAGCGGTTTCTTGCCCGCTTGGAAAAAGAGTATTTTTTATTTTGCTACACAACGGCTTTTCTCCTATGTATGAAAGCACTATTTCGTATTTTATATTGTCCCCATCTTCTTCGATTTCACATAGTACAGACTGAACTAAAAAATCAAAGTTCCCATTATTACCTACATAAAAGCAATCTGCACCACTGCTTTTCAATTTAATTATTTCAGCCTTTAATTCCGATTTTGCTATACTAGTTACACTTCTATGCCCCCAAAAAACACAGTTCATAAAATCCTCCTTAACATTTTTGTATACTTATTTTAAGTATACTGACAACATTATATCACAAAACTAACTTAAAATATACTTAAATTAAGATTTTTGTGAGGATTTTATGAGAAATAAAAATAATAAGCATTTAGGAATAGAGATTGACCCGGAATTGCACTACAAGCTGCACTACATTTCAAAATATTATGGCAGAAGCGCAAATGGTGAGATTTTGTTTCTAATAAGACAAGCAATAAAGGATTTTGAAAAGGACGAGGGAGAAATAGAATTCCCTCCAAAAGAACAATAAAAAATGCACGGAGCTTTCCGTGCGTTTTTCGTTTCCTCATTCAGAGGGACAAGAGTGGGTATAGAAAGCGCGAACAAGGGAACGTAGCCGTACTTTGTACGGTAGAGCCCTTGGTCGTGTTTAGAAAAGCACAAAAAAAGAAAACACGCAAAAAGCGTGTTTTCTACCTATTGTTTACAAAAGCCAACGAGAGAAGAGCTCTTCCCTGCATCGTGCTTTTCGTTCTATGCCTGCTATTGCGCCCTTACGCGCTGACATTATTTAGCGAGTATAACTTCAACAAGACTAAGTGCGTCAGCAATTTTGGCAATATCCTTACCGCCACTCATTGCGCTATCCGGACGTCCGCCGCCACGACCGCCTGTTACTGCACTAACCTCACCGAGAATTTTGCCTGCGTGCGCGCCGTTTTTAACTGCTTCCTTGCCACAAACTGCGATAAAGTTTAGTTTTTCGCCTGAATGGATTGCAAATACCGCAACTGCGCTATCGTCCTTGTCCTTAATTACGTCACCAAGTGAACGAACTGCGTCTGCACCCATATCGCCAAGGTCAGCAGTAATTACGTTGAATGCACCAACCTTTTTAGCGGAAGAAATCAAGTCGTTTACACGAGATGATGCCATTTTGGAGTTGAGTGATTCGATTTCACGCTTTAGGCTTCTAACCTCTTCGTTTACTGCGCCCGCACGTTTAGGTATATCGTTTACGTTTTGACATTTGAGCTCCGAAGCTGCTTTTTCAAGAAGAGCTTCCTTGTTTTCAAGAAGTGAAAGCACTCCGTAACCTGTTGTAGCTTCAATTCTACGAACACCGGCAGCAACACCGATTTCGGAAATTATCTTAAACATACCGGCTTTAGCTGTATTGTCAAGATGAGTACCACCACAAAGCTCGGTTGAGAAATCTCCCATTTTAACCATACGAACAACCTTGCCGTACTTTTCGCCAAAGAGAGCCATAGCACCGTTTTTGCGAGCGGTTTCGATGTCAGTTTCGACAGTTTCAACGGTTGTTCCTGACAAAATCGCTTCGTTCACAAGTGCTTCAACACGCTTAATTTCATCCTTTGTCAAGGCTTGGAAATGAGTAAAGTCAAATCTTCCAATTTTTTCATCAACGTATGAGCCCGCTTGCTCTACGTGTGTACCAAGAACCTCACGGAGCGCTGCTTGAAGCATATGAACGGACGAGTGGTTTCTTGCAATAGCGTTACGTCTTAATTTATCAACCGCACAAGCAAGTGTGTCGCCAACCTTTATAGCTCCGCTGGTGATTTTACACATATGAATATATACACCGTCTGATTTTTTAGTATCAACTACTTCAATTTCAGCATTTTCATTTGAAAGAACACCGGTGTCACCTACCTGTCCACCGCCCTCGCCATAGAACGAGGTTTTATCAAGCACTATTGAGCACTCACCCTCGGAAACAGAGTCAACGCTTTCGCCATTTTCGTCAATTATTGCGATAACCTTACCAGTTGCGTTAAGGGTTGTATATCCCTTAAACTCTGTTTTTGGAAGCTCCAATGATTTTTCCTTATCTTGCCAACCGCTAATATTTGCACGTGCGTTTCTTGCTCTTTGCTTTTGCTCCTGCATAAGTGACGCAAAGGTTTCCATATCGGTTTCAAGACCGTTTTCCTCTGCGATTTCACGTGTTAAATCTATTGGGAAGCCAAATGTGTCGTAAAGCTTGAAGGCATCAGAGCCATTTAGCATTTTTTCGCCCTTTTCTTTTGCTTCCTTTATTACGTTTTCAAGGATGGATAGACCTTGGTCGATAGTTGCATCAAAGCGCTCCTCTTCAAGTGCGAGCACCTTTTTAATGTAGTCAGCCTTTTCCTCTAGCTCACGATAGCCATCCTTGCTCTCGCCGATTGCAACCTCGCACATCTCAACTAGGAAAGGTCTTTCAATACCGAGGAGCTTTCCGTGACGGCAAGCGCGACGAATGATACGGCGAAGAACGTAGCCGCGACCCTCGTTTGAAGGAATAACGCCGTCGGAAATCATAAACATTGCGCTTCTTGTATGGTCTGTAATTACACGGATAGAGATATCGTTTTCGGCATTGTCACCGTACTTTTTACCTGCAATTTCGCACACAGTATCAAGGATTTTACGAACAGAGTCAACCTCGAACATATTGTCAACGCCCTGCATAACGCAAGCAAGACGCTCAAGTCCCATACCTGTATCAATATTCTTTTGTGCAAGCTCTGTATAGTTGCCTTGTCCGTCGTTGTTGAACTGTGAAAATACGTTGTTCCAGATTTCCATATATCTGTCGCAATCACATCCCGGCTTACAGTCGGGTGAGCCACAGCCGTATTTAATTCCACGGTCAAAGTAGATTTCGGAGCAAGGACCACAAGGGCCTGAGCCGTGCTCCCAGAAGTTATCAGCCTTGCCAAGACGGACAACGTGCGCTGGGTTTACACCAATTTTGTTTACCCAAATGTCGTATGCCTCTTCATCGTTTTCATAGATAGATGGCCAAAGCAAATCTGCATCAATTTCAAGAGTTTTGGTTAAGAACTCCCAAGCAAACTCAATAGCTTCCTCTTTAAAATAGTCACCGAAGCTGAAGTTGCCAAGCATTTCAAAGAATGTGCCGTGGCGAGCTGTGTGACCTACCCTTTCAAGGTCAGGTGTTCTTATACATTTTTGGCAGGTGGTAACTCTCTTTGAGGGAGGTGTAACCTCACCTGTGAAGAATTTCTTCATAGGTGCCATACCGGAGTTTATAAGCAAAAGAGATTTATCGTTGTTTGGCACAAGCGAAAAGCTACCAAGACGAAGGTGTCCCTTGCTTTCAAAGTAAGAGAGATATTTTTCTCTTAAATCATTTAGTGAAGTCCATTTCATAAGAATATACCTCGCAAAAAATAGTATAAATTATTAAAAACACATACATTTTAACATCATTATAATATTTTGTCAAGCAATATTTAAAACTTGACAAAGATAAAATATAGAGGTATAATTTCTGTAAGAGAAAACAAAGGAGAAATCTATGACCGATTTGCTTACGCTTCAAAAAAGCTTTATTTTAGCTCACTTAAAGGAGGGGGACACCTGTGCCGACTTTACAATGGGCAACGGACACGACACCGCATTCCTTTCCAAGGCAGTAGGAGAAAGCGGTCATGTTTACGCCTTTGATATTCAAGAAGGCGCACTTAATAGCACCAAAAAAACTCTTGAAGGCGAGGGTTGTCCCGAAAACTACACGCTCATCTGGGACTCTCACCACAATGCCCCAAAATATATCGAGGGCAAAATCAAGGCGGGGATGTTCAATCTCGGCTATTTACCGGGGAGTGGAAACAAGGCGTTGACCACCAAGCGTGAAACCACCTTGCCCGCTGTTCAAAACGCGATAGAAATGCTTGAGGGTGACGGAATTTTATTAATCGCCGTTTATCCCGGTCACGAGGAGGGCTACCTTGAGGGAATTATGCTTGAGGAATATTTTAAAACCGTATCAAGATTTGAAATGAGCATCTCAAGATTTCAAATTATCAACTCCCCTACCTCCCCTTATTTCTTCATAGTTGAGAAAAAATAGACACGTGGTGCCACTTTTTTGTAAAAATCACATTTTAAAAAGGATTTTATATGTTAAATAGAACTATATCTGCAATCTCCACCGCTAAGGGCAAGGGTGGCGTTGCAATAATAAGAATCAGCGGTGACGAGGCACTTTCTATTGCCAAAAAAATGCTCCGCTTAAAAACCGAAAATATAGAGCCTCGCAAATCATACTACTGTGATATTTTGCGTGGGGACGAGGTTATTGACGACGGAATATTGACCTATTTTAAAGCGCCAGCCTCCTTCACAGGTGAGGACGTTTGCGAAATCGCCTGTCATGGCGGTATGTACGTTACACAAGCAGTGCTTGAGTCTACGTTTGCATCGGGTGCTTCCCCTGCAAGCGCGGGCGAATTCACAAAGCGCGCTTATATCAACGGCAAGCTAACGCTTTCCCACGCTGAAGCAATAGGGCAAATTATTGACGCCAAAACCGACTCACAGCTTCGTCTCTCGTCTTCACAAGCACGTGGTGCTCTTACAAAGCAGGTTGATAAAATCAGAGAAAAAATACTAGACTGCATATCTCACGCTTACGCAACAATCGACTATCCGGACGAGGATATTTCCGAGGCGGAAATTTCCGAAATCAACGATTGCCTTGACTACGTTATCTCATCACTCGATAGCCTAAAAAAGACTTATAGGACCGGTCGTGCGATTTGTGAGGGAATAAAAACCGCGATAATCGGCAAGCCAAACGCGGGCAAAAGCTCACTATACAATTTACTGCTTGGCGAGGATTTAGCGATAGTTACAGACATCGCCGGCACAACCCGTGACGTAATTGAGCATACCGCAAGCGTTGGTGGAGTCACGCTAAACCTTGCCGACACAGCAGGCATACACGAAACCTTCGACACTGTTGAAAAAATCGGTGTAGAAAGAGCGAGGGCGAAAATCGAAAGCTCCGAGCTTCTTCTCTGCGTTTTCGACTCATCATCCCCAGAAACCGACGAGGACTATTTCATTCTCAATTGTGCCGAGGGCAAAACAGCCGTAGCGGTAATAAACAAAACGGATAAGCAAAACAAATTATCGAAGGAATTTATTGAAAAAATCGACACAGGGTGTCAAAAAAAGGTGTATATCAGTGCAAAAGAGGGTGACGGCAAAAACGAGCTTGCTAAAATTCTTTCCGATATGTATAATCTAGGCGAAATCAATTTATCGTCCGATGCGGTTGTCGCAAACGCACGTCAATTCGCCTCGGTTTCACTTGCACTTGACAAGACACTCGAAGCCAAGGAGGCGCTCATGCTCGGTCAAACCCCCGACATCATTTGCTTCTCACTCGAAAACGCCCTTGCCGAGCTCAATATGATTGATAAGCGAGAGGTCAGCGAGGAGGTTGTTTCTGCAATCTTTTCGCGCTTCTGCGTCGGAAAATGATTATTCTAAGCGTTCATTAAGCGAACGTTCTCGGGACGTCGAGGCACCGTCCCCTACAATAAAACCTTACAACAAAATCAGAAGGATTTTTATGGAAAACAAAAGATTTACAAAAAACGATAACGGCTTTATATGCGAAAACTGCGGACACGAGGTTTTGCCACTTGGCTACTCCTCACGAAACCACTGTCCAAAGTGCCTAGCGTCAAAGCACGTCGATATTATGCCGGGCGACAGACAAAACACCTGTGGTGGAGTTATGGATGCCATAAAGGTTGAGCCCGACCCCAAAAAAGGCTACGTAATTATACATAGATGTCGCAAATGCGGTGAAATAAAGCGCAACAAGGCAGCAACCGAAGCAAAGGTACAGCCTGATGACATAAGAAAAATCATAAAGCTGACAGCCGGTGCACTTTGATGGTTAAATGTACTCTCTGTCCGCGCAAGTGCGGTGTTGACCGTTCTTTATCAATCGGCGCTTGCGGTGTTGGTGACAAAATTATAATTTCAAAAATCATGCTACACATGTGGGAGGAGCCCTCAATCAGCGGTACTCACGGTAGCGGAGCTATCTTTTTCGGCGGTTGTCCGCTTGGATGTGTTTACTGTCAAAACAAGGAAATCAGCCACGGTGGACTTGGCAAGGAATATTCAGTTGGCGAATTGGCAAGCGCTATGCTTGAGCTTCAAGATAAAGGTGCACACAACATAAATTTAGTTACCCCGACGCATTATTCAGACAAAATCATCGAGGCGCTTTCTTTAATTAAGAACAAGCTCAAAATTCCTGTTGTATATAACACCTCGGGATATGAAAGGCCCGAGATAATAAAGAAAATTGCCGACCACGTGTCGATATTTCTTGCCGATATTAAATATTTTTCCCCTATTCTTTCACAAAAATATTCAAAATGCAAGGACTATTATGAATATGCAAAGGCATCATTTAAGGAGATGCTTTTAGCCAAGGGAAAATGCGTTTTTGACGGAAACGGAATAATGACAAGCGGTGTCATTTTAAGGCACTTGGTTCTTCCCTCTTGCCGACTTGATTCTATTGCTATTTTAGAGGATATAAAAAAGAATTTTGACGTTTCCTGCTTTAAGCTTTCGCTAATGAGTCAATACACCCCCGACTTTTACGAGGGAGAATTTAAAGAATTAAAAAGAAGAATTACAAGCTTTGAATATAATTCGGTTGTTGAGCGTGCCGTTTTCCTTGGCTACGACGGATATATCCAAGAAAAGGACTCGGCAACCTCGGCATATACTCCAAAATTCAATAATTAAGCCACTTTAATGAGCCAAAACACACTCCAAGCTCACATGAGTGGCTTTTGTTTGTGCAATATTATAAAATTATTATTATATATTGACAAGTTTTTGTAATTGTTGTATAATTATTATGTATAGTTAGCGCATTATTTTGTCGCGCACATTATTTTAAGGAGTTTGGCATGAAAAAAACCGGTTTTAAAATTTTATTGACGTTCCTTGTTGCCACGTTGCTACTTGGCTCTGTCTTTACAATAAATATTTTTGCGGAGGATACGCACGCATACGTTACGCTTTCACACGGTGGTGAAACGAGCAAAAGGTGGTATGAAATCGGCAAAGCCATAACGTTGCCAGAGCCCGAAACAAAGGTTGGCGGTAAGGTATACGGCTGGTTTGACGGTGATGGCAATTTTTATGAGCCAGGTGATAGCTTCACTCCGACAAAGGACGTTACCCTTTATTGCGCTGACGGTGGCGAAATTTCGCTTAGCGGATCTATGGTGGTTTCAGCTCACAAAGGCTTTTCCTACATAAAATTAAAATCAAATATTTCTCTTGACACTCCTATAATCTTGCCAAAAAATCAGGTGCTTTATCTTGATTTAAACGGCAATAACATTAATATCGAAACGCCTCCTGTGATAAACGAATATGGACAAGAAGCTCCGACAGGTGCATTTATCTCAGCCGAATGCGGTGAAAAGTGCGGTTACTGTGGCAAGTGCGGTGACTGTGGTGTTATCTTTGCAAACTCGTCCTCAACTGTTTCACAAATAAACCACAAAGCGGGTGGAAGCCTAGACTTTAATTTAAACTCACTGGTTTCCGTTTCCCCAACAAAGCAAGCAAACAACCTTACGTTTGTGGTTGACAAAAACGTTAAAATCACAGAGAATATGAATCTTTTCTCTGTTCAAACAGATATTTCAGCCTTCAGCGGTGCTTTAAGAGTTAAAATCCTTGGAGACGTTGAATGTGACAGACTTTTAAGAACAAACGGCACAACCAATGCAAGCGTAGTGATTCACAATGCAGCAAAGCTCACCTCTTTCGGCGAATTCTTATTTGAAGACATATCAAATTGTGATAATCTTTTAACTTTTATCGTTGAAAAAAACAGCGCTTCAAGCTCTGCAAAAATCTATCTTGACGGACACGGATTAATCAAGGATATTTCAAGAATCAAGCCTTTAATTTATGGTGGCTCTTATTCTAAGGATATAGCAAGCTTCTTCCCCATCGGCAACTATTCATTCAAGCAAAACGGCACTCTCTATGATTTTGTAGGCTGTGCACACAACGGTCCTCTAGCCGAGCACGCATACGGCCTTTGCAACACCGCTTGTACGCTAAACCATCTTTGCAACTACTGTGAAGACTTATATCCGGTTGAATATAAAAGCGGTGTTGGACACAACCTAAGCCTTGAGCTTATTCAAGAGCCTGTAAACACAAAGGAAGAAACCAAGGAAGCGATATATAAAACAAGCTGTTCAAGATGCGATTATGAAAAACTAGACCGCGCATATCCTGACCCCGCCTCCGTTTATATTACAGTAAAATTCGTTGAGGGTGATAAGATAAAGGAGCTTCGTGTTCCTGCAACCGACGTTTTCTCGTTTGACAAAACGAAGAAAACAAAGCTCATTTCCTTCTCCGTTGACAACATCTCATATCTCGACTACCTTGACAACGTTGTTAAGGTTCCTGTTGAATCAATCTTCTACGTTCAAGTACCACTTGGAACAACCGATATTTACGGAGAGTATAGAACCTCTGCAAACGACGAATACGACGCCGAGGTTGGTGTTTTCACAAACGACTACTACCTAAAAGAGATTGAGCTTCCGCCTTCAATTCAAAATATTGACTCATACGCCTTTTATAATATGGCAAGCCTAGAAAAGGTTTTCGGACTTGAATATGTTACGGGCTCAATAGGCAAAAAGGCATTTATGGCAACAACCAACAAAAACTTCTATATTGAACACGTTACAATTAATGCTTCATCTGTTGGTGAATATGCGTTTGCAAACCTTCGTATGAAGACTCTCACCATTGGCAAGAGCGTTGGCAGAATTTCAAACTATGCATTCTCGCTCGATTCCAGCTTAACGTCCGTTCTTACAGAAATTTTTGTTGAAGGCAACGATTCAAAGAATGGTGTTACCATTGACAAGGCTAAATCAAATATGGGTAGCAATCACCAATTCTCCGGTCGCGCCATCGTCTTTGTCGGTCACGATTATAAGTACGAGCCGAAGCCTGCAACCTGTATTGAATATGGTCACGATTACTATGAATGTAGCCGTTGCGGATACTCATATAAGGAAAACTTCGTTGAGGTTTTCGCACCTCACAACCTAGTTGTTCACGTTGTTCCATCAACCTGTCAAACGTACGGCTTTGACGGTCACAGATGTACAGTTTGTGATATAAAAATCAAAAAAGCGGTTGGCGGTGACTTGCCTCTTGATAAAAACAATCACACATGGCAGGCAGGC
Source organism: Oscillospiraceae bacterium (assembly GCA_015064855.1). GTDB lineage: Bacteria > Bacillota > Clostridia > Oscillospirales > CAG-272 > RGIG2000. The sequence continues at coordinate 203,189 of SVRK01000004.1, read as the reverse complement.
ACGGTTAAGGTTCCTGTTGACCCGGACGGCTCTTTCTGTACCGACCCGTATTACACGCTAAAGAAATGCGGTTGCGGTGCTATTCAGCCCGACATTCCATCAAACAGAGGTGAAATAATCGAGCCTCCAATCGACGCAAAGCACAATTACAAGGAAACGGTTATAATTGCGGCAACCTGTGGCGAATATGGAACAACCCTGTTCACGTGTAGAGATTGCGGATACTCAACCAAAAAAATTGTAGACCCTACTCGTAAACACACAATGGATTTGGAAAACAAGGAGATTCTCGTTAAGGCAACCTGCTCAACTCCTGAATCAGGAAACGTATTGTGTCTTGAATGTGGCTTGACAGTTCCATATACTCTTGACGGAATATTTAATACAGAAACACACGTGAAGCTTCCCGGAGATGTCGGCACGGTTATTTCCGAGCCTTCAACCGAATATGCGGGCTTAAGAGGCTTTACCTGTACCGATTGCGGTGCATTGTTTACCGAGGAAATTCCAAGAATTGATGACGGAATCACTATAAAGATTCCTCTTATCAACAAGGAAATTAAAACCGACGAGGAAACCTTAAGAACTGCTCTTATCGTTCTTTTCGTTTCAATTCCTTTAGCTGCAGGTATAATTTTAACATTCGTCTTCACTTTCACAAAGAAAAGAAACAAATCAGCTGGATACAAGTTCCGCTTCAACACTATGAAAAAGGGAGAAAAGTCTACAAAGAGCGTTGCTGAACAGCTTGCTGAAATGAATCTGTCCGACGAGCTTCCGCCAGACATTCCAATTACCGAGGGCGGTGAGCGTGACGACCAAGCAGCTTGGACAGCTTACGTTGACGCTATCAACAATGACTACGAGCGCACTGCCGAGCTTGAGGCTCAAGCTCCAGACGAGGATACAAGCAGTGACTTAACTCCGCCATCCGAGGATGCTTGGAAGGCATACGTTGAGGCTTTAAACAGAGATTACGAAGAAACCCTTGAATTAGAGGCAATAAGACCCGAGAAAGAGGCGCTATCTCTTGCCGATGCTATGCAAGACACAGTCGTTACTTCAATAGCCGATAGCGAAAGCACATCAAGTAGTGAGTCTTTAGACAGTGAAGATACTGACGACGATGAAAAGTTAAATATTTAACAAAAACAAACCCACCCGTTTTAGCGGATGGGTTTATTTTTATTGTTTAATTTTATATTTTGCTAGCGGAGTTGTTTTTACAAGCTCCTTTTTGCCTGGGCAAATCGGGAACTCGCCTATCGTGGCAAAAATATACCAAGCACTCATTGAGCCATTGTCCTCATCCCCCGGATACGAGTCGGGTGTAAAATACTCGGACGTGATTTTTCTTATCACCTTGTCACTTTTTTCCTTATCGCCATAGTAAGAATAAAGGAACGGAATAGAAAATGACGGCTGATTTGAAATTGCACATTGACCGAGGTCGCAAAGCGCCATTTCCGTCATTTCGTGTATTTCACATCCGTATCTGCCGTGCTCAAATTTTGGCGGTGTTTTAAAAATTTCGTCAAGCCTTTCTACCGCCTTGTCCTTACCGCCAAGCATATTCGCTATATCATCAAGCGCGTGGGGTGCGCCGAAAATATTTTGCCAAGCAGAGCTTTCCGTATAATCATATCCCCAAACAAACGGGTTAAAGTCATCTCTCCACTCACCACGTGAGTTTTTAGCGCGGAAAAATCTCGTTTCCTTGTCAAAAAGCTGTCTATAATTGAGTGAACGGTCAAAATATTCCTTTGCAAGCTCGTTTTCACCGAGTGACTCGAAAACTCTGGCAATACACCAATCGCCATAAGCAAAATCAAGGGACAAATTTATGCTCTCATCTGCAAAATCATAGGGGACGTATCCAAATTTCAGATACTTGTCGATACATTTTCTGCCATATCGCTCATCGTGTGAGAGCACATTCGCGTGGTGAACCATACCGTCAAGCAACCTTCTGTGTAGCTTTTTATCACCTATTTCACGTGCAACCGCCTCGGCAATCACCCCGTCAATGAGAGTTGACGGCATACAGCCTACCTCGCCCATTGCAGTCCAGCGCGGCAAATATCCGCCTTCCTCGTAATCCGAGGCAAAGCCCTCTAGAATTTCTTCAAATTCCTCGCGTGCGACCATTGAAAACAACGTATATGATGTGCGGTAGGTATCCCAAAAGCCGTTGTTTGTGTAGCGTTTGCCCTTTAATGCTCCGCCCTTGAAGGGTGAATAGTGCACCGCATCTCCGTTTTCGTCAAATTCATACGCTTTATTTGGGAATAAAAATGCGCGATACATACAGGAATAAAAGGTTTTCAGCTGCTTGTCATCGTCTGCTTCTATCTCGATTTTGCCAAGATACCTCTCCCAAATCAACTCCGCAGCAGTTTTCACCTCATCAAACGACTGCCCTTGACATTCGGATGTAAGATTTTTAAGTGCCATTTCGTAATTTATATAGGAAATTCCGACACTTCCCTCTGCTTTTTTAGAATTTATCTTGATTTTTGCAGTGCCCTTGTTGATTTTCGAGCGGTCAAAATCAATACCGTCAAGCGAGATAGCAAAAAACATTTTAAAGTCCTTGCAATCACCCTTTTCTATGTAGTCGTTTTCGCCAAAAACGACTTTTCTTTCTCTGTCAAAATGGAATTTTGTTTTTCCGTGGGAGCTTGAAAGATAAAGATAGCCGTTGTTTTCATTAAATTCAATATTAAAGACACCGCCACGTGTGGTGGGTGCAATTTCAAAGCGTGAGCCGTCACTAAAGCATACGCTTATATGATGGGGTGCCAATACTGTTTTTTTCGTGTCAAAGCGCGCTTTCCCCTCATCAAGTGAAAAAAGGAGCGTACCAAAGTCACCAATCCAAGGACTTGGCTGATGGGTTAAACGAATTCCGTTCATTTCGCTTGATTTTGGACTATAAAACCAACCTACTTGCTTTTCTGTTTCGGGACAAAAGGCGCACATGCCAAAGGGAAGCTGACAAAGTGGCAGTGTGTTTCCCCTAGAAAGCTCCATTTTTGAGTCTGTACCCATTTTAGTGTTAACGTATTTTAAATATCCCATCAAGCATCCCCCTAATGACTGTTTCTTCCATATAATTATAGACTATTTCAAGACATTTTTCAAGTTTTTAATTAATTCTTAATTAAGTTATTGACAAACATGATTGACGAATGTATAATATCCTTCGTTAATATTTTTACATTTTTTATTTTTTGCGAGGTAGGTATTATGAAGGTCTTTCAGCCAAAGCTATTTTCATTAAAAAACTACAATAAAAAGCAATTTGTAAACGACGTTGTTGCCGGTATAATCGTTGCTATTATAGCGCTTCCCCTCTCTATTGCACTAGCCATTGCATCAGGAGCGGAGCCTGTACAGGGTCTTTACACCGCTATCGTTGCGGGATTTGTTATCTCGTTCTTCGGCGGAAGCTTGGTTAATATTTCAGGTCCAACCGCAGCCTTTGCCACAATAGTTGCGGGAATTATTGCAACACAAGGATTTGACGGGCTTATCATTGCAACAATTATGGCTGGCATTATCCTTATTTTGTTTGGTCTTTTGCGTGTCGGCTCTCTAATTAAATATATTCCAACAACCATAACCGTTGGATTTACCGCAGGCATTGCCGTTACTATCGTCATCGGTCAATTAAAGGACTTTTTCGGTATGTCCTTTGGCGGAGCATCTCCCGTTGAATCGATGGAAAAAATCGAAGCGCTTTTGCACAATATCGCAACCTTTAACCCTGTCGGCTTTATAGTTGGCTTACTTTCCCTTGTTCTTCTTTTTGTATGGCCAAAAATCAACAAAAAAATCCCCGGCTCTTTAGTTGTTGTTATTATAGGTGCTATCGTTGTTGCGCTCTTTAATCTCGACGTTATGACAATCGGTGATTTGTATACAATTAATTCAGGATTTCCGAAGCTTCAAATTCCCGAATTTTCAACCGACAAAATAATTGCGCTTATCCCCGACGCATTTACTATTGCAATTCTTGCATCTATTGAATCACTTCTTTCCTGTGTGGTTTCCGACAAGATGATTAACGATAAGCACAATTCAAACACCGAGCTAATTGCACAAGGTCTTGGCAACATTGCCTCCGGTCTTTTTGGTGGCATCCCCGCAACTGGCGCAATTGCAAGAACCTCTGCAAACGTTAAAAACGGTGGTCGCTCCCCTATTTCAGGCATGGTCCACGCACTCGTTTTGCTACTTGTTCTTGTCTTGCTTATGCCTCTTGCATCTTTTATCCCAATGCCCGTTATTGCCGCAGTTCTTTTAATGGTCGCATACAATATGTGCGAATATAAGCATTTCTTCCATATATGCAAAACCGCACCGAAAACAGACGTTATCGTGCTAGTTCTAACGTTTATTCTAACGATAGTCTTCGACCTCGTTGTCGCAATCGCTATCGGCCTTGTTGTCGCGTTCATTTTCTATCTGTTTAGAAAACCAAAAACAACCAAAAGAGAAAATTTGAAATAAAACAAAAGGTACTGATTTAAAGTCAGTACCTTTTTTAATTAAATTCGGCACGCCTTGGAAAGCGCGACGTCGAAGGCACCGTCCCCTACAAATGACACACTTTGTCATCCTGAGCCTGCCGAAGGTTCCCTTTTGAGATTCTTCACTTCGTTCAGAATGACCAACGAAATTAACGTTAAAATGTATGAACGATTATGCCCTACCTATCCTGCGCCCTCATTTACCCTGCGCCCTCACTTCTCCTGAGGGACAAGGGCGGAGAAAAAATGCGCGAACGTGTCAACGTCGGCGTGCTTTGCACGGTAGAGGACGCGGTCGCGTATAGAAATCACAAGAGGGAAACGCACACCGAATGGTGTGCGTTTCCGACCTTATATTTACTTTATTTGGGATAGCAGATGACCAATGGTGTCCCTACTATATTAGGATGGTTTGATTGTTAATTTTATGTGATTTCGGTTTTACCCGGTCCTTGCGCCCTCTATCCAAGCAACCAGTTGGCAATGTCAGTGCTACTTCCCGCATATGACCATACGTTATGCCCCGAATTCTTCGTCTCAAACACACAAAGCTCTCCGCCTGCGTCCTTTATCGCTTGACTCATTGCCTCGCTTCCTTCATATGGAACGATAGTGTCGTTTGAGCTATGCACCACCCAAATAGGTGTGTTTACCAGCTTGCCCGCTTGCGAAACGTCTCCGCCACCGCAAAGACAAACCGCCTTTGAAAATACGTCTGTATGGCGCATTACCATATCCCAAGCGCCAAAGCCACCCATTGAAATGCCCATTACGTAGTAGCGGTCTGTGTCAGTTGAATAGGTTGAGCCTACGCCCTCTAAAATATCCATAACGGCGGATAGCTCATTTGACTCCTTAACTGCATCAATGCTATAATTTCCGTTTGCCCAAGGAGTATCAACCCACTGCTGACCGCCTGGACATTGCGGGCAAATAATAATCGCATCTACGTATTTGGAGTTTTCTTGGTTGAACATCTCCGACACCATATTTACAAGCTGTGAAACGTTGTCATTTCCTCGTTCCCCTGCCCCGTGTAATATGGTCAAAACAGGATATTTCTTGGTCTGGTCATAATCTGACGGAACATAAATTCTATAAGGAATGGTGGTATCTCCCACCGTGTAGGTTTCTGCCTTGAATATCTCTGTCAGCTTGTTGTAATCGTAGCTTCCATTCAATGATTTGTAGTACTCTGCGTAGTTTATATCCTTATATTCCGACTCCTTTAATGAAAAATATGCATCCTTCTCTATAACGAGGTTATTCTTGTCCTCGCTAAAGAAAAATTGATTTTTTGCGAAAGCTAAAAGATAAGGATAAAGACGCTCGCTTGATGCGGTTAAAAACAGGTCGTCTCCACAAACGTCAATTATGAAATCGTTTGTTTTTGCGAGCTTACCTTCGATAAATTTATAGTTAGTTGATGCCGAGCCTAAAACGATTCTGCTTGTTTTTGGTGACGGCGCGCGTCCATTTTCATAAAAAGGAATTGAAACGCCATACGCACTTTGGAAATACTGTGACAAATCACTTGCCACCTCGGCTAATTTTTGATTGTTTCTTTGATAAACAATTATAAAATCACTTGTTCCATCGCTTACTATATTCAAATCCACAGCCTCAGGCTCGGGTTCGGGCTCAGTTTCTGTCTCGGTTTCGGTTTCTGTCTCGGTTTCCGTTTCGGTCTCAGTTTCTGTTTCTGTTTCTGTTTCGGTCTCTGTTTCCGTTTCGGTTTCGGTCTCGGTTTCGGTCTCGGTTTCTGTCTCGGTTTCAGTTTCTGTCTCGGTTTCTGTTTCTGTCTCGATTTCTGTTTCTGTTGCGGTTTCAGTTTCTGTCTCGGTTTCTGTCTCGGTTTCTGTTGCGGTTTCTGTTTCGGTTTCACTCTCGCCTGTTCCACCGCACGATGGGAATATCAAAAGAACAGATAAAATCGCACATATTAAATATATAAATCTTGTATGCTTGATAATAAACACCCCCTTATGCTTCTAATTTACCATATACGCATAAAAAAAGCAACAAATATACAAAAAAAGCGTGAATAACCACGCTTTTAATGTTTGTTTTTAGCACATCTTACATATTGATTTACCACAATAACGGGTGTCGGCTTGATGCCTTTTGCTTCTCTTTTTATCCTTCTTGAGGGTGGCAAAAGTCCAACCCTTCTCAAAATTTTAACAAACGGCTTATAAAGAAATGCAACAAGAATTGTGTTCATTAAGCATTTTAGTGCGTTAAACGGCAAAAACACCGGTATAAGCATCCCCTCAACCACCTGCCTTGGCACGTGCATATAAATCGGAGTTACAAGGAAGTTCCAAAGCAGCATTAGTAAAATCGTTATCACAGACGAAATAAAAAGGCTTGACATTGCACTTTTAAAGGTGCGAAACGTTTTATATATGATAGCCGGGATAAGCGCAAAAGAGCAGCTGGCTATTACATTCATAATAAAGCCTATTATCCCTGTTGAGCTAATAGTTATAAGCTCGAGAAAGGCGACCACCACACTAATTATAATAGCGGTAGACGGCCCAAGTGCAAGACTGGCAATAACAATAATTGCGTCCTTTGGGTCAAAGCTCAAAAATCCTGCAAATCTTATGGGAATTAAATTACCTATATTCGTAAACAAAAATGCAATAGCGGAAAACAAGCCAAGCATTACTAATTTTTTTGTTTTTGTTATCATTTTTCCTCGCTAAAATCAAATCAGGGCGTAAAAAAACCGCCTAGCAAAGAGGCGGGCGAAGCTTGGGCACACAAAATGCGCCCTCTTATCTTCTCCCATTCAGACTATACTGCCGGTCTTGGAAACTAACCAAGTCTGCGCTTTCGCGCTCGCGGACTTTACCGCCGATAAGGAATTTCACCTTGCCCCGAAGATATTATTTAATTTACTCTAACATTCTAACACTATTTTATGCTTGTGTCAAGTTTTTATTTACAAAACGATAACCTTATGATAAAATATAAGTGGAATTTTTGACAAAAAAGGAAAGATATATGAAAAAACGTATTTGCTTAATCCACGCGGGTGGCACAATCGGTATGGTTAAGGGAAAAAACGGATATTTCCCCAAAGAGGGATATCTTGAGACAATCCTTGACACAATAGCCGATTTAAAAACCGAGATAATGCCTGAAATTGATTTTTACGAGATGTCACCGCTCCTTGATTCGTCTGATATGGCGGTTGAGGACTGGAACAGAATAGGTGAAGAGGTTGCAAAAAGATACGCTTCCTATGACGGCTTTGTTATTTTACACGGCACGGATACAATGGCGTATACTAGCTCCGCTCTTTCCTTTATGCTCGAAAATTCAAATAAGCCTATAATTTTGACAGGCTCACAAATTCCGCTTTGCGAGATAAGAAGTGACGGACGTGATAACCTTGTAACGTCGATTTTAATAGCGGGTAGCGGTATGATAAACGAGGTGTGCCTATACTTTGGTGGACGTTTGCTTCGTGGTAATCGTGCAACAAAAATGTCGGCTGATGGACTATTGGCATTTGACTCCCCCAACTGTCCGCGTCTTGCCGAAGCAGGCATTAGCATAAGATATTTGCCATTTGCACCACAAAAAAGTGAAGATACGGAGTTTTCCCTCTGCCGTCTTGAAAGTGTGCCAATTGGCGTTTTAAAGATTTTCCCGGGCATTTCGTTCCCTATTTTTGACACACTTATGACAGAAAAATTAAAGGGCATCGTGCTTGAAACCTTTGGCGCAGGTAATATCCCCGGCGAAGGACACACGCTTTTACCTATTATAAAAAAAGCATTTAACGCAGGGTCAATAGTAACCGTCTGCTCACAATGCCCACAGGGCACAGTAACCCTCGGCGCATACGCCACAAGCTCCCCTCTTGTTGAGGCGGGCGCAGTAAGTGGCTACGACATGACAACCGAGGCTGCCGTTGCAAAGCTCTATTACCTTTTCTCAAAGGGCTATTCGAGTGAAAAAATCAAAGAGCTTATGGAAGCTGATTTGCGTGGCGAATTGACGAAATAAACGAACAAAGAATTTTCAAAATGCTTTTATAAAATCCTATAAACCGAGAGTCGGACAAATTTTACACCAATTAAAAAGCACACCAAATGGTGTGCTTTTTTAGTTATTCCTTGTGTGTTTTCTGTCTTACTTATTTTTAAGTAGATCACGAATATCCTTAAGCAAATCCTCAGTAGTAGGATTGTTTGCTCTTTCAATCGCTGCTGCCTCTGCCGCTTCAGCTGCTGCCTTGTCTGCATCCGCCTTCTTTTGTGCGCGGTAAACCTCAATGTCAGCATCGCTTCTGAAATCATAGCCAAGAGCCTTCATTTCCTTCTTTTCTTCCTTTGTAACCTTACCATTGATTACAAGGTTTGTCATCTTTTCGTGGTTTGCTCTTACAGTGTTAATAACCTTAACGATTGTGAAAAGAACAACTGCGATTAGCAAGAAGTTGATGATTGCGCTGATGAATGAGCCCCAGTCGATGTAAATTGAGTTTGCAAGATCCCAAACTGGAATTTTATCTCCGTTTGCATCAAGTGCGATTTTACCAACTGAATTAAGCTTCCAAACAAGCTCGCCATTTGCATCAATTTGCTGACTCATTGAAAGTGGTGTGATAACGCCGGAAAGACCGTCTTTGCCGAGAACCATAGCCAAAATCCAGTTGATAATTGGTTTTAAGATAAAGTTAGAAAGGCCATTAACAACGCCGGTAAACGCACCGCCTATGATAACGCCGACAGCCATGTCAACTACGTTACCACGAGTTATAAAGGTCTTAAACTCGTTAGCAATTTTCTTCATTTTTATTCTCCTTTTAGTTTTGATATAAAAATTATACAATAAATTATATTATTTTGTCAAGAGAAAAGTCGGTTTTGGCAGATTTTTGCGCTCTAAAATTCCCTTTAACGATTGATTTTTAAGATAATGCGTGATATACTTAAATTGTCAAATGACAATTTATAGGAGAAACATTATGCTAGAATTTGCAAAGAACCCCAAATTTTGGGAAAACGTACGCACAAGTGACGACTACGTTCGTCTTCGCCAAGACTTAAAAAACGAATATGATAAGTATTTTAATGGTCAACCAATCGCGCCAAGAACCGTTTTTGACGTAATTAAAAACAACGACCACGAATCTTATTTTAGACTTATAAATCAGCTTCAATATTCCGCTCTTATGGCTCTTATTTATCCTGATAACGAGGAATATTACAACAATCTTTTACAGGTTGTTTGGGCTTACTGTAACGAGTATGCTTGGGCGCCACTCGGCCACTATAATGACTACTATCAAAGAAAGCCATCAGACTACGACCCCGGACTTCTTGATATTTTTGCTTGCTCCGTTGGTTTTTCAATGGCGGAAATTAAGCATTTATTTAAGGAAAGATTCCCACAGCTTTTAGTTGACCGTATGACAGCGGAGATAAGACGCAGAACTATTGAGCCATACGTAAACAGAAAATTCTTCTGGGAAACGCACGACAACAACTGGACGGCGGTTTGTAACGGATCTGTCGGCGCGGTTCTTATGTATGAAGCACCAGATTTATATTACAAATACCAAAAGCGCTTGCACGATGCAATGGAGTGTTACCTAGCTCCTTACCGTGAGGACGGTATGTGTGTTGAGGGTACTGCATATTGGGGATTTGGCTTCGGCTTCTTCTGCAACTACGCTATGCTCGAGCGTGAGTTTACAAATGGCGAGGTCGACTGGTTCAAGCGCGATAAGGTAAGAGCAATTTCTACTTATATTCAAAGAATGTATCTACAACCAAAGGTTGTAGCCTCATATAGTGACTGTAATTTTAAAGAGGTTTACTGGTATGGTCTTGCACATATGCTTCGCGAGGTTTATCCAAACGACGTACAAAAGCTTCCTATGCTTGACGTTAACCTATTCAGCTACGTTCATTTCTCCTTTGGTCTTCGTACGCTTCTCTACTTCAAGAAGGAAAATGTGACCGATAAGCTTGAAAACGGCTCATTTTACTCTGAAAACTGCGCGTATTTTACAAAGCGCACAGACAATTACGGCTTTACCTGTAAGGGTGGTGACAATGGCGAGAGCCATAACCACAATGACGTTGCTTCCTTTATTTTGGCAAGAAACAACAAACAAATTCTCTGTGACTTTGGTTATCCGGGACCAACCGCTAAAACCAAGAACTACCACGGAAACGACAGATATTCAAACTTCAATCCGTCAGCCCTTTCTCACAATATTCCATTCTTTAATGGAATTCCCCAAGATGGCGTTAGACGCGAGATTGTTTTTGCTAAATATGACAAGGAAAACGACTCCGTTTATATGGACTTTACCGCGGGCTACGGAGTTGAATCTCTTGACAAGGCTGAAAGAACCTTCTATTTCAGAGATGACGAAATCATAATGCAGGATAAATTCAAATTCAACGCACCAACCATTGCAACAGAGCGCTTTGTCACCACTACAAAGCCGGTAGTTGACGGCAACAAGGCAACACTTGGCGATACTGTTTTAGTTGGTTCAAGAAATTCCGTTTTAAAGGTTATCGAGGTTCCATACTCCGCACAGTTCCCAGACGAAAACGGCTCTTATGACCAAATCTGCTACTGTCTTGACTATACACTATACCAAGGCGAACGCAATTTTGAATTAAGAATTACTTTTAATAAATAAAAGAGGAAAACGCACACCGAACGGTGTGCGTTTTCGACCTTATATTACTTTATTGGTGATAGCGGACGACCAATGGTCGCCCCTACTGTGTTGGGATAGTTTATCTATAAATTTAGTGTGTTTTCGGTTTTACACCTATCCTGCGCCCTCATTTACCCTGCGCCCTCACTTCTCCTGAGGGACAAGGGAGGTAGGAAAAATGCGCGAGCAAGGGAACGTCGGCGTACTGGTGTACGGTAGAGCCCTTGGTCGCACATAGAAAACACAAGAGGGAAACGCACACCGAACGGTGTGCGTTTTCGACCTTATATTACTTTATTGGTGATAGCGGACGACCAATGGTCGCCCCTACTGTGTTGGGCTAGTTTATCTGTAAATTTAGTGTGTTTTCGGTTTTACACCTATCCTGCGCCCTCACACTTCTGTTGCTAGTTTTTCAACAGTTAAATACCTCTTGTACTCTGCCATAAAGCTTGCAAATTTCGCTTTTTCCTCGTCGGACGCGATGGTTGTTTCCTTCTCGCAAGTAGCAAATTGCTTGTCAAGGAAGTCTTCAAGGGTTACGTCATTTTCTGTTGCGTAAAGGGCAAGGAGTGCAACACCCCAAGCTCCGCCCTCACCTGCGTTTTTCATAACTGTAACAGGTGCCGAAAGCGCCGCGCTCATTGCATTTGCGCCGACAAATGGATATTTAAAGAATCCACCATGACCGCAAATTGCCTCAATTTCAACGTTTTCCTCGGAAAGAATTTCCATACCTATGCTCATAGCACCAAGTGCAGAATATAATTGCATTTGCATAAAGTTAGCAAGTGTCATTTTACCGTCAGGCTTACGCATTACCATCGGAATTCCCTTTTCCATACCAACAAGTGGTTCACCTGATAGGAAGTTGTAGCCAACAAGACCGCCAACGTCTGAATCGCTCTTTAATGAAATCTCATAAAGCAAATCGTATAGCTTGCCCTTGCCTATTAAACCACCCGCAAGCTCGATAGCCTCCATAAATAGTGATGCCCACGCGTTAATCTCGGATGTGAAGTTATTTGCGTGTACCATTGCAACAGTTTTTCCTGACGGAGTTGCAACAACGTCAATCTCTGTGCTTACCTTAGAAAGTGGCTTTTCAAGAACTACCATTGCAAATGCGCTAGTGCCGGCGGATACGTTACCCGTTTTTACTCTAACCGCGTTTGTTGCAACCATACCAGTACCCGCATCTCCCTCAGGTGGGCACATAATTGCGCCACACTTCAGTGTGCCTGTTGGGTCAAGTAAGAGTGCGCCCTCACTGGTTAAGATACCTGCGTTTTCGCCTGCCATTAAAGGTGTTGGGAGTAAATCCTCTAATTTTTTATCAACTCCGTGCTTTTTAAGAAGCTCGTTATAGATTTCTAATTTTTCCTTATCATATTCGTTCTCTATTGTTGGGAACATTCCGGCAGCATCGCCAATACCAAGCACCTTTTTACCTGTTAGCTTCCAATGCACGTAGCCTGCCAAGGTAGTTAAGAAGGCAACGTCCTTTACGTGCTCCTCTTTGTTTAAAACAGCTTGATAGAAGTGTGTGCCACTCCATCTTTGTGGCATATTGAAGCTGATTTCACGAGTCAATTCAATTTGTGCCTCGGCAGTTGTTGTATTACGCCAGGTTCTAAAAGGAACAAGCAAATTATCGTTTTTATCGAAGGCAAGATAGCCGTGCATCATAGCGGAAACACCGATAGCATCAAGGCTATCTATTTTCTTGCCATAGTTTTTAACAAGGTCGCTATATGAATCCTGCATGCCTGCCCAAACATCCTCAAGTGAGTATGTCCAAAAGCCGCCTTCGAGCTTGTTTTCCCAGTCGTGCGCTCCGCTTGCCAAAACCTCGCCCTTTTCATTTATCAAAACTGATTTAATTCTTGTTGAGCCGAACTCAACACCAAGTATTTTTTTCATATTTTCCTCCTTATGCCAAAGCATTTGGCACATCACAAATTAATTATATCATAATATAGCAAAAAAGTAAATTGTTTTATTATATGAATTTTATAAAATTGGACATAATGAGTTATTGACAAAAGCACATTTTGATTGTATTATAATTGTGTGAGTTGATTTTCAAGGAGGTAAATATGTCTGTTTTTTTAGAAGCTATGCCGAAAAAAGATGCGATTGTCTTAAATTTTCGCCCTTTATCAATAAGCGATAAAGCTCTTTATGAGAAATATTTATTCTCCGACTCGTTTCGTGGATGTGAGCTTTCTTTTTCTAATTTAATCTGCTGGGGCAAGCACGAAATTGCCTATACTGACGATTTTTGTGTGCTTTTATCCTCATATGGTAAATTTGATTTTTACCCATACCCAATTGGCAGGGGAGATGTCTTTCCTGTTCTTGAGTCAATTATTTCAGATGCAAAAAAGCGTGGCATCACCGCAATAATCAACAGCATTCCGCCACAAAGACTAAATGACTTTTTAGACGTATATGGCGAGCGCGTTAAAATTGAAGCCAGACTTGGCTCGTTTGACTACGTATATAGCATAGATGACCTTGCCACCCTTGGCGGTAAAAAATATCAAAAGAAGCGCAACCATCTTAACAACTTTAAAAAGGCGTTTCCCGACTATAAAATTGAGCAAATCACTAAAGAAAACATACACAAAGTGGCAAAAATGTCGGAATCTTGGTATAAAAGAAAGCAAGAAGCCGACCCCGAGAACGATATTTCATATGAGCATAATGCCCTCTCTTGTGCGCTTGAAAATTTTGAAGCGTTAAAATTAGACGGCATAATGATAACGAGCGGCGGCGAGGTGCTTGCATTTACCATGGGCTCGCGATTGCTTTTTGACACCTTTGATATACAGTTTGAAAAAGCGATACCCGAGGCTTATTCTGCTATAAACTATGAGTTTGCAAATTATATAAAAAGAAAATATCCCGATATAAAATTTCTTGACCGTGAGGAGGATATGGGCGTTGAGGGGCTGCGCCGTGCAAAAAGCAGCTACTACCCACACCATATGACAGAAAAATACCGCGCGCGCTTTAAGGAGGACGAAGATGATAGTTAATTCACCAAAAAGAGATGACATTCCTTCTCTTAAAGCTTTATTTGCCGAGGCGTTTGGCGACGAGGGCGGATTTATCGACACCTTTTTTGATACCGCCTTTTCCGAAAATCGCGCAAGGGTGATATATAAGGAAGGCAAAATCTCCGCTATGCTCTATTGGTTTGACTGTGAATATTTGGGCAAGCCTCTTGCATACATTTATGCGGTTGCAACCGACAAAGCATATCGTGGGCAAGGGCTATGCAGTATCTTAATGCAAGACACACATAAGCACCTAAAATCACTTGGCTATTCGGGCGCAATTTTAGTACCGAGTGAGCCGTCACTCTTTAATTTTTATGAACGGCTTGGCTATAAAACAGCCACTTTTATAGGCGAGCTTTCAAGGGAAAGCTCAACACAGGGCTGCCACTTTACAAGCATTGATAAAAATGAATATGCCCGTTTAAGAAAAGAGTATCTGCCGAAAAACGCAATAATCCAAGAAAAAGAAAATCTTGATTTTCTTGAAAAGCTTGCCACCTTTATTAAAGGCGAGGACTTTCTCCTTTCATATTCTATATATGAAAACAAGCTCCACGCATACGAATTTCTTGGTAACACAGAAAAAGCGCCAAGCATTCTTTCTACTCTTGGTGTTGACAGTGGCACGTTCAGAGGCGTTGGAAAAGCCCGACCGTTTACTATGCTCTGCCCGTTTGAAAACCTTACTCCGCCTGAATATTTTGCATTTGCATTTGATTAAAAAATCCACCCGTTTGTGAACTATTTGGGGTTCACTTCATTTGTGGTGGTATTTCATTTTTGGGCATAGCGGACAGTCGAGGATTTCCCTTACTTGCGCAGCAACCCTCTTCACTCTTCACTAACGGGACGTCGTGGCGCCGTCCCCTACAAGAACACGTCATTCTGTCTCCCCTGCTTGCATAAAAAAAAGAACCGCGGTTGCGGTTCTTTTCATTATGCTTTGTTATGCTTCCTCACCGGGGATGTCGTTATGACAAATCATAGTTGACGTAGCTGCAGACTCGCCTTCTCCTACGTAGTAAACAGATTCAGTATCAATGATGTATGCACATACGTGTACCTTCCTTGCCTTGCTTGCATCCGTTGTGATGTTATTAAGTCTGACTTGTACGTTATTGTAGCTGCCCTCGTCGAAGTTCACCTTCAATACAGACATATCTGCTACGTTGCCGTCAAGACCGATCAGCTCGTTTATATTTGCGTTTGCAGAAACAACAAGTCCGTAGCTTGGAGCCGTATAGCCGAGTTCTTCGTATGCTGCGATTGCATCAAAGTCAACCTTCATATCGAACATAAATGCGTCTGCGCTCTTTGAATAGCCCTTCGAGATAAAGAGTGGTCCGTGGAGCTTTGTTTCAACGGTCTTTGGACATCTTGAGCATTCGGCAAATGCGCAGAAGTCACTAACGTACTTGTCACCCTTGAATGCGTTACGCGGAGTCTGCTCGTCATGCTCGTTATCATAGAATGCTTTGCAGGTATTGTAGCCGTAAACTACGTAATTTTTATTTTCATTTGCAGCTAAGTCCTTATAGTATTGATCATCCTGTGTTGCATCCCACTCAATTGGAGTAGCGTCTACAAATTTGCCGTTATTTTTCAGTGTTGTAAGTATTTCTTTTAAGGCTTCATATTCAGCTTCGTTACCGGTATAGAATATAACCATTCCGCTTGAACCGCTGTCAAACAAGTGAGAGCCTGATGTGGGCACCATAGTATTTGACATATACACGTATTTAAGTGAATTGCAGCCGTAGAGCATACTCTGTACGTTATAGGTATCTAAGCCTCTACCCGTATTTGCTCCTAAGCGAATAGTCGTAAGGCTACTGCAATACATAAACGCGTTATTTCCAAGACTTGTCACGGTATTGGGAATAGTAATTTCTTTCAAGCTCTTACAGCTGTTAAATGCATTTTGGTCAATTATTTCAAGTCTTGCATTTTCCGAGAAATCAACATCAACAAGGGAAATGCAATTATAAAAAGCAAAACCGTTGTTTGAATGACCGGAGCCCTGGATAAGCGTTACGTTTGCGGAAATATCAACGGAACGCAGGTTCATGCAATCATAAAACGCAACGTTGCTAATGGTTTCAAAGGGTGCGTCGTCTGCAACAGCACAGTCAATAACGTTCGTTGCTTGACATATACGTGACGGCAATTCAGTCAAGGTATTCGGCAATCTTAAGAAAAGAAGATTGCTTCCATCAGTATTGTGCCCGTATGCATTTCCATAACCGCTATCACTCATATTGAGTGTTAATATGTTAGAATCATCAGGAAAATAAGCACTGACTACGCTAAGCTCTTTAGCTTGATTAACATATTTATACTAACCGGCATCGGAAAGCGAAGCGTGCTCACCCGTTGTATCAATTGTATTAAAGCTTGCTACTGTATGCACGGTATCACCGTCTACAGCTTCCGTGCTTACAACGTACCAGGTTAAAGCATTACCACTATTATCGGTTGTTGGGAAATTTCCCTCGTAGCTTTCAAAAATACGATTTCCATCGTCATCAATAGCTGTAAAAAGAGTGTTTCCTTCTGTATCCTTATAAATAATGGACGCAGACGCAGAAATCGCAAAAGACAATGCAAGCAATGCAATAATAACTACTGCAAATAAAAGTTTCTTTCTCATACTAATTTCTCCTTATAATTAAAATAAAAATTTGATTTTTTAAAATTTTGTACATAGCATTGACAATTCCACATTTATATTTTATAATTACAATAGAGAATTGTAAATGTGTTTTTTTAGCATTTCTTTGTATTATTTTACTATACACGGTTAACCGGAGGTGTATTTTGTACAAGTTTGTATTCAGAAATATTAATATTTTAAATACCAACAGCGTCAAATCCGATAAGTACCCATTAATCGTCAATTATACGTGTAATTGCTTTGCAGGCGTGCCTTACTCCTACGATACGTACAATTGCGTTGGGCGAGACGATTATTTTATAATCTACGTAACCGACGGAATTTTCAACACTAAGATAAACGGTACTGTTTTAAATTTAAAAAAAGGAACCGTCGTTTTATTTCCGCCCAAATACAAATATCACTACTGGGGTGAGATTCCTTCCAAATATTTGTGCGCACATTTTACCGGCTCGCACGTGGAAAAATTTTTAACGGATTTAGGTTTTCCGTTAAATGAACCTTATGTATTAGAAAATGAATTTTCACCTAAAATCAAATCTTTATTTGATAAAATGGTAGAACAATTTATGACTAAGGCTCCCTTTTTGCAATATTCGCTTGCTTGTCTTTTAGAGGAAATCCTACTCACAATCGTCATCGAAAGGATGAGAAGCAACGGCTATCGCACGTTTAAAAATTCAATCAAATATATTCATGCAAATTACACTGAAAAAATACAAATTCCATATCTTGCAAAGCTAGAAGGCTTAAGTAATTCAAGGTATATTACTCTGTTCACCAAGGAATTCGGAAAAACTCCAAGCGAGTATATACTTGAGCTGAAGCTCGGCAGGGCACGTGAGCTTCTTTTAACAACTGATATGACAATTAGCCTCGTCGGTGCTTCGTCCGGCTTTAAGGACCAATATTTTTTCAGCAAAATGTTTAAAAAGCACGTCGGTCTTACCCCAACCGAATATAGAAAACGAAACTAATAAAAATCCACCCATTTGGGTGGATTTTCTTTTTTAGTCTTATTTTGCACACTTGCATAAAAGACGAGGTGTTTTTAGGCTTCCCCTCAAGGGGAAGGCTTCTTCTATATCTCTACCGTTAATTTTTCATTCTTCTTTATTTCGTATTTTTTCTCCCCTAAAATGAGAGTTCCGCCGTCAATTGGGGATAAAACCTCGCACTTTTCCTTGTCAAGTGACACAAAAATATCACCGTTTGGTGTTGGAACTGTGCCCTCAATGTTGCCGAAGCACATTAGATTTGGCTTTACCTCGTAGGTTTTATAGCCTACGCCCGTTGGGTAAACGCCAAGTGCGTATTTTCCAAGAAGATAAATTGGAGATGCACCCCACGCATGGCAAAGGCTCTTTTCATATTTTCCTCCGTACATTTCGTAGTGCTCTATTCCCTTCTTTGTCGGGTCAAACTCCTCCCAAATGGTGGTAGCACCGAGGTTAAGCATTCCGCCCCAATAGCTATTTAGCATATCGGTCATATATTTAAAGTTTCCGATTTTACACATAGCGTCAAGCTCGTAAAACTCAAAATACGGGGTTGTGATTTTTGTTATTTCGTCATTAAAAATTACGTTTTTAATGATTTTTTCTTTTCTTTCCTCGCTTGTGTAATCAAAGAGGAGCGCAAAAATATTTGCGTGGCGAGTTACGTTTTCCTTGCCCGATTCATAGTCGTCAACAAACGCGCCCTTTTCGTCATTCCAGTACAGCTCGTTTGTCCTTTTTACTATCCCTTCAAAGCACTCACTTGCGTGCTTTTCCCAAGCGGTGTCCCCCACAAGGTGAGCAAATTTAGCCATTGACTCATACGCCCTTGCAAGTAGCATTTGTTCAGCACATATAGGCCCACTTTCATCAAAGGTTGACCAGTCGATAAACACCCAGTCCTCGGGCTTTCTTTCGTACATTCCGTCACTGTTAAGACGTGGCTCGATAAACTCCCACATATCAAGTATATCGGGATAAATGTCGCGCACAAAATCCTCGTCCCCCGTGTGTAGGTAGTAATCCCAAACGGAAGAAATCCATAAAAACGTGTAGTCACAAATTGTGTTTATATGCTTCCTTATAGGGTCGCCACCTCGTAGCATACGCACACTGCGCCTTACTATATCGGTGTCAAACGCTAAATAGTAGTTTACAAAATATGACTGATAAGCATCGCCCGACCAAACCCAACGGTCACGCTTTATTCCGTCAAAAAATGCCTCTCGTGAATTTAGTAGCATTGTGTAAGCACAAACATTCCACAATACATTTATAAGCTCATTATCGCACTTAAACGAGCCACGGTTTTCAAGCGGTAGATATTCAAAATCAACGCAAGCCTCGCATTTTGATGTGTCCGGTACAAAAATATATCTAAACGCCACAGGCTCACTGTCGTAGCATTTTCCTTCTACATTCAAGCCAAGCTCGGAGTAAGCTGAGTCGATAGCCTCCTCATAGCTTTCACCAAGTGAAACATATCTTTCCTCGCCGTCAAGTCCCGATAAATGAATTTTACCGAAAGTTTCCTTGCCAAAGTCAAAAAGCACTCCGCCATTTATCTGTTTTTTTGATACAGGGTTAACTTTTTTATACAAAAACTTGAATTTTTCCACCTCGTCGGTTGGATTTGTGTAATAATTGCTATATCCGGCGTGTCTGCCCTTGTAATCACCCTCAGCAACCACGTATTCTCTGTCCGTTTTAAAGGTGTCACCCTCAACGTAAAACGCAGGAAAGCCGTCCTTTTTAAAGCCCTGAAGGCATACTGTATGCTCGCCGGCTTCAAGAATCACCTCGCTGCCAACAGAATAGGCAATGCCGTCAACCACCATGTTGGCAGTTTCTGTATTTGCGTAAAATTTTAAGGTTTCAGGCTTTTTAGTTGTCGCTTTTTTCTCCAAAATTGCATTATGGTGCGGTGAATCTATTCGCCACATTGGATAGTAATATACACTTTTGCGCGTGCCATCGGCATACGTTTTTGACGTTGTTCGTCTGTTATGTAATAGCATCGAATGGTACAATTCAAAGCTACCGGGATGCCATATCCATTTTGTTTTTTTCATTACTTTTTCACCTTATATTCAAAGCTTCTAAAATCTGCGTAATTTCTTAACCCTGTCAGGTCTTGACAGCACATACCGATAAACGTGCCCGTGTGTCCCTCGTGACCTATTAAGCCATACGCCTCGTCAGATAAATTGGAGCAGTCAAGCCTTCCGCCAATCGGCATATAATTCTCTCCGTCAAGTGAATAGAAAAACTCTAAATTCAATCTCTCGACCTGAGCGCGTAGCCATACCTTTTCCGTTTTTCCTATCAAAACTCTATATTCTTTTATAGGGTTGTAAAATTTTAGGCTGTCACGCACCAAAACTCTTAGGCAGTTTTCACCGCTTTCCTCATCGTGTGACATATAGAGATAGAAGAAATTATAGGTATCATAAAAAACGGTAAGTCCTGCCATTTCTTGGAACGTTTTTGGACAAAACTCAAGCTCCGTCGTTGCTTCAACAGAAAAAGCGTCAAGCCTTCTTGCAACCAAGCTTTGCTCGTTTGGAGAGGTAATTGCCTCCATACCGTAAAGGCGTAGGTATCCCTTTCTCTCATTTAAGGTTCCCATTCTGTCAAGCGGCAATCTTAACGTTTTATATTGAAGTGGTAGTTTTTCACCGTCAAATACGTCTTTTTCGGGCTTTGGTGGAAATTTTACCTCGTCAAGCGTCGAAAAATACTCCTCGGGTGGAACTTCTCCGCCGTTTTCAAGGCGTAACCATCCGTTTTCCCACTTTACAGGGGCAATACAGGTTTCACGACCTAAAATCGAGCATCCCTCTGCAAAGGCAACGAGCTTTTTCTCGCGCAATGGTCGAGCGCCAAGGTAAGCAACGTAGCCTTGACCGTTTGATGCCTCTATGTACGAAGCGTGCCCTGTTCTTTGAATATATTTTTCGGGATTATTTCTTGTTGTTAAAAGTGGCTGTGGGTCACTTTCATACTCGCCCCAAATGTTTTTTGAGCGAGCCAAGCGCACACCGTGGTTATACATTGTGCCACCCTCGGCAACCATCAAATAGTAATAGCCGTCTTTTTTGTATAGATGCGGTGCTTCCGTACCGCCTATTTCCGTGCCCTTATATATTGTCTTGATTTCGCCAACCAGTTTTTTCGCCTTCGGGTCATATTCTTGCATTAAAATTCCTGCAAAATCGTGGTGCTCCATTCTGTGGTCCCAACGCATATTGACAAGATATTTTTTGCCGTCGTCATCGTGGAAAAGCGACGGGTCAAAGCCACTGGAGTTCAAATAAATCGGCTCACTCCACTCGCCGTACAAATCGGTTGTGGTAACAAGATAATTATGTGTATCCTTAAAAATACCGTGGAAGTTTTTCACGTTTGTGTAAATTAGGTAAAAAACTCCGTCCGAGTATGATAGGCACGGCGCCCATATTCCGCCTGAATTCGGATTTGCCTGCATATCAAGCTGTGAGGTTCTTGTAAGTGGACAAGGTAGCTGCTCCCAGTTTACCATATCCCTTGAATGGTATAATTCTACTCCCCCGAACCATTGAAAGGTTGAGGTCGCAAGGTAATAGTCATCGCCCACCGCCAAAATAGAAGGGTCGGGATGAAAGCCTGTCAAAACAGGATTTTTTCTAACTAACATAATTTCTCCTTTTTTCTCAATCCCTCAGTCAGCACAGCTGACAGCTCCCTTTGCACAAAGGAGCCTTTTAGGGTCGGGATGAAATCCGGTTAAAACGGGGTTCTTTTTAATTAACATAGTTACTCCCTCTTTATCTTGCTATATCAAGAAAGCTTTCGTTTCCGCGCTTTGTGTACCAATTAAACGTTATTTCTTTTCCGTTTAATAAATATTTTTCAGGTGTTGTTGTTTCCATCCAGTCAAGCGGAATAAATTCGTCCGCTTGATATGATGCAACTATATAAGCCTCGCGTAGCTCGTTTAATTCCTCGTCGTTTAATACACCCGGCTTACAGGAAACAAATAGCGGTGAGCCACTACGAGAAAGAGCCATAAGCCATTCTCTGTTTTGCTCCCAAGAAATTGCGCCTGTAATTCCAACGCAGTCGGCATCAGCCATAAAGAACGAGCCGTTTTGCGCGTTTCTAAATGCGAGCGTATTTACACCCATCTTGGCTGTTCTTGACCATTCAAAGCCACTTGTGTCATCACCTGTGCGGTTTAACTGATGTAGTCCCGCACAAAGATGTCCAACACAGTTGCAGCCGATAATAACTGCACCGTTTGCGTGGTCCTTTACAACCCTATAAAAGTTTTTAACAATCTCTGCGCTTGTCTTTGTCTTATCGTAGAATGACCAACCGCCATAAGTAACGGTGTGTTGCATATCAAAGCCCCACCAACCGAAAATATCAAAGGTGGAAAAGTCGTGCTTGATTAATTCATAGCCCCATTTTTTAGTTAGAGTCTCGGTGATTTCGGCAACGTAATTAAGTACCTCTGGGTGGGAAGGGTCAAACACCTTTTTGTTTCTTTCAAGATACCACTCCTCGGGCTTTTCTATCTTGCGAGGCTCGTTGTCCTTGCCGTTTACAAGGTAGCGCACCCAAATACCCGGTCGTGTGCCGAGCGCACGCATCTCGTCCGCAAGCTTCTTCATATTAGGGAAGCGCTCGTTTCCTATGTCCCAGGGCGCGTCGGTTGGGTTTGGTTGCCATCCGTCGTCAATTACCATATAGGGGATATTCTCAAGTCCGTTGCACATCTTGGCAACTAATTTTGTATCCGCAACAATCTCCTCGTGAGAGCTTTTTCCATATGCGTAATACCAGTTGTTCGAGCCATAAACCTTATGACTTGGCAAATACGGGTTAGGCGAGAGCGCACGGCAAAAATCTTTTACTGCCTTGTATGCGCTAACCCTTTCATATTCCTTAAACACAACCGTTGCGCATTCAAGAAGTCTACCGCCTAGCTGTGTGCCGTTACCGCCGTTTCTTATATCAAGCCAAAGGGTAACGCCCTTCGTGTCGTATTGCCATGTGGCAAATGCATTTGGCTGAACCATAACGCCAAAGCACTCGGTAAGTCTTTTCGAGTAATCAAAATCCATATCGCTTCCGTTAGATACCGCTATATACCAAGGCATCATTCTTTCAGGGCGTATTGTTTGCCACTGCAAATCTCCATATCCGCGCTCGTAGGCATCGCCAAGAACCTTAACGTCCTTGCGCGCATCGTAATTCCAACGGAGCATTACGTATTTTGCGCCCTTGTTATAGGTAGTTGCATATACCGTTAAGTAGTCTCCATTTTCCTTAAATGAAACCTCTGTGTTTTCGTTTTTCAAAACGGAATTTAATTCGTCGTTATAAAATTCGTCCTTCTCATCGTGAATTAAAGAGACGTAGTCGGGAATTCTGATTTTCATATTTTCTCCTTGACACCCCAAAGGGCTGATAAATTTTTCAAGATGTTTACATCTTGACTATTTCCATTGTAGCATATAATATTATCAAAGTAAAGTAATTTTTGTTGACCTATCGCCCAAAATGTGGTAATATTAACATAGAAAACATCGAACAAGGTGGTATTTATGAATTTTATCTTTGCATCCGACTCCTTCAAGGGCTCGCTTTCTAGCGAGAAAATAGGTCAAATTTTAGAAAATGAGTTAAAAAGCATTGCACCAACGGCAAAAAGCAAAACCTTCTTAATTGCAGATGGTGGCGAGGGCACTCTTGATGCCTTTATGGTGAAAAAAGGCGCAAGACGTGTCGAGGTTACAGTGTCAGACCCACTGTTTCGCAAGATAAAAGCATCATACGTTACCTTTGACAAAACCGCTGTGGTTTCAATGTCAGAGGCTAGCGGTCTTACGCTCCTTCAAAAAAGTGAGCAAATTCCTCTTAACACAACGACCTATGGCACGGGTGAGCTCATTTTAGATGCATTGAAAAACGGCTACCGCGATATAGTTGTGGCTATCGGTGGCTCTGCAACCAACGATGGCGGTACGGGCTGTATGCAAGCGCTTGGCGTTAAGTTTTTAGACACTAATGGAAACATTGTGCAGGGGATAGGCAAAAATCTATCAAAAATAGCAAAAATAGACACCTCCTGCCTCGTTTCTACGGCAAAGGAAGCAAAGTTCACCGTTATGTGTGACGTTACCAACCCACTGACAGGGGAAAACGGCGCAACGTACGTTTACGGCCCACAAAAGGGCGCAACTCCCGAAATTGCAAACGAGCTTGAAAGCGGAATGATAAATTATGCAAGCGTTATAAAAAAAGACCTCGGCATTGTGGCAAACAGCATTGTCGGTGGTGGTGCTGCGGGCGGTATCGGTTGTGCTCTTTCCGTTTTTCTTGGTGGCAAAATGACCTCGGGCATTGAAACCTTACTTGACCTTGTTGACTTTGATAAGGCTCTTGAAAATGCCGATTACGTCATATCGGGAGAGGGCAGAATTGACTCCCAAAGCGCAAGTGGTAAGGTGATTTACGGCATCGGCAAAAGATGTAAAGAAAAAAACGTGCCTCTTATCTGTATCTCGGGTTGCCTTGGCGACGGATACGAAAAAGCATATGACATAGGAGTGACGAAAATCTATACCCTCGTTGGCAACGGAGTTACCGTTGACGAGGCGATAAGCAATGCCGAAGCAGTATATCGTACACGCGCAAAAGAAATGATTTTGGATATAATAAAATAGCAAAAATTTCAGCAAAAAAATAAGAAATTCAAACGAATTTCTGATTTTTGTTTTTTAGATTTGTTTTTGCGATTTGCG
The DNA here is from genome assembly GCA_015064855.1 of Oscillospiraceae bacterium. Lineage (GTDB taxonomy): Bacteria > Bacillota > Clostridia > Oscillospirales > CAG-272 > RGIG2000. The sequence goes on along the minus strand of SVRK01000004.1, from coordinate 178,420 downwards.
GTTGTGCCTGATAAAATCGAACCGATTTGGTTTGACTATCATCAAGCATTGACAAATCAACAGTAATGTGATAAAATATACTCGTCACACAATCTAATAATATTTTTTCATGTTAGTGGGAAACTATCTTGGTAAAAGGTGTTTCCTTTTTTCCTCATACCCACTAACACTGGCGAGAGATTGTGTGACAACAATGAAGGAACACTTTTTCGGTGCGTTCCTTTATGGGGCGCACTTTTTTTGTTGGGGGAATATATGAACAATAATGATATGACAAGAAGGATAATAGACATTACCGATGTTGAGCTTGCGCCGGGAGAGAGTGCCGTTTGTCTTGGCAACGGAGAGCAAGGCTTTGAATGCTGTTGCGACGAATGTGATTACTTTTTGCTTTGCTTCCCCGAATTTGATTTCAAAAGCAAAGCGATTAACAAAACAGAAATTCCCAAGACCTTACTATGACAACAGAAAAGCAGTAAATATCCCCCCGTCTAACGAGGGGTATTTCATTTTCGGGCATAGCCCTAGACACTACTAGCTACGCACAAGTGCGTCTTTTTATTGGCATGTCAGCCATGCGTTTGCTACTTGCAACCCGTAAACGTGTTGACTTTTGTGCCTCCTTTGTAAAGGGAGATTCCCCTGTGAGGGGAAATGTCGCAACGCGACAAAAGGGTTGCGCCTCGCTAAGAGGGGGGGACCGCCATAGGCAGACGGAGGGATTTATTTATATAAACTATATTCTACTCCTTACATTTTGCCTTTCAATATAGTTGAATTTTAAGAGATAATCCCTCAGTCAGCAAAGCTGACAGCTCCCTTTTCAAAGGAGCCTTTCTAAAAATATATCTTGCCTCTTTCTCTTGTTTACTTTTCCATCATCGGTTAACCTCTTTTGAACCACGCGACCATCGCGTGGTTTTCGTTATACAATAAAGGGCGTATCCCTTGGATACACCCCCATTGTTTTTGCGATTTGCGGTTGTGTCTTACGCCTATCGTGGTGGGCAGATTAAGAGCAGAATTCGTCGTTTGCGACCGAAGGCGTACTTGCGTACGTCGAGAGTTCAGCAAACGGCGAAAGCAACTCGCACCAAATGAAGAAAAGCGTTAGCTTTTCAACCTTATCTTATACAAACGGGGCGTACCTTTTGGATACACCCCTTTTTGCTGTGTTATTGTTTTTGCGATTTGCGGTTGTGCCTTACGCCCATCGGGGTAGGCAGATTAAGAGCAGAATTCGTCGTTTGCGACCGAAGGCGTACTTGCGTACGTCGAGAGTTCAGCAAACGGCGAAAGCAACTCGCACCAAATGAAGAAAAGCGTTAGCTTTTCAACCTTATCTTATACAAGCGGGGCGTACCTTTTGGATACACCCCTTTTTGCTGTGTTATTGTTTTTGCGATTTGCGGTTGTGCCTTAATATGACACCCCATCCTATTCGATTGTTGGAATAAACACCTTAAAATCGTTGCTCGCAAAGAGATAGAATAGGTCATTTTCCTCGTCATATACAACTCTTTTGGAATCATTTGTTCCCTTGAGCTCCGTTTTGAACACCAAGGAGAAATATCCGTCGAGATACTGTACCATAACATATCCGTCATAGTTTGACTTTTTCCGGTTCTTGATACCGACTCCAAAGAGCCCCTTTTCCCTGTTTATATATATTGCCTTATAGTCAGACGCATAGGAGGTAGCCTCTACTAAATAGGTAGCAACTATATCTACTGTGTTGTTTTCGCCCTTTTTGTAGATTTCAAACTTAACGTTGCCATTTCCGTCGGTTCCTATGCCGAGAAGCTCGCCATTTGGAAGCTCTATTAGATTCACAGAGAAGCCTGGGATTGTGCCCGTGTCACTATAAGTTATTTTGTATGGGTTAGTTAGGTCAAAGAAGAACACAGGGTCTATAATCTGCACAGCGGTGCAAACGTAAGCGTAGTAGCCGTCGAATTTAACGGAGCGAACAGTTTCACCATCGGGGGCAAAGCGCTCAACCGAGCTTATTTCTTCCATTGTTTCTAAATCAATGATATATATGCTTGCGCTTCTCTTTTCGCTTGTGTCCCAAAGATCCTTTAATATTCCCTCTTTCTCGCCGTCCTCGTAAATGATTTCCGTTTTAGAGGAATTGCCACCAACCGTTGTTACAACGTAAAGGAATTCTTGGTTTTCACTCATTGAATATCTGTCCTTGATATATCCGTCAACAACGACCGTGCCACGTCTTATAAAGCTACCGCCCGAATAATCAATTCTTAAAATCTCGGTTGCGGTTTTTCTTATTACAGTTATCTTTTGGCGGTATCCGACAATGTTTTCAGGATTAAGTGGGTCTCCGTCTATTATGCCGTCCTTAAAGATAGGATATTTTTCCTCTACTCTTTCCTCGCTCTCATACTCGCGTGTTACGTAAATATTGTCGCCCGTCACGTAAATTTCTCCGTCGAACGAGGCATATGCGCCACTGCTTAAAACCTCGTAGCTTTCAGAATCTATTATAAACGATAATAAATAGGTGTGGTTTGTGTACTTTTCGGGTGAATGTATGTTTTCAAGCTCGATATACTCAAAGCTTTCACCGTCTCTATACTGTGGAATTACAAGCTCGCCCAAACGAGGAGTGAACTTTGTGAACACCAAAAATTCTCCGTTAACGAGTCTTGCACTTTCATAAGCACCGAAAAGCGTGGTTATATCGTTTAGATATACGTTTTCGGGGTCCTCAACGTTTAAAGAAATCAGCGAGGTATATCTACCGCTTCTGCTATTTTCTATATATTCTTCTCCCCAAACGTCTACAACGCCTTCATCATCGTTATTGGGATAATAATATTGGTTAATATAGTGCTCCACTATAATGGTTATGGTCTTGCAGTCGGTTGAGAGGAACATTTCAGAATTGTATGCAACATCTATTATTTCATCTATTCTGTCCTTAAGCTCCTCGTTTTCTGGTGGATTATATGGTATTTTAAGTGACTTTTCTATTGCATTTATATAGTCTTTTAGGTCAAACTCCGTCAAAACTGTTGTTTCCATGCCGTTGAGTGGGTAAATTTTTAAGGTTGAGCCGGATAGATAGTAAACGTACTTGCTTGAGCGCTTGATAATATCGCCCTCAATAATGCCCTGTACCTGGTTGTTCGTCGTTTCCTCGTATTTATCTTGCTCTTCTTTAATAAATTCGTCCTTCAGGTCTGGATCTGCGAGTGCGTCGTCTATTTGATCCTTCATATCTTCCATAGACTCTTCGTTTTTGTCGGATAAATCTCCACTGGCAGGTGAGAAGAAAATTTCGCCCTTTGCAATATCCTTCATCGAAGCTATAATGTCCTTATATTGGCTTGGCGCGTTGGTCAAGGGTGCGGACAACGTTACTGTATGTGTGCCCTTGCCCGGTACAGGTATTTTAATGCTTGTTATACCTCCAAGCGTTTCAAATTTCACCTTATCGTCGTCCTTGCCCGGTTCCTCGGGCTTGTTTTGTACGTTTGAGTCTGTGTCATTTGGCTTACTTGGTTCATTTGAGTCCGTGTCATTTGGCTTACTTGGTTCGTTTGAGTCCGTGTCATTTGGCTTATTTGACTCATTCGAGTCCGTGTCCGACGGCTCGTTTGGTACGCTTGAATCCGTGTCGGTTGTCTCACTTGATTCAGTGTCCGACGGCTTATTTGAATCCGTTTCCGTATCCGAGCTTGGCAAGTCGATAACGCCCGTTGACGGTGGGTCTGTGTCGTCATTTCCATCATTATTCATAAATAGAAACGGCGCAAAAACAAGCATATTTAGTGTTAAAATCAAGCACGCAGCCCCAGCCACAATTTGCATCCAGCCGAATTTAGATACACTCTTGATTTTCGGCTTCGTTGGGTCTGCCTCTGAAAGAATATCGTCGTCAATTAAATTAAACATTTTGTCGAGATTTTTCTTTTTCATATTAACCTCCTAATCCGTATTTCTTTACGTGCTCCTCGAAAGCCTTACGCAATCGGAGCAATTTTACCTTAACGTTGTTTTCGGTCAGATTGTTGTTTTTTGCTATGTCGCAGATTTTTGCGTTATAGAAATACCTCTGCACGAAAACAATCCTTTTTTCCTTTGAAAGTGAGCGCAAAAATGAGTTTATGCATTCCTTTAAAATCGCCTCGTCAACAAATGATGAGTTGTCGGACAAGCATCCTTCAAGCTCGTCAAGAGAAAGTGGCTCGGTATTTGCCCCGCGCTTTTGACTTTTCTCTCTGTTATACCTGTCAATAGCCAAATTTCTTGCTATTTTTGATAGATAAGCACCGAGGTTTTTCGGCTTTGCAGGAGGAATGGAATTCCACGCGCGCAAAAGCGTATCATTTACACACTCTTGTGCATCAAGAGGCGAATTTAAAATATTGTTGGCAATATAATGGCATAGCTTACCATATTGCTTTTCAGCTTCTTCAAGCGCGCTTTCATCACGCGATAAAAATAGCCGAACTATTCCCTTTTCGTCCATTCTTCTCCCCCCTTATGTCACTCAATTTGACACATCTCAAAAGAACTTTAAGGTACCTTCACCTATAAAAACGGATTTTTTACCCAAAAGGTTACAATTTATTTTAACATTTTTTAAATTTTTTTGCAAGTAGCCAAAAATTCTTTCCCCGCACCGCGTCGCATAGGCGACGGATGTGGTGCAAACGGACGACCAATGGTCGCCCCTACAAATGATAATTCAAATTATCGGTACACCGTCATCCTGAGCCTGCCGAAGGCTCTCTTTGGGATTCTTCACTGCGTTCAGAATGACAGCACAAATTGGAGGTACACCGTAGGGGAGATTCCCTTGCTAAGGGAAATGTCGCAAAGCGACAAAAGGTTTGCGCCCTGCTAAGGGGGGGCTTGCTCTTCCCGAAAAAAGCGGGAGCATAATATGCTCCCCTACAAATGACAAACAAAATTAACGACACACCGTAGGGGTGGGGTCGCCCCACCCGAAAACAAAAAGCATTAGCTTTTGAGGAAAAACGAAGTTTTTCAACCTTACAAAAACAAAAGAGGCTCACCGACAAACGATGTACCTCTTTTTCGCCTTTTATTTTTGGTTTTGCCCCTGTGTCACAGCCCTACTTAGCTTTTGCTTCGCAGTAAATACATCTAAGCTCGCCGTTTTCAGTAAGCTCGAAAATATGGTCAAGCTCCTGCTCGCAGGACGTTATACATCTTGGGTTTTTGCAGAAAATTTCATTTTTTATATAAGAAGATTTTTCTTCCTTATTTATATCCTTCTCACCGAGCAGCTTTAAAATAAGTGCCATACGCATATATTTTCCGTTGAGCGCTTGCTCAAAATAGTGTGCACGTGGGTCAGAGTCCACCTTCACGCTAATCTCATTCACACGCGGAAGCGGATGCATAATTGACAAATCGCTCTTTGCGCCTTCTAGCTTTTCAGGGTCAAGGATATAGCTGTCCTTTAAGCGTAGGTAATCTTCCTCGTTAAAGAAGCGCTCCTTTTGAATTCTTGTCATATAAAGAATGTCAAGCTCGGGCATTGCGCTTACCAAATCATTGGTTTCGTAAAATTGCTTGCCCGCCTTTCTGATTTCATTCTTTACATAGCTTGGCACCTTCAATTCGTCGGGAGAAATAAGCACAAACTTAACTCCCTCGTATCTATTAAGCGCGTTTATAAGTGAGTGAACGGTTCTTCCAAATTTAAGGTCGCCACAAAGACCAACCGTCAAATTGTCAAATCTGCCCTTTTTGCGCTTGATTGTGAGTAAGTCTGCAAGTGTTTGTGTTGGGTGATTGTGTCCACCGTCACCTGCGTTAATAACAGGGATGGATGCGTTCATTGACGCAACAAACGGTGCGCCCTCCTTTGGGTGGCGCATAGCGATAATATCGGCATAGCAGGAAATCATCTTTGCCGTGTCCGCTACGCTCTCGCCCTTCGCACTTGACGAGCTGCCCGCGTCGGAAAAGCCGAGCACGTTTCCACCGAGCTCATACATAGCTGCCTCAAAGCTAAGACGGGTTCTGGTTGATGGCTCGAAGAACAAGGTCGCAAGCTTCTTGCCCTTGCATTTTTCACTGTATTTACTAGGATTATCAATTATATCAAGAGCTGTTGCAACTAAATCGTCGATTTCCTCTACACTTAGCTCTTTTATGTCAATTAGACTTCTCATAAAAACTCCTTAATTGCTTTTATTGATGAGTGAATAAGGTGATGAGAAAGCGTGAACACGAAGTCGTCGCCGTACTTAGTACGGCAGTACAAGTGGTCGCGTTTAGAAAGGCAATTAAAATGAAATTTGTTTGCAAATTTCTTCATTTTTACCATTTAGTTCCTTTTGCCTTTCGTTCTCGCGCCTTATTTGCCATCAAGCGCCGTAAACTTCTCTATATTTCTTAATTCTTGCTACGTTTTCAGCGTTTGATTCGTCTTCTTCTAGATACTCGATAATATCGTAAACGTCAACAACTGAATATACAGGGAAGCCGAATTCCTCCTCGATTTCAACCATTGCGCCCTTTTCGCCTTGACCCTTTTCCTTGCGGTCAACCATAACGAAGCAAGCAACAACCTTAGCGCCCTCAACGCCCTTCATAATTTCCATAGTTTCACGGATAGCGGTGCCGGCAGTAATTACATCCTCAACAATAACGATTTCGTCACCTGCCCCCGGCTTATAGCCAACGAACATACCGCCCTCGCCATGGTCCTTAACCTCTTTACGGTTAAAGAAGAATGGAAGGTTTAGTCCCTCCTTTGCAAGAGCAACAGATGCAGAAACTGCAATTGAAATACCCTTGTATGCAGGGCCGTAAAGTGCTGTTTTCTTGTTGCCTACCTTGTCAAGATAAGCCTTTGCGTAGAACTCGCCCAATTTTGCGATGTTCTCACCTGTCTTAATCTCACCTGCGTTAATAAAATATGGGATTTTTCTACCGCTCTTTGCAGTAAAATCACCGAACTTCAAAACTCCTGCGTTTTGTAAAAACTCAATAAATTCTCTCTTGTATGCTTCCATTTCTAACTCCTTTTCAAGGCTCTTTTGCAAACAGAAGCCTCCTTTGTAAAGGGAGGTGTCAGCTTTGCTGACGGAGGGATTTTTCCACCAAGCTATCTATATAACGGCAAACATATAAAAAGTTGTCCTTTATTTCATAGTTTGGTATTCTTATCACCGTAAGCCCAAGCGACTCAATATATTCGGTTCTTTTTTCGTCCTTTTCAGTTTCCTTTTCAAGTCCGTGATGTGAACCGTCAAGCTCTATTACCAAATTAGCCTTTGCACAATAAAAATCTACTATATAATTTCCTATAACCTTTTGTCTTGAAAACCTTATAGGATACTTTCTTAAAAAATCATACCATAGGTGCTTTTCTTCAGAGGTCATATTTTTCCTTAGCTCTTTAGCTAACGGAACAATATTTTTGTTATGATTATATTTCATACAAAATCCCTCCGTCGCCTATGGCGACACCTCCCTTTACAAAGGAGGCTATCAGTCAACAAACTCGCTTACGCATCTGCGATATGCTGCAACAGGGTCGCTAGCTGCTGTGATTGGTCTACCAACTACTATGTAGTCAGAGCCTATCTTCTTTGCCTCGGCAGGTGTCATAACTCTTACCTGGTCGCCCTTGTCACCATCAGCAAAACGAACACCCGGGGTAACTGTAACAAAGTCCTTGCCACAGGTAGCATGTACCTTCTCTGCCTCAAGAGGTGAGCAAACGATACCTGCAAGGCCTGCCTTTTTAGCATTTTGAGCATAGTGCATAACCACCTTATCCATTGGCTCGTTAATAAGAAGGTCATCTCTCATTCTTTCCTCGCTTGTTGAGGTTAATTGAGTAACCGCAATAAGAAGTGGGCAAGTGCCGTCCTCACGTTTTAGTCCCTCAAGAGCTGCCTCCATCATAGCAATAGTACCGCTAGCGTGTACGTTTGTCATATCAACGTCAAGGCGTGAAAGCACCGCCATTGCCTTTTTAACTGTATTTGGAATGTCGTGAAGCTTTAAGTCGAGGAATATTTTATGACCTCTACGCTTAATTTCGCGTACAATTTCAGGTCCCTCTGCGTTGAATAGCTCCATACCGATTTTTACAAACGGCTTTTCGTTTTCAAATTTGTCAAGAAAACTAAATACATCTTCCTTGCTTGCAAAATCACAAGCGATAATTACGTCCTTTCCCATTAGTGGGCACCTCCTATTATATCCTTTAGATTTTTTATACCATATTTTTCCATAACCCTTGGCAAGTCGGCTATAATTTTAGGACAAGCCATTGGGTCAACAAGATTTTGCGCTCCGATTTGAACCGCCGATGCGCCTGCGAGCATCATTTCAATTACGTCCTCGGCACACGAAACTCCGCCGCCACCGACGATTGGAATTTTAACCGCATCATATACCTGATATACCATTCTAATTGCCACAGGCTTAATTGCAGGGCCTGAAAAACCGCCCATTTTATTTGCAATTACAGGCTTTTTGGTCTTTAAATCTATCTTCATACCGAGCAAGGTGTTAATTAAGCTAATGCCATCAGCACCTGCCTCCTCACACGCCTTTGCTATTGCAACTATATCTGTTACATTTGGGGAGAGCTTAATAATAAGTGGCTTTTTAGTAACGGCTCTTACGGCTCTTGTTACCGCCGCCGCCATTTCAGGGGATGTGCCGAAGCTCATACCTCCTCCGTGAACGTTAGGACAGCTGATGTTCACCTCAAACCAGCCAATTCCCTCTTCCTTGTCAAGCTTTTCTACTGTATATACGTACTCCTCTATCGAAAATCCGCTAACGTTTGCCATTACAGGCTTGTTAAAGCATTTTCTGAGCTTCGGAAGCTCGTTTTTAATAACGTTTTCAACACCCGGGTTTTGTAGTCCAACCGAGTTAATCATAGCGTTTTCGCACTCTGCAATTCTTGGGGTTGGATTGCCAAAGCGCGCGTCCTTGGTTGTTCCCTTAAATGAGAACGTGCCAAGACAGTTTATATCATAAATTTCTGCAAACTCGTAGCCAAAGCCAAACGTACCCGAGGCAGGAATTAATGGGTTATCAAGCTCAATTCCACAGAGCTCTGTTTTCAAGCTTACCATATGATTTCCTCCTTTATAAGCACAGGTCCGTCCTTGCAGATTCTCTTGTTTCCGTATTTGGTTTTGCATGAGCAACCCATACAAGCGCCAAAGCCACAGCCCATTCTTTCCTCAAAGCTGTATTGACCGCTTGTTATGCTCTTATTATATACCGCCTTTAGCATTGGCTCAGGACCACAGGTGTAAATATATGTGTAGTCGATTTTATCAAATGCATCGGTAACGAAGCCCTTTATACCATACGAGCCGTCAACTGTTGTAACGTATGTGTCAGCACCAAGAGCCTTGAATTTATCCTCGTAAAAGATTTCGTCACTTGCGCCAAAGCCGAGCACCACGCTTGGCTTTTTGCCCTCTTTAACTAGTTGCTTGCAGAGCTCATACATAGGTGGAACACCTGCACCGCCACCTACAAGCATTGGCATATCGCCACTCTTTGATAAATCGTAGCCGTTACCAAGTCCTGTGAGCGTCCAAATTTGTTCTCCACCTGTCATTTCTGCCATTTTTTCAGTACCCTTACCAACTACCTTATAGATAAGAGTCAATTCATTTCCGTCAACCTCGCAAACAGAGATTGGACGGCGTAGGAAAAAGCCGTCGAGCTTCAAGTTTACAAAAGCGCCCGCCTTAATTCCCTCTGTATCGCCTGTAAGCACCATTTCATAAGTGATTTTAGCGATTTGCTTGTTGGATTTTACTGTAAATAATACGTCCTTCATTTTTATTCCTTTAAGCGCGCCAAAGGAAGGTGGCTATGCCACCTCCTTAAGCATCGATAGTTGAAATTGTGATTGTGATTTCCTCTAAAACGTCAAGCAAAATTCTTACTGTATCAAGAGATGTAAATAGTGAAATATTGTTTTCAATTGCCAAATGTCTGATTTGGTATCCGTCCTTCTTGCCTTGGTCGGTATCAAGGTCGCTTGTATTGATTACGTATGCGATGTGTCCTTGACGCATTGACTCAGGAATATCGGATGAGCCCTCGCCAATTTTTTGCTTAACTCTTGTTTTAATGCCGTTTTCCTTTAGGAATTTAGCAGTTCCCGCTGTTGCCTCAATATTAAAGCCGAGGTTGTAGAATCTGCGGATAAGCGGAAGTGCCTCCTCCTTATCACTGTCAGCAACGGTTACTAAAACAGTACCGTAGTTTTGAACCTGCATGCCAGATGCTTGAAGTGCCTTATAGAATGCACGGTTAAGCGTATCGTCATAGCCGATTGCCTCACCTGTTGACTTCATTTCAGGGCTTAAGTATGCATCAACTCCGCTGATTTTCTTATGTGAGAACACAGGAACCTTACAGTACCAGCGTTTCTTTTCTTGTGGATAGAGGTCGAAAATTCCAAGCTCCTTTAAGGATTTACCAAGGATAACCTCTGTTGCAATATCAGCAAGGCTATATCCTGTTGACTTTGAAAGGAACGGAACTGTTCTTGATGAACGTGGGTTAACCTCAATAATATATACGTCGTCGTTTGAGTCAACGATAAACTGAATATTGAATAGACCAATAATACCAATGCCAAGACCGAGCTTCTTTGAGTAGGTAAGAATTTTGCCCTTAACCTTATCGGAGATGCTGAATGATGGATAAACGCTTATTGAGTCGCCCGAGTGAACGCCTGTTCTTTCAACAAGCTCCATAATGCCCGCAACAAATACGTCACGTCCGTCGCAGATTGCGTCAACCTCAACCTCTTTACCTCTAATATAGTGGTCAACAAGAACCGGCTTGTCCTCGTCGATTTCAACCGCAGTTCTTAGGTATTGGCGAAGCTGATTTTCGTTAGAAACGAGCTGCATTGCACGTCCGCCAAGAACGAAGGATGGACGCACAAGAACAGGATAGCCAACCTCTTTTGCTACTCTTACACCGTCAGGGATATTTGTAACTGCTTGTCCCTTTGGTTGTGGAATTTGTAATTCCTCAAGAATCTTTTCAAAGGTATCGCGGTTTTCAGCCCTGTCAATAGCTTGACAGTCTGTACCGATTAGCTTAACTCCGCGCTCGTAAAGTGGAGCTGCCAAGTTAATAGCTGTTTGTCCGCCGAGGGATGCGATAACTCCGTCCGGCTTTTCATATTCGATAACCTCCATAACGTCTTCAACCGTAAGTGGCTCAAAGTAAAGCTTGTCCGCTGTTGTGTAGTCGGTTGAAACAGTTTCGGGGTTGTTGTTTATAATAATTGCCTCGTAACCTGATTTTTTAATTGTGGTTACTGCGTGTACCGTTGAATAGTCGAACTCAACGCCCTGACCGATACGGATAGGACCTGCGCCAAGAACGATAATTTTCTTTCTATCTGTCAAGATTGATTGGTTCTTTCCTTGATATGAGGAATAGAAATATGGTGTGTATGCGCCAACGTGAGCGGTATCAACCATCTTGAAGTTAGGAATTATCGAGTTTGCGTGACGGAATGCGTAAACCTCTTTCTCGCATACGTTCCAAAGCTTTGCAATGTACTTATCGCTGAAGCCCATTTCCTTCGCTTCGCGAACAAGATTTGCATCCTCTTTGTTTTCGGAAAGTGATTTTTCCATCTTTACGATTTTCTCAAATGATTTTAAGAAATATTCGGTAATCTTTGTGATTTCGTGAAGCTCTGATGTTGTTACACCTCGACGAAGAAGCTCGCAAATAGCAAACGCGTTATCGTCGTGGAATTCCTTAATATATTCCTTAATTTCTTCTAAAGAAAGCTCGTCAAATTTAGCCATATGAAGGTGGCAAACGCCGATTTCCAAGCTTCTTGCGGATTTGAGCAAGCACTCCTCAAGGTTAGAGCCGATGCCCATACACTCACCGGTTGCCTTCATTTGAGTTCCTAACTTGTTTGGAACAGTCGTAAACTTATCGAATGGGAAGCGTGGGAACTTCGCAACGATGTAGTCAAGGCTTGGCTCGTGTGATGCCTTTGCACCCGCAACTGTAATTTCATCAAGAGTCATGCCAAGCGCTACCTTTGCTGTAACTCTTGCAATTGGATAACCGCTTGCCTTGGATGCAAGAGCTGATGAACGGGAAACGCGTGGGTTAACCTCGATTAGATAATATTCGCTTGTTTCGGGGTTAAGTGCGAACTGTACGTTACATCCACCGGATATTTTAAGAGCCTTGATAAGCTTAATTGCGCTATCGTTAAGCATCTTGTGGTCTTTTTCATTAAGAGTCAAAATAGGAGCAACAACAAGTGAGTCACCTGTGTGTACACCAACAGGGTCGATGTTTTCCATACCGCATATTGTTATAGCGTTATCCTCACCGTCGCGCATAACCTCAAATTCAATTTCCTTGTAGCCCTTTACACTCTTTTCAACAAGAACCTGATGAACAGGAGATGCTGCCAATGCGCCCTCCGCAAGAGTAACGTATTCTTCCATATTGTAAGCAAAGCCACCGCCTGTACCGCCAAGGGTAAATGCAGGACGAAGAACAACAGGAAAGCCGATTTTCTCAATAGCAGCCATAGCCTCTTCCATATTGTTTGCAATTTCAGAAGGAATTACCGGCTCGCCAATTTCCTCGCAAAGCTCCTTGAATAATTCTCTGTCCTCTGCTCTTTCAATACTCTTTGAGCTTGTACCAAGAAGCTCAACACCGTTCTCCTTTAGAATGCCCTTCTTTTCAAGCTGCATAGCGAGATTAAGACCAGTTTGTCCGCCGATACCGGGAACAATCGCGTCCGGTCTTTCATAACGGATAATCTTTGCAACGTATTCAAGGGTCAATGGCTCCATATAAACCTTGTCTGCAATAGTTGTGTCTGTCATAATTGTAGCAGGGTTGGAGTTTACAAGGATAACCTCGTAGCCTTCCTCCTTAAGTGCAAGACAGGCTTGTGTGCCGGCATAGTCAAACTCTGCCGCTTGACCGATAATAATAGGACCTGAGCCTATAATCATTACTCTTTTGATGTCTGTTCTCTTTGCCATATTTTCTCCTTTTCGTAAGAGCTTTACAGGCTGGATAAAACGAAAAGCAATATTTTTCTTTAGATATCAAGACGATATCGAACCTTTTAAGGTAGAGATTTTTCACGAAAAATCTCTTTTATGCTTTTCTTGTCGCGACCGAGTCCTCTGTCGTACACTAGTACGCCCACGGGAACCCCCAAAACTCATGCTTCGTTTCGTGGAACCCCTAATATGACTCGTTCACGCCATTTCTCTCACCCTCTAAAACTCTTTTCTGTTTTATATGAATTTTTTAATAAACTGTTTTATGCTTCCTTGTGGTTTAAGGTAATTATTTTTCCGTCCTTGACGGTCATTAAGCATTCGCCATAAAGGGGGTCACCCTCAAACGGTGTTGCTCTGCCCATTGATAAAAATTTGCTCGGGTCAACCTTAAATTTAGAATCAAGGTCAAACACGGTGTAGGACTCTCCAAGCGGGATATTAAAGCGCGCTCTTGCATTGTAGCACAGTAAATCAAGCAATTTTTCCATTGTGATTTCGCCCATCTTTACAAAGTGCGTGTACATTACCGCAAACGCTGTTTCAAGTCCGACAACACCCATTGTACTGCCGGCAAGACCCTTGCTTTTTTCCTCAAGTGAATGAGGCGCGTGGTCTGTGGCAATCATATCAATAGTGCCGTCCTTTATTCCCTCAATAAGTGCGAGCCTGTCCGCCTCACTCCTTATTGGCGGATTCATTTTAAACCTGCCCTCGTCCTTTATTTGCATATCGTTAAATACAAGATAATGAGGCCCTGTCTCAGCTGTGATATCTACTCCGTCCTTTTTTGCCTCTCGGATTAGCTCAACGCTTTCCTTGGTTGAGATGTGGCATACGTGGTATTTACAGCCTGTTTTCTTTACAAGCTCAATATCGCGCTTTATCTGTCCCCACTCGCTTTCGGAGCATATGCCCTTCATTCCGTTGAGTCTTGCAAACTCTCCGTCGTGGATATATCCGCCCTTCAAAAGCTCGTTTATTTCGCAGTGTGCAACTATGATTTTGTCAAGCTCTTTAGCCTTTCGCATTGCGCTTTCCATCATCAAATCGCTCTGTACGCCTCTGCCATCGTCCGAAAAGGCGATAGCCAAATCCTTCATTTCATCAAGGTCTGAAAGCGTTTCTCCCATCTGTCCAACGGTTATTGAGCCGTAAGGATGAACGCCGATTTTGGCATCTTCTTTTATTATATCAAGCTGTGCCTTTAAATTTTCTTTACTGTCGGGCACAGGCTTGAGGTTTGGCATTGTGCAAACGTCCGTGTAGCCACCGTTTGAAGCTGATAACGAGCCTGTTTTTATCGTTTCCTTATAAGAAAAACCCGGCTCTCTGAAATGTACGTGTACATCACAAAAACCGGGAAAAATAACAATATTATCATTGGAAACGGAAAAAGCTGTGCTACCAATAGTGGCACTTACAAAATGTTCATCAACCTTAAATCTAGTATATGCTTTCATACGTATACCCCCAAACACCTTGTTTTCCATAAAAAAGCCTATCTTAAAGCAAGACAGGACCACTTTTATATACTTATGTCGTATAACGACATAAAATCTTGCAAATTACTCGCGCAGATTTATTTTTTAATATTATACCAAAGTATATTTAATTTGTCAATATCATTTTTACTATATTTGAATTTTTTTATTAGTTTTGTTTCATATTTTTTGGCATATCTTTTTAACAGCAATTCATAATTTGTGCATATTTACGATACAGGCGAACAAATTTTGTGTATTTTGACGAAAAGTATTGATTTTACAATAAAAATATCATATCTTTTTTGGCAAAATTTACAAAAATTATTGACACAAAGGCACATTCTGTGATAATATAACAAGTGGAGAATCCACTTCGGGAGGTAACATATGGAAATTGCTATAATTGCTGACGACACTAAAAAAGAACTGATCACACAGTTTTGTATCGCTTATTGCGGTATTTTAAGCAAGCATTCAATCTGTGCAACAAGTACAACGGGCGCATACATTTCCGAAGCTACCGGCCTAAAAATTGAAAAGCTTTTATCGGGTGAGCTCGGGGGCGAGCAGCAAATAGCTTCTCGTATTGCCTACGACGAAATAGATATTCTCTTCTATTTCCGCTCAACCACACCGACAAACGATTCATACTATAACGGCCACTATTTGATTGAGCAAAACCTGCTCCGCTTATGTGACGTTCATAATACACTTTTGGCAACAAATATCGCAACAGCCGAAACAATAGTTACCGCACTTGAAAGGGGCGACCTTGACTATCGTGAGATTATCAACCCAAGGTCAGATTACAACCGCAAGAAGAAGCTTGATGCGAAGATTCCTGTTCCTGACGACTTCATGCTTTAAGAGGGAGCGAAAACGGGTAAAACCGAAATCACATAAAATTCACATTCAAACCATCCTAATATAGTAGGAGTGACCATTGGTCGTCCGCTATCCCCAATAAAATAAATATAAGGTCGAAAACGCACACCGAATGGTGTGCGTTTTCCTCTTGTGATTTCTACAAACGACCACTTCCTCCGATGTACGCAAGTACACCTATCGGTCGTGTTCGTCCGTTTTTTCTCCGCCCTCGTCCCTCGGGTGAGATAATGACTTGCGCTAAAAAGCGCCTCCCCACTCCGCGCTTTTTCAAACGCTGAGGTTAGATGAGGGGAAGAAAAAAGGTAGGAGGCAAAAGGTGGTTGTAGGGGACGGCGCCTCGACGTCCCGTTAGTGAAAAGTGAAAAGTGAATAAGTAAAAGCCCCACTAAATTAGTGGGGCTTTTGGAGCTACTAATCGGAATCGAACCGATGACCTCATCCTTACCAAGGATGTGCTCTACCAACTGAGCCATAGTAGCATTTATTTAGTTTTGCGAAATAATTATAGCAAAAGAAACTTACTTTGTCAAGCAATTTTTAAAATTTATCATTTTTATTATTTGCCAATATTGAAATAGCGGTTTTTTTGTAGTAAAATATAAGCGATAGCCACGGCTTTCCATTGCTATCCAAGGCAAGCTGTTTAAAGGAGGTACTATGTCGCAGGTTGATAATAACCCATTTGCTTTTTCCGACACAAACAAGCGATACCATACGTACGACTACTACCTACGCAAGCGCTTTGGTCACAAGATTGCAAAAATTCCGCTCGACTGTGGACTCTCTTGTCCAAACATTGATGGCACTGTTGGACACGGCGGTTGCATTTACTGCTCAGGTGGTAGCTCCTGGGGGCAAACAAGACGGGTGCTTCCATTAGAGGAGCAATATAGACAAGGAACTAAAATAATGAATGCCAAATGGCAGACAAACGAGTATATTCCCTACCTTCAAGCATATACAAATACGCACACATCCCCCGAGAATTTAGAAAAAATCCTTGACCAAGTGTCTAATTTTGAGGGCGCTGTAATGATTGATATAGCAACTCGTGCGGATTGTCTTGAGAATGAGAAAATAGAGGTCTTAAATCGTATATCTAAAAAAATACCTATAACCGTTGAGCTGGGTTTGCAGAGTGCGAACGACGAAACCGCAAGGAAAATCAATCGTGGACACCCATTTTCGGTCTTTGAGGACGCTTTTTATAGATTAAGACAGGGCGCACCAAATGTAAAAATAGGTGTTCATATTATCAACGGCTTACCAAATGAAACCGCCAAGGATATGCAAAACACCGCGACCTGTGTGCAAAAATTACATCCAGATATACTGAAAATACATCTTTTACACGTCTTGAAGGGCACTCTACTCGGCACACTTTATAAGTCCGGCAAATACACACCGCTCGAAAAGGACGAATATGTAAAAATCGTGTGCGATCAGCTTGAAATTATACCGCCTGATGTAGTTATTGAGCGAGTAACGGGCGACGGACTCGGCGATTTACTTTTAGCACCCGAATGGTCGCGTAAAAAGGTTTCCGTTATCAACGATATTGATAAGGAGCTTGTAAAACGCGACACGTATCAAGGGATTTTTTATAAATCCAACTAAATTTGCTTATTAATAACACATAATAGAAAGGTCAAAATTATGAAAATTCTTTGCATTGGAAACAGCTTTTCACAGGATGCAACAAAATATCTGCATCAAATCTCCGACGGTGAAATCTTCGTTCGCAATCTCTATATCGGCGGTTGCTCTCTTGAAACCCATTGGAACAATATCGTCGGCGCTAACAAATTTTACGGTAGCCAAGACAACGGTGGCGACGCGGAGCGCAATACCTCTATAAACGAAGCTCTGCTTGAAGACGATTGGGACTTTATCACAGTTCAACAGGTTAGCCATTTTTCAGGCTTACCCGAAACCTACGAGCCATTCCTTACCAACGTTTTAAATTTCATTCGTGAAAAATGTCCGAGAGCTGAAATAGCTTTCCATAGAACCTGGGCATATGACGACAAAAGCGACCATTTCGGCTTTGCTTACTACGACCGCTCACGCCAAAAAATGAACGAAGCAATCATTAAAACGTCATCTCATTTTGCTTCCGTGCACGGACTGCGAACAATCCCTAACTGTGAGGCAATTGAGTCAGCGCGTGCCCTTCCCGAATTTCAAGGTGAATTAAATATGAACCGCGACGGCTTCCACCTCTCTCTTGACTACGGCAGATACCTAGCAGGTCTTACAATGTACGGCTTTTTCACCGGCAAGGACGCAACAAAGGTCACATATGAGCCCGATGACACCGACCCGAAAATCAACGCAAAATTAAAGGAAATTGCCAAAAAGCTTACATTTGTTAAGTAATTTAAAATTTTGTGAACTAAAATAAATTCATTAATTTTAATTCTCTTCAATGAAGTTTTTCCTTCATATATTTAATATAATATTATAGTAAAAGTGCACAAATTTCGATTTGTGCGCTTTGCTTTTTTCTGCCAAATTTTGTGCAAAATGTAGATTTGACTTAATTAACAATTTATCTATTTACTTTGATTTTTATAAATGTTATAATTATAAGGCAAAGGGGATAACTCTTGTTTATCTTATTTTAACCCGCACGGGTTATATAAGATTATCCAAAAATTGCTTAATAATATTCTGAAAGGAAGAAACTAAAATGAAAAAAAGCACATTTAAAAAGGTTCTTTGTATTGTTCTTATGTCGCTTATGCTTCTTTCACTAGTAGCATGCGGTGGCGGAAGAGACACGGATACAGAATCCGAAGGACCATCAACCGCTACTGTTGTGTATGATACACAAGGCGGTACATTACCAGCAGGTAAAGAGGACACCGTTGAATATGACGTTGGTAAAAAGCTCCTCCTTCTCCCTACTCCTACAAAAGAGGGTTACGAATTTGCCGGTTGGACACTCAATGGTGAGGCAGTTGCTACTCCATTCATTGTAGAAGAGGATGTTGTATTTACAGCTACCTGGACAAAAGTAGGCGGTGGCGACAACACTGACTCAGGTAACTCCAACGTATCATCAGACACAAACACAGAAACAGAAACTGAGGACACCCGTCCAAAGGTTACAATCTCTCTCGTTCTTAACGGCGGTACGATTGCTGACGGAGAAGCAGAAGAGTTTGAAGCAGTTGTCGGTGAAAAACTTTATTCACTGCTTCCTAAGTCTCCAACAAAAGCGGGCTACACATTCCTTGGCTGGTACGAGGACGGAAAAGAAATATATGAAATAGACAAAAAAACCAAGGTTGAAGACTACGATATGGAAATCCACGCTCTTTGGGAAGCAAAGGGTGAAATGGTAACTGTTGAATTCTTCCTAAACGCTGACGAAACCCTTGAGGAGGGCGCGGCAGTTTACTTTGAAATGGTTGCAGGCGAAATGGTTGGTTCATTCGTTGATAAGCTCCCAAATGCTACAAAGGACGGCAACAAGTTCGTTGGTTGGCAGGATGAAAACGGTGTGAGAGTTTCACTTACAACAAGAATAACTAGTAACACTCGTCTCTCCCCTGTTTGGACAAGAATTATTCTCTGCCACGATGGTACAGAAAACCACCAATGGAATGCATGGCAAGAATATTCACAGGTTACCTGTACAACTCCTGCTCAAGAGCAAAGAGTATGTAACTTGTGCGGTGCTTCAGAATTTAACGAAACACAACCAGCTAAAGGACATGCGTTTGGCGAGAGGAAAACAATTGCACAAACAGAGCCAGGAAAGACCGAAAAGGGTCACCAAACAGATATCCCAACAGGCTTTGCAAGAAGCCGTGAGTGCTTAAACTGTGACGTAAAGGAAGCAACTCCACTTACAAATATCGCATACGAAGCATTCAATCCTCCGGAAATTGAAGGAACCGGATGGGGTATGGATTTAAGTGGTAACTTAATAAATGGTAAATACGATGACTGCCCATTCTGTGGCGACGGAAAGAGTGCGGTTATAGTTACTTTGACTGCTAAAGATGCTGTTTACGTTGACGTTTTTGCCGTAACAGGCTGGGGCGCAGGCGCATATGAGGTTACTGCTTACTTTAAAGACGGAACCTCCAAGGGCATTGGTATGGGTTCATTTGGTGGAACCTCATCATTCAATATCGGTAAAGAGGTTGTTAAATTCGAAATCAATATGGAATCACCGTCAAACGGAACCGACTTCTGGAGCGAGCTTACAGTTCTTGTAATTCCTACAGACGAAGAGTAATATACACCCATTTGTTCCCTCGAAAATTTAGTTTTCGAGGGAACTTTTTTCCAAAAATACAATTAGCATATAAGGAGAAAATATGAATAAGAAACTACTTGCTCTTATTTTATGTATCTTCTGTCTAGCCTCAATATTCGTGCTCGCTTCTTGCGGTGGCGGTGGGGACACTGACACACAAACGCAAGAATCCGTTGAAATCACGGTTTATCTTGACCCCGATGGTGGCACCGTCGCTTTCCAAGAATTCCCATGGATGTCAAACGAGGAAATTGAAGAGCTTCCCATTCCTACAAAGGATGGCGCAACGTTTGTTGGCTGGACTTTAAACGACGAGATTATTTCCTTCCCTATTTCCTTTGAGGAGGACGTTTTGCTTGTTGCAAAATGGGAAGAAAATTCTAACGCAGATACAGAAACAGAAACTGATACAGAAACAGAAACCGACGAAGGACCCGCTGTTTACTACACCGTTACCTTTAATCCAAACGGTGGTACGTTTAGCAGTGAGCTTTCAATTCAAGTAAAGCAAGGCGAAAAGATTCCCGAGCCACCAAAGCCAGTTTACGAGGGCAAAACCTTCAATGGTTGGTACTGGGGAACGACCGCTACAACAAGATGGAACTTTGATTCCATGACAGTTACAGGCGACGTTAATTTGACAGCTTGGTATATCGGCGGTGGCGGATGCGCCCACGAGGAAACAATTCCTCTTCCCGAAAAATCTAAACCTGCAGACTGTGAAAACAACGGTCAAGCTTGGGTTAAGTGCGTAAAATGCGGACTTTCAACCTATCAAACAATTAAAAAGCTCGGACACGACCTTGTAACCGAGGTTGTTCCGGTAACCTGTGCAACCAACGGCTATACTCGCGAATACTGTCAAAGAGAAGGCTGTGACAAAGAAAGAATCTACTCAGAAATTCCCGCAACAGGCTTGCATACATGGAGCAGCTCTTATACTACTATCGTTGAGCCAACTCAATACGTAAGTGGACAAGAAGCAAAAATCTGTGAGGTTTGTGAAAAGCAACAAATCTTTAAGATTCCTTCATACGCAGAAATGGATGAGCTCCTTTGGGACCTCGACATTGGTAACTACACATATACAGGCGGTAAATACACAAACGCATCATTCGTTAACGTTGCTTCAACCGCAGGCGTTTCAGTAACCTCCTACTATTCTGTTTGTCTTGCAAAAAATGCAATAGACGGAGTGGCAGGCTCATTCTGGTGTGCTGACACATTGGCTGACGGTGCGCAATTTACGGGTGACGAGCTTGTTTTAAGCTTCGCTCAAAAGTTTGACGTTGGTATGATTAAATTGTCAGTTCCACACTACTCCTCTTGGGAGCTGGGTGACGACTGCTACGTTTCATACGAGCTTGAGGCATTTATTGATGGTAATTGGCAATCTGTTGGAATTCTTTCCGACAAAAATGCTGTACCTGCCGGTAGCTCTGCCGCTATAATTTGCGAGCTTGACACTCCAATTAACACCGACAAGCTACGCTTGACAGTTTTACACTCAACCCGTTACGCTCCTGCAACAATTTACGAGGTTGAGGTTATGGCAGCTGTTCCAAGAACAGAGCGTGTTACGTCCGACCTTATCAGCTCCTCAACTGTTTCCTCATCAGGTAAATATAACTCCTGGGCAACGGGTACGGAAACACTTATGGACGGCTCATATGACTCATTTTGGAATTCAAACTACAAGGACAAGGCTACAGTTGGTGAAATTCACGCTACCATTGACTTCCCGGATAGCTTATTTGTAACCTCCCTTCAATTCGCTGTAAGAGCCGACGTAAACCAACAGTTCTCCGTTTACTATCTTGGCGAGGATGGTATTACTTGGGAAAAGGCTTGCACATACAAGGTTGTCAAGGGCAAGGTCGTTTCCTTTGAGGGTGACTCAAACAATGATGGAATTCCCGATGGTACAATTATAACCGCAAACAGCGGTAGCAAGCGCGCACTCTTCACTTGTGATATTGTTAAATTCACAAAGGGCGTTAAGCTTGTTATTGACGACCACGCCGATAAATGGGGAGCTTACGTTTACGAGATGACTCCATTTACGGCTATTGAACAAGCGGTTATCCAATCTCCAGGAAATATGGACGGCATTTCTACTTATTATGGATGTGCACACAATTCATTTAAGGAAATTGAAAAGGTATCTCCTACATGTACTACAGCCGGATACAGCATTGTTTCCTGCTACGGATGCGGTCTTGAATGTAGAACCGATGCAATTGACGCATACGGACACCTATGGGGCGAATACGTTGTTGCAACCGCAGCTGAGGGCACAAATGCCGGCACAAAGGAATCCTCATGTATGAAGGCCGATTGCGACGCTGTAAGAACAACAGTATACCTAAACGATTTTGAAGATCCAAAAATCACAACATATAAAAACAACGCACCGGCAGCTTGGGCGCAAACCCTTGACGATGGTAACTATTTAGCAACCTACGATTGGCTAATCCCTAAGATGCAACAGTACGGCTGGAAGGCATCGGTAATGCTCTCCATCTCCTTCTGTAACTCTTATATTACCAACTGGCAAGAGTATTTAGAGTCGGGCGTTCTTGATATTGGCTCTCACTCATATACTCACGGCGGATACTACGCTACTAAAATCAATGAGAATTCCCTTCTTTCAGACGTTCATAATGCTCACTATTGGTTTATGAACTACTTCAAGGGTCAAAGAATTCTTACCTTTGCAACTCCTAACGGTGCTACCTCAAACGGCACGTCAGAATACGTAACAGGTCTTATGGCTTCCGCACGTAACGGTGGTAACTCCTTCTATTTCTACAACAGAATTGAAGAATTACAGTCAAACGGCTACGGTCAATCACCAAGCGTTGATGCAAATTCAATCACAATTGACGAAGCAACGGGCGAGGTTATCTTTACTCAAGCTACAAACAAAGCCGGTGAGCTTATTTGGGTATCCACAAGACGTGCTTGGGGTAATATGAACTCATATATTTCCAAGGCAGACCAAACAGAAGGCTCTTACGCATTTGTCAAGAAGGATGGCGGTGTATCTAGCCAAAGATACAAGCTCGTTACACAAGAGCCTGTTATTGACGAAGCAACGGGCGAGCAAAAGCTTGACGAAAACGGCAACCCTGTTTGGAACAAGCTAGAAACGCCAAGATACGAGGAAACAACAGGCGGATATGACTATGAAAACGGTGCTTATAAATTCAACGAAAAGGGCGGCTCATACGCACTTATAATGACTCCCGCTGGAACCTACCATTACGTTCAGGTAAGTAAAACACCTAACTACGTATATGACGAAACCGAAAATCGTCTTGTTGATAAGGGCATTACCGAGGGCACTTACTTGTACGTTTCAACATACAAGGACGGAAAGCTCTGGGATGCTTACTACGAGTGGGTTGAGGTTGGTTCATACGACCTAAACGGCTCCGAATATGTATTTAGAAACGATAATGACGGTGAATATAAGCTTAACCACACTGCTCTTGGCTCTTACGAAAAGGGTATCAACGAGATTATTGCAGCCGGCGGTATGACTGTTGAATGTCTACACGAAATCGGTATGGGCGGTACAATTTGGTCAACCTATGCGGCAACAAACTCCAAGTTCCAATACCTAAAGCAAACAGGCGTTTGGGTATGCTCATACACAGAGCTTGTTCAATATATGAAGGAGCAATTAAGCGCAACAGTTACAGTTATTGAAAGAACTGACTCAAAGGTAGTGCTCTCCTTGACTGATACTCTTGACGACTATATGTTCAACTTCCCTCTTACAATCGAGGTTGACATCGACGACTCTTGGGTAGACCTTGGCATTGTAGCACAGCAGGACGGCGAGGATATTGAATTCTTCGTTAAAAACGGCAAGGTTTACGTAAACGCTGTTCCTGACGCAGGTGATATTGTTATCACTCCTGCAATTCTCTGCACAGACGGTACAATCCACCACGAATTTGAGTGGACATATACAGACGAGCCTACTTGTACCGAGGACGGCTTAAAGGACGGCACCTGCAAGAAGTGCAATTACACAAGAAACGACGTAGTAGCAGAGGCTCTTGGTCACTCCTTTAGCGAGGAATGGGAGCACGTTTCCGATGCTGATTGCACAACAGACGCAAAGGTTTCTAACACCTGTCAAGCCTGCGGTCTCACAGAATATAAGGTTATAGAGGCAGCTTACGGACATACCTTTGGTGAGTGGACGTCAGCAACCATTACCGAGGAAGGCATCCAAGCTACAAGCACATGCTCAGTATGTCTAAACGAAGTAACAACACTCTTTGAAAACACAACCAAGGATGACTTTAAGTCTCCCGCTATGGACGGCGATGCTTGGGTTACAGACATTAACGCGCTTGTTAATGGCGACTACAAGGACGAACCTGCCGCGCCTAAGGAGGGCGCTCCTTTCTCCGTTACATTGGAGGCTGGAATGCCAATCTACGTTGACGTATTTGCAGTAGTTGGATATGGCTCAGCTGAATATATGGTTGAGGTTTACTATGAGGACGGCACATCAGCCCTACTTGGAACAAGTACGTTTGGCGAGGGCGACTCCGCTGTTACTCTATTTAACGTTGGCAATGTTGTTACTAAATTTGTTGTAACAATGCCGGAGCCTTCAAACGGTTCTGACAAGTGGAGCGAATTATCAGCTCTAATTGTAAAATAATCCTATAATGCGAGAAGCAGATGCATTTTGCATCTGCTTCTTCTTATTTTAATAATATTTTATATTTACATTTATATAAAAAAGTGATATAATTATTTATTATGAAGTTGACACAAGCTCACGGACTTTTACGGAGGATTTATGAAGAAAATCTCATTTTTAAAGCTACTTACACTGTTAGTTATATGCATTCTTGCGTTTTCGTTAAACGCTTGTTCCTCGTTTGAGGACCTTGCTGACGTTGACGAGGATTCATATCCCGTGTCGGTTACCCTTACATACGATACAGTAGGCGGAAAAATGCCCTCGGGTGCATCTCTTTCTAAATCCTACGCCCAAAATAAGGTAATTATGTCCGCACCAACACCTATGAAGGACGGATATAAATTCCTTGGTTGGTTTGACGGAGAAAACGAGGTAAGCTTCCCGTTTGTAATTAAGGAAAGCATGAATTTAACCGCAAAATGGGAGGAAATTACGTACACAAACACAATTTCACTAAAGCTTAACGGCGGTTCATTTGCAAACAACGACGAAACAACCAAATCATACGAAGCCGGTGACCAAATCACGTTTTTACCAACTCCCATAAAGGATGGCTATGAATTTCTCGGCTGGTATTTTGGAAGCGACGAGGTTGCCCTTCCCTACACCGTTGAGGGTAGCGCTATTTTCGTTGCAAAATGGAAGCAAATTTTAAGTGAGGACGACACCCACGCAACAATTTCTCTCAATTTAAACGGTGGAACGGTAGACGAGGACGTTAATTTAATTAGCTCATATCCACTTGGCGAGGTTATTACCTCTCTGCCAACGCCCTATCTTGATGGCTATAATTTTCTCGGCTGGTTCTCGGGTGAAAATAAAGCAAATTTCCCATATACAGTTACAAAATCAGACACTCTGTCGGCAAAATGGGAAAAAATCATTTTAAAAGCCAACATCTATTTTGATGCAAACGGCGGTGATTTACCTACTGATACAGAGGACACACACGAGGCTATTGTCGGTGAGCAAATCGGCACCTTACCAACCCCAACAAGATTCGGCTACGAGTTTCTTGGCTGGTATATAGACGGAAAAAGTGCACAAAGGGCTGACAGAAAAACAATCTTGCCGGATGACGGCTTAGTGCTTGTTGCTCTTTGGGAGCCATACGGTGAAATTGTAACGGTTGAATTCATTCTCGCTTCTAACGAATCAATAAATGTAAATTTCGACCACTTTGATGCCATAAAAGGCGAAAGACTCGCTAACTACCTACCCGCTATGCCTGTTGCATCCAGATACAGCTACAGATTTACAGGCTGGTTCGATATCAACGACACACAATATTCTCTATCCTCACAAATTAAAGGTAACCTAGCTCTTTACCCCAAATGGGAAAAGATTTTCCTTTGTCTTGACGGAACGGAAAATCACCAATGGGGCGTTTGGCAAGAATATACAACCGTTTCCTGCACTACCCCAACTCAAACACAAAGAATCTGTAACTCTTGCGGACATCAAGAATTCAACGTGCTTGAGGAAGCCTTGGGTCACAATCTCGGTGCTTGGCAAACAACAGTTGACGGCTCATCCGTGACAAGAGCTCGCAAGTGCACTCGCTGTCAGGAATCAGAGATACAGCCACTTAAAAATATTGCATACTCCACCTTCCTAACACCGGTTGTCGATGGTGATTGCTGGGGTGCTGATAAAAGTGCATCACTTTTAAATGGAAACTATAATGACGGTGAAATCACAGGAAAAGGCACAGGCGCCGTTACAGTAACCCTTACCGCAAAGAAATCAACGTATATAGACATCTTTTCTGTAACCGGTCAAGGCAGTGCCGTATATTCAGTAACAGTAACCTATTCCAACGGAGCAACAAAAAATCTCGGCATCGGCTCATTTGGCTCAACCTGCGCGTTTGAGGTAAATGGCGAAATTACAAAAATCGAAATTCGTATGGATAACCCATCAAACGGACAGGATTTGTGGAGTGAGCTATCCGCATACGTTATAGAATGATATAGTAGGTGAAAACCCGAAAACCACATAAAGAAAAGAGGTCCATAAGACCTCTTTTTCCTTAATATCTTAACTGGGTAACGCCATATAAATTAGTTCGTTTAACTTATGTGGTATAGATAACTATGAAACACTTGTGATTTCGCTTTTACCCGTTCTCGCTCCCTCACTGATTAGGATTGATGTACTTCCAATAGCTCTTCAAATAGTCTATTCCCGAAGCTATTGTCATAAATGCCATAGCCGCGATTAATACGTAAGATGCAATCCAGTAGGTTGGAAGCTCAAATCCAACGTTTAATGAATATTCAACAAGAATAACAACTATTGCAATAACCTGTGTCACAGTCTTTAATTTGCCGAACATACTAGCAGCGATAACGCCTGCACCTGTGCCCGAGCAAACCATTCTGATTGAAGTAACACCAAGCTCACGAAGAACAACAACCATAGTTGTCCAAAGCATTACGTGTGCAAGAACAGTATCATTTGTATTATCTGCTGTTAAGAAAAGCTTAACTGTAATTGTAATCAATGCAGCAAAGACCATAAATTTATCTGCAAGTGGGTCCATAAATTTACCAAAGTTGGTAACGAGGTTGTATTTTCTTGCAATTTTTCCGTCTAGCATATCTGTTAGGGACGTAATAATGAAAACTCCTGCTGTGACAAAACCGCACACTGCATTATTTGGAATATAAAGCAGACAAGCGATAAACACGGGAACTAAAAGCGCCCTTAACATAGTTAATTTGTTTGGTAAATTCATAAAATCCTCCATTTTTGCACACTGGGTCGCCCCAATTTGCTTTTTTATATTTTTGTCCTTAAAAATATTTCAAAAAATTTTAACGCCATATGCGGGGTATTGTCCGTTTCAAAACTGGTTTTTTCAGTCTTGCAAGGCATAAAGCCTCATGCTCGTGCCCTCGTCCTTAATATACGAATTCTTTGGCTTTCCAAGGAAGATAAGTGAAACAATAATATCTCCCATTGAGCCTGAAATATTTTGTACCTGCCAGAAATAAACCATCCAAAACCAAGGGGTTTTATAAATGAATGGGCAAATAACGGCAAAGATAACAAAGAAAATTGTAAAAGGAGCAAGTGCCACTATTATATACGGCCATTTTTTGAAATATTCTTCCTTCGAGCCTGCATAGGCATAAAGAAAGGAAAAGCCGAATTTCACTTTTTTTGCTCCGAAAAGCTTCATCACTATTCCGTGAGTAAACTCGTGAAGCACAATATAAAGGATACTGCCCAGAACAAGCAAAGCAAAACGCAATATATAAAGCCAAATTCCGCCACCGCCCTCTGAAAAGTCAATTATAAAAAGACTGTCAATAGGGACTAAAAACAGCATTGGCACTATTAAAATGATTGCACTTAATATCGCCATACCGTTTATTAAGAAAAATTGCTTTTTATTGTTTTGTAAATCAAGCGTATGAGCTAGCTTATAGCTGCTCGGCAGTTCACTTATTACATTTGGTTCTATATTTTTATCCATTTTTTCTTTCTTTTGATATGTTTTTATTCTAAAAATCGTACACAGGGTGCGGTTTTTTATATTATGGTAGCAAATAAATCGAAATCATCGGCATCGTCAACCACTACTTTTACAAACTCGCCTGCTTCGATTTTTTTCTTTGAGGTAAAGAAAACCTTTCCGTCAATGTCGGGTGCATCTGCCTCGCTTCTTGCAAAATAAGCTTCCGCAACCTTATCAAAGCCCTCGCACAATACGGTTAATTCCTTGCCGATTCTTTGCGCGTTATATTCCTCCATAACGGCAAGCTGCTCACGCATTATAATATCGTATCTATCCTGCTTTTCTTGTTCGTCAATTTGATCGGGCAAATTATATGCAGGCGTTCCCTCCTCTTGGGAGTAAGCAAATGCGCCAAAGCGGTCAAATTTAACCTCACGGATAAACTCACAAAGCTCTGTAAAATCAGCCTCCGTTTCACCCGGGAAGCCTACTATCGCAGTTGAACGAATGGTCATGCCCTCAATTTCGCGCAATTTTTTCATAACTGAGCGGATAAGTGCGCCATCGCCCTTTCGGCCCATTCTTTTAAGAACTGAATCACTAATATGTTGAATAGGAATATCAATATATTTTACAAGCTTGTCGTTTGTTTTAAACTCATTTATAAGCTCGGGGGTTATCTTGTCGGGATAGCAGTAAAGAATTCTAAGCCATGATACGTCCGTTTCCTTTGCCAAGCGTGATAAAAGCTCGGGCAATTTATATTCCCCATAAAGGTCAATTCCGTAAGCGGTAGTATCTTGACCTATAACTATTAATTCCTTAATTCCCATATCGGTTAGCTCTTTTGCCTCTTTTATGAGCTCGTCCATTGGGCGTGAGCGGAATTTTCCGCGTATTGATGGAATTGCACAGTATGTACAACGGTTGTTACAGCCCTCAGAAATTTTAAGATAAGCGTAAGCCTCGCCCGTGGTCACAATTCTGTCACCACCTAATGCTACCTCATTTTTATCCTTATATTCTGAATAGCGCTCGCCACTCTCAACTCTTTTAATTGCCTCAACAATTGAGTGCACACTGCCTGTGCCAAGAACACAGTCAACCTCGGGAAATTCATTTAAAATTTCGTCGCGGTATCGTTCAGCCAAGCATCCTGTAACTATAATGCCCTTTAAATTTGCATTCTCCTTGAGCCAAGCAATATCGAGAATATTGTCAATAGATTCCTTTTTGGCGTCACCAATGAAGGCGCAGGTGTTCACTATAACAATATCTGCCTCGCTCTCCTCAGGAGTTATCTCATATCCTGCCATGGCGATATGACCGAGCATAACCTCGGTATCAAGCAAATTTTTAGGACAGCCAAGCGAAACAAAGCCTATTCTACTCATCCTTACCTTGCCTTTCGGTTGCAATTTTTATGCCGTCCTTAATCTCACCAACGTTATATCCATAGCGAAGGAGTGTACCCATCATTTTCTTAACGTCATCCTGCGTTTTTAGTGGCATAAACTTGTTTTCAATAATGTAAGCACAGTTTTCAGCAAAGTTCACCTTGTCAAGATTTTTCTTTACAAATTCCTGTACGTCCTCGCGTTGATATCCGTGAGCAACAAGCTCGTTTATAATCTTTAACTTGCCATACTTCTTTTTAAGATAATTTTGACATAAAAGCTTTATTTGCTTTTTCTCGTCAATATATCCGCGGTGCTCCATATAAATAGCCATGTTTTTAGATAGCTCATAGGAATAACCGCGCGCTTGAAGCTTGCTTGTTAATGATTTTTTGTTATTTTCTCCACAGGAAAGAATTGAAAATGCAGCACGACGTGCGTTATCAAACAGCATCTCCTCTCTAATCTTGAGAAAATGCTCGTCATCAATTATTTCACCCTCTTCAATATCAAATCTTTCATACTGCTCGTTAGAAACTAGCATCTCAAAAACAGTGCCGAGATTTGATTTAATGCAATAAACTCGTCCTGCGGGGGTTTTCTTAATTTTTTCTACCTTGTAGTAAATTTCATTTTCCATTTATTTTGCCCTTTTTAATAGGGATTAAAAGTCCCTAAGATGTCGAAAACTTAGTCTAGGTTGAGCGAATCAAGATCAAATTCGTCCATGTCAAGGTCGAATTCATCACTTTCGGGTGCTTCACCATTTGCTAAGCGCGCCTTAATTTTTTCTTCAAGCTCCTTCATAAGCTCTTGATTGTCTTCAAAATATTTTCTTGCATTGTCCTTGCCTTGACCAATTTTTCCTCCATTATAGGAGAACCAAGAGCCACTCTTCATAACAAGACCAAGCTCAATAGCAATATCAATAATTTCTGATGATTTTGAAATACCCTTGCCGTAAATCATATCGAATTCAGCAGTTGTAAACGGAGCTGCCACCTTGTTTTTAACAACCTTACATTTTACGTGGTTTCCATATGCAACTGTTCCATTCTTTAGTGTGTCAGCTTTTCTTACATCAATCCTAACAGATGCGTAGAATTTAAGTGCGCGACCACCCGTTGTCGTTTCGGGATTTCCATACATTACATTTAATTTCTCACGGAGCTGGTTGATAAAGATTACTATACAATTTGTCTTTGCAATAGCTCCTGAAAGCTTACGAAGTGCCTGTGACATAAGTCTTGCCTGAAGTCCCATATGGGAATCTCCCATTGAGCCCTCAATTTCTTGTCTTGGAACAAGCGCAGCAACCGAGTCAACAACGATAATATCAACAGCACCAGAGGAAACAAGCTTCTCTGTAATTTCAAGCGCTTGCTCACCGTTGTCGGGCTGAGAAACAAGTAATTCGTCAATATTAACGCCAATCGCCTTTGCATAAACAGGGTCAAGGGCATGCTCGGCGTCAATAAATGCCGCAGTTCCGCCTTCCTTTTGGCTCTCTGCTATTGCGTGAAGAGCAATTGTTGTTTTACCTGATGACTCAGGACCATAAATTTCAATAATTCTTCCCTTAGGAAGTCCACCAACGCCAAGAGCTAAATCAAGTGTTAGTGAGCCTGTGGAGATTGCACCGATTTGCATATCAGCCTTGTCTCCCAAGCGTCTGATTGACTCCTCACCGCACTCCTTTTTTATTTGAGATAAGGCAGTGTCCAGTGCTTTTTTCTTTTCAGCATCGTTACTTGATGCTTCTACCTTAGCTACTGCCTTAGTTGTTTTTTTAGCCATTTTTTACTCCTAATATCTAATATAAATACTGAGTTTCACTGTAAAATCGCACACAGGGTGCGGTTTTTTAGTATGTAGGCGAATCCAAGCGCCATTCTCCGTTTTCCAAAACAAGAGTAACTCTTATTGTGGTTTTTCCATCAACGCTTGTTATTTCACCCTCAACAAATCTTTTGGAAATTTTAACAATTTTTATTACGTTTGTATTATATTTTTGAACCTTTATACCTTCATATTCGCCATATTTATCGCTGTCGAAATCAACGTTATAAAAGTCCTTTAATACCATAAGCTCACCCAAAACCTCAATATATCTTGGTTGATTATGATATCCGAATTCTACACCCTCTTGTCCTTCAAAGGCTGTTGCTTCCAGAATTTTTGAATAGCTTTCTGAAAAGGTTTTTCTGATATCAACCTTCAAATTACTGATGCTTTTATATTTGGCAGTGTCGGCAACGGGTGCGTATAACTGATTTATAGTATCTGTTCTTTCATAGTAAGGAAGACCCTCGCCGTAAATAATTACGTTTAAATCGTATGATGCATCAACGAGCTTTTTAATTTCAAGCTTCGCTTCTTCCTCGCTTATTTTGGCACATCCGCAGCCGCTAAAGGTCAAAATGACCAATAGCGATGCGAACAATAAGGATAAAATTCTTTTTATTTTTCCCATTTTATGCCTCTGGGTTTTCTTCTACTTCATTTTGGGCAGGGGGAGTGTCTGTTTTTTCTCCATCAGCTATCTCTTGTGCCTCGCCCTCTTGTATTTCTTGAACAATAGGATTTCCGTTTTCGTCAAGGACTGCTTCGTTTTCTTCCTCGTCCTCTTTATCAACCAATGTCATATTTGCAACTATTGAGTCGTCGTCAAGACGCATAATCTTTACGCCTGTTGTGCTTCTCTTATATGTTGGTATAACGTCGGTTGCTGTTCTTATAATAATACCCTCGTTGGTAATTACCATAACGTCCTTTTCATCGTCAACGCAAGCAACACCGGCAAGCTTTCCTGTCTTTTCGTTGATATTGTGAACGATAACACCCATAATACCACGGTTTCTTGGCTCGAATTCGTCAAAATTGCTCTTCTTTCCATAGCCGTTTTCGGTGATTGTAAGAAGCTTTTTGTTCTCGTCTACTATAACAGCACCGCAAACAATATCGCCCTCGCGTAAATCAATACCGCGTACACCGCGTGCAGTTCTTCCAACAATTGAAACCTTGTTTTCATCAAAGCGAGCAGCATAGCCGTTCTTTGTAGCGATAAGCACGTGCTTATTGCCATCTGTATGACCAACAAATATAAGCTTGTCACCCTCGTCGAGGTTAATTGCAATCTTACCGCCCTTACGCTGATATTCATATTCAGCAATATCAGTACGCTTAATTACACCGTTTTGGGTAACCATTGTCAGATATTCACCGTGAGTAAACTCGGAAAGAGTTACCATAGCAGTTACCTTCTCGCCCTTTTCAATCTCAATAAGGTTAATAATGTTAGAGCCCTTCGCTGTTCTTGATGCCTCAGGAATTCTATAAACCTTGCGAACAAAAATCTTACCATTATCGGTGAACATAAGTAGATAATCGTGGCTATTTGCAACGAGAACCTTTTCTATAAAGTCCTCTTCCTTTGTATGCATAGCGATGAGTCCCTTACCGCCTCTACGTTGAGCTGAATATGTATCGGCAGGAATTCTCTTAATATAGCCCGAATTTGTAAGTGTAATTACGCACTCGTGACGCTCAATAAGGTCCTCAATATCAATTTCCTCTTCGCTGTCAATAATATCAGTGCGACGTGGGTCAGCAAACTTTCTCTTAATTTCAAGAAGCTCTTCCTTGATTAAGTCCTTCAATTTTTGCTCGCTTGCAATAATTGAGTTAAGCTCGGCAATAGTTTCTTGAAGCTTCAAGAGTCTTTCCTCTATCTTTTGGCGCTCAAGTCCGGATAGACGTCCGAGAGTCATTTCAACAATAGCCTGTGCCTGCTCGTCGGAAAGGAGGAATTTTTCTTTTAATTTTTCCTTAGCCTCAGGTGTGCTTGCACTACCTCTGATTATAGAAATAATCTCGTCGATATTATCAAGTGCTATCTTGTAGCCCTCGTAAATATGCTCTTCAGCCTGTGCCTTTGCAAGCTCAAACCTTGTTCTTCTTAAAACTACCTCCTCTTGGAAGGAAACGTAGTTTTCAAGAACCTCTTTTAAGTTAAGTGTCTTTGGCTCACCGTTAACAAGGGCAAGCATATTAACAGCGCAGGTGTCTTGAAGCTGTGTATTTTTATATAGAGTGTTAAGAATAATTTGTGCGTTTGCATCGCGCTTATATTCAATAACAATTCTCATTCCGGCTCTGCCTGACTCGTCGCGGATTGCTGAAATACCCTCAACTCGCTTGTCTTTAACAAGGTCAGCAATTCTTTCAACAAGCTGGCTCTTATTTACCATATAAGGAATTTCTGTAATTATAATTCTGTGGTGGTCCTCTTCAATTTTAGCCTTTGAACGAACCATAACGCGACCGTGACCTGTTTCATATGCCTCGGTAATACCGCGCTTACCGTAAATTGTAGCACTTGTTGGGAAGTCCGGACCCTTTATATATTCCATCAAATCTGCAACTGTGCAGTCGGGGTTATCCATTAGGTGAATTGTACCGTCAATAACCTCGCCAAGGTTGTGAGGTGGTACGTTTGTTGCCATACCAACGGCAATACCAACGCTACCATTTACCAAAAAGTTAGGGAAACGAGATGGCAAAACTGTTGGCTCTTTACGTGAGTTATCAAAGTTAGGAACGAAGTCAACAACGTCCTTTTCAATATCACTCATAAGCTCATTTGCAAGCTTACTCATTCTAGCCTCAGTATAACGGTAGGCAGCTGCGCCGTCACCGTCAACGTTACCGAAGTTTCCGTGTCCTTCAACAAGTGGATAACGGAGTGAGAATGGTTGTGCCATTCTTACCATTGTTCCATAAACGGATTGGTCACCGTGTGGATGGTATCTACCAAG
Source organism: Oscillospiraceae bacterium (assembly GCA_015064855.1). Lineage (GTDB taxonomy): Bacteria > Bacillota > Clostridia > Oscillospirales > CAG-272 > RGIG2000. The sequence continues at coordinate 144,287 of SVRK01000004.1, read as the reverse complement.
CACGTTACCAACTGTGGTAGCCGATTTTCTAAATGGCTTATCGCTTGTCAAATGGTCCTCGTACATAGCGTACATAACACGTCTTTGACCAGGCTTCATTCCGTCACGCACGTCAGGGAGCGCACGGGAAACGATAACTGACATTGAATATTCAAGGAATGCTTCAGGCACTCTTGATTCAATGGATCTGCCAACTATCATTTGTTCGGTATTTTCATAATCTAATTGATTTATATCTTTTTCGCTCATTTTTTAAACTCCTCTTTACGTCAAATTAAATGTCGAGGTTCTTAACGAATTTAGCGTTTTTCTCGATAAATTCACGTCTTGGCTCTACCTTATCACCCATTAGAAGTGAGAAAATCTCGTCACATCTAATAGCATCGCCGATTTCAACCTTAATAAGTGTTCTTCTTGTTGGGTCCATGGTTGTTTCCCAAAGCTGTTCCTTATCCATTTCACCAAGACCTTTATATCTCTCTGCTTGACCGCCGCCAAGCTCCAAGAAAATTTTATCTCTTTCTTCATCGGAGAAAGCATATCTTTCTTGCTTACCCTTTGTAATTTTATAAAGCGGTGGTCTTGCTAAAAATACGTGGCCGTCTTCGATAAGCTGACGCATATGACGGTATAGGAAGGTAAGAAGAAGTACCTGAATATGAGAGCCGTCAACGTCGGCATCCGCCATAATAATAATTTTTCCGTATCTTAATTTTTCGGAGTTGAATTCTTCACCAATACCACATCCAAGTGCTTGAATAATTGGAATTAATGAATCATTTGAATAAACCTTGTCAAGACGAGATTTTTCAACGTTTAATACCTTACCGCGAAGTGGTAAAATAGCTTGGAAACGGCTATCACGTCCGTCCTTTGCGGAGCCTCCGGCAGAGTCTCCCTCTACAAGGAATAGCTCTGTATACTCAACACGTCTATCTTGACAGTCTGAAAGCTTACCTGGAAGAGTTGAGCCCTCTAAAACTCCTTTACGTCTTGCAAGCTCTCTCGCCTTTCTTGCTGCCTCACGTGCTCTTGATGCTGCACAGGATTTATCAATAATAATCTTTGCAACGTCAGGATTTTCCTCATAATATTCGCTTAATTTTTCTGAAACTATATTATCAACAATAGTTCTTATTTCACTGTTACCAAGCTTTGCCTTTGTTTGGCTTTCAAATTGTGCGTCAGGCAATTTAACAGAAACAACAGCAGTAAGACCCTCACGTGTGTCCTCACCTGAAAGCTTATCTCCCTCTTTAAGGAAGCCAAGCTTTTTACCGTAAGCGTTTGTAACCTTACGTAAGCCCTCTTTAAAGCCTATTTCGTGAGTACCGCCGTCTATTGTTGACATATTGTTAGCAAAGGTAACAATAGCCTCACTATATGAATCGTTATATTGAAGTGCTACCTCGGCAGTAATATCCCCTTTTTCTGCCTTCATGTATATTACTTCGTTGTGAATTAGTCCGCCACCCTTGTTGTTATTTATAAATTGAACGAACTCGCGTATACCGCCCTCATAATAAAGCTCGTCCTCGCGGATGTTGTCCTCATCTCTTTCGTCGCGGAAAACTATTCTTATACCCGCATTTAAAAATGCTTGCTCACGGAGTCTTGTTAAAAGAGTTTCATATTCAAAATCAACAGTTTCAAAAATGGTGTCGTCAGGCTTAAATCTAACGTAAAGACCCTTCTTTCCTTCTGGAGCATCGCCAACACAGGCAAATGGTCTTACAACCTGTCCCTTTTCAAATCTTTCGGTATACATTTTACCGTCGTGGCAGTTTTCAACCTCAAGCCAAGTGGAAAGCGCGTTTACAACTGATGCACCAACACCATGTAGTCCACCTGAAATCTTATATCCGCCACCGCCAAATTTACCGCCGGCGTGAAGCACCAAAAATACTACCTCTAGGTTTGGTGTTCCTGTCTTTGCGTTTATACCTGCCGGAACGCCACGTCCATTATCCTGAATAGCAACACTACCGTCAGGCAAAAGTGTAACTGTAATTTTATCGCAATGTCCTGCCATTGCCTCGTCAATAGAGTTATCAACAATCTCATAAACAAGATGGTGAAGACCTCTTATTGAAGTTGTACCAATATACATACCTGGGCGCTTTCTAACAGCCTCAAGACCCTCAAGGACTTGAATTTGCTCGTCGCCATATTCTCTTTCAACTCTGTTTTCCAAGTTTTCCATTTTTTTCTCCTTTATTTTTTTAATAGGATTTATTTAACGATAGATGAGGTATTTAATGGGGATAAATATACCTCTTTGTTTTTTAAAATTATAAATGATTTGGGTAATTCATACCCAAGTGTAATTACTCTTTTTTCCTTTTGAGCATTACTTAAATAATTTCTGGTATTTATAGAAACGGTTGATGAATCTAGGTCAAATACACCTAAAATATCCGTGTCCCTCACCATTTTGTTATTACCAATATGAATATACATTTTAATTTTCTTCTTCGACAGCTTCGTTTATTTCAGGGATAACTAAATCCTCATTTTTCTTGCCGTCCTTTATGTAGATAAAATTGCAATCATCTGTGTTTTCAAATACGCCTTTATCACAGCCTGTTATAATAACCTGACGTGAGCTTATATTTGATAAGACGTATTTTTTTCTTTGGTCATCAAGCTCAGAGAGCACGTCATCAAAAAGGAACACGGGATATTCTCCCTTACCCTCACGGCTAATTTCACCCTCCGCCATTTTCATAGCAAGAGCAAGTGAGCGTTGCTGACCCTGTGACGAATAAAAGCGAGAATCACGGCCGTTTATTTCTATTTTTAAATCGTCCTTATGAATTCCAAATAAAGTAGCTCCGTATTTATATTCTCTTTCCTTGTTGTTTTTTAAGAGCTCTAAATACCTGTTTTTTAAGCTTTCTCTATTTTCAAAGTCTTCTTGACTCGCATTTGATTCATAGGTTATTTTTGGCTTTTCTCGACCTTCTGTCATATCATTAAAGAAAACAGAAACCCAATAGTCCAGCTTTTTAATATATTCGTTTCTTATATCAGCAATATCGGCAGAAAGTGAAGCTAATTCCTCTGAATAAATGTCCATTAATGCTTCATTTTCTTGTCTTTGCTCTGGCATCATTTTAAGTATTGCGTTTCTTTCCTCCATAACCGCGTTATATCTTGCCATAATTTTTATATAAACGGGACGGAGCTGTGAAATTGCAACATCTAAAAATTTACGACGCACAGATGCGGAATCCTTTATTATTCCCAAGTGGGAGGGACAGAATAAAACTGCCCTAAATTCACCAATAATTTCAGAGGTTTTTGAAACCTTAATTTTATTTCTGTAAAACCTTTTGGTTTGGCTTTTAGGAATTTCAACACCAAGCTGTGTTTCTATACCCTTGCTTTCAAAATTCATTTTTGCGTAAGCCACACCTTTATCAAATTTTACAAGCTCCTTATCTTTAAAGGCACGGAAGCTTTTTCCACGTGCAAAAAGATAAATTCCCTCTAAAATATTTGTTTTTCCCTGCGCGTTTTCGCCGTAAATAACGTTTATTCCTTCACTAAATTCAATCTTTTCACATTCGATATTGCGAAAATTTTCAAATTCAATATTTTTTACTATCATTAGTGTGTCATTCTCATAGGCATTACAAAATATGTAAATTTGCCTTCTTCTGTATTTTGTGGCTCAATCAAAACGCCTGTCAATGGATTTACAAAGCTCAATTTCATTTTTCCCGGGTCACATACCTTTAGTACGTCAAGGAAAAACTTACAGTTAAATGCAATAACCAAATCCTCTCCCTTTGTCTTTTCAATCTCAATTTCGTCATAAACGTTACCGTTTGAGGATAAGGTTGAAATAGAAAGAACCTCGTCAATAGTAAATTTAACGTAAGGACGAAGAGTACCGGCAAGATTGTCTTCAATAATCAAGGCACTTCTTTCAAGCGCACCCTTTAATTCCTCAGCATTTAAATTAAATTCAATATTTGATTGCTTTGGTAAAATTCTTTCGTAATCAATATAAGCTGACTCAATCTTCTTTGAGAAAAGAATATATTTTCCGACAATAAATAGAAGCTGACGGTTAGCAACTCTAATTTCCATTGTTTCCTCAGTATCCTTAACAAGCTTTAAAAGCTCAACCAAGGTTTTACCCGGAACTATAAATAAAAGATATAATGGATTTTTATCATTGTTAGTATTTTCAAAGTCACACTCATATTCAAGATGTGCCAAACGGTTGCCGTCACAAGAAACAACGGTCATTTTATTTTTAATAATTTCAAAATAAGCACCGTTGAAAACAGGACGGCTATCATTTTGACCTATTGCAAATAATATTCTATTTACAAATTTTCTAAATAAATATTGAGGAATTTTAAAGCCCTTCTCTGCACGAAGCTCGGGAAGAACAGGAAATTCACTTGCGCTTAATGATTTAATATCAAAGTGTGAAAATCCGTTTTCAGATTCAATAACAGTCTTATATGAGCTCTCAACAGTAATTTTAATATTGCCCTTTGGCATTGTTTTTACAATTTGGAAAAGCTTGTTTGCGTTTATAACACATTTTCCTCTCTCTTGAATTTCACATTCAATTTGAGTTCTCATTCCCTTTTCAAAATCATAAGAGGTAAGAGTACACATATTATCATCACCACAGTGGATTAAAATACCCTCTGTATATGAGTTTGTGTTTTTGCCTGAAACTGTGTACATAATAGGAACTAATGCATTTAAAAGCTTATCCTTATCGAAAATAGCAATCATAAAAAATCCTTTCAAAAAAACCAATTTTTTAGGTTCTTTTTCTTTATATTTTCTTTTTTTAATATTTATTTATTAATTGTAGTAGTGGTAGTAGTAGTGGGGTAGTTGATACTGTTGATAACTTATAAAATACCACTAAAATATGGATTTTATAGATAAAAATATCAACCTGGTGACGTTAATAATTGTTGATAACCTTTGACGTTTTTAAAATTTTAAATTGTCTTAATTTGGAAAAGTTATACATCAATTTATTAACCGTTGATAACTTGTCTGTTGAAAAGTGGGACAAGTCCTTATTTTATATGGCTTTTTATGTAAGTTGAGAAAATGTGGAAAATTATGTAGAAGAAATTTCTCTTATAATTGAGTTTACCTCATATGCAAAGGAAGAGTCCTTCTCCATCATATCCTTGACAAATCCTTCACTTGAAATAACAGTTGTTCTGTCACGGTTAATTGCCTTTCCTATTTGAGACTGTGAAAGCTGTGTTGCTTGACGTGCAACGTAAACGCAAATATGACGTGGAACTGCAATTTCTTTATTTCTCTTTGTTGATAAAATATCCTCGCGTGTAACTCCAAATTTATTTGAAACGGCAATAATAATATCATCCATCTTTTTAGTGTCGGAGTCCTTTTTAGGAACAAACTCATGAACGGAGTTTTTAACCCTTTCAAGGTTAATATCTCCCCCTTCAAGAAGCTGAATTGCACCGAGCTTTTTAACAACACCCTCAAGCTGACGGATTGATGTTGTCACGTTTTCAGCAAGGTAAGAAATAATTTCGTTTGAAATATTTAAATGATTAAGAATTGATTTTTGCTTTAAAATAGCACATCTTAAATCATAGTCAGGTAATTGAATATCAACTATAAGTCCTGCCATAAATCTTGTTCTTAATCTATCCTCAAGGCTTTTCATTTCGTGAGGAGGACGGTCAGAGGTAAATATCATTTGCTTATTTGCATCAAATATAGCGTTAAAGGTATTGAAAAATTCCTCTTGAAGTGATGCCTTACCAGCAACAAAGTGAATATCGTCTATAAGTAAAACGTCAGCGCTTCTGTATTTGTTTTTAAATTCAGCCGTTGAGTGCTTTGAAATTGCAATAAATAATTGATTTGCAAATTCCTCACCCTTTACGTAGATAATTTTCTTTGATGGGAAGTTTTGGGTAATTCTGTTTACAATAGCGTAAAGAAGATGTGTTTTACCAACTCCCGACGGGCCATAAATAAATAGTGGGTTATATTCCTTCTTTGTAAAATTATCAAAATTTTGATTTGAAACCGCAACAGCTGCTGAATTTGCAAATTTATTAGATGAGCCGACAACAAAGTTTTCAAATGTATATTCAGAGCGATAATTTGGTGGAACGTTTAAATCCTTTGAAACAGAGGATAAAGAAATATCACCCTTTTCTATTTTTTCAAAGGTATCAAGATTTTCCTTTGATAAATTAATTTCACCATGCTCTGATGAATGGATTATAACAGATGGCTCAAATCCTAAAATTTCATTTAAGTGGTCAGCCATTGAAATAGCAAAGCGCTGTTGAATAATTTTCTTTTTTAAGTCTGTTGGAGAAACAAAAATAGCTTCGTTTTCATCAATTGACGTGAGCTTTAAATCACCAAACCATAAATTAACTGCGGTTGATGAGTTTTCCTTTAAAAGCATTTCTATTAGCATATTTTGAATGCTTTCAAGATCAATAGAGTTAAAGTTCATAAATTACTCCTTTTTAATAGTCCTCGCGTACGCATACGCACGCATAATGCTACACGCACACACGCGCGTGAAGAAAAAATGCGAAAAAATACCAAAATGGCATAGTTCGGCACTCTAATAATAGTTGTAAATATTATAACATATATGTGGAAAACTGTCAAGAAAAATTGAAAAATTTCTACTTATATATATATACACTTTAAACAAATATGTGGAAAAATACCTTTAAATAGTAAATTTTATATTAAAAAAACACCAAAAAATTTACAATTTATTAATAAAAAAAGAGCGAAATTATTATATTTCGCCCTTAATTATTATTTTATTTTTTATTTTCCAAGCATTATTTTAATAATTTCCTTGTCAGTACCAAGCATACCGACGGTTGCTAAGCGATTGATATTTTCAATGGTATTTTCAACGCCCTTTTTAACAATTCCCTCGCCTGAATAAAATTGATGTCCGCCCTTTGCCATATCATATCCCATAATTCCTGCTTCAACTGCCATTGCAATTTTTGCGGCACATGAGGATTTTGCGCCGTCACAAATAGTACCTGAAAGAATTGCAACTGTATTTACAAGCGTATGGGCAATTTCATAAAATCTACCACCGTAAAGATAGCAAATACCACAGCCTGCACCAGCGCCTGCAGAAATAGCACCACAATAAGCTGAAAGACAGCCAATGCCTGTTTTTTGATGAATTGTAATTAAATCTGATATAAGCAATGCACGATAAATTTCTTCCTTTGAAGAGCCTAATTTTTCACCGTAAACACAAATAGGGACAGATGCGGTAATTCCTTGGTTACCACTACCGGAAATAATGCAAACAGGAAGCTCACAGCCGTTCATACGTGCATCAGAGCCGGCAGCAGACAAAGCGCGCGCTAAAATACGCGTATCTCCGTTTGAGGACAAATATAAGGTTCTACCTATTGATGCGCCCCAATCGCGTGAAATTCCCTCATTTGCAATCGCCATATTAAAGGAAATTTGTCTATCAAGAAGCGGAATTAAATCAGATAAGTCAATTGTTTCAGCAAACTCAACAATATCCTGCACGTTTAAAAGTGAACGGTCAGTCGATTCCTTTTCAACAACGTCGTCCTTGGTGTAATATTTTTCAGTTATGTCCTTACCGTTTAAGCGTACCTTTTCTATATTTGTATGTCTTTTTGAAAGGTGAACAAAGGCTGTATCCTTGCCGAGCTCACCCTTTATAATAATTTCAAAGGGGCTTGAATCCTCAAGCTCATAGATTTCCATCTTACAGGAATCCTTATATTCACTGATTTTAGACACTTGGTCGGGTGTAAGGTAAGAAAGCACCTCTAATTTTTTGTCATATCTTCCACTTACAATACCTGCACAAACAGCAGTATTAATCCCGTGCATACCACCCGTAAAAGGCACGATTACGCTTTTTACGTTTTTAATAATATTGCCACTTAAGCCAACTCTTATTTTAGTTGGATAACCGCCTAAAACATCTCCAAGAATTGACGCGGCAAAGGAAATAGCAATAGGCTCTGTGCAGCCCATAGCAGGAATTAATTCTTCCTTTAAAATTTCCTTATAAGCTAAAATTTTCTCACTCGTTAATGCCATTTATTTACCTAATTTTGACTTAAAATAGTCAAAAATCCTTTTTTATTTAACTGAACCAACAATGCTTTTTTCATCTAGGGTAACGTTTTTAGCACCGTCAACGTAAATTAAGTCACCCGTATTAAAAGGTGCTTTTTCGAGAGTTTGCACATTTGGTTGAATATCAATTTTTCCATAATAGTAGGGATGTGTGTCGCCCTTTTCATATTTAAAATTACAATTTTCGATTGTAACACCGGATAAATTTTCTCCATCGCCAATAATTAATGATGGGTTTTCCTCGGTAAAATCACAATTCTTAATAGAAATATTTTTAATTTGACCGTTTGTGTTTTTAGCGCAGATAACAAAGCCCTCTCCCTTGCCCCACCACCAGCCGGCGTGAATTTGGGTTTTAGCTCTTACGTTTTCGATTTCAATGTTTTCAACAATACCGTCATCACCTGTGAATATTGAAATTGCTCTGTTTGAGGGCAAAATTTCAATGTTTTTAATCTTTGCGTTTCTAACCTTACTGTAAAGGTGACCAAAGCGAATAGCAGCGGAGCGTGAGGACATTAGACAGTTTGAAATTTCCATATTCTCACACACTCCCTCGGTATTTGTGATACATGTTGCGGCAAAGCAGTCATCGCCACAAAGGAAGGTTGAGTCGCGAACTATGATATTTCTGGATGCTGAAAAATGAACGCCGTCATTATTTGCAATTCTATTGTGGTTATCAACATAGCATCTTTCAAAAACTATATTTTCACAATTTGAAAATGTAAAGGTCCAGCAAGGAGAATTAAATATTTTAAGGTCATGAATATGTATATTTTTGCAGTTGTTAAAAAAGATTGGCTGAGTTGGTCTTTCAATTTTTACGTCAGGTCCAATTACAGTTTGCTCCTCGTATTTTAGACACTGGTGCTCGTCTTTCATAAAATCTGGAGAGCCACAGGTAAAATTAGCCCAAGCATCGCCACTTAAAATAATTTTACCACCGCCACACATTTCAATATTGTCAGAGTCAAGCGCATAAAGCATAGAAATTGTTTTTTCCATTTCATTATGGTAAAACTCGTTAACATAATAGTGATTTAAATTACGAGAGCCACAAAGCTCTGTTCCCTTTTCAATATAAACCCTTAAATCACCCTTTAATCTCAATGTACCTGTAAGGAAAATACCCTTGCCATCAAAAACGAGAGTATCGCCCTTTTCACATGAATTTATTGCGTTTTGTATAGCCGCGGTGTCAAGAGTAGCACCGTCACCAATAGCACCAAAATCTCTTACGTTTACATTTTTCATAATAAACCCCTAAAAATAATATTTGCTTATCTAACATTATAACATTTTTATAAATAAAAATCAATAAAACAACGATAAATAATAAAAAAGGAGTAATAAATTACTCCTTAATTTTAGTTATTTTTTTATTCTGTGCCCAAAAACATCAAATTTTTTATTAAGAGCTATTTCAACAGGCAAGATAGGAATAGCGAAAACAACAAGACCTACAAGGGTAAGAAGTGCTCCCACTGTGCCAATCGTACTATCAGGGGCATTAAAGAGTAAAACCATAGAAGCGAGTATTAAAGAGAATGATAAAACGCCTAGAGGAATCCAAAGAATTCCTAAAAGACGATGTGCAAATTTCCAGGTTTCATGTGTTTTCATAGACCTTCTTGTGCGATAGCCAAAAATGTAGTTAATACCTTTTGGTGCAGAAATCAAAAAAATGATTCCAAAAATAATCATAAATGAAGGACAAAGCAAAGCTAATGAGCTAATCAATAACCAAAAAAACATAACTATCACCACCTCTCTATTCGATTATAACATAATAAATTATAAAAATCAATACAATTTTTGACGATGCTGTTAAAAAAAGGTGCATCAAAAAAGATACACCTTAATTATTTATTATTGAAGCTTATTTTGCTGATAAAAAAATCATAAGCACAGAAATATCTGCAGGAGAAACTCCGGAAATTCGAGATGCCTGTCCAAGGGTTAGAGGTTTAACCTTGTTTAATTTTTGCATCGCCTCAATTCTGAGTCCTTTAACTATAGAATAATCAAGATTGGGGTCAAGAGGCTTTGATTCAAGCTTTTGTATTCGTGCAATTTCTGAAAGCTGTTTTTTAACGTAGCCATCGTATTTTATGTCTGTTTGTGCAGTAAAAACTACATTTTTTGGCAAATTAGGCCTACCTGTGTCTAATTTTTCAAACATTTCGTAGCTTAATTGTGGTCTTTTTATAAGCTCGGCAAGAGAAATAGGGGTTGAAATAGGAGTTGTTCCTGCATCCTCTATTATCTTATTTACCTCGTCAGTTGGATAAATTGTAACCTTTGAAAGACGGTTCTTTTCGTCACTTATTTGGTTTCTGCGCTTTTCAAAATGTGCCCATTGCTCGTCATTTACTAGTCCAACCTCGCGACCGATAGGGGTTAAGCGTAAATCGGCATTATCCTGACGAAGAAGCAAGCGATATTCGCTCCTTGAGGTCATCATACGATAGGGCTCTTTCGTTCCCTTTGTTACAAGGTCGTCAATCAAGGTACCAATATAAGAGGAAGAACGCTCCAAAATCATAGGCTTTTGACCCTTGATTTTTAAAGATGCATTAATTCCTGCAACAAGTCCCTGTGCGCCCGCCTCCTCATATCCTGACGTTCCGTTAAACTGTCCCGCACCATAAAGACCTGAAATCTTTTTATATTCAAGTGTGGCTAAAAGCTCCTGTGGGTCGGTGCAATCATACTCTATTGCATATGCATAGCGCATAACCCTTGCATTTTCAAAGCCCTTTAAGGATTTGAGCATCTTCATTTGCACCTCAATTGGCATAGAGGTTGAAAAGCCTTGAAGATACATTTCCTTTGTGTCAGCACCCGTCGGCTCAAGGAAGAGCTGGTGTCTTTCCTTGTCGGCAAAGCGCACTATTTTATCTTCAATAGATGGGCAATATCTTGGACCTGTGCCATGTATATTACCGGAGTACATAGCGCTCTTTTTTAGGTTGTCCTTGATAATTTTATGTGTGTCAAGATTTGTGTAGGCAATATAGCAAGGAACTTGCTTCTTAATAGGGTAGTCCTCTTCACTTGTTTTCCAAGAGAATGGGAAGGCTATTTCCTCTCCCTCTTGAATTTCAAGCTGTGAATAGTCAATGGAATCGGCGTGGATTCTTGCAGGAGTTCCCGTTTTAAAGCGCATCATTGAAATGCCCTCGCGCACGAGTGCATCGGTCAAAAAAGAAGCGTGCATAAGCGAGTCAGGTCCTGAATGATAACAAATATCGCCTGTATGTACGGTTGCGTTAAGATAGGTTCCTGTGCAAAGGATGACAGCCTTGCATTTAAATTCCTCGCCTAAGCGGGTAATTACTGCATCAACTCTCTTTTCGCCGTTTTCAGTTACTGTTTTTATATCACAAATCTCCGCTTGAACAAGTCTTAAATTAGGAGTATTTTCGAGCACACCCTTCATAATTGAGCGATATTTTAATCGGTCAGCCTGAATTCTCTTTGAGTAAACCGCTGCGCCCTTACCGAGATTTAGTGTTCTTGTTTGCAGAGTAACTAAATCGGCACTTCTTCCCATTTCACCACCCAAGGCATCAATTTCATAAACGAGATGTCCCTTGGCAGTACCGCCAATGGATGGGTTGCACGGCAAATTTGCAACAGCGTCGAGCGACATTGTAAATAAAATTGTGTTCATTCCCATTCTGGCAGAGGCTAAAGCTGCCTCAATTCCGGCATGGCCTGCGCCAACAACACAAACGTCAACAATATTTGACATAGCTACTCCTTTCATATACCTTTGTGCCAAAAATAGACACGTGATGAGGTGTTTTTATTATTTATGGTATTTTGTACCATTCACAATAGAGAGTGAACGGTAGGTCGTTTCGTATAAAATTACGCGTAAAAGCTGATGGGGAAAAGTGAGCTTGGAAATTGACAATTTGTAGTCTGCCCTTTGCTTAACCGAAGGCGCAAGACCAAACGACGAGCCAATTATAAATGCAATTTCACTCTTTCCGCTTGAGGTAATTTCCTCTAGCTTGGAGGCTAATTCCTCACTAGAAAGCTGCTTACCCTCAACGCACATAGCAATTACATAGGATTTTGTTGAAATTTTATCAAATATCGCCTTTGCCTCGCGTTCAAGAGCGGAGTCGATTTGGCTTTGGCTTGGATTTTCCGGTAATTTTTCTTCCTTTAATTCTATTTCCTCTACCCTTGCCCATGCGCCAAGTCTTTTTCTATATTCCGCCACCGCCTCACGCAGATAACTCTCTTTTAGCGACCCTGTGGCTATAATTTTTATGTTTAGCATAGTAAAATAAAACGTCAACCCACTTAGCCTTCCCTAGCAGGGAAGGTGGCTTGGCATAGCCAAGACGGATGAGTAGAGCATTTTTAGGATTATTTTAAATCTTCTTCCAAAATAGAAAGCTTTTTTAAAATATCCCTGCAAACTCCATTAAAATTTTTATTAATATCATAATTTTGGTATCTTAAAACAGTGATACCGATTTTGTTTAATTCTTCGTCACGAATAACGTCTTTTTTATATTGTTCTTCTTCTCCGTGACCTACTCCGTCTATCTCAATTGCAATCCGTTTTGATGAAATGAAAAAATCAACAATATAAGTTCCAATGTTCTTTTGCCTGTTGATGGTTATGGGCAATTTTTTTAAAAAATCATACCACAAACGTCGTTCCTCGGGGGTCATATCTTTACGTAATTTCTGTGCATTTCTAACGAGATTTTTTTCGTATTTATAACTCATAGCTTCTCCTTAAATGCTCTACTCATCCGTCACTTCGTGACACCTTCCCTGCTAGGGAAGGCTAAAAAATTACTCGTTTATCAACTTCTCAGCTGCTGATAAAATAGCCAATTTGCCACTTTCGTAAGTGAGTGAGCCTTGGAAAAACGCGGTGTAAGGTGGGCGCACAGGACCATCACACGAAAGCTCGATTGATGAGCCTTGAGTAAACGCACCTGCTGCCATAATTACCTCGTCCTGGTATCCTGGCATAGCCCATGGCATAGGGGTAACGTATGAGTCAACCGGACTTGAAGCTTGAATTCCTTGACAGAATTTTATAAGTCCGTCAGCATAGCCAAACTTAACAGTTTGGATAATGTCGGAGCGCATTTCGTCATATTTTGGATAAACGTCAAAGCCTAGTTTTTCGAGCACGTATGCGGCAAAATGAGCTGTCTTTAACGCTTGTGCTACAACGTGAGGGGCTAGGAAAAATCCCTTGAAAAGGTTTCTGTTTTGACCAAGAGAAGCGCCAACCTCACAACCCGTGCCAACAGATGTAAGACGGTAAGAGGCTAGCTCCACTGCTCTTTTTGTACCAGCTATATAGCCACCGCTTTCGGCAATTCCTCCACCCGGATTTTTAATAAGCGAGCCGATCATCATATCAGCACCAACGTGGCAAGGCTCCTTTTCCTCGCAAAATTCACCGTAGCAGTTGTCAACAACAACGTAAGCTTTGCTTCTTGCGTGGACAAAATCACAAATTTCACCAATTTGCTTAATAGTTAGCGTTGGGCGGTTTAGGTAACCCTTTGAGCGTTGGATAAATACAACCTTTACCTTGTCCCCGTACTCGTTCAGCTTTTTTTCAATTTCCTCAAAGTCGATTTCATCATTTTTGAAGTTTACTTGGTCGTATTTTACACCAAAATCGGCAAGAGAGCCGTCGCCGTTTGCACCCTTGAGTCCAATAACCTCGCAAAGGGTATCGTATGGCTCGTTGGTAACGGAAAGAAGCACGTCGTTTGGGCGTAAAAGTCCAAAAAGACCTATTGAAAGGGCGGTTGTGCCGTTGGGGATAGTATGGCGCACAAATGCAGCCTCCGCCCCAAAAACGTCGGCATAAACCTTGTCAAGAGTATCTCTGCCGATGTCGTCGTAGCCGTAGCCCGTTGTGCCCGAGAACATACTGTCGCTAACCCTGTGCTCACGGAAAAATTCAAGAACGCGCGCGGTGTTTTTATATGAAATTTCGTCTATTTTTTTGTAAATGGGGGCAAGCGCTATCTCGGCTTCCTCTCCAATTTTTAAAAGCTTTTCGGAAATCATTTTGACCTCTTTTAGTTATTTTATGCCACAGGCGTGTGTACCTGTGGCATAGTCGTTTTTATTAAATTATTTAAGCTTTGCGTTTGCTTTAAGTCTTAATTGAGTGTTGAGAATTTTCTTTCTTAAACGAAGTGATTTAGGGGTAACCTCAATTAATTCGTCCTCGGCAATATACTCAATAGCCTGCTCGAGTGACATAATTCTTGGTGGAGTTAAGATAAGCGCCTCGTCTGCACCCTTTGAACGGATAGCTGTTAAGTGCTTTTTCTTACATACGTTTACAACGATGTCCTCCATTTTTGGGCATTCACCAACAATCATTCCCTCGTAAACAGGAGTTTGAACGCCGATAAACATAGCGCCTCTGTCTTGTGTGTTGAAAAGACCATAAGATGTAGCCTCGCCGTCCTCGGATGCGATAAGTGAGCCCGTATATCTTGTGATAACGTCACCCTTGAATGGTTGATAGCCGTCGAACAAGGTGTTTAAAATACCCTCGCCCTTGGTGTCTGTCATAAATTCACTTCTGTAACCGAAAAGGCATCTTGAAGGAATTAAATATTCAATACGTGTTCTTGTGCCAGCCTTACCCATTTCAAGGAGCTCTCCCTTACGTGAGCCAAGCTTTTGAACAACGGTACCAACGCTCTCGTCAGGAACGTCAATGGATACTCTTTCCATTGGCTCGTGAAGAGTGCCGTCGATTGTCTTATAAAGCACACGTGGAGTTGAACAGCAAAGCTCATATCCCTCACGGCGCATAGTTTCGATAAGAATTGAAAGGTGCATTTCTCCTCTGCCCGCAACCTTGAAGGAGTCGGTTGTGTCACCGTCGGTAACACGGAGAGAAACGTCCTTTAATGTTTCCTTATAAAGGCGGTCACGAATTTGACGGGAGGTAACAAACTTACCCTCCTTGCCCGCAAATGGGCTATCGTTTACGCTAAAGGTCATTTCCATTGTTGGCTCGGAAACCTTAACGAATTCAAGTGGCTCCGGATTTGATGGTGAGCAAAGCGTATCGCCTATTGAAAGGTCCTCAACACCTGCAAAGCAAACGATGTCACCAACTGTTGCTGACGTTGCAGGTTGACGTGAAAGACCCTCAAACTGATAGATTGAAACAATTTTAGCGCGTTTTGGGGAAGAATCCGAGTGGTAGTTGCAAACGGAAACCTCTTGGTTTACCTTTAAGGTGCCGCGCTCAATTCTACCGATACCGATTTTACCAACATACTCGTTATAGTCAATAGCGGAAACGAGAAGCTGTAAATCCTCATCCTCTTCACCTTCCGGTACAGGTATATAGTCAATAATTGTGTCAAGAAGCGGCTTAAGGTCAGTTCCCTCAACATCAGGCGAGAAGGAAGCAGTGCCTGCTCTGCCCGAGCAGAAAAGCATAGGTGAATCAAGCTGCTCGTCTGTTGCGTTTAAGTCGATAAGAAGCTCCAAAACCTCGTCGATAACCTCGTGAACACGGGCATCGGGACGGTCAATTTTGTTAACAACAACGATAATTCTGTGGTTTAATTCCATTGCCTTGCGAAGAACGAATCTTGTTTGAGGCATAGGACCTTCTGCAGCGTCAACAAGCAAGATAACGCCGTTTACCATTTTCAAAATACGTTCAACCTCACCGCCGAAGTCTGCGTGACCGGGGGTGTCGATAACGTTAATTTTTTTATCTCCATAGCGGATAGCTGTGTTTTTTGCGAGAATTGTAATTCCACGCTCCTTTTCAAGAGCGTTTGAGTCCATTACACGGTCGGTGGTCGTTTGATTTTCGTGATAAGCACCGCCCTGCTCCAAAAGTCCATCAACAAGTGTTGTTTTGCCGTGGTCAACGTGGGCGATAATTGCAACGTTTCTTAAATCTTCTCTAAACATTTTTCCGTCCTCATATAATAAATTTGGCTCTGTGGAATAGCCATAAATTTTTAACGCGCATATTATAACATACAATTATAGAAAAATAAAGACTTTTTTTCAAAAAAACAGAAATTTCTTAAAAAACATAGAAAAAGCCTCTCTAAAAGAGAGGCTTTAAATAGTAAAAAATCTTTAATTGAGCTCTTTAAATTCAACAAAATCGACAATTTCAAGATAAATCTTGCCATTTTGTGGTGCAATTTCGGTTTTTGCTCCGTCCTTGCCTATAAGAGCGATTTTTTTGTCGGTTTTTACTAAAATTGTCAAGGGAGTGTCTATTTTTGCGCCATCGCCCTCGATTTTTGCCGTGTAAATACCGTCACTTTCGTTCATAACGAGAGTGCTTTTTTCGTATTTCCTTAAATATTTTGCAACGTCGCTAAACGAGCCTATCCAAATTTCTCCCGCTTTTGCGCGCTCACCAATATAAGTACATTCTTCATAGAACGTATCTGCGTTTTGCGAGTGGAAGGTGTCCTCACTTTTGTGGGTTATCCAGTGGTTCATCTGCATACCCCATCCGCCCGTTTTTATAACCTCGTCAATATAGTCGGTATATTCCTTGGTTGTACGCTTTAGCATAGCGGTAAAGCACTTAACGTCTAGCCAATTAATCTCACCGGGGTAGTTAATTCCATCCTTATTTCCGCGCACTCCTATATAGTATTTGTCAAGAGGGATAAGTCCATTTTCATCATAAGTGCCACCCGCTAAAATATAGGTTTCAACCTTTTCACCGGGGAACATTTCGCGAAGCTTTTCTTGTGACTTTTTTGCGTCCTCGTCACGTCTTTCAAAAGGAACCTCTTCAAGAAAGGCAATATCGTGTCCAACAGAGTGAGAGCCTATTTCAAAATAACCGTTGTCAACCGCCTCCTGCCAAAACTTGATAATCCACTCGTGCATAAAACCAACTGTAATACCAACAGTTGCCTTGATTTTTACGCCTGTTTCTTCGTAAACTCGTTTATAGTTTTCAATAACCTCATCACTTGACTCGCGATAGCATCCGTCATCAAAGGTAAAGGTAAAGGCGCTTTTTGCCCCGCCCTTGTATTTGCAAAGCTCTATATTCATAAATTGCTCCTTAAAATTCGTTACCTTTATTTTATCATATAAAATAAAACAATGCAAGAGTAAAAACGTTGTAAAAGGACTCTGGAAAACAAAAAGCACCGAATTCGGTGCTTTTATGTAATTAGATGTCCATTTTGTTAAGAAGCTCTTTGAGATTCTTAATTTCTGCCTCGGTAAGTGTGATTCCTTTTCCGAGCTTTTCGTGACCCTCTTGCCATACGCGGATATCGTAAACAGGCTCACGCTCGTTCCAGCTGATGAGGTTTACCTCTTTAATCCAGCCGTTCTCGTTTTCGGAAACGTTACCAAACGCTTTAACAATGTCATACTTGAATTCTGCAGCCATTTTTCTTCCTCCTTTTAAGATGCCACCATGGGCTCGTACTACCGCTATTCTAACACATAAATTTCCAAATTGCAATATATTATATATAAAAATATATAATAAAATAGAAAAAAATTGAATTTTTTGTAAAAAATTAGCAAAAAAATATTAATTTTTGGGAAAAATCGGCAAAAAATCAAAAACACAACGAAGAAAAGCCTTAGCATTTCAACCCTATTAAAATAACAAAAGAGGCGTATCAATTAAATACACCCCTTTATTACCTTTTTATTTTGGTTATGATGTCACCGTCACAGCCTTATCTTCTTCTCTAATCTCAGCGTTTGAAAAACCGCCGAGTGGGGAGGCGGTTTTTAGCGCAAGCCCTTACCTCACCTGAGGGACGAGGGCGGAGGAAAAATGGACGAACACGCCCGAGAGGTGTACTTGCGTACATCGAAGGAAGTGGTCGTTCATAGAAATCACAAGAGGAAAACGCACACCATTCGGTGTGCGTTTTCGACCTTATATTTATTTTATTGGGGATAGCGGACGACCAATGGTCACTCCTACTATATTAGGATGGTTTGATTGTGAATTTTATGTGATTTCGGTTTTACCCGTTTTCGCTCCCTCACTTTTCGGTTTTACCTGTCCTTGCGCCCTCTTTTTACCTGTATTTCTTAACTGAGAAGGTCACTGTCTTGCCGCTGCTTGTTTCAGCCGGAACTTTAACCTCGTTACATTCAGCGCTCTTGAAATAAAGGTCAAGCTT
Organism: Oscillospiraceae bacterium; assembly: GCA_015064855.1. Classification (GTDB taxonomy): domain Bacteria; phylum Bacillota; class Clostridia; order Oscillospirales; family CAG-272; genus RGIG2000. The sequence goes on along the minus strand of SVRK01000004.1, from coordinate 125,958 downwards.
CGTTTTTGGAACTTGATAGATTGGCTTTTCTCTCATTATTTTCTTGCCAACGTTACCGATGTGGTCTCTGTTCTTTTCAAGAGAAATTGTGCAGTCGCTTGTATCAAATCTTGGATAAAGCTCGGGAACTGCCGTCTTGATTGCACAAATTGCAACCTGAAGCTGGTCGTCGCTAGGCTCACGAGTTGTGATTCTTTGCATCCACAAGCCGGGAGCTGACAAAATTCTTGTTATTGTGTTTTCGTTTTTGCCTGCGTACATAATATATTCATATCCGATACCCATAATAATTGGGAGAAGCAAAAGCTTAACAACAGTTCTTCCGAGTCCTGCCTCAAGCGGAATAAATGCGCTGGCCAAAATACTCAAAATGAGCATAACGAACAAGAATGAGGTTCCGCATCTTGGGTGGAAGCGTGTGCATTTGCGAGCGTTTGCAACTGTTAGCTCATGGCCCGACTCAAAGCAAGCAATCGCCTTGTGCTCAGCACCGTGATATTCAAACGTTCTTCTTATATCCTTCATTAAGGAAACAGCAAGCAAATATGCGATAAATATTGCAATTTTAATTACACCCTCACAAAGTGCGATTATAATAAAGTGACCTCTGGCATTTGGGTCTAGCTTGATTGTGTTAACCAAAAAATCGGTCACGTACATAGGAACGACTGTGAAAAGTAAAACAGCGAGAAGCAGACCAAGGATAACCGAAATTGTCATAATGAGAAACGTCGAAAAGCTACCCTTTTTCTTGTCGGTTTTCTTTTTGTCCTCCTCTAGGTCAAGCATCTCGGTTGACTGCGAAAGAGTTCTAAATGATAACGCCAACGATTCAAAGAAAGCAACAATGCCACGAATAATTGGCTTATTTAAAATTCTTAATTTTTTTCTTGGAGATTTAAATTCGCTCGTTTTTGTTTCAACAGAGCCGTCCTCTTTACGAACTGCAAGGGCAACGCGGTCGCCTTTTTTCATCATAACGCCCTCGATTACCGCTTGACCGCCAACCATATTGTGACGGTTGATGAGGTTAGAGTGGTTTTTATCCATTTTTGTCCTCCTTGTATATTGAATTTGGCGAATCAAGATAGCTTTGCAAGATTAAGCAAGCCGACATTTCATCAATAATTTGCTTTCTCTTCTGCCCTCTTGTGCCTGTCATATTGAGCATAACGTGTGCATTTGCGGTTGAAAGTCTTTCGTCGAAAAGAACAACCCTTATGCCACTTGCTTCCTCTAGCTGCTCGGCAAAAGCCTTTATTTTGTCAGAGCGTGGACCAAGTGTGCCATTCATATTTATCGGGTGTCCAAGAACAATAAGGCAAACGTCGTTTTTCTTTGCCGCGTCCGCCACCAAAGCCAAGGTTTCTTTAAAGCTTGTGCTTTTTATAGTTCCAAGACCGCTTGCCAAAAATCCGCTTAAATCGGATAAAGCAAGACCGGTGCGGGCGTCACCGAAATCAACGCCGAGTGTTCTTTTTTTCATCAATACACCTCTAAAGATTTAGTCCATATAATATTTTAACATAATATAGCGCACATTTCAAGAAGATTTTTATAATTTATATAAAATCGTTTATTTTGTAATTAATACGCAACGTGGATTTTTTCCATAATCGTAAAAAATCTCAAAGGCTTTTATTTTTTCGTTGCTTTTTAGACACTCCTCAATGCTTTTTTTCTGGTCGTAGCCGAATTCTATCAGCATTTTTCCGCCCTCGTTTAAAAGAGAAAGCCCATCGTTTACCAAAAAGCTGATAATGTCAAGCCCGTCATCTCCACCGTCGAGCGCCAAAAGTGGCTCTTTTTTAACCTCGGGAGAAAGATTTTCAATGTCCTTTGTCGGTATATACGGTGGGTTTGAAACAATAACGTCGAATTTTTCGCCCGCAAGGCACGTGCGTATGTCACCTAAAATAAAACGGGCGTCGACCTTATGCTTCTTTGCATTTTTTCTTGCCATGTCAAGAGCGCCGTTTGAAATATCAACAAGGGTCAAGTCTATATCTCTTTTAAGTAGCGCAAGCGAGATGCCAATACAACCGCTACCGGTGCATAAATCGGCAACTCTTGCGCCATTTTTAATTTCATGTAAGGCTTTTTCAACCAAAATTTCCGTGTCGGGGCGTGGAATTAACGTGTCGGGTGAGATTAAAAATTCATACCCCATAAATTCCCATTTGCCGAGTATATGCTGAAGTGGAATATGGTCGCGTCTTTTCTCTAAAATTTCCAAAATTTCGGGGGATGTGTACGATTTTTCCCTGTCAGCCAAAATTTTAGCACGAGAAATTTTATAAATATTTTCAATAATTAAAAATGCTTCTTCATTAGAATTATCCGCCCCATATGAGTCTAGGGCGGATATAATTTCCTTTAATTTCATATTAGCTTAATGCCTTTTCAATTTCTGTACGTAATGTTGACTCGGATATTGCGCCAACTGCCTTGTAGGTGATAATTCCGTTTTCGTCTATAATTACAGTATATGGGTATGAGCCGTAGCCACCGCACATTGTGTAGTAAACGTCAAGACCTGTGTCAGAGCCTGTGTCCTTTGCAAAGGTGATTTCCGAGTCGCTGTAGTTTTCTCTTACGAAATCAACTGCGGTTGAAAGAAAATAATCGTCTGTGTGAATTGCGATTATTGATATATCGTCGCCATATTCACTTGCAACGGTATCAAAATATGGAAGCTCGACTAAACAGTAGTGACACCAAGTTCCCCAGAAGTTTATAACAGTAACCTTACCTTCAGCTGTTGGGTCAAGCTTCTTTGGCAAAAGACCGGAGCTGTTAAAAATGTTTACCTCGTATGAGGGCAAGCGCTCACCAACCTCTGTGCCAAAGGGAATTTTGTCAACGTCTACATTATTTGAACCCGAGTCGCTTGAAAATTTTTCATCCTCTTTTATAAACGATTCTGCATTGTCCTTGATTACTTGATTTAAATCTCCCATAGCACTGTCAATCTCGTGGCTGAAATCAAGTGTGCATGCGGAAAGTGCCCAAAGCATAATTATAATTAAAGAAAGTGCTAGGATTTTTTTCATATAGGCTCTCCTTTTGCTTTTTTTATATAATTTTATCATTATATTATATAATTGTCAATATTTTATTTGCTTTGCCTGTTGACTTTGCTGCTTGTTTTTGGTAAAATCAAAGAGGAATTTAAAAAATTCGGAGGACGATATGGAAAAAATAAAAATGGGCATTATCGGATATGGCTGCCGTAGCTATGGTATGACCGATATTTTGCTTGGTTTTGACGACGTTGAGATTATTGCTGTTTGTGACAAATACGCTGACAGAGTTGAAAACGCAGTAAAAAGAGTTGAAGAAAAGAGTGGCAAAAAGCCGTTTGGCACTCAAAATTATAAAGAACTTTTGGCAATGGACGAGGTACAAGCGGTTTATATCGCAACTGACTGGAATATGCACTTCCCTATCGCCATTGATGCGTTAAAGGCAGGCAAGGCAACCGCCCTTGAGGTTGGCGGTGCTTACTCTGTTGAGGATTGCTGGGCTTTGGTTGACGCACAAGAAAAGAGCGGTGCTCAATTTATGTTTATGGAAAACTGCTGCTATAACCGCGACGAGCTTTTGGCAACGGCTATTGCAAGAACCGGCAAGTTTGGTAAGATTGTCCACTTAAGCGGTGCTTACTCACACGACCTACGCGGCGAGGTAACGGGTGGCAAGGAAAACCGTCACTATCGCTTAGAGGAATATTTACATAGAAACTGTGAAAACTACCCAACCCACGAGCTTGGCCCTATGGCAAAGGTTTTGAATATCAACCGTGGCAACCGTATGACCTCTCTTGTTTCTGTGGCTACCGGCTCTTTCGGTATGGAGGAGTATGTTGAATCTTGCAAGGATACAATAAAAAATAAGGATTTAATCGGGGTAGATTTTGCACAGGGTGACGTTGTTAATACGATTATCACCTGTGAAAACGGTGAAACTATGGCGCTCCGCCTTGATACCTCTTTGCCACGCTCTTATAACAGAGAGTTTACAATTCGTGGAACAAAGGGTATGTACGAGCAAAACACAAATAGCGTGTATTTTGATGGTCAGCCCGAGTTTTGGTCAAGCATTGACTATATAAATAAGTATCTTAACAGCGCAGAACAGTTCAAGGATTTACTCCCTTATGAATGGAAGATAATCACCCCCGAGGCACTTGAGGCAGGACATGGTGGCATGGACTACGTTGAGCTTCGTGAGTTTGTTGACCGTGTAAAGGACGGGGGAGAGATGCAGTGCGACGTTTACGACGCAGCCGCTTGGATGGTTGTTTCTTGCCTTTCCGAGGAGTCAATCAAAAATAACGGCAAGCCAATGGAAATTCCTGATTTTACACGCGGTGCGTATAAAACTCGTGAGCCAAAGGATGTTCTTACGTTTGGAAAAAGTGAAAACGAGTAATATATAAAATCGCAGAGGTTATCCTCTGCGATTTTTGAAAGGGTTACATGGGAAAAGAATTACCTAAAAGAAAACCTAATAGGTTAAATGGTTTCGACTACGGCGCAGGATATGCGTATTTCATAACAATCTGCACGAAGGATAGAGCGCAAATTTTATGGAACACCGTAGGGGCGACCATTGGTCGTCCGTGTGAAACGCCGCTCTCACCAAAAGGAAAAATTGTAGACGAAGCTATAAAAAATATTTCTAAAATTTATCCTTGTGTTACGGTTGATTATTACGTAATAATGCCAAACCACGTGCATTTGCTTTTACAAATTTACAACACCGACGAAAACGGACGACCAATGGTCGCCCCTACGGTAAGCCGTATTGTAAATCAAATGAAAGGATATGCTACCAAAAGAATTGGTGCGCCGATATGGCAAAAATTATTCCACGACCACATAATAAGAAACCAAAACGATTACGAAGAAGTATCAAAATACATTTTTGAAAACCCCATAAATTGGGAAACAGACGAATTTTATATAAAATAAAAAGAGGTCAATGACCTCTTTTTTATTTAAGCTTTCTAGGTGAATTAATTAGTCCTGCGAGATAGTCGAGGGAAACGTTATAATATTCAGCCAAGGCGACAAAATGATGCATTGGCAATTCTCTTTTTCCACTTTCGTATAATTGATATTGCTGTGTTGTTATTTTTAAAACCTTTGCGATGTCCGCTTGGGTTTTATCACTGTCCTCACGCATATCTCGTAAACGGCGATAAGCAATCATTTTTCTCCCCCCTTGATAATGTTAAACAAATTTTAACATTACATTCAAATAAATGATTGAAAAACATTCATTTGAATGATATAATTAAATAAAAAAGGAGAAAAACAATGACTCTATCATCAAATGAAAAAATTTATGAGGAATTAAGAGAAATCGGCAAGGACCTACGCTCTAGCAAATATATCAGTATGGAACAAATTCAAATGGGGGTTGTTTCGACAGCGGAAGAAAGACTTTTAAAAACAATGTCAGAGGAGCAAAAAGCACTTTATAGTGAGCTTGATAAAAGCATATGGGATTACGTGGAGCTTGCCGAAAAGGAAGCGTTTTATCACGGCTTTCAAATGGCAAAGGCAATCTTGACAAACAAATAAAAGGGGGCGCTGATGTGACACCCCCCTGCGATATCATTTTATTCCACCGTTACCGATTTGGCAAGGTTTCTCGGACGGTCAATTTCACACCCCTTTTGGAGAGCGCACTCGTATGCCAAGAGCTGTAATGATAAGATTAATGAAAAAATAAGCTCTTCCCTTGTATTGCCGTCCAGCAAAAAGCATTCGTCCGCTATTTTATCCATATCGTTTGAAAACTTGCCCGAAAAAAGGATAGTATATGCGCCTCGGCTTTTAGTTTCCTTGAGGTTTGACACAGTCTTTTCAAAAAGCATCTCGCTTGTTGCAAATGCGACAACGGGGGTCCCGTTTTCTATTAGTGAAATAGTTCCGTGCTTTAATTCTCCCGCCTCGTATGCCTGTGCGTTTATATAGGAAATTTCCTTTAATTTTAATGCACCCTCAAGACACAAATAATAGTCAAGACCTCTGCCTATATAGAAAAGTGAGGGGGCGTTTTTTATTTTTTCGGCAAGACGGGAAAGCTCCTTCTGTCTTGCGAGCGTTTTTCTAATCGTTGTATCGACCGAAAGGATAGTGCAAACGAGTGATTTTGCATTTTCCTCGTTGATTTTTTTGCTATTAAGAGATAAAAATACAGAAAAAAGATAAAGCACCAATGCTTGCGTTAGGTATCCCTTTGTTGTTGCCACGGCAAGCTCCGCCCCTGCTTCTGTGTAGATGCAAAAATCACTCTCTTTTGCCAGGGTTGAGCCGGGCGCATTTATAATTCCAAGCGTTAAATTGCCCCTATCCTTGGCGTAGCGCATTGAGGCTATTGTATCTGCGGTTTCGCCCGATTGCGATACCAAAATTACAAGCGTGTTTTCTTCAAAAAGTGGCGGAGAGTATCTATATTCCGATGCTACAAAGACCTCGCACGGGATTTTTGCGTGCTCCTCTAAAAAGCGTTTTCCAAGGAGTGAGGCGTGCATTGCCGAGCCACAGGCAACTAAATGAATCCGCTTTATTTTTTCAAGCGCATCATAGCTTAAATTGGCTTTCTCAAAATTGGGCAAGCCGTTTTTTATATACCCCGAAAGACAAGAGCGAACGAGCGACGGCTGTTCGTTAATTTCCTTTAGCATATAGTGGGAATATCCAAGCTTACCGGTTTTTTGATATCTTATCTCGTTCTTTTCCCAAATGGGCGAGATAACTCCGTTTTTAGTGTGTATTTTGGCATCACTTGTGGAAATTTCTACAATTTCACCCTCTTTTAGGGTGTAAAATTCTTTGGCAAACGGCGAGAGTGCCGTTAGGTCAGATGCAAGATAAAAGCCGTCACTACCCCTGCCTAGATGCAAGGGACTCCCCTTCCTTATGGCAAAAAGCTCGTTTTTGTATCCCTCGAATGAAAAAACGAAGGCGTAAGAGCCGATAAGCACTCTTTCTGCTTCCCAAATTGCGACACAGGGGTGGGCATTTTCTTTAAAATAGCTGTCTAGAAGAGCGCAAGCGACCTCGCTATCGGTTTCGGAATTAAAGGTGTAGCCAATTTTTGAAAGTCGGTTTTTTATCTCAATATAATTTTCAATTATTCCATTGTGCACAAGCGTCACCTTGCCCACCTTGTGTGGGTGTGCGTTTTCTCTGCTTGGCTCGCCGTGGGTTGCCCAGCGTGTGTGACCAAAGCCGACAGGAAATTCTTGACCCTCTAATTTCTTAACCTCGTCCTTTAGATTAGACACCTTGCCCTTTGTTTTAACTATATGAAAATTGTCCTCGTCAATGAAAAATGCTCCTGCGGAATCATATCCGCGATACTCCAAAATCTCAAGCCCGTCAAGAATTTTTTCCTTTGCGCTTCCACTTCCTGTGTAACCGATTATTCCGCACATAAGCCTTCCCTTTTTACAGTATTGTTTTCGTTTTTATATATGATGCATCTCTCAATAGCTCCGCGCACCGATTGTAGTGGGTAAATTTGTGCGCCCGAAAAAATCACAGTGCCGGGATTTAAAACTGTACCGCAACCAACCTCAACGTTATCTCCGATTATTGCGCCAAGCTTTCTCATTTTTGTTTCTATTTTTTCGCCACCGCGCTTTATAGAAACGCTTGAATTATTTCCCTTTAAGTTTGAGATTATTGCGCCCGCTCCCAAATGAGATTTATATCCAATTATTGAGTCCCCAACGTAATTAAAATGAGGAACACATGCAGAGTCGAAAAGTATAGCGTTTTTTAATTCTGATGAGTTGCCGACAACTGCGCCTCTTCCGACAATTACGTTTCCTCGGATAAAAGCGCCGTTTCGTATTTCTGCACCCTCGCAAATTATACAGGGTGGCATAATACATGCGGTTTTGGGGATTTTCACACCCTTGAAAACGTACACTCCCTCGCTGATTTTTTCATAATTTTCATCAAGAGTCGGTATTAGTGACGTTATTATATCCTTGATTTTTGCAACCGCATCCCAAGGGTATTTGTATTTTATTATTTCATTATAAGCAATAGATTTTTGGCTTTCAAAGAAATTAACCGATTCAAGCTCCTTCAAAAGAGGTCACCGCCCTTCTTTTTGAAACTGTCATAACTGCGTTTTCAAGCTCATCGGCTATTTTTTGGCATAGCTCCTCGTTTTCACCCTCAACCATAATTCTAATAAGTGGCTCGGTTCCGCTTGGGCGCACCAAAACTCTGCCGTTTGTATGACTGAAATGTAAGCGTGCACTTTCTATCGCTTTTTGAACCTCACTTGAGGATAAAACCTCATTTTTGTCCGTAACGTGTACGTTTTTGAGAGCTTGCGGATACAAAATTACCTCGCTTGCAAGCTTTGAAAGTCTGCTCTTTTCCTCGATTACGCACTCGGTCAGCTTAATAGAGGTCAAAATTCCGTCACCCGTTTGTGCGTATTTGGAAATTATTATGTGGCCCGATTGCTCACCGCCGAGTGAAAAGTCGTTTTTTATCATTTCCTCGTGCACGTATCTGTCGCCAACTCTTGTTTCCTTATATGAAATTCCTATTTCACCAAGCGAGGCGTATAGACCGCTATTTGACATAACGGTTGTTACAATCGTATTTTCATTTAATTCGCCTCTTGATTTCAAATTCTTTCCTAATATATATAATATCTTGTCACCGTCAACCACTTTTCCGTTTTCGTCAACGGCTATGCATCTGTCGGCATCTCCGTCATAAGCAAAGCCCATATCAAGCGAGTTTAAGCGCACAAATTCAGAAAGCGCCTCAATGCTTGTCGAGCCACATTTTTTATTTATGTTCTCACCGCTTGGCTCGTCGTTTATTAAATAGGTTTTTGCACCCAAGGCGTCAAAAACAGAGCGACAAATCATAAATCCACCACCATTTGACGGGTCAAGCCCGATTTTAAGTCCCTTGAAGGAGCGCTTTGACGAGGAAATTAAATAAGCAATATAGCGGTTTCTCCCCTCGGAATAGTCGGTGATTTTTCCAACGTCCTTTCCCGAGGCAAAGGGAATGTCCCCTTTTTCAGTTGTTTCATTATCTATATAATATTCAATTTTTTCAATAAGCGAGTCGTCGATTTTTTCACCGCTGGAATTTATGATTTTTATACCGTTATCATAAAATGGATTGTGGCTTGCCGAAATCATAATTCCAATATCGAAATTGTCGTGCACAACTGTGTAGGAAATTGACGGAGTTGTTGTCACGTGCATCATAAAAACGTCAGCGCCCGAGCTTGAAAGTCCCGATGCCATTGCATATTCAAGCATATAGCTGGAAAGACGCGTATCCTTGCCGATAACCGCCCTTGCCCGTTTGCCTGTTTTTTTAAAATACCAGCCAAGAAATCTTCCTATTTTATATGCGTGCGTAGATAAAAGCTCCTCGCCCGCCTTTCCTCTCATTCCATCAGTGCCAAAATATTTCCCCACGTTTTTCTCCTTAAAAATTTCATTTCTAATATTATATACGCACTTTTTAAAAATGATACATTTTGAAGGAACTAAAAAACGCACCCAAAAAGGTGCGTTTTTATTTTAACTATTGTTTCTTTGGTTCTTAAGACGCTTTCTTTCCTCGCGGTCCTTAACAAGCTGATCAAAAATATAATACGGCTGAATAATAGGCGGCTGCTCGTCATACGGGTCGCTCTCGTCGTATAGGTCGAAGAGCTTTGCCATATGAGAATCATATAGCTTCAAAAATTGTCTTGTTTGAATAATTGAGGTTATAGTACATCCGATAACTCCAACGGACGTAAGGAACACACCTATGACAATTCCAACACCCGAGCCGATAATACTTGCAATTCCGAAAATAACAAGGGCGCTGAATAAGAAAAATACAATTTGATTATTACGCTTTATAGAAAAAACGTCCTCTTCAAAGCTCTTTAGATATCTTCTGACAGTGACAAGCTTGCCACGCTTTTCGTCAAAAATAGCAATAGTAGGGCTTTTATGTATTCTTCTTTGTAAAAGATTGTAATCGTAAATAGTGTTTTTGTTCTTTGTGTACTTTCCGTTTTCAATAGGCGCAATACCAAAAGGACAGTTGAGATAAGGCGCGATTTTTACAAAACGGACAGCAAGGTGCTTGCCGCCAAAGGCGATAAGCAGATAGGTAAGACCCCAAGAAATAAGCTTTGTGCCTATTCCACCAAATGCGTACCAGTAAAGCCCTAAAAGCCTTTTGCGCGTGTTAGGTCTGTACGCAAGCGCGGTGTCCTCCATTGAAAAAATAAACTTTATAAATTTAAACTGTTTAATACCAACAGGGATGCCGACGATGGAAATACAAGCAGAAGCACCAAGCAGTATGCAGAAAAATGCACAAGGGATGCCGAAGAAAAGAATCCAAGCTATGTTTTGCAGATTACTTGTCTTGATTTTAGCCATTTGCTTCTCCATTTATAAGTTGAAATATAATTATAATATATTATAGCATATTCGTTTAGAAAAATTCAATATTATTAAGAAAAATTTTTAAATTTGCAAATTATGCAAAAATTTTTGAAAAATTTAAAAAAACCTCTTGACAAAAACTGCTTCGATGTATATAATGATAATAGGAACTATTACTGATAAGGAGAAAACAAATTGAGAGAAACAAAGCAAAAAACAGCAATTTTGGAATTTCTCCGTTCCAAGCGTCAGCATTATAGTGCAATTCAAATTTACGACGCGGTGAGGGAAAAAATTCCTAATATAAGTCTGGGTACAGTTTATCGAAACCTCTCTACTCTCTTGGAGTCAGGCGAGATAATTTCTGTGGAAACTAGCGACAAGTGTGTGTTTTACGATGGATTTATAAAGGATCACGCACATTTTGTATGTCAAAAATGTAAAAACATTTTTGATTTTGAATTACCAACCAGCGCCAAGGAGCATTTGGTAGGTGATGGCTTCGATGTAAGCTACGAAAGACTTGTGTGCTACGGCACGTGTAAAAATTGTTCAAAAAAATAAATTATATATTTGAAAGGTAAAAATTATTATGAAAAAATTTGTATGTTCTGTTTGCGGATACGTTCACGAGGGAGATAGTGCACCTGAAAGATGCCCACAATGCAAGGTTCCCGCTGAAAAATTCAACGAGGTTGTAGAGGAAAATCGTTACTGGGCGGCTGAGCACGTTGTAGGCGTTGCACAAGGTGCACGTGAGGATATCATTATGGACCTTCGCGCTAACTATATGGGCGAGTGCACAGAGGTTGGTATGTACCTTGCAATGGCAAGAGTAGCACACCGTGAGGGTTACCCTGAAATCGGTCTTTACTGGGAAAAGGCAGCTTGGGAAGAGGCTGAGCACGCTGCAAAGTTTGCAGAGCTCCTCGGTGAGGTTGTAACAGACTCCACAAAGAAGAACCTCGAAATGAGAGTTGAAGCTGAAAACGGCGCAACAATGGGCAAATTTGACCTTGCAAAGCGCGCAAAAGAGCTAAACCTCGACGCCATCCACGACACCGTTCACGAAATGGCTCGCGACGAGGCAAGACACGGCAAGGCATTTGAGGGACTTCTTAATAGATATTTCAAGAAGTAATATAAAGCCTTGTAATATAAGGACTTTTAGAACTTAATACATAGAGGGAATGAGTTTTGCTTGTTCCCTTTTTGTTTGCCTCCTTTAGAGTAAGGGAGGTGGCACGACTTGTCGTGACGGAGGGATTGGCTTTCCACAAAAACATGGAATTTTTATGGAATTTTAGCATTTTGGTTTTTCAAAAAAAGGTCAAAATATGGAAATTGTGATTATGGAAAATATTTTATGAAAAAGTGTACCGGTCAGTACCGGTTTTTATGTTAAAATAAATTTGGGCGAAGGGGAGTGTTATAATTTATATAGGAGGGCGAATTAATTGACAAATTACAAAAAAGAAAGTATAATAAAGGAGGAAAAATGATATATACCATTTTCCAAGATAGAGAATTAATAGGAAATAGTTCGAGCTGGGCGAATTGGATGTCAGAATTGACGCTTACTACTTGTTTATATTGTGCCAAACAACATGGAAAAATAGTAAGCATAACTATTTTAGATACACAATATGAGGTCAATGCACATCCAAATTGTAAATGTGTGTATGTTCCAATGAGGACGAAAAAGGCTGGAACATCAACCGATTTGGGAAACAATGGGGCTGATGTATATTTGGTGACATTTCAAAGATTACCGAATTATTATGTTTTGAAAGAAACTGCAGAAGATGCCGGATGGGTTAATTGGCGTGGAAATCTTGACCAAGTTCTACCGGGAAAAATGATAGGTGGAAATGTGTATCAAAACAGAGATGGAAAGCTACCTATGACAGGCGGACGAGTATGGTATGAAGCAGATATAAATTATGATGGTGGATACAGAAGCAACGATAGAATACTCTACTCCAATGATGGACTTATATTTGTTACATACGACCACTACAAAACTTTTTATGAGGTAACAAGATAAAGGAGATTTTATGTATCAATTTAAAGAAATATACACAATAGATTTTACCAAGGTTGAGCATTATATAGAAATGCATAAGGTGATACAAGAGGCTCTTGACTGGCCTGATTATTATGGATGCAACTGGGATGCTTTTTGGGATTGCTTAACTGATATGGTCGGCAGACCTGTGCATATTGAAATTATAGGACTTAATGTGATAGAACAAAAATTTGGTGACGAAGCGAAAATAATGGTCGATATCCTAAAAGAATTTAAGCATTATCGTAACGACAAATATGCAAAAGACATAAAAATAGAGATCGTTATGGGAGAGCGCAGATTTGAGCTGTAAACATGGAAAAATTAATGGAATTGCTTATTTTATGCAAGTGCAAAGCTATTAAAAAATTTCATTAAAAAAGTTCAATTAAGGGAATTTGGGAAACCGATTCCCTTTTTGTTTGCCTCCTTTGTAAAGGGAGGTGGCACGACTTGTCGTGACGGAGGGATTGGCTTTCCACAAAAACATGGAATTTTTATGGAATTTTTAATTTTGATTTTTCAAAAAAAGGTCAAAATATGGAAATTGTGATTATGGAAAGCAACATGATGTCGCGATTTCAAGACAGCTGAAGCTTTACAATATTACAAATTAATGCTACAATTGGTATATACTTACCGAAAGGAGAAAAGAAATGAAATATTTAGAAACAGGTTTTAGATTGGTATATCATAATTTTTGTGCAATTCCATTAACTGACAGCTTAAAGAGGTCAATGAGAGATTTCCCGGAAATAGAAAAAGCAAATTGTGCATTGGTATATGGATATATAGACAAGGAAGCAGGCGTGACTTTAGAGGTGGTTGCCGCAGGAAAACAACAAAAAGATAACTTTAGATTTTTTGATGCAAATAACGAGGTTAGATTTTTTATTAGAATAGAAGCGGTTGATGATGTTGATTTTGCTTGCTTTGGAAAGAACGAAGAGTTAAACAAACGCTATATCGACAAGCTTGAAATGTTGAAAATATATGAAGCAGACGAAGAATTAGAAAGCTCTAGAGAAATGGGCTTTTTGGACGAGTCCAGACACCCTCACTTTCCAGATGATGTGCAAGTGTATCTCACAAAAGAAGGTTTACAGCCAGAGATATGCTGGGCTCGTATTTTTGGTTTGGGTGAGCATTGGATTATGGCTTATCTTCTAAACGAGCCAAGCCAACCTTTTGGTTATCATGAAGGCGAAAAAATTGCTTTCTTTGTTAAAGAAACAGAAGATAATCGTGTTATTTGTTATTCGGATATGAAACCAACCAAAAAATTAACATCAGCAGATTTAGAGGACGGAAGCATGTTAAAGGAAGCGGTTGCGTCGTTTAACAATGAGCGAACTGAAAATAATTTTCTTGAAGTTTTAGAAACATTAAGAGACAGTTATGTTTGGATTCCTTGCAACGCAATTCTTTCCGAGACAGATGTTGAAGCGGTTAGAAAATTAATAGACGAACCAAACGATATTGTAGGAAAGACTTTTTCAAACACGGATGATATAAGATTGGTTCCCGATATTTTGAGAAACGGAGACGAGCTGTTCTTTCCTGTGTTTTCAAGCCCTGACGAAATGGGCGAATATGGTAATGGTTTTTCAAAAATTCAAAAGCATTTTTTGGAAGCAATACATCTAGCAATCAACAACGAAAGCAACGTTAAAGGCATCGTTCTTAATGCTTTTTCCGAGCCTTTTGTGTTGGATCGCGAAATCTTTGATATAGTACAGAATATGAAATCACGTATTGAATAAATCATTAAAGAAATTTGTTGTAATATAGAGGTGCAAAATAATGATTGACGAAATGTTTGAAGGCGAATATGTAAAAGTTATTTGCCACGACGATTTTGTTGCCGAGGGCTACTGCATATTAATAGGAACTAATGAAAACGGAGAGGATGTTATTGATGTTAAGGTTTCTTATGGAATAGAGGAATTGCCCGAAAGCGAAATAAAAAGAATACTCTGCAAAACATTTGAAAGAGTGTATGAAAAAACTCCAAACGGGGGAGATTTTTCAGAAATATATTATTACAATCAAAATCACACGCCTTGTTTATCAAAAGAAGCGGTAACATGTACTATTTTAGAGAGAAAATTTTCTGGAGAAATTATTACAAGAACATACGGACTTTGCAATGGCGAAAAGCGATAAACTGATAGCTCTTTTTTATAAAGCATGGAATTTTTACGGAATTTCTTGATTTCTACAAGTGTAGAGATATTATAAATTTACAGTAAAAAGCTCAACAAAGCTAAGCAATACAAGACTTAGGGCTACCTCGAAACTTTCCACGACATGCCAAGATTGTACGCGACGAGGCAAGACACGGCAAGGCATTTGAAGGACTTTTGAATAGATATTTCAAGAACTGAGATAAAGTCTTATAACACAAGGACTTTTAGAACTTAATACATAGAGGGAATGAGTTTAACTTGTTCCCTTTTTTGTTTGCCTCCTTTAGAGTAAGGGAGGTGGCACGACTTGTCGTGACGGAGGGATTGGCTTTCCACAAAAACATGGAATTTTTATGGAATTTTTAATTTTGATTTTTCAAAAAAGGTCAAAATATGGAAGTTATTTAATATGGAAAGTTTTTTATTTAATTTCAAGATAAATTGTACCGCTCAGAACCGGTTTTTATGTGAATAATAGAGATATAGCAAAATGCAAATTTGCATATTATAATAATTACAAGTTGACAAAATAGATTAAAAACAAAACATATAAGTTTACAAATCGGTTTACTAAACGGTTGACAAAACCAAAAAAATAGGTTATAATATGTTTACAAACGGTTAAAGGAGAGATAATATGGATACAAAGGAAATGGGTAAACTTATATTTGGAGAAAAATATTATTCAATAAACGATTTGAGATATAATCAAAAGATTGGGATAATGTTTTCAAAAGATGAGTTTCAACATTTTTTGAAATTTAAAGATGAGTTAATAGAACAAGATGTTGATTTAATGAAAAAATTACCACTTAAGACTTTTAATTCTAAACATTGCTTTTATGTTAATGGCAACTATTTATTGCAAACTCAAACCGAATATATTAGACTTCTTCTTTCGGACTATGAATTAAATCAAAGCTTTTTGTTTGACAGAAATGTTGAAGATATGCTTATTTCTAGGCTATTTTCAGAAGTAGAGGGAACGCTAAATATAGAAAACGTTCCTACCACTCACCGTCGAATAGTTGAGATAAACAAGAGCGAAAATTTAACAGATCAAAATGATATTATAGTTAAAAATATGATAAAAGCGATTCAATTTATCGCAAAAGAAAAGCCTGCTTTTAACAAGGAAAATTTGCGTAAGCTTTACAACATACTAAGTAATGACTGCTTGCCAGAAGAATTAAAAATAAAAGACGGCTCATATTATCGTGACGATAAGGTCTTTATTGGTGATTTTGAAGGAGCAAATTGGCAAATCGTAGATGAATGTATGGATTCGTTGTTTGAGTTTGCAAACGATCCGAAGCAAATCAAAGAGCATGACGAACTTCTTCCGTATATTTGCCACTATTATATACTGTATGTTCATCCGTATTTCGATTATAACGGAAGAACGGCAAGAATGGTGTCGTTTTGGCTTAATTATATTAATCGAATCAAGATTGCACCATTTTTTATGAGTGAGGCGATAAACGAAAGCAAAAATGATTATTATAGAGCGATCACGGATACGAGAAACTCCAATAACGACCTGACATATTTTTTGGGGTATATACTTGAAACATCAATAAAATATAGCTTTGTTTATAAAAATTTAGAGGAAATAAGAAAAAAGCTCTCTAAAACTGGAGATACATTGACCTCTACAGAATGGGTGTATGTAAAAAAGATACTTGTTCATAACTCAGAAGATTTTTTTAATTATAAAATGTTCTTAACTTATATTAACACTACTATGTCAAGGCAAGGAGCGTTAAAAATTCTTAACAATTTGCATAGTTATGAAATTCTTGAAAAAACAACGAATAAAAAAGGTGATATTATATTTAAGTTTAATCAAGACTTTATAACCTATAAGTACCACAAATAATAGCAAAGCGAAGCGAGTGCTGATTTTTTCGGCACTCGTTTGAGTGGTTTATATTTAAAATCAACTATTGCGTTATTGAAATGCTTTATATGGTGTGGTATAATTATGACATCATATATATTACGAATTGGAGATGTTTAATGAATTATAAGATTGATAAGAAGAACAAGTCAAAAATTACAATAGAACTTGTTTTGACTCAAATAAAAGCTCCGTTAATAATAGGTTGCGTGGCTATACCATTCGCAATTTATTTTTTGACTATTGGATATGTGGTCGACAAAGAGGCTTTATTGTTTGGCTATTGTTTAGCTTTTTTGGTGCTATTTTTGTTTACCGTTGTAGCATTAAATTATTTTAATGTTAGAAAAGATATGAAATATATGTTTGGCGACAATTTGACAATTGAATACAAAGCAGAATTTCTAACAGACAAATGTACAATACATGATATTACAAAGAATAAAAGCTTAACTTTTCAAAAAGACGATATTTTTAAAGCTTATCTCAAAAAGCACACAATCATTTTAAAACTTAAAAATAAAAAAATTGTGTTCTTTCCGAATCAAATTGAATTGTTGAATGAATTAAGAAAGAGTATATTAGAAAATATAAAATAGCACTGTGGCGTGTGCTTACTTATAATAAATAATAATAATAATAATAGAAAGACCGGCTCTTAAATAGAGTCGGCTCTTTTTATTTTTGCTTTAATATGCCATTTATTTGCCATAAAACAAAACCGAGGCGTTACGCCTCGGTAACAGAGCGCCCATAAGTGTGCATAAAAATGCCTATGGGAGATGTCGATATTATTGTATGCAAACATTGAAAATGTATTCACAAAGTTTTTAACCAATCGTTTCTAAATCCGTAATATTGCAGGTTAACAAAAGGATATTTATCAGTAAGCAAAGATATTTCTGTTTTTAACGCAATAAAAGAAGCTGGTTCCAATAATCTTTTCATTATTATAATGAATCCAAACAAATGTGAGTTATCTACTTCCCCGTTAGATTGTGTAATTAACCATTTCTTTTCTTGCTTGTTGAGCGAAGGCTTTTGTTCGAAAAGTCTATTATACAAACGGCTTCCATGTGCACAAAGATTTCTTATAATCGTTATGCTATGCATAAATTTGGCAAGAAGCTCGTCTCCACGATTTAAAATTCCAATGTTTTTGGCTATATCTAATTTTAATTGTTGCTCGGATATAGAATACATAAAGGATATGTCCGAGATAGTTAGCAAATCCACATATGCCCAAAGTGGAACATCTTCGTGTAAGTCTTCTACGAAGTGTTTAAGATATGGTTCGTGAGGTAATCTAGCTCGTTTTTGCTCTTCTGCTTTCTGAATAATTTCTTGGTGCTTTTTTGAATTGGTAAAATGAGCATTGTTTAGGTATTCAGTTGGTCCGTATCTTTTTGAAAATTCATATGCATAAATCGATTTTACAGTAACCTCAATTATTTCTATGTATTTCAAAAGAATATGTCTTAGTTCGTGATCGAATTCATAAATATCTATAATATTATCAAACGTTGCAGTTTTTGAAAATACATCATGCTTTCTAAGAGTTAACGAATATCCACTTATTCTATAGTAATTGTTCCTATACAAGAACTCTTTTGCACGTTCTAGATCGTTGATTTTTAGACCTCTTGATCTGAGAAGTTGCACTTGTTCATCTATGCTTTTAAACTCTTTTGTCGACATATAAACTCCATAAAACAGAACGCCCCCAAGTGTGCATATTGTTGCAAGCAACAAACAGAGGCCTGGGGGAGATGTTGACTGTATTATAAATTATTTATTGAAATTTGTCAAGTATATTTGTGGAAAAATGTAAAATAAAACATAATTTATTTTTTAGCTTGCATAAATTAACACAACGTACAAATGGCAAAAAATTTAAATGTTTATAACCGAAAAAGTATATTTATATAGCTCCTTCGTTTCCTTCCATTTTAATTATAACATAAATGGTTGCGAGTGTCAAGGAATCATTTAAGATTCCCAAACTCGTCCTTGGTGCGCTTGACATCTTTCTTAACACCTTCAACAACAAGGAAAGCTCTAAAAGCCCACATTCCATTTGGTAATTGATAGGTCCTTTTGTTTCTATTTTCATTTGTATTTCCTCCTAAAAACGGAATAAAACATGGAATTTTTACGGAATTTTGGGTGTGTCAAAATTGGAAAAAGGTCAAATTATGGAAAAATAAATTATGGAAAATTTTTTATTTAATTTTAACACATAAAATAATGATTTTAAATTGACGTTTCTAATGGAAATTTCGTGTGTTAATTGTGGCTTTCTGTGCGGTATTAACGATGGAATATAAGTAACAAAGTAATTATAATTGTAATTACTTTTTATTGAATAAAAATTAGATAAATACATTGACAAATAGTCATTACTATGCTATAATATATAAAAACAGGTTAGGAGGTTCTCTTGTGAAAATATCAGAAGTGCTAGAACAATTAGTTCCAATTACACAATTTAATAGAGGAAAAGCAGCACAATTGTTTTGCCGCGTTAAAAAGGGAGAGCCTTTGGTTGTTATAAAAAATAACACACCAGTAGCTATTGTAATTTCTCCAGAAGATTATAAAATAATAGAAAATTATAAAAATAGCAAGAAAAAGGGGGGAGAGGCTTGAACTTGATAGATTTTAGTTCATGGAACGTTTACGACGGAGCCTCTGAAGGAAGTGGGCGAAGCGAAAAAATTTGGCTAAAATCGGAAGATGGCACCATCGGATTGTTTAAGTTTCCTAAAATTAACCCCTCAAATAACAAAGAAACGACAGAACATGTTTCTGAACATCTTGCTCATAAAATTGGAAACGCCGTTGGAATACCCACAGCAAGAGTCGACATAGGAACATATAATGGGCGTATAGGGTGTATGAGTTACATTGTATGTGAAGACAAAGAGATTTTGAAAGAAGGAATATGGTTCATATCAGCAGTATTTCCTAAGTATGATGCAGAACAGATGATTAATACAGAAGATGGAAAATACTATTGTTTAGAACATATACTGAGAACAGTGCCTAGATTTTCTACAGGTGCAATGTGGATGAGAATGATACTATTTGATTTCATCATAGGCAATAGTGATAGACATCAAAGCAACTGGGCAATACTTATAAAAATTGGTGAAAATCATTCACTTACTTTGAGATGGTGTCCTTTGTATGATAACGGGTCTTCTTTGTGCTGCTTTATCACCGACGAGGACTCAAGTGAATATCTCGGGAAAGACAAAATTCGTTTTGATTCTTTGGTTGATTCAAAATCAAAATCATTAATACGAATAGACGGAACGCAAAAGAAATTGCCAACACATCGAGAAATGGTTAAACATTTATTGAAAAACTACTCAGCTTCAAAGGAAATAGCTAAGCAGATTATAAGCAAATTGTCTGCTGAAAAAATTGACGAACTTTTGATCGAGTATACGGATGACATTCTGTCAGAAACAAAGAAAAGCTTGAGTAAAAAATTTTTAATAAGAAAATGCGAAATTTTAAATGAACTGCTAAAGGAGGTAGAAAATGATGAATAAAACAAGTAAGTTTCTTTATTTGATTTGGAAAGATCCAATCACAAGAACTAATTTTACAATCGGAAAAATTAGTAGAAGCAAAAAATATACGTTCGAGTATTGTGGAGACTTTGCCAAGGCAGAAACTTGCGGATGGTCAAGACTAGAGTCTTTTCCTGATGAAAAAATTTATGAAAGTGAAGTTTTATTTCCTGTGTTTGCTAGTCGTCTTCCTGATAAAAAAAGACGTGATATTGATAAAATCTTAGAGAAATACGAATTACCAAAATATGATGAATTTGAATTGTTGAGAAAAAGCGAAGGTAGACTCCCTATTGATACTTATTCTTTTATAGACCCTATTTTCCCAGAATTAGAAACCGTACAGCGAGATTTTTATATTATGGGAATTAGATATCATATGCCGTGTAAAGGTGAAAATTGCGATCTTCTTCCCAAAATCAACATTGGAGATGAAGTGTATTTTGAAAAAGAGCCACAGAACCAATATGATTCTAATGCGCTTCGTGTTTTAACACAAAATGGCGATTTTCTTGGATATGTGCCAAGATATTACAATTTACCAATCATAGAACGCTTGAACAAAAGCATTTCATATGTATGTAAAGTAATTGATGTTAATTTGAAACAAGATTGTTCTGAGTGCATCAAAGTAAGATTAAATATGCCTAGACAATAGTTTTTAAAAGGGTGCAAAAACAAAAAAAACGAGTGCCGGTTTTCGGCACTCGTTTTTCTATAACGCACTTGTATTGAATTCTTGGGTATGATATAATTAATATGAAAATAGCATTGTGTCAATCGAACAAGTTTTCTTGTAACGCTATATATGTACAGAATAAAATTCACAGCAAATTGAAACTTATTTGAGGGGGGATTTTTGTGCGAAATTATACTAATTTAGAAGAAATAAAAAGAAATGGTAAAATAAAAAATTTATGGGAATTGGTGAGAATACTAAAAAAATTATTTCCAGATTTGTTTTTATGTTATAGTTGTGAAGATTATAATTGTGAAGAAAACGAACTTGTTTTGCCAGTTTGCTTTTTAATAAATAAAATGTTTGGCTTTCCAGTAAGTTATTGTTCGGATGATAAGTTAACTACAGAATGTCTGGTGAATTATCAAAATGTTTACGATGAAAAGTTTTATTTTACAATTCCCATCTTGGTTGAACAAGAAGAAGTGTGGTGGGAAGGCACAACAACTATGTGTGGCGAAGAGTTAACTAAAAATATAACGGTTTTGAGCAAGGAAGAGTTAGAGGCTCATATAAAAAATAGTGCGAGTTTTAAAGAAAAATATAGCGAATTAGTAAATCGAATCAACGCCTATGTGGAAAAATTTGAATTTAATAAGTATGATGAAGATGGATTTGATATGTTTGGGTATGATAAAGACGGATACGATAAAGGCGGACTTGATAAATATGGCAAGGATGTTGATGGTAAGACTATAGATGACAAAATTTGCGAAAGTGAAGAGAAAAAACAAAAAAACAAATTTGATCAAATGGCAGACTTTTTGTTTGGTGGATGTCACGGATATGAACTTGAAGAAAATTATGAAACTTATGTTGAGGATGAATATGATAGTAATCTCTCAAAAATGCTAGACCAAGGATATGATATGAACGAAGATGACGCAGAATCAAAGTATTATGAAGATGATTTTCCTGACAATTTTGATGATTTTTAATGAGCGGCAACTCAAAACGAATTTATAAAGAGCGACTTGAATAACTGTAAACTTGTGGAAAAATGGCATAACATAAAAATAGTAAAAAACGGGAGCACTAAATGAAAACGGTACAGTTAATTGCATATACAAATAGAATAGGGTTTTCATTAGAAGATTTGAAAGACTATAATGAAATTTTTTATAGCCCAGTGGAATCTTTTGATAACGGGGCAAGTGATGATTTTGTATTAGAGCAAATGTGTGAAAAATACAAAACTGAAATTGATAAATTATACAATCCAAAGATAAAAATCAAGTTCTTATAGAAAAGTTAATGATAAAATGCAGAACAAGCATGGAATTTTTACGGAATTTACTGTTTTCTGCAAGTGCAAAGCTATCATAAAATTACAGTAAAAAAGTTCAACAAAGCCAAGTAATACAAGACTTAGGGCTACCTCGGGCTGTTTCACGAAGTTATAGGCAGGGACGCGACGAGGCAAGACACGGCAAGGCATCCTCGGGACTTCTCAACAGATATTTCAAATAATTGAGAGCCAATAAGCGTCGTTCTTCTGCGTTGCTCCTCATCCACGACCTCGGAGTACGCATATGTACACCTTTGCCCGTGGCTTGTGGTGCGCCTTGAACAACTTGCTTCTTGACACTCAAGAAATATAGCTTTACATAAAGGGAATGAGTTTAACTTGTTCCCTTTTTTGTATGCCTCCTTTGTAAAGGGTGATTCCCCTGCTAGGGGAAATGTCGCAAAGCGACAAAAGGGTGGCGCCTCGCTAAGAGGGGGCGACTTGTCGTGACGGAGGGATTGGCTTTCCACAAAAACATGGAATTTTTATGGAATTTTTAATTTTGATTTTTGGAAAAAGGTCAAAATATATGGAAAGTTTTATTTAAGGTTTATTGTTTTTTGTTTTTACTTGTGATATAATTTAGGAAAACACATTTTAAAGGAAATATTTATGGCAAGCTTGCTTTTAGTAATTATATATTTATCGTTTATCAGCCTTGGTCTTCCCGACTCGCTTCTTGGCTCGGCTTGGCCCGTTTTACACGCGGAGATTAGCGTGCCTGTGTCACTTGCAGGTGTGATTTCAATTATAATTTCTGTTGGAACGATTATTTCGAGCTTTTTTAGCGACAAGCTAAATAGGAAATTTGGCTCGGGCAAGATAATTGCAATTAGCGTTTTTATGACAGCGGCTGCTCTTTTCGGCTTTTCAATAAGCAATAAGTTTTGGATGCTTGCCTTGTGGTCAATCCCGTATGGACTTGGTGCGGGCGCTGTTGACTCTGTGCTTAATAACTATGTCGCCCTACACTATAAGGCACAGCATATGAGCTGGCTTCACTGTATGTGGGGTGTTGGCGCATCTATCAGCCCGTATATAATGAGCTTTTCACTTGTTAAATTAGACTCTTGGAATTATGGTTATCTTATCGTTTCCATAATTCAAATGGTTTTGTCCGCTGCGATTTTTATAAGCCTTCCTCTTTGGAAGAGGAGTACAAAAGGTAAGGACGAAAAGGAAGAATCGCCTGTAAAACCGCTTTCCTTTAAGGAAATATTTAAAACAAAGGGCGCGCTACCTTGCTTTTTAACATTTTTCTCTTACTGCGCCCTTGAGGTTACTGCCTCGCTTTGGGCAAGCACATATCTTTGTGATGTGTGGAATTTTACCCCTGGTCTTGCCGCCGGCCTTGCAAGTATGTTTTATATAGGCATTACAGTTGGTCGTCTTTTTAATGGCTTTTTGGCAATCAAGCTTTCCGATAAGGTGTTAATCCGCGCGGGACTTGGAATTTTATCCCTTGGTATTCTTTTGATATTTATTCCACTTCATTCTGCCTTCTCTGTCGTTGGCTTTATTGTGGCAGGCTTTGGCTGTGCACCGATTTACCCTTGTATTATACATATGACGCCAGATATTTTCGGCAGAGAAAAATCACAAGCGATAATAGGCGTACAAATGGCGTTTGCATACATAGGATTTCTTACTGTGCCACCGCTTTTTGGCTTAATTGCTGACTATATTTCAATTTCACTTTTGCCTGCGTTTTTACTAATGTTTTTGGTCATTATGATAGTTATGCACGAGGTAACTATAAAAAAAGCAAAGAAATAAAAAGGAACGAGCTTGGCTCGTTCCCTTTTTTATTTTAAAATGGTTGATTTTACCAAATCTTTTTAGAATTTTTATAATATCTTCCTTGGTTGGCACGCGTGGATTTGTTTTTGTGCATCTATCAAGGAGTGCCGCCTCTGCCATAGAGCTTAGCCTTGTC
Organism: Oscillospiraceae bacterium; assembly: GCA_015064855.1. Lineage (GTDB taxonomy): Bacteria > Bacillota > Clostridia > Oscillospirales > CAG-272 > RGIG2000. The sequence goes on along the minus strand of SVRK01000004.1, from coordinate 101,798 downwards.
TTCATAAAAATCTCCTTAATTTTATAGAATTTGACATAAGGTTAATTTTATGATACAATATATATAACATTTCATACTATATTTTAACAAAATAGTAGCATTTTTTGACACAAAAAAGGGGGGAGCAGAATGAAAAGCAATATATATCATTCTCAAAAGTTGAACAGACACGAAAAATATACGGACGTAAATTACGGCAGTATAGAATCCTCAGAATCGCCACTTGTTGTCAATATAGCAGGATGTATAAACACGCCATACGACCATCAAAATCTAAACAAAATCGGCAGAAATGATTATTATCTTATATATGTAATCAAGGGCATTTTGAAAGGAAAAAATCCGGACGGAGAGGCGACGATAAAGGCAGGAGAGCTTGTGGTAATGCCCCCGAAAAAATGGTATTGCATCGACTGCTATGCGGATGAAACGGTATACTTTTTCTGCGTACATTTTACAGGGTCACAGGCTGAAGAAAAATTAAAAAAATACGGAATATCCACATTTCCGGGCGTGAATAAATTGAGTGCAGAGAATCAAGTTCAAAAAAGATTTAAGTCGATTTTTGATGCTTTTTCTTTGGAGGACGAATACCTTAGCGAGGAATTGTCCTGTCTTTTGGAACGGCTTTTTATTGAAATTGCAAGAGGAATAAAAAAGAAGGAGAACGATAAAACTCCGCTGTCAAAATCTATTAGATACATAAATGAATATTATACTACCGAAATAAGAACAACCGAGCTTGCAAAAATGGAAAACATGTGTATGACCGCTTACAATAAGGCATTCAAAAATCAATTCGGCAAGTCTCCTATAAATCTTATAATAGGTCTACGAATGCAGCTTGCAATAGAATTGCTTGAAACAAGCGATATCTCAATAAAGGAAATTAGCTTTATGTGCGGTTATGATAATTTCAACTATTTTACAAGAATATTCAAGCAATATATAGGTAAAACGCCCTCTGAATACAGAAAAAACAAGCCCGAATGAAAACTGAGAAAGCATTTTGTCCAAAAAGTTGAAAAACGCCTTGGCATATGGTATAATTTTACAAAAGGTGGTGTTACTTTATGAAATACAAAAATCCAATTATCAAGGGCTTTAATCCCGACCCGAGTATTTGTCGCGTGGGCGAGGACTTTTATCTCGTTACCTCAACCTTTGAGTTTTTTCCGGGTGTTCCCGTTTACCACAGCAAAAACCTTGTCAACTGGGAGCTTGTAAATTATTGCTTAACAAAAGACAGTCAGCTTCCCTTGGAAGGGGCGCGCTCTTCGGACGGCATTTATGCGCCAACAATCAGATATTATAACGGCACGTTCTTTATGACCACAACTAATGTATCCTATGGCGGAAATTTTATCGTACATACCAATGACGTTTATGGCGAGTGGAGTGAGCCTGCCTATGCAGACCAAGGCGGAATTGACCCTTCTCTGTTTTGGGATGACGACGGCACTTGCTACTTTGTGTCAAACGGACTTGACGAAAACGGTAGAGTTTCTATTTTCCTTTGCACTATTGACCCGTTTACAGGTAAAAAGTATACTGAAACTACGCTTATTTCTTATGGCTGTGGTGGTAGATACCCTGAAGCACCGCATATATACAAGAAAAACGGCTATTATTACCTAATGCTCGCAGAGGGTGGCACGGAATATGGCCATATGGAAACTATACAGCGCTCCAAAAATATATGGGGACCATATGAGGCGTGCCCACACAATCCTATTCTTACTCATAGAGATACCCCTGGGCCAATTCAAGCCACCGGTCACGCCGACCTTGTTGAGGACCAAAACGGAAATTGGCATCTTGTGTGTCTTGCAATTAGACCTATTAAGGGTATGCAGCTTCATCATCTTGGCAGAGAAAGCTTTTTAGCTCCTGTTATATGGGACGAAAACGGATGGCCACACGTTGGAAATAACGGAAAAATTGATTTTGAAATGGAAGGACATCTTCCCGGACCTGTGCCGCAGCCTGTAAGTAGCGATTTTTGTGACAGCTTTGATGGTGAAAAGCTAAATTTAAAATGGAGCTTTGTGCGTAACCCAAGAAAAGAAAATTATATTTTAGAAAACGGACATATTGTTTTAAAGGGTGGAGATGATTGCCTCTCAACTCCCTTTGGACATCCAACAATGATAGCCTTGCGTCAAGAAGAATTTGATGTAGAATTTACCACAGAGCTAAATGGTGAAATTGATGAGGGACAACGCTCGGGCTTAAGTGCATTCTATAATAGTGACTACCACTATGATATTTTTATAACCAAGGAAGGCGGAGCTCATTTTGTTTGTCTTGGCAAGCGCGTTGCCGACATTGATGTTGTCGTTAAATCTTGTCCGATTGACTATAACGGCTCGGCAAGACTTAAGATAGAAGCAAATGATGAATGGTATAAATTCTTCTATGAAAGGAATGGGGAATTTGTAGAGCTTGGAAAGGGTGCTACAACACTCCTCTGCACAGAAACAAATGGCAGAAGCTTTACAGGAACGTTTCTTGGAGTATTTACCGAAAATGGCAAAATAAACGTAAAAAGCGTTATATCAAAAGAGCTTTAAAGCAAAGCTTAAAACGGAGAAAACAATGAAAATCTACGATATTTCACAAGAGGTTTTCGGGTGTCAGGTCTACCCCGGTGACCCCGAGCCGAAAAGAAAGACGCTTTGCTCTATCGAAAACGGTGACGCTTGCAATTTAACGTCGTTTAGTATGTGCGCGCACAACGGAACTCATATAGATGCGCCGTTTCATTTTATAAATGAAGGAAAAACGGTTGACAAAATGGGGCTTGAGCCTTTTGTTGGACTTGCCTACGTTGCCGAGCATAAGGGCATTGTTTCGGGTGACGATGCTAAAAAAATAATTGAAAAAGCAAGGGCGCAAAACGAGGAAGCGTCAAAAAGAATTCTATTAAAAGGGGATTTGGAGGTTTCGCTTGAGGCAGCAAGGGTGTTTGCATCCTCACAAATTTTACTTCTTGGAAACGAATCTCAAACCGTAGGACCAAAGGATGCGCCAATGGCAGTACATCTAGAGCTTTTGGGTAAAGGGATTGTCCTTCTTGAAGGCATAAGATTAGAAAAAGTTCCCGAGGGTGTCTATTTTCTAAACGCAGCCCCCTTAAACTTGGCGGGCGCGGACGGCTCCCCCTGTAGAGCCTTGCTTGTTTCTACCGATAAATAAATACAAATAAAAAGGGCAGACTTCTCTGCCCTTTATTATTTAAATAAAGAAGGAACAGACTTCGAATGGGTGATGTTCTTAGCGGAGAATTTGAAAACTCTACTAAGTGCGAGCATCGCATTTGTTTGGACAAATACAGAATGGGCTAAACCCAAACCCATATACGTGAACCCCCAAAGCTCATATTTCGCTTTGGGGAACCCCTACACAAGCAGAAAGAGATAACAAATCGGTTCGTAGCCGAAATGTTATCTCTTTTTCTGTTTGTTTAATGAAATCGTTGCGTAGCAACGATGAAATCTTCACTTCGTTCAGATGAAATCCAAGGCGTGCCTTGGATGAAATCAAATCCGTCTAAATACAACCCTGCGAAGCAGGATTTCATCGCGTGCGCGATTTCATCCACCGCAGGTGGATTTCATCCGTCGAAGACGGATTTGACTGCGTGATACTCCGTTAAGAGTATCACGCTAATGCCTGTTCCTTTTCTTTTACCATATTTTTTTGAGGATGTTTATAATATCTTCCTTGGTTGGCTTTCTTGGGTTTGTGGCTGTGCATCTATCGAGCAGGGCTGCTGCCGCCATAGCGTCGAGCTTGGACTCGTACTCTTTATAGGTTAGGCTTGGAACTGCTTCGTGAACAGACACAGGCATACCCATTTCAATTTGCATTGAGCGAATGTAGAACGCAAGTGATTTTACACAAGCGATGTCGTCATATCCGATAAGACCGATACGGCGCGACATATTTGCGTATTTTGACACGCATTTTACAGGGTCTTTAAGAGCAAAGGTGTTTTCAGAAATGCCTGAGTTAAAGCCGATTACCTCTGGAAGAACTATTGCATTAGCTCTGCCGTGAGGGATATGGAACTGTGCACCGAGCTGATGAGCAATACTGTGGCAGATGCCGAGAGAAACCGAGTTAAAGGCAATTCCCGCAAGGCACGAAGCCACGTGCATCTTCTCTCTCGCTTTGTTTTCGTGTGTTTTTGGATAGTTATATGAACGGACAAGATAATGCTTGCAAAGTGACGTTGCCTTCTCTGCGTACATATCAGAAAAATAGTCAGCCTCTGTGCTAACGTAAGCCTCAAGCGCGTGCGCCAAAACGTCAAGTCCTGTGTCAGCGGTAACTGATGCCGGAACGCTCTTTACCATTTCAACGTCCAAAATCGCTTCGTTTGGAAGAATAAAATCGTCAATTAGTGCGTGCTTAACGTTCTTTTGTGGGTCGGTGATAACCGCAAATGAGGTCACCTCACTACCCGTGCCACTTGTCGTTGGAATTGCAATAAAGTGAGGGGTGTAATCCTTGTGGTGGTTATGGGCAAAAAGCTTAACGCATTTAGCAAGGTCGATAGCTGAGCCACCGCCAACGGCAATAATGCAAGGCGACATTTCACGCACAAGCGCGGTAACACCCGCAACAACCTTGTCAATGGTTGGGTCGGGAACAACGTCCGAATAAACCTTATATTCGATTTTGGCAGTGTCTAGGTGCTTTGTAACCTCTTTGATAAGACCGCCGGAAACGATAAACGGGTCAGCAATAATGAAAACCTTTTTGTATTCGAGCGAAGCAAGACGCGCAAGCGCATTGCCTTCAAAGTGTATGGTGGTTTTTAGATTACAGCTTCGCATCTTTATACCTCCTATTCTCGTTGGTCATAAATATATAAGATATTATATCACACAACCGCCGACAAGTAAATACATTTTTTGAAAAAATGTTAAAAAATCCCTGTTTTTTGACAAAACAAATTTTTTTGGAACTGTTAAAAACGAAAAAATGAAAATAATTTTCAAAATGTTCCGAAAAAGTGAAAAAAATTTTCATTATTCAAGTCAAAAATGAAAAGTGAAATACGACAAAAAATAAGCAAATTAATTTGTTTTTTAAATTATTTTTCTAAAAATTCACGGAAAATGTTGACAAACTAGTATTTTTGTGCTAAAATCGGAATTGTGAAAGTATTTTTCACTATTATTGAAAATAGTTTTCATTAATCACAAAAAACACGACAAAAATGGTTTCAAAAATGAAAATAATTTTCAAAATGAAATGTAAACGTTTCAGAAAGGAGGCAAATTTTTGAACAGGACTTTACTGCAGGCACAGCTCATGTATGAAGACATGGGTCGGTCCGAGAAGAAAGTCGCTGATTGGTTGTTTTCTCACTCCGGTGAGGTGCTTCCCTATTCCATAACAGATCTTGCCTCCAAATGTGAAAGCAGTGAGGCAACCATAGTTCGTTTTTCAAAGCGACTTGGCTGTCGTGGATACCAGGATTTAAAAATCACTCTTGCAAAGGAGCATGAAAAGAGGGTTGTCGCACCTGTGATAACCAGTAATGATGATTGCTTCTCTATTTTTGAAAAGGTATGTAATGATGCGTATATGTCGCTCGAGCGCACCAAGAAAACGCTTTCTGCTGAAAATATGACGAAGGCGACAGAAGCGATATCAGGGGCACGACGAGTTGTGCTTATTGGACTTGGTACGTCTGCACAGGTTGCAGAGGATGCAAGCAATAAGCTTCTTCGTGCAGGCTGCAACTCAAGCGCGTATGCAGATACGCATATGCAAGCAATAGCCGTTTCACAGCTAAAGGCAGGAGACGTTATTATTGGAATTTCTCAATCCGGCTCGTCCAAGGACATTGTAGAATCAATGAAGGTGGCAAGAGCCAGAGGTGCTACGACAATTTCAATAACCTCAAAGGAGCGCTCCCCAATAGCAAGGCAAAGTGATATATTGCTTCTTACCGATACAGAGGAAACAATGCATAGTTCTCTCGGACTTAATTCACACATATCAAGGCTTATAGTGATAGATGCCTTGTGTTACAAAATCGTTTATCAAAACACCGCTGTCGCTAACAGCTTAGGCGAGAGCGAGGCAGAGCTTCAATCGAAGCGAATAGTCGAATAATTATAATTGAATATATTAAAAGGAGAGGAAAAATGAAAATTCTCGTTGTAAACGCGGGTAGCTCATCTCTTAAGTATCAGCTTTTTGATATGGAAACCGGTTCGGTTTTAGCAAAGGGCTTGTGCGAAAGAATCGGCATTGACGGTAAAATTACCCACAAGCGTCCAGGCAAGGAAAACTACAAGGCAGATGCTTCTCTTGTCGACCACAAGGCAGCAATCGAGCTTGTGTTGAAGATTCTTTGCGACTCCGAGCTTGGCGTAATTTCCGGAATTGACGAAATCGGCGCAGTAGGACATAGAGTTGCTCACGGTGGCGAAAAGCTACGGGGGTCAAGTGTCATTGGCGAAGAAGAATTAAATTATCTTGAAAGCATCGTTGAAATCAACCCACTCCATGGTCCACCGGCAATCAGTGGAATAAAAGCTTGCAAGAGCGTAATGCCAAACGTAAAGCATGTCGGAGTGTTTGATACTTCGTTCTATTCAACAGTTCCCGAAAAGGCGTACATCTACCCCACCCCGTACGAGCTTTATGAAAAGTACAAAATCCGCCGATATGGCTTCCACGGTACGTCCCATAGATTTGTGTGCTCAAAGGCGATGGAGATGATTGGCAATAAGGATGCAAAAATCATTACCTGTCACCTAGGTAACGGCTCGTCAATAACTGCCAGTGTTGGTGGTAAGGCAGTTGATACCTCAATGGGCTTTACTCCGCAGGAGGGTGTTCCTATGGGAACAAGAAGTGGCTCGGTTGACCCAACCGTTGTTACATATATAATGAAAAAGGAAGGAATTACAGCCGATGAGGCTGAGGTTCTTCTTAATTCGAAATCGGGACTTCTTGGTGTTTCGGGAGTTTCAAGTGACTGCCGTGATGTTTTGGAGGCGCAAAACGAGGGAAACAAGCGCGCGGCTTTGGCAATGGACATTTTAGTCCACTACATTAAAAAGATTATAGGCTCTTATATTGCCGAAATGAACGGTGTTGATGCTTTGGTATTTACAGCAGGCATCGGTGAAAACGACGGAATTGTAAGAGATTTAATATGCAGAGATATGTCTTATCTCGGAATTGAAATCGATAACGAAATCAATTTAAATTTGGAAAGAGGAACACAGGCGGATATTACTAAAGCAGGCGCTAAAGTAAAAACGCTTGTAATCCCAACAGACGAGGAGTACATGATTGCCCTCGACACATATAACCTAGTCAAATAAAAAAATAATATATAAGAACCGAAAGGAAAAAAGAAAATGAAATCAGCTTACGAAATTAAAAAGGAAATCTGTGAAGTCGGCCACGCACTTTACAATCTTGGCTTTGTTGCCGCAAACGATGGTAACATCTCTGTTAAGGTTTCAGAAAATGAGTTTTACTGCACACCAACAGGCGTATCAAAGGGTGCTCTTACCCCTGATATGATTATCAAGGTTGACAGAAACGGAAAGAAGATTGAGGGTAAATTAAATCCTTCATCAGAAATCAAAATGCACATGCGTGTTTATGAAAAACGCCCTGACGTTAACGCAGTAGTTCACGCACATCCACCGATAGCTACCGCATTTACAATTGCAGGTATCGACCTTGACCAATACATTCTTCCTGAAGCAGTTTTGACAATCGGTGAGGTTCCAACCTGTGCCTACGGAACACCTTCAACAATGGAAATTCCTGACTCACTTGAGCCATACATCGAAAACCACGATGCATTCCTTCTCCAAAACCACGGCGCTTTGACAGTAGGCTTCAGCCTCCAAAAGGCAATGTTCGTTATGGAAGAGGTTGAGTTCAATGCAAAGATTTGTAAGTATGCTATGGAGCTCGGCGCGGTTCACGAAATTCCAAACGACCAATTAAAGAAGCTTATGGATCTTCGTAAGAAGATGAACATTCCTGGCCGTCACCCTGGTATTGATTATGGTGAAGAGGAATGCAAGTGTGCTTCAAACGAGGATCTCGTTAACGAAATCACACGCAGAGTTATCGCTGCTCTTGGAAAGTAATTCTCTTTTAAGGCTGTAAATTTAAGTTTAAGCAAAAGGAGATTTATTATGGCTATAAATTGGACAGAGGCACAAATTGACGAAATTGTTGCCTCGGTTATGAAGAGTCTAACAGGTGAAGCTCCTGCAACCAAAGAGGAATACGATGGCGCAGGCTACAATGGCAAAAAATACATCGGTGTTTATACCGATATGAAGGAAGCTATTGATGCAGCCGAGTCGGGATATAAGGCAATTCGCGCAATGTCTACCGAGGAAAGAGAAAAGGTTATTGGAATAATTCGTGACCTTTGTCGACGCGAGGCTCCGACAATGGCACGCCTCGGTGTTAGCGAAACCAAAATGGGAAGAGTTGATCATAAAACCGCAAAGCACGTGCTTGTCGCAGACAAGACACCGGGCACAGTGGATATCGTTGCCCAAGTAAAAACAGGAGACTACGGACTAACTCTTACCGAGATGGCTCCCTTTGGAGTAGTAGGTAGCATAACCCCAAGCACAAACCCGTCAGAAACTGTTATTTGTAACAGTATAGGAATGATAGCAGCTGGTAACGGTGTTGTATTTAACCCTCACCCCAATGCTATTGCAACCTCTAACTATGCAGTAGATCTTATTAACCGCGCAAGCGAAATGGCGGGCGGACCAAGGGTTTTGGTTTCGTCGGTTGTAAAGCCAACGCTTGATACGGCTGATATTATGTATAAGGACCCAAGGATAAAGCTTCTTGTTTGTACAGGAGGTCCCGGGGTTGTTAAGAGCGTTTTATCCAGTGGCAAAAAGGCTATCGGCGCAGGAGCTGGAAACCCTCCAGTTATTGTTGACGACACGGCTGATATAAGAAAGGCAGGAAAGGACATTATTGATGGTTGTACCTTCGATAATAACCTACCCTGCATAGCTGAAAAAGAGGTATTTGCATTCAATAACATAGCAGACGAGCTTATCGACGCTATGAAGGAAAATGGTGCATATTTAATAAACAGCGAGCAGGCGAATAAGCTTGCAAGCATTGTTCTCGTTGATAAAAAGAATCCCAAAACAGGCATAGTGTCAAAAATCGTTAATCGCGATTGTGTTGGTAGAGATGCAAAAGTATTGCTCGAAAAAATTGGAATTACGGTTTGCGATAAAATCCGTTGCATAATAGTTGAAACCGATTTTAATCACGATTTCGTTCAACACGAGCTAATGATGCCTATTCTTCCAATAGTTAGGGTAAAAAATATTGACGAGGCAATAGATTTAGCTGTTAAGGCAGAGCATGGCAACCGTCATACAGCTCATATGCACTCCAAAAATATTGACAATTTAACAAGATTTGCAAGAGCCGTTGAAACTACTATCTTTGTAAAGAACGCTCCGTCATACGCAGGCATAGGCTTCGGTGGCGAGGGTCACACCACCTTTACAATAGCAGGTCCAACAGGCGAAGGCTTAACAAGTGCAAAAAGCTTTACAAGACAACGCCGTTGCGTTCTATCTGAAAGCTTCAGAATAATATAACTTAAAAATTCTTAAGAAAGGAAAAAGAAATGAATATTTCATCATCACAGGTAGAGAGCATCGTTCGTCAAATTCTTGGTGAGATAAATGCACCAAGCACCCAAAAGAGCGCGAAAATTCCTGCTACTGCAAAGGTAGCAATGCTCACTGCCCACAAAAAAATTGAGGTTAAGGAATTCCCTATTCCAACAGTTGGCGACAACGATATCCTCGTTAAGGTTGAGGGCTGTGGCGTTTGTGGAACTGACGTTCACGAGTGGAAGGGTGACCCGTTTGGTTTAATTCCTGTTACTCTCGGTCACGAAGGAACAGGTGAGATTGTTGCTCTCGGTAAAAATATAAAGGCTGATACCGCGGGAAATCCAATTAAGGTTGGCGACAAGATAGTTACCTCGGTTATTAGCTGTGGCGAATGCTTTGTTTGCCGTAACAAGCCTGCAAATACTAACCTTTGCGATAAGCAAGGCGTATTTGGACTTATCCCACACAGTGATGCAAATCCACTTACAGGTTGGTTTGCTTCTCACCTGCTCATTAGCGGAAAAGGCTCTACATATTTTGTAGTAAATGACCTTGACTTAAAGGAAAGAATGCTTCTTGAGCTTGCTTGCGTTTGCGTGCATGCATTAAAGAGAGCTAACACAACAGGCTTAATTAACTTTAATTCAAAGGTATTGGTTCAAGGCCTTGGCCCTGTGGGTCTAGTTATGATTAGCGTGCTTCGTGCAGCAGGTGTAAACCATATTGTTGCGATTGACGGTACACCAAAAAGACTTGAAATGGCTAAAAAGCTCGGTGCAAAAACAGTTATCAGCTTTAAGGATATAACCTCACTTGAGGAAAGAGTTAACCTCGTTAAGAGTGTAGCAAATGGTGTTGGCGTTGACTTTGCATTCCAATGCACAGGCGCACCGGCAGCAGCAAAGGATATTTACGAATACATCCGTCGCGGAGGCGGAATGTGTGAAATGGGCTTCTTCGTTAATAACGGTGAATATACAGTAAACCCACACTTCGCTATGTGTAACAAGGAAATTAACATCGTTGGCTCTTGGGATTATAGTGCTGACGACTACCCAACAACAATGGCATTCCTTCGTCAAGCAAGAGAAATGAACATTCCTATCAAGGAATTAATTACTCACACCTTCCCTCTTGATAAGCTCAATGAGGCTATGGAGGTTAACGTTTCTCAACAAGGCATTAAGATTTGCTACGTTAACGAGTAATCAAGAAAAGGAGTTATTATAATATGGCTCTTGGAATGATAGAGGTTTATGGCTTTGCTACTGCAATAGTAGTTGCCGATGCTATGGCAAAGGCGGCAGACGTTACGGTAGTTGCCATTGACAAAAACAAGCCGGCAGGAGGAGACTCTGCAAGAGTTCCGCTTGTTATGGCTATAAAAATTGAAGGCTCTGCGGCTGCGGTTGAATCAGCGATTTTGGCAGGAAAAGCAGAGGCTGAAAAACGAGAATTGTACATCACCCACAAGGTGATTGCAAGACAGAGCGAGGAGATTGAGTGGTTTGCCCACCTCTCTGCACTCGGTAAAGATAAATTAAGATAATAAAATAAAAAAGGAGAATAAAACAATGATGGAAGCACTCGGAATGGTAGAAACAAGAGGTTTAGTTGCTGCAATTGAGGCTGCAGATGCAATGGTAAAGGCTGCAAATGTAGTTCTTGTTGGTAGCGAAAAAATCGGTTCAGGACTCGTAAGTGTTATGGTTCGTGGAGACGTTGGTGCAGTTAAGGCAGCAGTAGAGGCTGGCTCAGCAGCTGCAACAGCACTCGGTGAAGTTATTGCAACTCACGTAATCCCAAGACCACACGCAGACGTTGAAAAGCTTCTTCCTATTATAAAATAATTAAGGATTTTATAGTATGAAGGCAATTGCGTTACTTGAGGTACAGGCGATGGTAGCCGCAATTACAGGACTTGACGCTATGGTAAAGGCAGCTGACGTTAAGCTGATTCACGTGGAAAAACGCCTCGGCGGCAGACTGGTGACGGTTGTCGTTGAAGGCGAGGTTTCCGCGGTAACGGCAGCGCTTGAGGCTGGTGCAAAGGCGGCTGGTGAGGTAGGAAACGTTAAGTGCTGTGAGGTTATCGCGCGCCCACATCCCGACGTTATGAGATTCTTAACGACGGGCTAAGAAAAGACCCGAATGGGTACAAAATTTAGCTTTTAGAGCTTCGGCTTTAAAATATAACACAAGCAAAAAAATAAAAAATAAATCTTATAGGAGGATTTAAAAATGGAAGCACTCGGAATGGTAGAAACAAGAGGTCTCGTTGCTGCAATTGAGGCTGCAGATGCAATGGTAAAGGCTGCAAATGTAGTTCTTGTTGGTAGCGAAAAGATCGGCTCAGGACTCGTAAGCGTTATGGTTCGCGGTGACGTTGGCGCAGTTAAGGCAGCAGTAGAGGCTGGCTCAGCAGCTGCAACATCTCTTGGCGAAGTAATTGCAACACACGTAATTCCAAGACCACACGCAGACGTTGAAAAGCTTCTCCCATCTATTAAGTAATAATTTAGTAGAAGAAAAGTTTTCAGTATCCAAAGGGCATTATGCCCTTTGGGGTACTGCAAAAGCACTTAAATATGATAGTTGAGTTTTTTTGCAGTAGTAAGAATGACCACTAACTAAACGAAAGGAAATAAAAATGGATATTTCAAAGGAACAAATAGCGGCTCTGGTTAAGCGCGCACTTCTTGAAATAAATAACGATTGCAAAACGGAAGGCAAAGAGGCAGGAATTCCGATAGGTGTATCAAACAGACACATACATCTTTCAAAAAACGACCTTGAAACCTTGTTTGGTGCAGGCTACGAGCTAACTCCTATAAAGGAGCTATCCCAACCGGGACAGTACGCCTGCAAGGAGCAATTAACTATTGTAGGCCCATCAATGCGACCGATAGAAAACGTAAGAGTTTTAGGCCCTGTAAGAAAAGCATCACAGGTTGAAATATCTATGACTGACTCCTACGTTTTAAAGGTAAAGCCACCGGTGCGTGAGTCGGGAAATATAAAGGACTCGGCTCCTATTAGAATTGTAGGACCGAAGGGCGTGGTTGAATTAAACGAGGGCTGTATAATAGCAAACAGACATATACATATGTCACCCGATGAAGCAAAGGTGTTTGGCTTAAACGATGGCGATTACGTTGACATCGACGTAAACGGTAAGCGAAAAACAAGATGGTTTGACGTTCAGGTAAGAGTGCACAAGGACTTTAGACTTGAAATGCACGTTGATACGGACGACGCAAACTCGGCAGGCATTGGCAACGGATTTATTGTAACGATTGTAAAGTGAGGATAGAAGAATGTTTAAAGGTATTATCAGAGGAAATATAGTTTCCACAAGAAAGCAAGACTCCTTGGTTGGTAGCAAGTTTATGGAGGTTCAGCTAATTAAAAACGGTCAATGCACGGACGAATTTATAATAGCTATTGATTCTGTTGGCGCAGGTATTGGCGAAACAGTTCTTATTACCACAGGTAGCGCGGCAAGACTTGCGTTAAACAACACAAGCTGTCCTGCAGATGCTGTTATAGTTGGTATTGTTGACTAATAAAAATTTTCATCAGGCAAACAGAGAGAGAAAGGGTAAAAAGATGCAAGAGCTTAAAAAATTAATGCAAGAGTTCGGCATTGTAGGTGCAGGAGGAGCGGGATTCCCCTCTTACGCCAAGCTTGCAGAGGGGGCAGACCTCCTCCTTATAAACGGCGCGGAATGTGAACCACTTCTAGCTACTGACTACATACTTTTAAGAGATGAAATGGATTTGGTTCTTCAAGGAGTTTTAGAGATAATTGCTAAAACAAGCATTTCAAAGGCATATATAGCAGTTAAGGCTCATAATGCCGAAAGACTCGGCTGGAAAGACGGCGAAAAGCTAGCAGACGGTGTTTTTGCAAGAGCCTTGCCGGACGTTTATCCACTCGGCGACGAGATAAGTCTTATATACGAGGCAACAGGAAGACTTATAAAGCCGGGAAAGCTTCCTATTACAGAGGGGATTATAGTTTATAACGTTGAAACCATGTATAATCTCGGAATAGCAAAAAGGTTTTCTAGGCCTGTAACGACGAAATGGCTAACTATTGGCGGAGAGGTTAAAAAACCGGTAGTGATAAAGGTGCCGATAGGTGCTAAAATTTCAGATATATTTGAAAAGCTTGATATAAAGGTTAAGGAAGGCTACACAGTAATTGACGGTGGCCCTTCAATGGGAAAGGTCATAAACCCAAGAACCTATGCGGTTAATAAAACTACAAAGGGTATACTTATTCTCCCTGATAATTCCCAAGCTATTTTGTCCAAAAAAATGAACGAGAATATGGCAATATCAAGAGCAGAAACCGCTTGCTGTCAATGCACAAGATGTACTGATATGTGCCCAAGACATCTCCTTGGCTATCCACTTGAGCCACATAAAATGGTGAGAACCGCTATGGGTGCTGTTGAGGCAATGCCCGAGATGGTAATTAGCGCAACGCTTTGCTGTGGCTGTGGCGTTTGCGAGAGCCTTGCATGCAATCAAGGCATCTCCCCAAGAGCGGTTATAGATAACTATAAAAAGCTACTCTCTAAAAACAGACTTCGCTTTGATAAGAATGGCGATTACAGTGTAAAAGAAGAGAGAGAATATAGAATGATTCCATATAAAAAATGGATGAGCATGCTAGGGGTGTCTAAATTTGATAAGGACATTGATTTTGCAGGCGAAATAAATGATTTTTCAAGAGTTGAAATGACTCTTTCAAGACATATAGGAAAACCAAGCATCCCAACCGTGGCGGACGGTGATTTTGTAAAAGAGGGCGATTTGATTGCGAGCGCAGCTGACGGACTTTCCTTGCCACAGCACGCATCAATTTCCGGTAGGGTAACGCTTGGAAACGATAAAATAATAATTGATAAGGTAAGATAAGATGTATAAGGCGATAGGTGTTATTGAATTAAAAAGCATACCTAAGGGTGTAGAGGCTGCAGACGCGGCACTTAAAAGCGCAGGCATAGAAATGGTATCTGCTCACCCCTCTTGCCCCGGAAAGTATGAAATGATATTGACAGGCTCTATATCCGACGTTAGCGTTGCTGTTCAGCACGTTTGCAAAAAATTCGACGGCTACGTTGTTGATTCCGCGGTTATGGGAAAAATAGACGAGCAGGTTGTAAAGGCTCTATTCGGCACTCAAATGGGTGAGCGCAAGGGCTCTCTCGGTCTTATAGAAACCTTCTCTGCCTCCAGTGCAATTAAAGCCGCTGATATAGCAGTTAAGAGCGCAAGAGTAGAAATATACGATTTAAGAGTTTCAAGAGGTATGGGCGGAAAGGGCGTAGTTATGCTAACCGGTGAGGTTGGTGACGTAACTGCCGCTGTTGAGGCGGGCGCAAATTATGCGAAGGAGCTCTCTACTCTATCCTCGTTTACAGTAATTGCAGCTCCTCATGAGCAGCTTTGGGATCAAATGTAATTAGTACGATAAAGTAGTAAGAGGTAATTATGGAAAATATTAAATTCATAATTGAAAAAAGCTCTAGGGTGCAAAAGCTTATAGATAATCTATATGAGAAAATGCCTGAAATCGAGTCAGCAAGAGGTAAGCTTGTAACAGAAAGCTACAAAATGACAGAGGACCTTCCGATAATCAAGCGCAGAAGTTACGCATTTGCTCATATTTTAAGAAATATCCCGATTGTAATAAGAGACAACGAGCTTATTGTAGGCAGTGCGACGGTATCTCCTCGCGGATGTCAGGTGTTCCCTGAATATTCATACGAATGGCTCCTTTCCGAGCTTGATACAGTTTCAACAAGAGCTGCCGACCCGTTTTACATAAGTGAAGGAACAAAAGCCGACCTTCGAGAAATTTATCCTTGGTGGAATGGCAAAACAACGTCCGATCTTGCTAAGGCAAATATGGCACCCGAGGCATACGAGGCGTTTACCGAGCATTCCGTTTTCACACCCGGTAACTATTTTTATAACGGTATAGGTCACGTTTGCGTAGATTATGGCAAGGTTTTAAAAATCGGTTATAGAGGTATAATTGCCGAGGCTGAAAAAGCTTTATCGGTGCTTGACGTTTCAGACGGAGACTACGTTTCAAGAAGCAACTTTTTAAAAGCGGTAATAGAAAGCTGTGAGGCGGTGATTGAATATGCACGCAGATATAGCGTTCTTGCGCGCGATATGGCTTCAAAGGAATCAAATTCCGAAAGAAAGCGTGAGCTTGAGATAATTGCAAGGAACTGCTTAAGAGTTCCCGAATTTGGTGCGACAAGCTTTTACGAGGCTTGCCAAGCGTTTTGGTTTATTCAGCTTCTTTTACAGGTTGAATCAAGCGGTCACTCAATTTCTCCAGGAAGATTTGACCAATATATGTATCCATACTTTAAAAAGGATATAGAAGCAGGAAAAATCACTTACGAGGCGGCACAAGAGCTTCTTGACTGCCTTTGGGTAAAATTTAACGATATAAACAAGGTAAGAGACGCGGCATCGGCTGATGGCTTTGCAGGCTATGGAATGTTCCAAAATCTAATAGTCGGCGGACAAGACATTCACGGTATGGATGCCACAAACGACCTTTCATATATGTGTATAGAGGCTGCTATGCACGTGCCACTTCCACAGCCATCAATCTCGATTAGAGTTTGGAACGGCTCGCCACAGGACTTGCTTATTAAGGCGGCAGCGCTGACAAGACTTGGAACAGGCTTGCCGGCTTACTATAACGACGAAATAATTATTCCATCTATAATGGCAAGAGGTCTTACCCTTGAGGACGCAAGAGATTATTGCATAATCGGTTGCGTTGAGCCACAAAAGGCGGGAAAAACCGACGGCTGGCACGATGCTGCATTCTTCAATATGTGCAGACCCTTGGAGCTTGTTTTCTCAAACGGCTATGATAAGGGCAAAAAAATCGGCCCGGACACGGGTGACGTTTCTGAAATGAAAACCTTTGAAGAGGTTTACGAGGCGTATAAAACACAGCAAAGCTATATGATAAAGCTTCTTGTAAATGCCAATAACGCAATAGATATGGCACATGCTGTAAGATGCCCACTTCCCTTCCAATCCTGTATGGTTGAGGACTGTATAGGTAGAGGCAAATCACTCCAAGAGGGAGGCGCTATCTACAACTTTACAGGTCCACAGGGCTTTGGTATTGCAAACAATACAGATGGTCTAATAGCTATTAAAAAGCTTGTGTTTGAAGAGGGCAGATTTACCCTAGCCGAATTAAAAGAGGCTATGAATGCAAACTACGGCTATGGGGTTCACGGTGTAGCGGCAGAAAAGCTAACAACCGAAATAGCATCCGAGCTTGTACGCCAAGGAATAGAAATAAACGAGAGTGCGATACGCACAATATATAATGAGGTAACAAACCAAACCTCACTCACACACGAGCAAAAATCAAGATACAAGGAAATAAAGCGCTTAATCGACGAGGAAGCGCCTAAATATGGAAACGATATATACGACGTTGATATGTTTGCACGTGACGTTGCTAACACCTACACTAAAGAGGTTGAAAAATACAAAAACCCACGTGGCGGTGTTTTCCAAGCGGGACTTTATCCGGTTTCTGCTAACGTGCCACTGGGTGCAAGCACAGGTGCAACACCTGACGGACGTTTGGCATATACACCTTTGGCGGACGGCATAGGTCCTGCCTCTGGTAGAGATGTGAAGGGCCCAACAGCAACGGCAAATTCCGTAAGTAAGCTTGAACAGGGCGTTGCTTCAAACGGAACGCTTCTAAACCAAAAGTTCCACCCATCAGCACTTGCCGGTATGAGTGGTCTTACTAAATTTGTTGCGCTTATCCGTTCATACTTTGACCAAAAGGGTATGCACGTTCAGTTTAACGTTGTAACAAAGGAAACCTTACTTGACGCGCAAAAGAACCCTGAAAAATATAAAACTCTAGTAGTAAGAGTTGCGGGATATAGTGCACTATTTACAACACTTTCCCGTTCACTTCAAGACGACATAATTAACAGAACCGAGCAAGGCTGGTAAAGCGGGAGGGTGTCATATTAAGGCACAAACAAATAATTAAGGAGGTGATTACAGTGTCAAATAGTATAAAGGGCAGAATATTTAATATTCAACGCTTTTCTATTCACGACGGACCGGGAATTAGAACAATAGTCTTTTTTAAGGGCTGTCGCATGCGCTGTGCTTGGTGCTGTAATCCCGAATCTCAAAATAGAGAAATTGAAACGATAATCGAAAAGGACAAGGAAAAAATTGTAGGCAAGGACGTAACAGTTGATGAAATTATGCCGGAAATTTTAGCAGATGTACCATACTATCGTAGAAGCGAGGGCGGAGTTACCCTCTCTGGTGGTGAGGTTTTGTGTCAGGCGGATTTTGCAAGGGAGCTACTAAAGGCTTGCAAGGAGGCGGGACTTCACACCGCTATCGAATCAGCCTCGTCCCTTAGCTTTTCGGAAATAGAAAAGCTTCTTCCCTATCTTGACCTATATCTTATGGATATAAAGCATATGGATAGCGAGAAGCATAAGGAATATACAGGTGTTGACAACGCGCTCATATTGGAAAATGCCAAAAAAATCGCAGAAAGCGGTGTTGAGCTTATAATAAGAACACCGGTTATCCCAACCTTTAACGATACTGCCGAGGATATTAAGGCAATATCAAGCTTTGCAAAAACACTCCCAGGTGTTAAGGAGCATCACTTACTTCCCTATCACCGTCTTGGCTCGGACAAATATAAGGGTCTTGGCAGAAATTATTCCCTAAAGGAAATAGAGCCACCATCTAAGGAAAAGATGGAATATCTTTTATCGGTAGCCGAAGCATCGGGACTTAAATGTAAAATTGGAGGCTAAAAATGGAGCTTAAAGAAAATATGAGAATAGTGCAGGAGCTAGTACCTGGTAAGCAGATAACTCTTTGCCATATAATTGCAAATCCGGACAATGTGCTTTACACAAAGCTTGGACTTGACCCAAAGACAGACTACACAAGAAGCGCAATAGGGGTATTAACCGTTTCTCCTGCTGAAAGTGCGGTAATTGCTGCCGATATTGCCATGAAGTCATCGGGTGCAGAGATTGGATTTGTTGATAGATTTACAGGAACCTTAATAATTTCGGGAAGCGTTTCAAGCGTTGAATCAGCCTTCGTGGCTATTAGAGAATATTTCACGTCAAAGCTTTCCTACGTATGCTGTGAAATAACAAAAACGTAATGAAAAAGATTATTTTAATAGGACGAGTAGCGGCAGGAAAAACAACCCTAACGCAAGCGCTTAACGGCGAGGATATTCACTATTATAAAACGCAGTACATAAATTATCTTGATACGATAATTGACACCCCCGGTGAATATACGGAATTAAGACAGACAAGCGGAGCGTTGGCGCTTTATGCGTATGAGGCTGACGTTGTAGGACTTGTGCTTTCCGCAAATGAGCCGTACTCGATTTTCTCCCCTTGTATAACAAGCCTTGTAAACCGCGAGGTTGTAGGGATTATAACGGGTATAGACAAGCCTGACGCCAACCCGGAAAGAGTTGAAAGATGGCTACGACTTGCGGGATGTAAGAAAATATTCCCTGTCAGCGCATATACAGGCGAGGGCTTAGATGCTCTTATTGAGTTTCTTAGCGATAATGATGAAGAATTGGAGGCTATGCGAAAAAAATGAGTAGAACCCAGGTAATTGCATTTGCAAATAATAAGGGCGGAAGCGGAAAAACCACTACCTGCTCAAATATCGGTTGTGCTCTTTCTATGATGGGCAAAAGAGTGCTTATGATAGATGGCGATATGCAGATAAATTTAACACTTTCCTTCTTTGACGAGGAAAAGGTTTTAGAGTACGCAAGCAACGGAAAAAACATATATACCGCACTAAAGGAAGAAAAGGATTTATCCGACTTTATTGTGCCAACAGAATATGAGGGTCTTGATATTGTACCATCAACCTCGCTTATGAGCTCGATTGAATTTGACCTTTTCCCAAAGTGGCAAAGAGAGTTTATATTAAAAAAATGTCTTGAACCTGTAAAGGCTCGCGGATATTACGACTACATACTCATAGATTCTCCACCAACTCTCGGTGGTTGGGTTATGAACGTTATGTGCGCCTCCGACTACGTTATTATTCCTGTTGAGGCTAGCCCTTGGGGACTTTTCGGTCTTGCCAATATGTTCGATTTTATAGGCAAGGTGAGAGAAATGGCTCCACGTCTTGAAATTATGGGAATTATGGTGACTAAGGCGGACGAAAGAAAGAATTACTTTAAGGAAACTCTAAAATCCTTAAGAGAAACAGAGGACGTAAGAGTATTTAACGGTTACGTTAAGGTGGATAGTGCCATTGAATGGTCACAGGACAACAGTAAGCCTGTTGTTGCCTACAAAAAATATTCAAGAAGCGCTATTGAATATAGAAGTCTTGCAAAGGAGATATTAGAATATGCCAATAGGTAAAAACGCATTAAAAAGAGTGTCAAACAGTGGCTACTCAAACGTTCAAACAAAAGCGCCTGATATGGAAAACAGCACAGTGGCTGAAGAAAAGGTGAAGGCTGTAACAGAAACCTTAACACCGCCAGCAGTTGAAGAAGCTCCTGTGGTTGAGGTAGCTCCTGTTAAAGAGAAAAAGACAGCTACAAAAAAAGCAGCTCCAAAGAAAACCGCTCCAAAAAAGAGCATGGAAAAGGAGCCCGACCTTTCCCCTGTAAAAACAGCGGAAAAGGTTATAAAAAAGAGCGAAGCAAAGGCCAAAAAGCAAGAGTTTGAGCACTTCTCTCTCGGCGACGACCTACCATATTACTTACTATAAAACAAAGGGAACAAGAAAAGGGTGATGTTCTTAGCGGAGAATTTGAAAAATACCGCTAAGTGCGAGCATCGCATTTAACTAGTCAAATACTTTATGAGCTAAGCCCAAACCCATTATACGTGAACACCTAAAGCTCATACTTCGCTTCGGGGAACCCCTACACAAGCAGAAAGAGATAACAAATCAGCTTATAGCCGAAATGTTATCTCTTTTTCTGTCGGTTTAATGAAATCGTTGCGCGGCAACGATGAAATCTTCACTTCGTTCAGATGAAATCCAAGGACAAGCCTTGGATGAAATCAAATCCGTCTATATATAACCCTGCGAAGCAGGATTTCATCGCGAAAGCGATTTCATCCACTGCAAGTGGATTTCACCCGTCGAAGACGGATTTGACTGCGTGTTCTCCGTTAAGGATAACACGCTAAACTTGTTCCCTTTTTATATTGCAAGCACTTCTGTTTTGTGCTATAATTTATCTAACGAATTTATAAAAGAGGTACATTATGAGAATTTTATTTCAAGGCGATTCAATAACCGATGCTGGCAGAGATTATAACAACGACGGGGTACTCGGCAGAGGCTACGCGCATCTTGTGTCGGCTGAGCTTGGCTTTAAAGAACCAAACGAGCACGTTTTTATTAATAAAGGTATAAGCGGAAATCGCATTGTTGACCTATATGCAAGAATAAAGCGCGATATTATCAACTACAAGCCTGATGTTATGAGCATTTTAATCGGTGTAAACGACGTATGGCATGAATTAAGCGACAGTCCGAACGGAGTCGATGCAGACAAGTTTTATAAGATATACTCAATGCTTATTGAAGAAATAAAGGAAGCGCTTCCAAATATTAAAATTATGATTTTAGAGCCGTTTGTTTTAGAGGCTTGCTCCACTGAAGCAAATTGGGAATATTTTAAAGTGGAAACCAAAAAGCGTGCCGAGATGGCAAAGAAAATCGCAGAAAAATATAGCCTGCCGTTTATCGAGCTTCAAAACGGCTTTGACGAGCTATCAAAGCAAGCGCCAAATAGCTATTGGCTTGGTGACGGCGTTCACCCAACGGCTATGGGACATGAGTATATTAAGCGCGAGTGGCTCAAAGTGTATTTTGCGCTTTGATGCTTCATCATGCAGTGTTGCTCCTGCATTGAGACCTCAGCGTACAAGAGGTACGCTATCGCCCTCACTGTGCGGTGCGCCTTGCCTGATATTGCCTGAAAGCGCAAATGTGGAGCTTCTGCTTTGATGCTTCATCATGCTTTGCTCGGAACCCCAAGCCTCATACTTCGGCTTGAGGACCCCATTCGTTGCTCCTCGCATACGACCTCGACTATCGCAAAAATAGCCTTAGTCCGTCATCTGCGTAGGGGTTCCCCGAAACGAATGAAGTGAGTTTTGGGGGTTCGCGAGGTTCGCCTTGCCTGATATTGCCTGAAAGCGCAAATGTGGAGCTTGTGCTTTGATGCAGATGATGAGAATATCATAAGGGAGGCTTTTGCCTCCCTTTTTGCTTTCAAAACGCAAATTTTCTTGAATTTTCTCTATATTAGTGATAAAATAAAATATATAAAAAAAGGGGGATAATATGAAAAGCCATAACAGTATTTTAAGACTTATAATTTCAGCGCTTTGCTTGGCGCTTGCATATACTCTTCCCTTTTTGACGCTTTCAAGCCCACAGCTCGGCTCTATGCTTTTGCTAATGCACATTCCGGTTTTGCTTTGTGGCTTTTTGTGCGGTTGGCAATGGGGGCTTTCCGTCGGCTTTGTCGCACCACTTTTGCGCTCACTTACCATAGGCGCGCCTGTCTTTCCGACTATGGCAATTTGCATGGCGCTTGAGCTTGCCTCCTATGGCGCATTTTCCGGACTTACCTATAAGCTTTTGCCAAAGAAAAAGCCATTTATATACGTTTCTCTTTTAATTTCCATGCTCGTCGGCAGAATAGTTTTTGGAATATCAATGGCTATCTCTATGGGAATAGGGGGAAAACCATATTCGTTTAGTATGTTTATTGCCAGCTCGCTCACCGGTGCTATCCCCGGAATTGTAATTCAAATTGTTTTCGTTCCGATTTTAGTTATGGTATTAAAAAGCCAAAAAGGATTAAGATTAAATGACTGAATTTAGAAAAAGCTTTGAAGAAGAAAATGCGATTTTTTTGCCGATTTTAGAAAAAATAGACACGTATCGCGGCAAAAAAAGATTGATTATAGCTATTGATGGCGGTAGCGCAAGTGGAAAAACAACGCTTTCAAAAAGCTTGGAAAAAATTTATGACGCTACCGTTTTACATATGGACGACTTCTTTTTAACACCCGATATGCGTACAAAAAAGCGACTTTCAGAGGTCGGTGGAAACGTATCGTGGGAACGATTTGAAGGCGAGGTGCTTCTCCCTTTGACTCAAGAAAAAGAAATAAGCTATCGCGCGTTTGACTGTAAAACAGAAAAATTTAAAGAAACAACAGTAATTGCTCCCCAAAAAATAGTAATTATCGAGGGCGCATATTCTATGCATATGGCACTTGCTGGGTATTATGATTTTTCTGTGTTTTTAAATATAAATAAAAACGAGCAAAAAAAGCGGATTTTAAATCGCAATCCAAGTCTTGCTTCACGCTTTTTTGAGGCTTGGATTCCAATGGAAGATAACTATTTTGAAAAAACCAATATAAAAAACAGATGTGATTTAGTGATTAATATATAAGAGGAAAAATGGAAGCTGTAAATCCCCTTGCCAAACGCTAAACGATGTGATAAAATTAATATATAAACCACTTAAGGAGAAAACAAATGATACTAAAGGCAATTAGCTTTAATATTAGATGCTGTGACGACAAGGACGGAAACTCAATTTCCGAGCGTGCGCCAAGACTTGCAGAAATTACAAAGAAATATGACGCTGACATTATCGGCTTTCAGGAGTTTACAGTTCCTTGGGAGGCTGAGATTGAAAAATTCTATCCCGAATATGAGATGTTTATGAAATATCGTTCTAAAAATGAGCTAGAGGCAGCGCCTATCCTTTGGAAAAAAGGCAAATTCGAGCTTTTAGATACCGGATACTTTTGGCTATCCGACACTCCCGAGGTTGAATCTCGCGGTTGGGATGAGCTATATAACTGTTGGCGTATGTGTCAGTATGTAATTTTAAAGCATATAGAAAGTGGCAAGGTGTTCACCCATATGAACACACACTATGGATTCGGTGATAACGGTCAGGTTGCCAGCTCAAAGCTGATTTCCGAGTATGCAAGCAAAATTTCAAGCAATCCAACCTTTGTAACAGGTGACTTTAATATGCGCCCGACAAGTAAAGGATACGAGGAGATTGTAAAGCACTTTACCGACGTAAACGCAGTAACCGCAAACGATAGAAGAACAACCTATCACGGCTACGGCAGGGTAAACGACGAGCATATCGACTATTGCTTTATAAACGACAAAATTAAGCCTATAAGCCTAAAAATAATCGACGAAACAATAGACGGCAAGTATCCAACTGACCACTATGGGTTGTTTTTTGAGCTTGAAATTTGAACGACATACATCGTTTTCTGCGTTCATCCTCGCCGAAAAGCTTAACGTACATAGCGAAAAATGAGAGTTGAAATGAAAGGTATAGAAAAATTAATAAAAAAGAAAAGAATTTGGTGTTTCTAAAATTATAGTTTCTTGCACCGAGAAAGAAACAGAGCTTTATTTAACTATGAAATAAGAAGTAAAAGGCCCCCTTTAGAGTAAGGGGGGAGAGCCACAAGGTGGAGGGGGGATTGTATATGGAATTTAAGCATAATAAAGCAAACGTCTCTCTCGCTAAAACACTGAGAAAAAATATGACACCCGAAGAAAAACATTTGTGGTATGACTTTTTGAAGGATTATCCTATTAGGTTTATGAGGCAAAAAACACTAGGAAATTACATTGTTGATTTTTATTGTGCAAAAGCAAAGCTTGTGCTGGAAATAGATGGCATACAGCATTATTTTGATGAAGAATATGAGAAAGATACAAGAAGAACAGAATATCTTGAAAAGAACTTCGGGGTAACTATTGTTCGCTTTACAAACCTTGATATTACAAACAAATTCGAGGGCGTTTGTAATAGAATAGATGAACTTGTGGAACAATCCCTCCGTCAGCAATGCTGACACCTCCCTTCCTCGAAAGGAGGCCCTTCTTTTTGGTTGCAGTGTGTCTTGAAAAGCTTGCTTCTTGACACTCAAAACAGGATTGACAACAAACGTTGCTTTTCTGTGATTTGTTTCGCATAACGATCAAAAAACCCGACACGGTGTCGGGTTTTTGTTATTTTAGTCCTTCAATTTGGTCAACTGTTTGACCTTCTGTCCAGGTGATTGAGTAAACGATTTCACCGTAGCTCATAAATTCCTTTGCCTTGCCCGCCTTGTGAAGCTCGTGCAAATCGTGGGGTGAGATTAAGTCCTTGAACTTGTTATAGTCATTGGTATCCCAGTTGTAAAAGTCGGTTACAATGTATTTGATGTCGGCTGAATAGGTTTTAACTCCGTTAACCTCGGTAACCGTTAGATTAATCACGTCAACGTCGTCGAAGTATGAGCCTATTGCGTATTTCCAGTTGTCCGTTGCTAGCTCCCACTGCATTGGGTGTCCCTCGGTAAGCTGACCGATTGTTAAGCTCTTGTTCTTTTGAGCTAACTGCTCGGATGCGCGCAAGGCGTTGTTTATCGCCTTGTTCCTTGCGGCTAAAGCTCCTGAGTCGTCAGACATAAACTGTGCAACGTCTATTTTGTACTCCGAACCGGTTTTTCCTAGGTAATGCGACATAAAGTCAGCAGCTACAGGCATATCAACCAATGAATCACCGCCTACTGCGATGCCATTTGCTATTGCCAATGCAGCGTATAGCTTTATAGTGCCTAGACTACTACCCGTGTTATAATCCGCGTTTGAAGCGTTTTGCTGTCTTAATCTATCCCATGACTGCTCTGTCACACCGTTGATTGAATAGGTTATTCCGTTAATCTCAACCTCGGTAATAGGTGGCACTGCCGGAGTGGCAGGCAAGCCTTGTATTGCGTCGTTCATTGAAATAGATTGAGGACCTGCGTCGGTGGTTTCGTCACCAACGTACTTAACCCCCTCGTTATCAACAACAAAAAGACTCATGATAAGATGCGAATCAAGCATCTTTTCCGAAACACCGTAAACGGTTGCAAAAGCTCTGTCATAGCATTCATTAAAGTTGGCAACAAGTATTTTATCCTTGTTTTCACCTGTTGGGGCTCCACTTTCGTCAAGAGGCTTTGTGCCGTCAACAAAATCCTTCAAGGTGACAACGACTCCAATTTTTATATCGTTGCCGGTTGCGCTTTTATAGTTTTCAATCGCATTGTGGTCTATTTTGTAGCCAACAGCGATGCTTCCGTCTTCACTAGTGGTGTAGCCGAGGAAAGAAAAAAGAGGACTTTCTCCGTTAACGCCGGGCTTAGTGTAGTCGGCATAAATATTATCTGCGCTCGACGAAAGCACAAATAAGAAAAATGCCGTAGTAATAAGAGTTAAAAATAAAATAATTTTTCTTTTCATTTTGGCTCCTGAAAATAATATTTAGTTAATTTTATCATAAATTAGAGGCTTTGTCAACAAGAAAAGATGCAATTTGGCTTCCCTTGACAAAGCAATATGCGTGTGATATACTTAACTTGCAAAGAGCTTCCCCAAAAGCGTCGTAGGCGCCACCTTTGTATGATTCTACTTTTTATATGAAAAATGATTGAAAATATGCAATCTGTGTTACTTAATTGCACACGACGCCTATAATCGGCGAATTTTCGACGACAACAAAATGACTTGTAAAGGCTCTGTTTGTCCAAGAAAACGCCAAAAAGGCCGCAAAATGCGCCCAAAAACGGGTCTTGAATTTGTAACTGCATATTGAGAGGAGTGAAAAGATATGTCTGATAAAGAAAAAAGATTTGAAAAGGTATATAGGCAAGGAATGTCACCTTCCCTAACAATTTTTGTAGATAAAGAAACGGGAGTTAATTACCTGTATGCGCAAAGTGGCTATTCCGGAGGCTTAACGGTTTTGCTTGATGAAAACGGAAAGCCCGTTATAACAAAAGAATAAAGAAAAAGAAGTCCGTCAAAAAGGGTGATATTCTTAGCGGAGAATTTGAACAACACCGCTAAGTGCGAGCATCGCATTTGACTGGTCAAACGCATTAGGGGCTAAGCCCAAACCCATTATACGTGAACCCCAAAGCTCATACTTCGCTTCGGGGAACCCCTACACAAGCAGAAAGAGATAACAAATCGTGTTCGTCGAAATGTTATCTCTTTTTCTGCTGTTATAAAGTGATATTCTTTGCTGACGCAAAGAGTGAAATTGTCGCACAGCGACAGTGATATTGAAGCCTTGCGGCTTCAGTGATATTCTATTCGCCCTAAACTTGCGCAGCAAATATCACTCGGCGTAAGCCGAATATCACTGCGTAGCAATAGAACTCGCCGAAGGCGAATAGAGTTAGCGTGATACTCCGTTAAGAGTATCACGCTAAAGATGGACTTCTTTTTTTATATTGCATTTGTGGGCTATAATATGGCTCCCATAAGCATTGGCATAAGCCAAGCCATTAGAGCGCTTAAGGCTATGGATAAAATTGTAAAAATTGGTAAAAATATCCAATTCTGCTTTTTTCCATACATAACAGTTGCACGCTTGTTTTGGCTTTCAGGTATGTAAAAGCGAGCACTTTCCCAATCTGGTACCATTGCCCCCTCCGAGTTCTCGGCAAGAGGTATTTGACCTCCTACGACGTATACTACATTGCGTAAGCTACTGCCGTCCTTTAACATAACCTTGTGGCTAAAAGAGACCCTTTGATATCCAAGCTCTGCAAGGGTTTTGGCGGTGTCTTCACTTGTGGCGCTTGCAAGAAGCTTTCTAACGATAATGCCTGTTGCGTTTTTGGAAATGAAGGTTGCGATATATCCAAGATTCACGCCGATGCAGATAGCCCAAACAACAAAATTGATTGGCATAATTTCAGCAAACTCGGCGGATTCGGAAGCGAATAAAAATAGATTCATTTTGCCACCTGTTTATTCAATAATGCCTTTTCCACAAAGCTTGATTAGTATATCCTCGAGGTCGTCGTTGCCATAGAAATCAATTTCAACGGTTGAAACCTTGCCGCTTGTTTTAATTTTAACGCGCTTGCCGGTTATGTGCATGGCTTTTTTCTCAAGGTCCTTTATGTAGTCTACCTTGATTTCATCAGGTTGAACAGGCGCTTGCTCGTCACCCTTTTCGAAATCCTTGTTTAATTTCTTTACTAAAGCCTCGGTATCACGAACGGATAGAGAACGAACGAGGATTTGTTCAGCGGTGTCGACAATAATATCTTTGTTTTTCAAGCCGAGAAGAGCACGAGCGTGGCCTGCGGAGATGTCTCCTGTCTTTAACATTTCAAGCACATCCTCTGGCAAGTCGAGCAAACGCATAGCGTTTGCAACGGCAGAGCGAGATTTGCCCACCTTTTCGGCTACTTCTTCTTGCGTTAAATCGTATTGCTCCATAAGTGAGCTGTATGCTGCGGCTTCTTCATAAGCGTTGAGGTCTTGACGTTGAATATTTTCTATGATAGCAATCTCTGCCGCTTGCAAAGCGTCTGCTTGCATAACGATTGCGGGGATTTCTGTAAGACCTGCTAGCTTTGAGGCACGCCATCTACGTTCGCCGGCAATAATTTGATAATAATCCTTCTCTCCGCTTTCTCTAACGATTATTGGTTGGAGCAAGCCGTGGTTTTTAATTGAGTCTGATAATTCAATTAGTGCTTCCTCATCAAAATGCTTTCTTGGTTGGTCGGCTTTTGGCTCGATTTGCGATATTCTTAATGTTTGGATGCCTTCTTCCTTTGAAGCAACCTCTATGTAATTGTCTGCGAAAATTGAATCAAGTCCGCGTCCTAGTCCTTTTTTCATTTATAAATCTCCTTATGTTATTTTAAAATCCTTCTGTTCTTTCTATGATTTCCTTTGCTACCTTCGTGTATTCAAGACTCGATTTTGAATATTTTGAGTAGTAGTAGAGAGGCTCTGCAAAGCTAGATGCCTCACTTATCACTACGCTACGAGAAACTTTTTGGTTGAAAATAATGTCGAAATAATATTTTTCCAACTCGTTTAACACCTCTTGTGATAGCTTGAAACGAGGAGTGAACATTGTTATTAGAATTCCTGTTATGTTTAAATTGGGATTGTATCTGCTTTTGATTTGTTTAACGCTCATCATTAGCTGCGTTAAGCCCTCTAGTGCGAAATATTCGCATTGCGTTGGAATGATCAAGCCGCTGCTTGCGACCAGTGCGTTGATTGTTATCATGCCTAGAGAAGGGGGACAGTCAATAATAACGTAGTCAAATAGGTTTTCTTCCTTTAATTTAAATAATATGTTCTTTAAAAACGACTCTCTTCCGCTTTGCGACGCTAGTTCTGCTTCTACGCTTGCAAAGGACATATTTGATGGAACAATCCAAAGGTTCTTGAATTTGGTTTTTATTATTGCCTCAGTAATGTCTGATTTGCCTGAAAAAACGTCGTAAATTGAAAATTTTACAGAGTTTTTGGAAATCCCTAACGCACTTGTGGAGTTGGCTTGCGGATCAAGGTCGAGCAATAATACGCGCTTGTCAAGAACTCCGAGCGCTGTTGCAGAGTTTAGGGCGGAGGTAGTTTTCCCAACACCGCCTTTTTGATTGGCAAAC
This sequence comes from Oscillospiraceae bacterium, assembly GCA_015064855.1. Classification (GTDB taxonomy): domain Bacteria; phylum Bacillota; class Clostridia; order Oscillospirales; family CAG-272; genus RGIG2000. The sequence goes on along the minus strand of SVRK01000004.1, from coordinate 72,523 downwards.
GAAATGATTTGCACCGCACATAATTTCCCTTCTTTGTTTCTATTAAAATTATAACATGCAAACTATCTAAAATCAATAGCAAAATTATATAAAATCGCAAAAAAGTTATGTTTCACGTGAAACAGCTTGTCGAGAAACGCCTGGCAAGGTTTTTAATTATTGGAACTCTCTCTATTGCGGTGCGCAATTTGAAACGAGTAGAGAAGAAGAGAGGAACCTTGCATCAGAAAGCAGTAGTGAACGGTCGCCCTTTTTTTGAATAATACAAAGCCGATAAAAACGTAGAAGCCGGAGAAGAGAAGAGTGAAACTGCTCAACTGCGCCTTCTTTCAACGGACATGCTGACCTTTGGGTGGACGGCAAGCTTGCAAAAACGCAATAGATATTTTAACTTTCACTTACGAAACAAAAGTGCGATGCCGACCTTCTTGCAACTCTTGTCTTGGATAGATGTGTTAAGTCAAAGAGCCGAAATCTCTTGCGGTCTTCTCTGCTCTTTTTGTTAATGAACGAAATGGCAGATTGGATTTCTTTTGTGTTCTTGTGGACTTTGATTTGAAGGCTTTTTACGATAAAGGGAGACAAACCTGCCCCCTCTGCAGGGTGAACAAAAAACAGATGTTTCACGTGAAACATCTACTCCGAATAAACTATTGTGACACCCCCTTTTTTTGCTCTCTTCTTTGTATCCTACCTTATTTTTCCTTCTAGCCCCTCGCTTTCTTTTTTTGCGTTGTTGAATTTTTCATTGAGGCTAATGTTTTGAATAAAAGCTTGCTCCGGCTTGTTTTCTGTGACTGTCCTCTTCCTCGCTCCTTTCTTCAAAATCTCCTTCCCCCTCCTCTCTTTTTCACGGGACTCCCAATCACGCCTTTGCTTTGTATGCTTTTTGCGTTTTTTGACCTACGTTCTTTTTATGGGGTCGTTTTTTGCGTGCGACAAATATTATGGAAGCGCATTTTGCTGTTTCACGTGAAACACACAGAACGTGGCCAAACAAGCGTCTATAAAATAAGCCTAGTGTTTGGGGTGGGTTCGTTCCGCTTATAAAGTCCTTATCTCGTGGACTGTTACTTGGGGGGGCGACGACTCTTTTTTTGAATTTTTGCGAAATTATAGCGACAACAGCCCTCCCCCCCTTTTTTTTGCAAAGCGTTTCGTGGTTTCTTGTTTGAGGTTTTTGCGAAGTGTTTAATGTTTCACGTGAAACAAAAAAGAGAACGTTTTGCTTACGTTCTCTTGTTCCATTATAATGTAGCGTTCAGAAATTGACGATTTTTCGCTTTTTTGCTGCGTTTTTTGCAATTCTGCTCTTTTTTACTGCTTCTAATCACTCTCATATTGCCAAATGCGAAATCTTTCACTCTTTATAAATCAAAACAATTGGAAAAATATGGAAATGGTGTCTTGTTTTTCTTTAGCTTAACTCGGTAGCCTGTTTGCTTTTGGGAATTACTAAAGTGATTTCTGTGTATTCTTCGCTCTCGATTTTTCTACTTTTAACTTTATATCCGCTGTTTTCGACCGCCTCGATTGCTCGGCTTAAGGACTCCAAGAATGATGAAATGCTCTTTTGAGGCTTTTTTTCTTCTTTGGTTTCTTTGTTGTCTTGTCGCAGCTTGTCTATAAGTTCTTCTGTTTTTGATACGTTTAATCCGCTTAAGACGATTTCGTTCAGCGCTTTTGCTCGAATTTTGTCGTCTTGTAACCTTATGAGGGCTCTTGCGTGCCGCTCTGTTAGTTTATTTTTTAATATGACCTCGCGTTCATCTTTTGATAAGCGCAGCAGTCTTAGCTTGTTTGCTATGTAAGATTGACTGGCGGATAATCTAGAGGCGATTTCCTCTTGGGTTAGTGAGTGTGTGTCGATTAAGGCCTCGATAGCCTCTGCTTCTTCGAAAATGTTTAGATCTTCGCGAATTAGGTTTTCTATTATTGCCATTTCGGCACTTTCTGACTCGCTTGCTTTGTTTATTATGCACGGAACATGAGTCATTGCCAACTCTTCTGCTGCTCGAAGCCTTCTTTCGCCTGAAATTAACTCGTAACCGTTGCTGATTTGTCTTACAACCAACGGTTGAATGAACCCGTGCTGCCTTATGCTGTCTGCGAGCTTGATTATAGCATCTTCATTGAATACTTTTCTTGGCTGGTTGGGATTTTTAGAAATATCGCTGATTGGAAGTGACAAAACTGCTTGTTCTGATTTTTCGTTTTTAGAATCCTTCATTTTTGCGTCCTTTCTTTTGATTACCTTTGTATAATCATCATATCATTAAAAACTTGCAAAAATAGTCGTAACGTGCGCTAAAATATATGATTTTATCGACACGTAGTGCTAAATTTTTACTATTTACCAAAAAATGTGCAACTGCAGCTGTCGCAAGGCTCCTTGGTGGGTCTTGGCGAGCACTTTTTGCGCTTTTTCAAGTAGCTTTGTTTTGCCGATAGAGTAGAATAAAAAGCAAAAATGAATAAATTATCATTTTTGCATTTCAAAAAATAGACACTCAGTTTGACCAAATCAAAAAAGGTGGCTAAATAATGAATAAATATAAATTGAATATATTAAAAAATGAATAAATATTCGTGAAAAGTGAAAAAACATACACTCTAAAGCGAAAAAGCCGAGTAAAGCTCGGCTTTTTAACTTATGCGTATTTTACGTTAATGTTGATGATTTCCTTTGGACGCACTACTTTGCCGTCAAAAAGAGCATAACCCTTTACTGCATCGGCAAAAGACTTTTCCGGTCTATATGCTTCGGTATGTGTCAACGGATTAACAAAGGCGATTGCTCGCTTTGTCTTCATCATAATGTTGTCTACTGCACCGCCGTCACTTTTTGCAACGTTGTTTGATATTTTTACTGTTACGTTACCGTACATACCGACCTTGCCGTTTTTAAGCGCGTCTGTGTTGGCGGTTGCGTTTGATGCGTATGCTTGCTTGAATAGCTTGTAAAATCTTGGGGAAACCGTAACTGTTACGCCACTCGCCATACTTACGTCGTTTTCTTGAAGCGCTTGAATTGCGTCGTCGAGGATTGAAAGAATGTTGTCCTTTGTTACAAGTGTAGCGCTTTCGCTCAATTTTGATACGTCCTCATCGAGTGCCATTTCGCCGATATACTTATCGATTTCATTTGCCAAGCCCTCGCTGGTTTCCTCGGATAATGTGTCCATGAGTCCTCCGATGGCTTGCGCCTTGTCGATGTCGCCGACCTTATAGTTGAAATATCTGATTTGATTGATTCCGAGGATGACGGATGTGTCGTCGATCTCTTCTGCGTCGTCGATTTCGCTTGATGCGTTTTCACGCTCGAGAGATTTAATAGTTGGCTTTCCAACACCTAGGATGTGAACACTGTCGCCTTTCTTTGATACCAAACCCTCGTATTGTCTGTTGCAGTCCTCTGCGAACACGCAAGCTCTTTCAAGCTCACGATTGATTGATTCCGACCAAACGGCGGGAATGAAGTTTGAATATGCCATAAATTTTCTCCTTGCATTTGTTTGCGAAGATGCTCGGATGCTCTAGCCTTGCACAACTACTAAATATTAATTCGACTTAAAGAGTCCTCTTTTTAGCTTGTAAGGCTTTTGGGCATTACAAGAGGCATATGAGCTATATTTTGAAGGAACGACGTTCGAGCGTGCATTTACCGGTAATTGAGCAAAAAGCACCGAAAAAACGTTCTCTACGCCTTCTACAAAGGCTTGCAGTGACGCTTTACAACCAAGAAACGCCGAAGAGAAGGGATGTAGGCTATTAATTTGAATTTTTGCTGTAATCCTCTAAAAGGTAGCCGCTGATTACCATTTTTGTTGACTTTCTCTGATTTTTGTGTAATTGCGAGCAATTTGCTCTCTTGACATCTTTTTTACTTGCTCTTTGGAAAAATAATCATTGCCGTCGCCTTTTGGCGCAGAAAGCGCCCCGGGAGAAGAATTTCTGTTGTTTTGTGCTGTAGCGACACGGATTGCAACCTCGTCGCGCATTTTTTGGGAAAATGATAAATAATCGGCGTAAATTTCGCAGAGAGATAAGCTTTTGTCCTTGCTGCGGGCGAAAAGCTTGAACTTTTCGTCTTTTTCAAGGGTTTCTTTGCTTACACCGGGAAAAAGGCGAGAAAAGAGAAGATTGTCCTCGTCGTTAGACGAAAAAACATTACTTTCAAGCGAATTTGTACCTATTGATTTACAGTCAAAGTCAGATACTGGGTCTTTCTTCTGTTCAGAAATGTTTACTTTTTCTATAAAATCGCATTGAAAATTGGTTGAAATTTGCATATTTTCTTCAAAAGCATCGTGATTTTTCTCACTTGTGTTGATTTTTTGTTGAAAAGAACTATTTTCGACACTTGTTTGGGTGCTTTGTGCGTTTTGCTGGCTATTTGTATTGTTAAAACGACTGTTTTCGTTGCTTTGACTCTCTAATATTTCTTCCATTCTAATTTATAACCTCTCCTTTCAACGTCTCTTTTTGTTGATAAGCTTTTAATTTTTCCTTGCAGCGCTCAAGTTCAATCTTTGTTTTTGATAGCTCGTCGTCTTTTTCTTGCTTAATGTGCTTTAAAATTTCTTCCTTATTTGTTATAGCAGAATCAGGGTAGGCCTTTATGTAGGTTTCAAGTGATATTTTGCCTGTCTTTAAACAAGTTTCAAGCAGAGAAATGTCCGATGCTACACTCGCTCGTGTTCCACCAACGACTTCTACGGTTACGTCCAAAGACGCATACTTGTAAGAAAATGAAGAAAATTCCTCGAATGATTCATGTTTTTTGCCGTCTGAATCGGTAGATGTCTTGATAAATGGACGCTTGTAGTAAAAATTCTTTAAGAATTGAGCGACAACGAGGCCCTGTTTTCGCTTTACGTTCCAAAATGCGCTCTTTAACTCTTCAATTGGAAGTAATGCCTGCGATTGAAGGTATGCAATTGCCGCACCGGAAAGGTTGTTTGTATAAGAATCACCAGTGAGCACGGCGGATGTGCCTGTTGCTGAACGAGTTAATTCAGCTAATGTAACTGTTAGCTCCATCGGAACCTTTGAAAGCTCATTCTGCTCGAGTCGCTTTATACCTTCTCCTGTTCCGGAATAATCAATTAGCACTTGCCCAGGAACATTTGAAATTTTTTGACCGTTCAGTGCATTTGGAAGTGCAATATATTTGCCCCATGCACATTGTTGAGCGTTTAATAGACTCATTGCAATATTGAAATTGATTGCTTTTTGATTTGGAATTAATCCTTCTACCTCTCCAATTCCATATATAGAGCCTTCTTTTTTCTCGTAAAATCCGGCTACTATGGGGTATAAACCGATAGATTTCTTGCTTGTTGATTCGGTTAAATTTACAAATACCTTTTTTTCCTCTTTATCGACAACGGGTGTTGAGAAATCGTTGTCGGGTATAATTTTGAACGGGTCATTAATTACGCAGGTCCGTGTTGCTCTTTCGCACCAGATTTCTCCATCTTGCTTAAAATATCTGGTAAGAAGCGTAGCCATATTCCCGCCATCCTGCTCAAGCACGGAGCACGATGTAACATCCTCGTCGGGAACGAGCTTTGTGAGGCTTTTTCCACTATCCGCAAGCTTGCGAATTTTAGATAATTCCAGTCTAGTTGAAATGATTATCCAGTCTTGGTTTTGTTCGCTGATTTCTGCCGGGTTTGAAAAAAATATGTTAAGAGGGTCTATTATTTCGCATCTTAATGCTCCAAGCTCGTCCGAATTTAAAGATTTTGCCTCACTGTCCCAATAGTAATGGTAGAAATATGAGCCCTTTTTGACAGCGTCTTCTAGTGCAAGTCTGTCAAGCTCGCCTTGTCCCATATCCTTGAAAACGCTGTCGGCAAAGGAGTTGAACATATCCATATCGGCGTAGGGCGTAAAGCTTTTGTAGTTTATCTTAACCGGTGATGAAAGAATTGCGCTTTTTTTGGTTCTGCAAACCATTTTTATAATATTTACCACAGGTCGCGGTAAATTTTTCGTGTTTTCTGTGGGTAACGGCCATTGCTTGCCCTCGTAAAAATCAATGCAAGTTGGTATCTTATCACGCAGACCCATTCTTATTTGATAATCGAGAGCGTTTTGATAGTATGACCAAAGCAGAGTGTCGTTTACTGACAATTTATCTTGCCATTTAGCCATTCGTCAAGTATCTCCTTATATGAAATTTCATCCACAGGGTCGGCTGTCTTCTGCTCATTGTTACCTAAAAGCTTTCTTTCTAGCAAAATTATTCTGTTTTCTAGTTCAATAAGTTTTTTCTTTGTTTTAAGCATTTTACCACTCCATGTAGTTTTCTTCTTGCAAGGGCAGAGAGGAGAAGTGCTTACTTAAAAAGTCCTTATATGTGTCTACTCTTTTGTACGTGTGGTCATAATATTGAGCGATGTATCGAGCTATTGCGCTAGCCATAACTAAATCGTCGTGCGCGCCGTCGACCGCGGCAGTTCTGCCGTCGCTTCTTTTAACAAAAGTAGTCATTTCCATTAAAGTTTGTCTGTCTGTTTCGAGATGGATATTTTCACGCATTACCGCCACGAGGTTTGAAATTATCAATGGTCGAGTTGTAACGGTCGTTAAAAATCCGTATGATTCGATTTTGCCTAGATCAGAGCTACGTGCATAGAGGTTTTTGTAGCCAAGAGCTTTTAAAACTCTGACCGGATGGGTTGAATAATTACTCTCTACTCCGATAAGCGCATCGAAATAATATTTACCAAGACAGAAAAGTTGATGCGCAAACAAGTCCTCATCTATGTTTTTTATATGAAGAGTTGCTACACATTTCCCTGACACGTTGTCGATAATTTTGGCAGCAAAGTAGTCATTACCTGTTCCTGCGGTGTCGGCTCCTATGACGTATGGGGTTAGCTTTGTATCGCCACCACGACGAATTTTCTGGGGCTCTTCAACTATTGAGATGTACCCGTTTTCGCTTTCGCAAAACTCAATATTATCTATTGTGTTTTCAAAAGCTATTATCCTACCGCTAGGGTCGTAAAGCGGAATTGGTATAAGACTGTATTTGAAATATCCTCGCCTCGATTCAATTTTGAACGTGCTTAAATAGTTTGATATCTTCTCCTTATCAAACGCGCAATCTCCGCTAGAAACGAACGCCTCCTCGGGAGTGCAAGGATATTCTTGCCTTATAGAGCTCTTGTCAATATATGAGTTGTATTTTTTTGCATACCACGTGAGTTGCTCCTTCGTGAGCCCACGTTCTTTCAAAGAAGAAAGCCTGTTTTTTAGCCACGTGTCGGCATTTTTTAAATATTCGTACTCATATGAAGTATATTCGCTCGTTTTCCACCATTCATAAAACAGGTTGTGGCAAGCACCACTGTCCCATAGCTTTTTTGCATCGTTAAAACCGTTTGCAGTAGTTTCGTAAATGCAAACCGCTTCTTCTGTTGCAGCCTCAGCGATTGATTTTTGTAAATCAGAAATAGGGCATTTAAAAAAAGCTACCTCGGAATAATGAATAAATGAAAGAGTACGGCTTCTGCCAACGTTTGAGCTTGCTGATGCAACGCGCCAAGATGAATTAAGCTTGTCAAAAAACAATTCATTTGTAGAATTAAACTTTTCCGTTGGCTTAAGTCTTTCGGGCAGTGAATTATACATCACTTTCGCTTTATCCATGAAAATCGCTTTTGTGTTATCATCTCTGTCAGCCAAAGTAAATCCCGAAAAGTTTCGCTTGACTATCGCGTTTGATAGGATTAAAGCGGTTATTAGAGTTGTGAAGCCTTGTTGCCTTCCTTTTAATATAAAATATGGTTTCTTCGTACCCAGTGTAGATAATTTATTAACAAAATCCTTTTGAATTTCGTTGAAAAAGAAAGGAACGCTCCTTCTTTTCTTGTCGACAACACTAAATGTTAATTCTATAAGCAAAATTGGGTTGTCGTAAATTTCTAGTCTCAAATCCTCGTTATCCAGAATTTGGTCGGCGACGAATTTTGTAAAGTCACTGTCCTTTGACGCATCATGGTGCTTTTCCCATAAATTTCGACGTGCACACCTTAATTCTTCTAATGTGAGTTTTCTTTTCAAGCGGTCCTCCTTCCCGCCCTTGCAAAAATATTATTGCACAAAAAAAGTGTCCCTGACCGGTACACTTTTGCAAAAATTCAAATTTAATTTTAGTCTTGTTGACAAAGCCTTAATTAAAATGTTATAATCTATATAATATAACAGGAGGTGTGCATATGAAAACTGATTTTCTTTTAAAGAGCGCGAAAAAATCCGTGCCATACATAGCGATTTTGGCACTTTCACTCATAGGCACAATTCTTGTTTTTTGGCAAGGACTATGCAAGGGGGACGACTATTTTTATCATATTCCTAATATTTTGGATAAATATAATTCCATAATAAATGGTAGAGGACTTGTTGGGATAAGCTCCGAGCTTGCGAATGGCTTTGGATATGGTGCAGGGCTGTTTTATTCGCCCCTTTCGCATTTTACAGTAGTTGTCTTGGGTGTAGTGCTGAACGTTTTTGGCATCTCTTTAATGACGTCATATAAATTGGTAGTAGTTTTGTCTGTTTTTCTATCAGGCGTTTTTATGTACGGCTTTGCATTGAAGTTTACAAACGGAAACAAGCTTGCTGCGTTAATTTCGGCGGCGTGCCTGATTATCTATCCATATCGACTCTTTAATCTTTTTTGCAGAGCTGCCTTTGCGGAAGCCTTTGCCTTTGCCTATATGCCTCTTTTCTTCTCGGGTGTTTATGAGGTTACGCATATGGAAAGAAAAGATGTAAGGATAATGCCCTTTCTCAAATTAGTGCTTGGCGCTTCATTTCTGTTTTTGTCACACAATATAACGGCAATGTTTGCCTTTATTGTAGGCTTTCTTTTCTACCTAATTTATTCAAAAAGATTGTTTAACCTGTTTAAAGAGAAAAAATACATAATATATACAGTAGCGTCGGCTCTTTTGATAATCGGAATTAGCGCCATTGCTTTGTTCTCCCAGCTTGAGCTTTTAATGACGGATTACTACGCTGTAAGTAATGACGTTAGCATGCGTACAGATTTGGAAAGCGTTTTAAAGCATACGGACAACGCTTGGTCATATTCAGGCTTCTTAAATATTAGCTTTTTGGGTGGCAAGGGATACTCTGCAACTAGCCTTTACAGTGGTATAGTAATGTATTTAATTTCTTGTGTTTTGTTTGTGTTTATCGACAACGCCCTAGTAAAAATAAAAAAATTAAGATGGGCGCACTACCCGATTTCGACATCTGTCCTTTTTGTGCTTGTAAGCTTGGTAAGGCCACGGCTTGAAATATATTTAGGCACGATAATTTTCATTGCCCTTTATTTCCTTGTGTCGTTTTCCAATCGAGAAAACAAAGAAAGAGCGATATATAGTAGGCCGATTTTTTGGTTTAGTATATCTGTTATAATTTTGACGTTCTTTATAATGACTAGCACATGGTTTTGGACCCTCGCACCCGGATTTTTGAGAACCATACAATTCCCTTGGCGACTTTGGTCTTTTATACAAATGTTTTTGTCTATTTTGATTGGCGTTTTAGCACAGCATTTTGCAAAAAAGAAGGCATTCCTCTTTGGTTGTGCTATTTTTATCGGGCTTTTGATGGTTTTAAATATGCCAATTATCGAAAAAAGAAACGCGACAGAAGACAAGTGGTACGATGAAATTTCAGACACGTCCCTCGACAAAAGTGCAGCGATTGGTCATCAAAAGGAATATTGCCCTCAAATTTATCGCGAAACTGACTATACACCGAGAGAGAATTCTCTTTATAAAGAAGTCAGAAAAATGATTTTTAAAAGCACCTATGATAGAACTAAAAAGCTTTCACCAGTTTTCTTGACCGGAGAGGGTGAGCTTTTGACAAGCGCTATTGTGGCACCAAAGAGCGAAATGCAAATTACTGTGACAGAAAAAGCCGAAATTCAAATGCCACTTTTCTATTATCCCGGCTACAAGGTGCATATTGAGGATGAAAACGGAAAGATAAGTAAAATAAAGCCGTACGATGTGGATGGATTGGTTGCATTTGAACTTGAAAAGGGCAATTACATCGTCAAAACCAATTTCGTTGGCTCGCCTGTACGCATAATTGGAAAGACATTAACAATCGTTTCGTCTTTTATTGTAATTTTGATTCTCTTGCTTGCGGTTTGCCGTGAAACACCGCTAATTAATTTGCTTGAAAAATTCAAAAAACAAAAAGCGCGTATTTAATTACGCGCTTTTATATTTAATACTTGACTTAATATTATAAAGATGCTATACTTTAATATAATAATATTACGCCCGAAGAGGATTTTATCAATTTGGTTTGATTTTTGCCGGGCATAGCAAAGGAGAATTTATATGAAAGCAGTTGTTACAGTTATAGGAAAGGACTCTGTGGGAATTATCGCAGATGTTAGTATGGAGTGCGCGAAGCACAAGGTTAATATCATCGATATTACACAAAGTGTTTTGAAGGACTATTTTGCTATGATTATGCTTGTTGAGATTGATAAAATGGAAACTAATTTCTTAAATTTCCAAGGCGAGCTATCTAAATTAGGGGAGAGCAAGGGACTTGATATTCGTGTTATGCACGAGGAAATCTTCAATTCAATGCACCGCATCTAGTTTAGAGAGGAGAAATTTGTTATGGTTAATATAAATGACATACTAGAAACGGTCAATATGATTAAGCAGGAGAATCTTGATATCCGTACAATAACTATGGGTATTTCTCTTTTTGACTGCATTAGTGACGACCAAAAAAGACTTGAAACAAAAATTTACGATAAGATAACCAAAAGTGCTGAAAATTTGGTTTCAACCGCAAACGGACTTGAAGCTAAATATGGCATTCCTATTATAAATAAGCGCGTATCCGTTACCCCTATTTCACTTGTTGGTGCAAATGCGGACAGGGATGGCTATGTTCGCTTGGCTGGTGTGCTTGAAAGGGCGGCGGACCAGGTGGGAATCAACTTTATCGGCGGCTATGGTGCGCTTGTTCAAAAGGGAATGACAAAGGGCGCGGCTAATCTTATTGATTCAATTCCCGAGGCACTTGCAACAACAAACAAGGTTTGCTCAAGCATCAACGTTGCAAGCACAAAGGCGGGAATTAATATGGATGCGGTTGCTCGCATGGGCGAGATTATGAAGGAAACCGCGTACCTGACAAGAGATAAGGATTCAATAGGCTGTGCAAAGCTTGTTGTATTTGCAAACATCCCTGACGATAACCCATTTATGGCGGGCGCAATTCATGGCATGGGTGAGTCTGATACTGTAATTAACGTTGGAGTTTCAGGTCCCGGCGTTGTGGCTTCGGCTATAAAAAGAGAAGGCTTTTGCGATTTCTCTCGTCTTGCAGACGTTATTAAAAAGACTGCGTTTAAAATCACAAGAGTTGGTCAATTAATCGCTTACGAGGCGTCGAAAAAGCTAAACACCCCATACGGTATAATCGACCTTTCACTTGCTCCTACTCCTGCGGTTGGTGACTCAGTTGCGAGAATTCTTGAAAATATGGGTCTTGAAAGATGCGGTACACACGGCACAACTGCTGCTCTTGCTATGCTTAATGATGCAGTTAAGAAGGGTGGAGTTATGGCATCGTCCCACGTTGGAGGCTTGAGCGGTGCGTTTATTCCTGTTTCCGAGGATGCAGGTATGATAGAGGCGGCTGAAATGGGTGCGTTGAGCATTGAAAAGCTAGAGGCTATGACAGCCGTTTGCTCCGTTGGACTTGATATGATCGCAGTGCCCGGTGATACTAGCGCAGCAACTCTTTCGGGTATTATTGCTGACGAAATTGCTATTGGCGTTATCAACAACAAGACAACAGCGGTTAGACTTATTCCGGTACACGGAAAGGGCGTTGGCGAAAGCGTTGAATTCGGTGGACTTTTAGGACACGCTCCTATTATGAAGCTTAGCGAATATTCAAGCGAGGAGTTTATTAAAAGAGGTGGCAGAATTCCTGCTCCAATCCATAGCTTGAGAAACTAAATTTAAAAAATATAGCGCCCATTGTCGATAAAATGACAGTATGCGTATGTTTTGCGCGTTCGCGCAAAGGAGGATATATGAAAAAACTTGATACAATTTGCGTTCAAGGTGGATACAAGCCAAAGAGTGGCGAGCCGAGGGTTGTGCCAATAGTACAAAGCACAACTTATTATTACGAAAAGGCTGGAGAAATGGCAGACCTTTTTGATTTAAAGTCAGAAGGATATTTTTATACTCGCTTGGCAAATCCAACGGTTGACGCGTTTGAAAAGAAGCTAACTGAGCTTGATGGCGGTGTTCTTGGTATTGCTACTGCTTCCGGTATGAGTGCAACTCTTTTGGCTATATTAAACGTTGCAGGAGCAGGAGATAACATTGTTGCATCGCGTGCAATATATGGCGGTAGCTATAATCTTTTCTCTGTTACCTTGCCAAAATACGGCATCCAGTGTCGATTCTTCGACCCTGATGATAAGGAAGAAAATATTGAAAAGCTTGTTGACGAGAAGACAAAGGTTATCTTTGCCGAATCAATCGCAAACCCAACAATAGTTATATTGGACTTTGAAAAGCTTGCAAATATTGCAAAGAAGCACAAGGTTCTATTTATGGTTGATAATACACTTCTTACCCCGGTGCTATGCAGACCTTTAGACTTTGGTGCAAATATCGTTCTTTATTCTTCATCAAAGTACCTAGATGGACACGCGGTTGCTCTCGGTGGCTGCATTGTTGACGGTGGCAACTTTGATTTTACAGCAACAGATAGATATGAGGAGTTTTTAAAACCCGACGACAGCTATCACGGACTGGTTTACGCTTCTCTTGGTAAAACAGCGTTTGGCGTTAAGTGCAGAGTTCAAATGATGCGTGACCTCGGTGCTATTATGAGTCCGGAAAATGCATTCCTTACCAACCTCGGTATGGAAACCTTGGCGCTTCGTATGGAAAGGCACTCTGAAAACGCAAGAAGGGTTGCCGAGTTCCTTGCAAGTCATCCAAAGGTTGAGTGGATTAAGCATCCTTCACTTAAGGACAATGAGTATCACGATTTGGCAAACAAATATATGCCAAAGGGACAAGGCGGTATGATGAGCTTTGGTGTTCGTGGCGGCTCGGAAAAGGCATCCAAGTTTATGGAAGCTCTTAATATGATTGCTATCGTTACACATGTTGCTGATTCAAGAAGCTGTGTGCTTCATCCGGCATCAACAACTCACCGCCAATTATCAAGCCAAGACCTTGAGGCAATTGGCATAAAGGATAACCTAATTCGTCTATCTGTTGGTATCGAAAACGCTGACGATATTATTGACGACATCAAACAAGCACTTGACCAAATCTAACAAAAAATAGACACAGGTTGGCTTGTTTTTGAAAAAACAATAAAAAATCACGCGCAAAGGAGAAAGAAATGCCCATTATAATTCCAAAGGACATTCCTGCTTATTCAACCCTGCAAGGGGAGAATATTTTCGTTATGAATAACGAAAGGGCAACGGCACAGGATATAAGACCTATTGAGATTGCAATTCTTAATTTAATGCCGACTAAAATAGAAACCGAAACACAGCTAATTAGACTTCTTTCCAACTCTCCTCTTCAAATTAAGGTTACTCTTATAGGTACAGAAAGCTACGTTGGTAAGCATACTCCTCTTGGACATCTCCAAAGATTTTATAAGACCTTCTCCGAGGTTAAAAGTAACCATTTTGACGGTATGATTATCACAGGCGCACCTGTTGAAATGATGGAGTTTAGTGAGGTTAAATATTGGAAGGAATTAACCGAAATACTTGAGTTTGCAAAAACAAATGTCCAAAGCACTATATTTATTTGTTGGGGTGCTCAGGCTGCGCTTCATTACTACTATGGCTTGAATAAAACGATACTTGATAAGAAGCTTTTTGGTGTTTTCAAGCACAAAAAGTTTGTCAATTTCGACCCGCTTTTGAAGGGCACTGATGAGGAATTCTATATGCCTCACTCTCGTCACACAACGGTTGACATTGAGGCTATTAGAGGTGTTGAGGACTTGCTCATTTTAGCCGGCTCTGATAAAATCGGCGCATCTATTGTTCGTTCAAGGGATGGCAGACGCATTTTCCTAATGGGTCATATGGAGTACGATAAGGACACACTCAAAAACGAATATTATAGAGATTTGAATAAGGGACTTCCGATAGACCCACCCGAAAACTATTTTAGGGATGAGGAGAAAACAAAGGTAGTGCCAAACTGGTATTCCGTTGCAAATCTTATATATTCAAACTGGTTAAACTACTACGTATATCAAGTTACTCCTTATGATTGGAAGGACAAAAAATAACAAAATAGAAGCCACCTGCTTTTGGGTGGCTTCTTTCGCTTTTTGTTGGGGCATTGTCGATAAACTACTGTTCTTCGGCGTGTAAATAATAGTAATCAAGCTCGTTTGCCAAAACGTTTTCAAACGTTATATCGACAACCTTTTCGGAAACGTCAATAGAAAGGGAGTTTTCTTTTTCGTGCTCCATAAGAGTTGTGAAATATACGTAGTTTGCAGTGGCACCTTCTAGCACACCTGCCGGGAAAAAGTCGTTGTTTTCGGTTCTGTTGTATGGCTCCTTGTCAAGCGCTAGACGTTTTACAAAGATAGTTCCATATTCAAAATAGTCGCCGGGCTTTACAGTAATTGATTCACCCTCACCGCCAATGCTTGCGCCTTCTTTGAAGTATCTTTTCGCAGTGACTGCCTTGACTTCCCCCACCTTGCTTTGATAGGCTGCTGACCAAACGTTTGAGCTTTCAAGCTCTTTATCGGTTGGGTCTGATGGTCTATATTCGCCGCTTGGATAAAATTTTTCGTCTGAATATTTCTCCCAAAGCTCGTCGTAGGAAAGATTGAGGTCGTCTTTTAATAGAACGTAATTGTATGATTTGTTATTGTTTACAAGCAGCTCTCTTAGCTCTTTTACCAAAAGCTCTTGGGATTTCTTTTCATCTTCCGATAAGCGAACCATGCTCGTTTCCCCGTTTGAATCCTTGTGAAGCTTATATTCTGTGTTAATTATTATCATTTTGTAGCGAAGATAATTGTTTTGATAGTAGCTTTCGATTTGCTCGTCGGTTATGTTTGAGTTGTCTACGCCCAAAATATGCTGGCGAACTTTATTCTCCTTGAATTGCTTTTCGTAAACCGAGCGCAAGGTGTCGCCGTCAAAGCCATAATCCTTCAAAGTGCTTTCGCCATAATAAGCGACTATTGCGGCGGCGGTTGAATTGATTGTCAAGCGTTCATCCTCCGTCAATTCAAGTCCGTATTCGTCAAAGAGAAGCTGGGAATAGAGAAGCGTTAAAATGCTTTGCTCAAAGCTTTCTCTGTACGTTTGGTATAAAAAGCTGTTGTAGGAAACTCCGTTTTGGTTTTCAACCGTCAAGCTTTCCTCGGTGAGCTTTTCATTGCTTGGAAGAGAAGAGTTGATAGAAACAATCAGTTGCTTTTTGAACATTCCCATAAGGTAAACGTACTCTTTTTCGGTTATTGTATGTTCTCCTAGCTCATATAAGACCTTGTTTTTGTTACAGCCTGAAAAAACAGGGACAAAAACAAGAATTAAGAGCAAAAGACACAAGAGGCGTGATGCTGTTTTTTTCAATTTTATTACTCCTTTTGAAAAAATGTTAATTTTCATCATTTTTTTCTATATAAAATTTTAAAAGTTCTATCGTTTTATCATAAATACTTGACCCAGTATCTGTTTTTACACAGAAATATGGTGTGTTTTTTATTCCCACAACGCTAAAGAATTTGGGGTTTAATCTTGAAACCTCGACAAAAAGTGGAAGATTTATAAGCTCGGGGTAAAGTCTTATTTCCTCTCTTAATTCCTCTACCTTTTTGATTTTGCATTGCCTTGACAGTGCTTTAATCAAGGCGATATAAATTAAAGCTTCAGCTTGAGGTGGCACTTTACCGTATCTGTCCTTTAATTCGTTTAATATATCTTTTCTGTCGTCTTCTGTTTCAATATGTGCTATTTTTTTGTATACATCAATGCGTTGAGAGGATGACGGTATATATTTTTCTGGGATAAATGCATCGCGACAGGTGGAAATTTTGGTTTCGTAAACCTCATTGTGGACTATGCCCTTTTCCTCAAGCACCGCCTCGTTTAGTAGCTTGATGTATAAATCATAGCCGACGGCATCAAGATGTCCGTGTTGGGCACTGCCGAGTAAATTTCCCGCACCCCTTATCTCTAAATCACGCATTGCTATCTTAAATCCTGCACCGAACTCTGCAAAATCGCGGATTGAATTTAAGCGTTTTGTCGCAATTTCCGAAAGCTCCTTTCCACGTCTGTATGTGAAAAATGCGTACGCACGGCGGTGACTTCTGCCAACTCGCCCCCTTATTTGGTGGAGCTGAGATAGTCCCATTTTGTCTGCGTTTTCTATGATTAATGTGTTTGCATTCGGAATGTCAATACCTGTTTCGATAATGGTTGTGCAAACGAGAATATCAATTTCGCCCTTGACAAGGGAGTGCCAAATTGATTCTATTTCCTCTCGGTCCATTTGTCCGTGGCCAACGGCAACGGTAGCATCAGGGAATGCTTTTCTTATATTTTCTGCAGTTCTATATATTTTTTGAATGTTGTTTTGTAGGTAGAAAACCTGTCCGCCTCTATGAAGCTCGCGTCTTATAGCGTCTAGAATTATGTTGTCGTCGTGCTCCAAAACGAAGGATGCAACGCCAACACGTCCCTCGGGGGCCTCATCAAGAACTGACAAATCGCGAATTCCACCAATTGCCATGCTCAAGGTTCTTGGAATCGGGGTTGCGGACAGAGTAAGAACGTCAACGTCGGGCCACGCTTGCTTGATTTTTTCTTTTTGACCAACACCGAAGCGTTGCTCCTCGTCGATAATCAAAAGTCCCAAATCCTTGAATTCAATATTTTTAGCAAGAAGCTTATGCGTTCCTATTATTATATCAAGATCTCCTCGCTTTAGCGAACGCAAGGTGGCAGATTGCTCCTTCGCGGTTCTAAATCTTGAAATCATACCCACGTTTACGCCTGTGCCGGCAAATCTTGCGAGCGCTGTTTGGTAATGCTGCATTGCCAAAATTGTGGTAGGTACTAAAATAGCAACCTGCTTATTATTGGCAACCGCCTTCATTGACGCACGAAAGGCAACCTCGGTCTTTCCATAGCCAACGTCACCGCAAAGAACACGGTCCATAGGATATGGGCGCTTCATATCGCTTAAGATGTCATTTATCGCTTCAAGTTGCGCGTCTGTTTCTTCATATTCAAAGGATGATGCAAATTCTTCCTCTAAAAGTGTATCCTCACCAAAGGCGAAGCCGTCGATTCTTTGTCGTCTTGCATACAAATCAATAAGCTCCTTCGCCATATCCTGTGCCGCTTTTTTCGCCCTCTGTGTCGATTTTTTCCATTCTGCACCACCCATTTTGGATAGTCTTACATCTCCGTCGAGAGAGCCAGCACCTATATATTTTGCAACAAGGTCAAGCTGATCAACGGGGAGGAATAATTTATCCGTTCCAGCGTATTGAATAGCGATATAATCCTTGTAAGTACCCATTACACAAAGATTTTGTATGCCGAGGTATTTACCAATGCCATAGCTTGCGTGTACAATTAAATCGCCAACGTTGAGGTCGGCGCACGAAAGAATCTTTTCTCCTGCGTTTTTTGAAAAGCTCTTATTCTTAAAGGTTTTCTTCTTGACTTTGACTTCGTTTGACGAAAGAACGACAACGGATAGACGAATTTCGGGGATTTCAAAGCCCTCGGGCAGACTGCCCACCGTCACAGAAATGACACTATGCGCTAGTGAATCAAAATTCGCACTCGCACCTAAAAGAGTTGCGGGAATATCAATTTCGTTTAGGCTTTTTACTGCTCTTTTTGCTTCTTGCGTGCTTTGAGCCACCAAAATAGTTCTATATTTGTTATCAACAAAGTATTTTAGTTCGTCCAGCACCAATGAAAGAGAATGGTTGGCATAAAAAGTTCCCTTGGTGTTGAAGTGATATATTCCACCAAGCGCAGAGAAGCTTGACATGATATATGTGTCAATATTAACTGTTTGTCTTGTCTTTAGAAATTTCTCAAATATAGACAACGGGGCGCTAAATTCTGCACATTTTTTGCTCAAAAGACCATTTTCAAGCAATGATTTTATTTGCTCGCATTCCTCGTCCTTAGCCTCTGTTAGCTTTTTGTTTACTCCGTTTGTGTCGCAAATTACAACACCGGAGTCTAAATCAAAATAATTAAGCAGACATTCGTTTTCCTTGTAAATCAGTGAAATGTATTTATCAAAGAATTCGTGCGAGTATCCGCCTGCTTGTAGGGTTGCAAGCTCACGCTCCAGTTGGCTAACAGTGTCAGGTGACGTTGATTTTTCAATAAGAGCTTCAATTTCGTTTGTAATAGCATTGATTTGCTCGTTTGAAGCGACTATTTCCTTTGATGGTGTTATTTTGAAGAAGCTGATTTTATCTTGCATTCTTTGGGTAAGCGGGTCAAAGGTTGCCATTCTGTCAATTTCGTCGCCGAATAGCTCGATTCTTATAGGCTTTTGCTCTGTTGAAATTTTTTTGCCGATTTTATATTCACATTTTGTTGGATAAACGTCAATTATATCACCGCGTATGGAGTATTGACCGGGACCCTCAACCATTTCCGATGGCGAGTAGCCCATGTCGAAAAGTTGTCTTGAAAAATCAAAAATATCGAGAGGTGTGTCGATGCTTATAGTAATTGAGCGGCTTGCAAGAGCTTTTTTTGGCACGGTATATTGTAAGGAAGCATCGGGTGTTGCAAAAACAACCTCGCATTCATTTGATAAAACACCGGACAAGACCTTTAGCCTCTCATGCTCAATGTCGTGAGAGGCTGTCATATTATAAAAATTGTAGTCCTTGGTCGGGAAAAATTCGCTTTTTACACCGCACCCTTTAAAAAATTCATTCAGCCTGAAAGCGCGTCGCTCTTCACTTACCAAAACCAAAACAGGCTTTTTATATTCTTCTCTGTAATCTCTAACAAAAGAGTAGAGCAGCGAATATAAAGCACCGTCAGATACACCATCAACCAAAATGGGCATGGGTGTTTTCTCGGCCTTTAGCTCCTTGAGTTTTGTAAATAGTGCTCCGTACTGTGGACTTTTGCTGATTGAATCAACAAAAACATTACTATTCATAATACCTACTTTGAAATACCGTTATAATCGCACATTGCTTTTTCTGTTTTTCCCGTCAGCATCAAGGAAAGAATATCGGGAGATAATTCGAGCACTGAGAAAAACGTCGGCTCTGCCTCCTTTGGGAAGCGCGCAAGCACCCAATCTGCAATATCATAATCGGGGTTTGGCTTTTGACCAACACCAAGCTTTATGCGAGGAAATTTGTCGGAATTTAGACACTCTATGACACTTTTTAGTCCGTTGTGCCCCCCTGCACTGCCGTTTTTGCGGATGCGGAGCTTGCCAACATCGAATGATGCATCGTCGGAAATAACAATTATATTTTCCGGCGCGATTTTATAAAATTTAGATGCCTCTGCAACCGCCTCACCGGATGCGTTCATAAAGGTTTGCGGCTTCATAACAAGTGCGCGCACGCCGTTTATTGTCACCTCACCGCAAAGCGCTTTGAATTTTAACCTGTCACACTTAAAGCCAAGCTTTTCGGCAAGATAATCCACCATCAAAAAGCCTGCGTTATGTCTAGTAAAGGTGTACTTTTCACCGGGGTTGCCAAGTCCAACAATGATGTGGGTTATTGGAGCCGACGGCTCTTTTTGTTCGATTTTTTTAAATAAGTCAAATATGTTAGCCATAATGCTCCTTCAAATTCTTAAAGTTTACTAAAGTATAACATAAAAAATGCACATATGCAATAATAAAATATTATTAAATTATAAAATACTTTACAAAATAATAAAATTCTGCTATAATATAATATATTTGTAAGTTTTATAAGCTCTTTAAAGGAGGATTTCTTATGAAAAATAAAAAGTTTACACTTCTTAAAGTCTTTTTTGGCTTTCTTTTGCCATTGATTTCACTTGTGACAATGGGTACAGGATATGTTTTGGTTTGGAAATTTCCGGACAAATTTATTCCAATTATCATCGCATGCGTTTGCCTATATTTGGCTATATTAATAATTTTTGCTATTCTTGTTTCGTTGGGCAAATCCAAAATCGAAGAGTTCGCAAAGAAAAGACCGCTTCTTAACGCAACTATGTATGATAAAATCTACAATGCGAAGGAGCCGGCGCTTGTGTGTGATGAAAACCACAAAATTATTTGGGCTAACCGCTTTGCAACGAGCTTGCCGACAAAAAAGATATTGGGTACAGACGTAAACGATATTTTCAAGTACAAGTTTATGGACGAAACCATGACAAAAAGGCAAAAGGAAGAGGACGTTACCATTGAAGGCGAGGTTTATTCCGTTGAGGAAACAGAAATCTTTGCATCAAAGGAAAGATACTATCTTCTTTACTTACGCAACAAAACCAGACAAGCCGAGCTTGAGGAGCTAAAGAAAAATAAGGATAAAATTGTTGCCTATATTGTTGTTGACAACCTAGAGGCACTTTTACAATTTGAACAAGAAAACTATCGTGAAACTG
The DNA here is from genome assembly GCA_015064855.1 of Oscillospiraceae bacterium. Classification (GTDB taxonomy): domain Bacteria; phylum Bacillota; class Clostridia; order Oscillospirales; family CAG-272; genus RGIG2000. The sequence goes on along the minus strand of SVRK01000004.1, from coordinate 51,831 downwards.
CCGCAAAGGTTGAAAGAGTTATTCGCTCGTGGGCTGAGGGCGTCAATGGTATTTTGAAGGAATATGAGAAGGACAAATATATTTTCATATTCAATATGGAAGACCTTGAAAAATTTATGGCTGACGAATTTTCTATTCTTAATAAGGTTAGAGATATTCGTTTAGGTAGCGGAAGTATTCCCGTTACACTTTCTATCGGTGTTGCGAAGAAAACTGATGCAGACCTTGCTGAAAAGGAAAAGCTTGCCCATGTGGCGCTTGATATGGCGCTTCAACGCGGTGGTGACCAAGCAGTTGTTAAGCTTGAGGAGGAGGTTCACTTCTACGGAGGCTTGACAAACGCAGTACAAAAGAGAACGAAGGTGCGTGCGCGCGTTGTTGCAGGCGAGCTTGAAAATCGAATAAGGAGAGCATCAAACGTTATAGTTATGGCTCACTCTTATCCTGACTATGATGCGCTTGGTGCGTCAATAGGTATTGCGCGCTTTGCCAAATATCACGGGGCGAAGGTTAATATCGTTACCAACTTTAAAAACATCAATGCTGTAAAAATGATTAAGGATTTTGAAGGCATCGATGAATATAGAAATGTTTTTGTCGATGCATCCAAGGGACTTGACCTTGTTCGCACAGAAACTCTTTTGATTGTAGTTGACGTAAACAACGTCAATATGTTTGAATCAAAGGAGCTTGCGAAGATGGTTGATAATATAATCATTATCGACCACCACCGTCAAATTGCAGAGTTTGAAAATGAGCCGATAATCTCTTATATCGAAACCTCTGCATCCAGTGCTAGTGAAATAGTTGCCGAAATTATTGAACAGGCGTTGCCGATGCAAACGCTTCTTATTCAAGAGGCAAACGCTCTTTACGCCGGCATTTTGCTTGACACAAAGAATTTCCAAAAGAACGCAGGTACAAAGACCCACGCAGCGGCTATGTTCTTAAAGGATAACGGCGCTTCATATGAAAACGTTCAAGACCTTTTCAAAACAAGCATTGCCGAATATAAGAAAAATGCATCGTTTGGTGAAAAGATTGAGATTTATCGTAACTGTATGGCAATAGCGTTTAATGCACACGGCAAGGACTTGACGGATAAAATTCTTGCAGCAAAGGTTGCCGACAGTCTTCTTGAGCTTGAGGATGTTTTTGCATCGTTTACGCTTGTTCAAATTGACAACACAGTTCATATTTCCGCACGTTCAAACGGAACTATAAACGTTCAGCTCATACTTGAAAGGTTTAAGGGCGGCGGTAGATTCGAGGCGGCAGGTGCACAGGTTAAGAGCACAACGGTTGCCGACGTTTTGGTTGAATTAAAGAAAGCAATCGACAAATATATTGACCCGGAGGGATAAAATGAAGGTAGTATTATTACAGGATGTTAAGGCACAAGGCAAAAAGAACGATATTGTTGAGGTTTCAGAGGGATATGCAAGAAACTTTTTATTCCCTAAAAAGCTCGCAATCCCTGCTGATGCCAAGGCTATAAATGATATAAAAAATAAAAAGAGCTCTGAGGCTCACAAAATAGAGCTTGAAAGAGAAGCCGCAAAGAAAACGGCAGAAAAATTAAACGAAACGATAGTTACGGTTTTGGCAGAAGGCGGTCAAGACGGCAGATTCTACGGCGCAGTTACCGCAAAGGATATTGCAGAGGCGCTAAAGAGCCAAACGGGTGTTGACGTAGATAAGAGAAAAATTTTGCTTGATGCTCCTATCAAAGCATTTGGTTCTTACAAAATAGACGTAAAGCTTTACCAAGAAATTTCAGGTAAGGTTACTGTTAGCGTTAAGGAGAAATAAATGGACATTTTACAAAAGAAAATGCCTTATTCAATAGATGCCGAGCAGAGCGTTTTGGGCTCAATTATCGTTGACCCCGAGTGCTTTGATGACGTTGCGCAAATTGTAAAGGCAGAGGACTTTTATCTTGAGGTTCATAGAGAAATTTATGGTGTTATGCTGGACTTTAAGTTTCACAGCAAGCCTCTTGACGTTGTTACTCTTGTTAATGCGCTTGTTTCAAACGGTGTTTATGAGGATGAGGGTGCGGCGCGCTCTTATATAAAGCTGATAGTTGATATAATTCCAACCAGTGCAAACGCAAAGGACTACGCAAAAATAGTTTTTGATAAAAGCGTTTTAAGAAGACTTATTGATGCATCGGATTCAATCCAAAAGGCTGCATATTCCGAGGGCGATAAGGTTGAAAATATTGTTGACTACGCGGAGCAAAGAATTTTTGAAATCGCACAAAACAATGAAAAGAGAGATTTTGTTCACATTAAGGACGTTATAGTTCAAACGTATAATCGTTTAAGTGAGCTGCAAAAGGAAGGCGCAGAGGAAACCTTGGGCTTAAAAACCGAATTTTCCGACCTTGATAAGGTTGTTGTTGGATTCGGTAAGGGCGACCTTATTATCGTCGGCGCTCGTCCAGGTGTAGGTAAAACGTCGTTTTGCTTGAATTTGGCGACTAATATTGCTAAAAAATCAAAGAAAGCGGTTTGTATTTTCTCCCTCGAAATGTCAAACGAGCAGTTAGTTTCCAGAATTATTGCGTCCGAGGCTTTGGTTGATTCTCACAAGCTCCGTACAGGCAAGCTTGAACCACGCGATTGGGAAAATATCGCCAACGCGTCCTCGATTTTGTCCGAAACTGACATATATATTGATGACACAACCAATATTTCAATAACCGCTATGAAGGCAAAATTGCGTCGTGTAAAAAACCTCGGTCTTGTAGTTGTTGACTATCTCCAGCTTATGGAATCTGAAAAGGGACGTAAGGACGGCTCACGTGTTAACGAAATAGCGGATATTTCAAGAGGACTTAAAATCTTAGCTAAGGAATTAAATGTTCCTGTTATCACCTGCTCGCAGCTTTCTCGTGGAACGGAGAAGGAAAAGGAAAGAAAGCCGATGCTCTCTGACCTTCGTGATTCCGGCTCTATTGAGCAGGATGCTGATATGGTTGTGTTCTTGTCACGCGACTATTATGGAAACGACCCCGACAAGGCAAATCTTGTTGACGTTATCGTTGCTAAAAACCGTCATGGTGGGCTTGGTACGGTTCAAATGAGCTGGCTTGGTCAATTTACAAAGTTTTCATCCTTGGAAACTAATATGAGTGAGGAATAATATGAAAAAATACGATAGATACATCGATCAACTTTTCGATGAAGACAATTTCGATCCAATCGAGGTTACCGGTGAGGATGGAAAAACCTACAAATTAAATCAGCTTGCCGTTGTTGAAACCGAGCACGGTGCATATGCGGTTTTGGTTGATGAAAACGTAGAAGAGGGCGAGGCGTACGTTTTCTTTATTGATGAAGAACAAGACTGCCTTACTTACGTGGACAATGAGCTTGTTGCCAACGAGGTTTTGGCAGAGCTTGATGCAGACTACGACGAGGAATAAAATAATAGCCTTCCATATGGGAGGCTATATTAAAAACTGCACCCAGTGTTGATAAAACGACTAAACAGAAAGGAAATGGTATGGAAAATATGTTTTTACCTATAACTAAAAACGAATGCCTTGCCCGTGGTTGGGATGAGGTCGATTTCGTTTACGTAAATGGTGACGCTTATGTTGACCATCCATCCTTCGGCGCGGCAATTATAACAAGAGTTTTGGAAAATGCAGGCTTTAGAGTTGCGTTTCTTGCTCAACCGGATTATAAAACGTGCGACGATTTTAAGCGCTTTGGCAAGCCTCGTCTTGGCTTTCTTGTCAGCGCAGGAAATATTGACTCAATGGTTGCTCACTACACTGCATCGAAGAAAAAACGCTCGTACGACTACTACTCGGCAGGCGGAAAAATGGGCGCACGTCCTGACCGTGCGGTTATAGTTTACTGCAATAGGATAAGAGAGGCATATGGGGACGTGCCGATTATTATCGGTGGACTCGAGGCATCGCTTCGTCGCTTTGCACACTACGATTATTGGGACAATAAAATCAGACGCTCTATCTTGGTCGATTCTCGCGCTGATATTTTGACGTACGGAATGGGTGAGAGCATTATTTTGCGTTTAGCAACTCTGCTTGACCGAGGCGTGCCGATTAAGAAAATAAGAGCCGAGCGTGGATGCGTATATCTATCAAAGCTTGATGACGAGGTTCATTTCCCTGTCGGTGCGGAATTTGATTTTAACAAAATCAAAGAAGATAAAAAAGAATATGCGCGCGCCTTTGGCATTCAGTATAAAAATCAAGATGCGATAAATGGAAAGGCTATTATTGAGTATTACGACAACAAAAAGCTTGTCCAAAATCCCCCTGCATATCCTTTGGAGAGGGAGGAGCTCGATAAAGTATACGCGCTGCCTTACGTAAGAACGTACCACCCTGTTTACGAAAAGGACGGTGGTGTTCCCGCAATTAACGAGGTGAAGTTTTCGATAACGCACAACAGAGGCTGCTTCGGCGGCTGTAACTTCTGCGCTCTTGCGTTTCATCAAGGCAGAAGTGTTCGCTCACGCAGTATAGAAAGCGTAGTAAGAGAAGCAAAAATCATAACCGAAATGAAGGACTTCAAGGGCTACATACACGATGTTGGAGGACCGACAGCGAACTTTAGATATCCTGCGTGCAAAAAGCAATTGAAGGATGGTGTTTGCACCCAAAGAAAGTGCCTAGCCCCGACCCCGTGTCCGAATTTGGAGGTTGACCACTCGGAATATATTGAGCTTCTAAAGCAAATTGAGTCACTTCCAAGGGTGAAAAAGGTCTTCATTCGCTCCGGAATTCGTTTTGATTATATGATATACGATAAGAGTGATGCATTCTTTAGAAAGCTGGTGCGTGACCACGTTAGCGGACAGCTAAAGGTGGCACCCGAGCATTGCTCCTCTAACGTATTAAGACATATGGGCAAGCCAGACGTTAAGGTTTACGATAAATTTAGAGAAAAATACTTTACGCTTTGTAAGGAATATAATTTAGAGCAGTATTTAGTTCCTTATCTTATGTCATCTCACCCCGGAAGCACAATGTGTGACGCGGTTGAGCTTTCACTTTACTTAAAGGAGCTTGGACTGAACCCGGAACAGGTGCAGGACTTTTATCCAACCCCCGGAACAGCTTCGACAGTTATGTATTACACGGGAATAAATCCACTAGATGGAAAAAGCGTGTATGCACCCGATGATTATAGGGAAAAATTAATGCAACGCGCACTTTTACAATACAAAAAGCCTGAAAATAGGAATTTGGTGCGTGAGGCTCTTACTTTAGCCGGTCGAGAGGATTTGATAGGCTTCGGCGCTAATTGCTTGGTAAAGCCGGATATGAGGGTTGGCGCAAGTCAAGCCGCAAGCACTAAAAACACAAAGGGTGCAGACAAAAAAACCTCGAAGGGAGCAAAAAACACCCCCAAAAATGCTAAAAACTCCAAAAATGGAGCAAAAACCAAAACAAATTTGACAAAAAGCAAGACGTTAGGAAAAGGTGCGTCAAAGAGCTTGAAAAATACAAAAAACGTACACTCCTCGGGGAAAAATGCAAAAAAGCCGAGAAGATAACGGACTTGATTTTGTTGCGTTTTTCAAAAGCTGGCAAATGAAAAACTACATTTGCCGAAAAAAATACTTGACAAACCTATATTAGGTGTGTATAATATAACTTGTCTTAAAATCAATCGAGATAACAATTTTCAGATTGCGTATGTAAATACGACTTCCAATTTGAAATAAGGAGGTGCTATCATGTTAAGAACTTACCAACCAAAGAAACGTCAAAGAAAAAAAGAGCACGGCTTCAGAAAGAGAATGAGAACAGCTGACGGCAGAAAAGTTTTGAAAAGAAGACGCGCTAAAGGCAGAGCAAGACTTACTTATTAATTAATTGCGCATGCTTTAGATTCGGGACTGCATCTATTGTCAGTCCCGATTTTTCATTATCCCAAATTAAATGGGAGAAAACCGAACAGTCGGTATTTTAACGCCAAGAGCGTTTAGTAATCGTGATGGAAAAAGGTGCAGGAGCTAGCCTGCAAGGCAAAAATTGCCAAAATGGAGGAAGCGGTTATGAAGCATATAGCAATCGGTGAAAATCATTTATACTCGAAAACTTACGCAAAGGGACAAAAATTTGTGGGAAGAAACGTAATTATATACGTATTGCGCGACCTTAAAGCGAAAAAACTAATGGTTGCAAATCCACAAAAGGAGTACGTCAATCGTATTGGACTTACTGTGTCGAAAAAAATCGGCAAGGCTCATATAAGAAATCGTATCAAAAGAATTTTGCGTGAGGGATTAAGACAAGTAGAAAGAAAATATGATATAAAAAAAGGACATTTGATAGTCCTTGTTGCCAGACCCTCGGCGGTTATGGCAAAGAGCGATAATATATCGCTAGATATTGAAAGAGCATTTATGACTCTTCAACTCATTAACTTATGAAAAGAATTTTAATTTTTTTATTAAAAGGCTATAAAAAAGTAATTTCGCCTATATTGCCACCGTCTTGTCGGTTCACTCCGACCTGCTCGGAATATGCAATGGAGGCGATAGGTAGATTTGGCGCAATAAGAGGTACGCTCCTTGGCGCGTATAGATTGCTTAGATGCAATCCGTTTTGTCGAGGGGGATACGACCCTGTGCCCGAGAAATTTACCTTTAAAAGACAAAAATAACCAGGAGAAAATAAATTATGGCATATATTTTCGGTAAAGTATTGGAATTTTGCAATTTTCTAGTACCCAACTACGTTTTTGCTATTTTGCTATTTGCTCTACTTATGCAAATTTTGCTCTGTCCATTTGGCGTTATTCAGCAAAAGAACATGGTAAAGCAAGCAAAAATGCGTCCTATGGAGTATATCATCCGTAAAAAGTACGCAGGCAGAAACGACCGTGCAACTATGCAAAAAATGCAAAACGAGATAATGGAGCTTCAACAAAGAGAAGGATATAATCCAATGAAGGGTTGCCTTCCTATGCTCTTGCAGCTCATTCTCATTTTCCCAATATACAGAGTGGTTGTTAACCCACTACAATATATCACAGGTCTTTCAGAGAGTGCGTGTAAGACAATAGTTACTTGTTTCCAACACGTGTTTGACGATATTCCAAATTCCGGCGCACAAATTAACATTTCTCAAAAGCTTTCATCAATGTCACTTCAAGAGGTTGATAACGTAATTAGCGCGTTCAAGAACAGCAAGGGCGATTTTGTTATTGATTCAGATGCGGCTGGTGCGGCTATGCACGAGTTAAAGCACTTGGCTGAAGGTGGCTTTGATGGATTGAAGTTTGCAAACGTGCCAGAAACATTAGGTCACGCGCCATTTGATTTGTTTGGCGATTTTGGTGGACTTTGGTTCTTAATCTTTATTCCACTTGTGAACTTAGGTCTTACCTATCTTTCACAATTTGTTTCAAAGAAGCTTTCATATCAAGACCCATATGCAAATCAGCAAGCGGGTGGAATGATGAGCTCAATGAAGATTATGATGCTTGTTATGCCACTCATGACCTTCTTCTTCACATTTAGCTTTCCGGCTGCAATCGGTGTTTACTGGATTTTCAGAACACTACTTGCAATGCTACAGCAGTTCATTCTATCCAGATTCTTTAAATTCCCTAAATATACAGACGAGGATTTGAAGCGCATAGAAAAGGAAATGAAGGAAGCAAAGCAACAATCAAATCCAAAGAAGAAAAGACTTTTCCAACTGCCAACGCAAGAGCTAGAGGAAAAGGGCATCCGTTCGTTACACCATATTGATGACGACGAAGACTAATATATATATAAGGAAAATTTAATAAAATGAAAAGCGAATTTACACTACAAGCTAAAACAGTGGAAGAAGCATACGCAAAGGCGAATGACATATATTCTTCCTTGGGCGAAATCTCAATCGAGGTTATAAACTCGGGTAAAAAGGGCTTTATGGGAATTGGCAGGGTTCTTGCTGAAATCAAGGTTATAGTTGATGATGGCAAACCGGAGATAAAACCTAAAAAACAGACACAGGATAAGCCAAAACCTCAAGAAAAGCCACAAAATAAGGTTCAAAAGGAACAACCAAAGCAACAAAATAAAGCTCCAAAGACAGAGCCAAGGGTTGAGAAAAAGGTGGAAGCACCAAAGGCACCCACAATGCAAGAAAAGGAAGAAAGCATCAACGTAACAGTTGAAGAAAAGACACTTGCAATCAATTTCTTAAAGGGATTTATTAAGGATATCGGATTTAACTGTGAGGTTAAGGGCGACTTAACAGTAAACGAAAAGGGATTTGTTTCTCGTCTTATCACTATTGAGGGCGAGGGCGCTGCTAACCTTATCGGTCACAGAGGAGAAATGCTTGACGCACTCCAATATCTTTCAAACCTTTGCTTAGCTCGTAAAAGCGAGGGCGACCACAAGGAGTATGTAAAGGTAATTATCGATATTGAAAATTACAGAGAAAAGAGAGAGCAAACCCTTCGCGCGCTAGCAAGAAGAATGGCTTCCAAGGCTCTTAAATATCAAAGAAATGTTCTCCTTGAGCCAATGAATCCATATGAAAGAATGATTATCCACTCAGAGATTCAAGCAATCGAGGGTGTGTCAACTCATTCTGTTGGCTATGATGATAACCGTAAAATTGTTATCACCTGTGAAAACAAAAAAAGAGCTCCAAAAAAGCAATAATTTACCTAACAAAAGGACGGCAACGGCGACCTGCGATAAAGCAGGTCGCCGAACGATGTTTGCCCTTGCGTGCAAGTGATGTCGGCTTCGCCTAATGATGTTAGCCTTCGGCAATGATGTAGTGCCTACGGCACAGTGGGCAAACATTACATCATTGCGACCAACGGGCGCAACATCATTACGAACGAAGTGAGTAACATCACTTTTGCGTAAGCAAAAACATCACTCCTTTACCACCCGAAAACAAAATATGGTATAACGCACTATACCTTGCAGGCAAGGTCATGCGCAAAAAGGACGAGAAAACCTCGTCCCTTTTGTGTTTTGATATAAAACTGCTTTATGGTAGGTGCGGCAACGCCGTCTTTTTTGTGCCAAAAATTAACAGCAATGCGACAACTTGACATTAAGATAATATAATGATAAAATAAAAATAGAAAATATTTACTATCTAACAAGGAGGTGTACTATGAAAAGAATTGTTTTCGCGTTTGTTATTCTTTTTGTCATATTTTCATTTTGCGCGTGCTTTGAAAAGCCAAAGACCGTGTGCGAGCATATAAACGAGGACAACAATACAAGCTGTGATTTGTGTGGCGAGCCTATGGAGCACGAGCACACATTTAGCGAGGAGTACACCTTTGATGATAAACGCCATTGGCAGAATGCCACCTGTGAGCACGACAGATTCGTAGATAATTTGGATTATCATTATTTGGACAGAATGGAATGGGTTGTTGAAAGAGAGCCAACCTGTGGAGAGGCAGGCTTAAAAATTAAAAAATGTGCTGTGTGTGATTATAAAATTGAAAAAAGCATAGACAAATTAAAACACCCAACCGACGGAGTGTGCCATTTTGATGAAACCCACCACTGGGACGAGTACACCTGTGAGCATGAGAGCTATAAATATGAGCACTCGTGGGAGCTATCCGAAACAATAAAGGAGCCAACCTGCAAGGAAGAGGGCGAGGGACTTTATGCTTGTAGCACTTGCGATGCAACAAAGAATGAGCCACTTGAAAAAGCACCTCATAAAGAAGCGCCAAAGCTTTCGAGCAACGATGAGTATCACTGGCGAGAATATCTTTGTGGCTGTGAGGAGCTAATAGAATATGTAGAGCATAATTGGTACAAAAAAACCATAGTAACTCGTGCAACCTGCAAGGAAGAGGGACTTGAAAGACGCACATGTATGGCTTGCGCTATAACTGTTGATTTTGCAATACCTAAAAAAGAGCATAATTATAGCAAATATTCCTACAGCAGTGATAGAGAGAGCCATTGGCGTTTGGTTTATTGTGGCTGTGATGTAAGACCCGAAGAGGAATTACATAGTTTTGATGAAACGAACAAATGCACCATCTGTGAGTACCAGCTGACTGCAGATGATGGACTTATTTACGAGCTAGCAGAGAATAACACTGTTTATGTAGTTGTCGGAATATATGACAAAGAAATGACCGAGGCGGTAATTCCCGAGGAAAGCCTTGGTAAGCCAGTAACTGAAATTAGAGCAGGCGCATTTAACGGTGCTCAAATACAAAGCATATCTATCTCTAAAACAATAACAAAAATAGAGAATGGCGCATTTGCCAACTTATCGAAATTAAATAAAATAACTGTTGACGAGGAAAACGAGCGTTACAGTAGCATAGAAAGCTGCTTGATTGACAAGACCACAAGCACGCTTGTCCTTGCCTCAAGCAAATCGTCAATTCCAAGCGATGGAAGCGTCAAAATAATAGGAGAAAAAGCATTTTCAGGACTGACGGAGCTTGAAAAAATAACAATTCCAAGCGCAATAACCGAGATAGGAGCGCATGCATTTTCTGGCACTACTGCTGAAATTGAGCTTGAAAGCTCTTTAGACACAATCACCTCATACGCCTTTGCTGGTTATCTTGGAAAGAGCTTCAATATACCAAAAGAAATTAAAACGGTGAAGGAAAACGCATTCCTTGATTCAAGCGCGAGAATAATTTTTAATGAGGGTCTTGAAACCATTGAAAAGGATGCATTTAAGAACTGCATAGGTATAGTAGACTTGTATCTGCCAAGCAGTCTTTTAACTATTGATAGTGGTGCGTTCTCTGGATGTAGTTCGGTTTCTTCCGTTAATCTGCCGTTTGTCGGCATTAAGAGAGATTCTAGTAATGCTGATGCGCTTTTTGGCAACATATTTGGCACGACAGAATATGAGGGTGGTACATATACAACCCAATACTATTCCACAAGCAACTCAAGGAAATACTATATTCCTACAGCTCTTGAAAAAATAACAGTAAGAGCAGGGAAAATAAGCTTTGGTGCGTTTAGTGGCTGTAAAACGGTAAAAACGGTTGTAGTAGAGGACGAGGTTACAAGCATTGCTCGAAGGGCGTTTTATAACTGCATCGCAATAGAGGAAATGGCCCTTCCGTTTGTGGGAATGAGCCTGACTCAAGAAAAGAACACCGAATACAGTGTATTTGGTCATATTTTTGGAGTGCAAACAAATTCGGGCGGAGTAACTCAGAGATATAGCTCGAGTGGCTCAAAGATATATTCAATTCCAACCTCAATCAAAAGCGTAACAATCACAGGCGGAACGTTGTCGTATGGAGCGTTTTATAACTGTTGGTTTATAGAGCATATAACTATTCCAGACAATCTTGACCAAATAGATTTGTATGCGTTTTATAACTGCGAATTGCTTAAGGAGATTAATATTCCTTCGACAGTGAAGGAGCTGGGAAATAGCTGCTTTAGTGAGTGCATCTCACTTGAGCAAATTGAAATTCCAAAGGAGCTTTCCTTAATAAATGATTACGCGTTTTCTAATGCAAAAATAAATAGAATAGTAATAGATAGCGTTGATAGCTGGGCAAGGGTCGAAATTTCAAATAACCATGCGAGCCCGTTGTTTGTTGGTGAGCTATACATAAATGGCGAGGAAATAAGTGGTGAGCTTGTCTTGCCCGATGACATTGAAACTATACATTACGGAGCATTTTATGGCTGTGATAAGATTACATCAGTCGTTGTTCCGGCAAGCGTTTTAACCATTTCTGAGCGTGCGTTTGAAGGCTGTACAGCCTTGAGAGATGTTACCTTCAATGAAGGACTTACAACAATAAATAGCAATGCCTTTTATAAAAGCGGTATAGAAAAGCTATCACCGCCAAGCACACTAAAGACCATAGGAGCAAATGCATTTTGCGATTGCCCATACCTCGTTTCAGCAACACTGCCGTCGGGCTTAAGCGCACTAAAGAGCTCAGCCTTCTATAACTGCTTTAAGCTGGCAGAGGTATATAACTTCACGGAGCTAAGTGAGCAGACGATAACCGCAAGCTGTGTAAATGCGTATGCAAAATACATTCATACCGCAGAGGGCGACAGCTTGTATGTGCAGGACGAAAACGGCTTTGTCTTTCTCCCTCTTGATGATGTGGTTTACTTAGTTGACTATCAAGGAGAAGAAAGGGATATAACTCTTCCATCTAACTATAACGGGCTGTCATATCAAATGGTAAAGGGCTTGTTTAGATATATGGATATTAATTCGGTTGATACAAACGGAGCCGTCAAGGTGTTGGAGGAAAAAGCATTTGAGGGCTCAAGTGTGGCAAGGCTGACTCTAACCGGAGTAAAAACAATTTCCCCAAACGCATTTTCTAAGTGCGCTAAGCTAACGGAGATAGTGCTCGATGACACAATGTCATATATAGGAGAGGGCGCATTTGCAAATTGTACATCCTTGAAGAGTATTACAATGCCAAAGGGTATAACAACAGTTACAAGCTCGTTGTTTAACGGCTGTACCTCTCTTGAAAGCGTTGTTCTTACATCACAAATAGTAGAAATCGAATCAATGGCGTTTTATAACTGTGAATCACTTACAAGCATAACAAATGCCACAAGCATTCTTGAAATAGGCTCAAGCTCGTTCTTTGGTTGTACGTCCTTGACAAACGTGAGATTTGACAAGCTGACATCGGTAGGCGAACAAAGCTTCCTTGGCTGCACCTTGCTTCAAACAGTGGATGCGCCGTTCTTGAAGACGTTTGGCAAGAGCTCGTTTTATGGATGCGAATCCCTTTCCTTAGTTAATAACACAAAAGCGAACTTAATTACAATAGAAGAGGATGCATTTGAAAATTGCAAATCGCTTTCTGCAATATCCTTGAAAAACGCAACGGTTGGTAATTACGCATTTAAGGGCTGCGTTTCGTTGATACTTGAAAATGAAGACGTCCTTCTATCGGTTGGAATGGAGGCGTTTAAGGATTTGCCACAAATAAAGTGTGTGTATTTTTCAAGTGTTGGCTCGGAAATAAGCATAGGCTCGTATGCGTTTGCAGGCTCTGCGCTTGAAACAATAAGTCTTTCAAAAGATGTTTCAAAGCTTGGCGAGGGCGCATTTATGAATTGTATGGAATTAACAACTATAATTCACAATGCGAATCTTTCTAATTTGGAAACGGATAATCTTGTTTTTGCAAACGCAGGAATAAATGGCGATGGCATAACTCTAACAGTGGAGCAAGCATCTGCAAAGATTCCTAACAATATGTTCTATCCAAGCACAAGCGAGGAGGCCCCAATGACTCCTAAGCTTGTGAAAATGGAAATCAGAGAAGCATCAAGCTTGGGTGAAAATGCATTCAGAAATTGTATTTATCTTGAAAATATAGTAGTTCCTCAGCACACAAGCATCCTTGGTAGCTATGCTTATTATAATTGCTTGAATGCAAAAACTATTCTCTATTGTCCATTTGAAGCAACATCAACCGGTACGAATACCTTTGACAAGGTTGGAACTGGCTTAACTGATGGTACAGAGCTTGTTATTGCAAACTCGGTGGAGGTAATCCCGTCAAATCTATTTGGAGCATGGGAAAACGCCAATAGAGCATTCATTAAAAAAATGAGCTTTGAGAGTGGCAGTGTTCTTAAAACAATAAAGAGCTACGCCTTTGCGGGTGTAGACCGAATGACAACCGTTGAGGAATTTCCACGCTCACTACAAAGAATAGAGTATTACGCCTTTGTTGACTGTACTAGAATTGAAAAGGTGTTCATTCCTACAAGCGTAACGCATATCGGCTCATCTGCCTTTTGGGGTTGTGGTGCATATAAATACTGCGAGGCATCAAGCAGACCTGATGGCTGGGCAAGCAGCTGGGAAGGAAACGGCAAGGTTTATTGGGGAAAAAGCGGTTATTAAATAAAAAGGAACAGACGAATTGTCTGTTCCTTTTTTCTAGTAAGTAATTAAATTTCATTTTTAGAAAGAGCGTTAAGCATTATCTCTGCGCTCTTTGCGTTGGTTGCGAGCGGAATTGACTGAACGTCGCAAAGACGGAGTAGAGCTGTAACGTCTGGCTCGTGAGGTTGAGATGTTAGTGGGTCACGAAGGAAAATAATAAGGTCAAGCTTGCCCTCGGCTACCATTGAGCCGATTTGTTGGTCACCACCGAGAGGACCACTCTTCATTCTGTTTATAGAAAGACCTGTTTCTCCCATAACGAGAGTTCCTGTTGTGCCGGTTGCATAAAGCTCATGCTTTGAGAGGGTTTCTCTGTGCTTTATTGCAAGGTTTATCATTTCTGATTTTTTCTTGTCGTGTGCTATAAGTGCGATTTTCATTTGTTTTCTCCTTAAATATTACATCTAAAAGTAGCCTTTTTCTTGCTTGTTATTATTTCTTCGCCGTTTGGCAATGTTATGCATTTTTTGACACCTCTGTTTTCACTTTCAACAGTAATTTCAAACACTCCCTCGGACTTTTTCCAAGAAACGGTGATGTTTCCTGCAATTGAGGAAACAGTTCCCTTGGCATATTTTCTGCCAACCGTGTATGGCTTTATTGCTACGGATTTTTCGTTTACATCATAGGTTCTAACACCCAAGATGGTTGCACTAAATTCGTAAATTGCAAGTGCACCCCATGCGTGGCAATCACTGCGTGAATATGTAGGCGTTTCGGGAACTGTTGTGCAGTTGAGCTTTAAGAGTCCTCGATAGCTATTCATCATTTCAGCTGTGTATTTGTACATTCCGCAAATTTCAAGTGCTCTAAAATAGAAATATGCAAATGCGTATGTGGCTTTAGCTTCAAGCACAAGGGATTTTTTCATTATAGATTTTGCGCGTCTGCCCTTGGCAACGCCTGAAAGCACACACCAGGATTGCATATGCTGTGAATATTTTGTGTGCTCAAGGTTGTCGGCGTAAAGTCCTTTTTCCTTGTCCCAGAAATATTTTTCAGTGTTCTTTTTTAACATATCAGCTGTTGCAAGATATTCGTTTGCCACGTCAACTCTGCCACAAATTGCGTTTAGCTTAGCGGCGCATTGTAAAAAGTATGCCATCATCGGATTGTAAAGACCTATAACCCCACCGTGAACTCCAACAGGTACACCACCATCGTTTTCGTCCTTTTCATATTCCCAAGGAGTTGCCCAGTCAACAAAATTCCAATATTTGCTCTGTCCTACAACGCCATCTTCGTTTATATGGTTTGTAAACCATTCACATACTCCGTCAATAGCGCGCAAATGCTTTCTCACAAGATTAATATCGCCGAAACGAGTGAAATGTGCGTAAACCATAAATATAAAATATAATTGGAAGGTTGGAATGTGTTGGTCACCAACACTTGGAGTTCTTGAAGGCATAAGACCGTTGGCAAGCTGAGCTGCGGCAAAATCGTCCATAGCTTTTCTTGCAAGTCGGTCATCGTCTGTCAGCTGATAGTTGAATAGCATTTGGGTTGATGTGTCCATGCAGTATTGTAGCTGTTCATAGAATGGACAATCCTCATAGGTTTCGTGCATACATCTTTGAAGCGTTCGCACACTGATTTCCCACAATTTGTTGTCGTCTTTTCTGCCAAAGTCGTAGTCTGTGCGTGGAAACATAGGATAGTTCACTTCGGTCATTTTTTCTAGCTTTATCGACACATCCCCTGAAATTTCTGGCTTTATAAAGCGGAAGCATCTAAACCAGAACGGTTCAAAGCTGGTTTCACCATCAACAGTTACCTCGTCATACATTTCTTTTGTATAGTCAAGGCTTCTATCAGTGCGGTTGTTATTTGTTTTACCTTGAATTTCAGTAAAGCATTCAAAATAGTAAAGCCTTACAGTGCCCTTGCCACAAAGCTTGAAGGTAGGGAAGCCAAATGTCAAATAATCCGCCTCGAAAAACTCACCATCATATTTAATAATATCCGTCTTGTCTTGGAAATCAAGCATTGGGATAGGTCTTTCGTATATGAAGCATTTGTTAGTACAGCCCCACCAATAGTGGTCAACCTCGGCGTTTGAAACTCCCGTTTGTATAACGGCATTTTCGTACACAGGGTCGATAGTTTTATCGTGTAGCTCGCGAGTTGATGCCGAATAACAGCTAGAAGCACTAATATGCTTCACAGGTGCTTTTGCAACGAGCCAAGAGTCGTCTGAACGGAGCGTAAGCTCACCGCAATTCAGTTCGCACGCAAGAAGCATAGCGCCAACACGAATAACCCCCTCGATAGGCGACATTTTTCCTTGCATATCGTCAGACACAAGCTGTAAAACCTCAACGAAAATCTCGTTCTTTCCAACGTGCAAATATTCAGTAACATCCAGCGCATCAAAATAGGTTTTTTCGCGTGTGCCCTTACAAGGACCGCAAGCAACAAAGGTGTCATTTATATATAACTTATACCTTGCTTGTGCGCTAATTTCAAAAAGCGCATTGCTAACCTTATTTAGAGAGAAGCTTTTTTTGAAAAAATAGGTGGCGTTGTCGCTAGCGCCTGCATTTTTGTGTGTTATCCATCTACAATCCTTCATTTTGTCTCCATTCCGTCAAATCGACTATTTTTTAATTACGTCTACAATCTCACAGGTGTATGCTCTGTGAAAATCATTGTTTTTATAATTTATAAGTGGGGAATTGTCAAAAAAGCATTCGCTTTTTAAGTCTTGCGCGTAAAGCTTTTTAAGCACCAAAATAACCTGTGCGTCATCAAAAATACAAGCGCCGTTTTCAAGCTTAAATTTTAGCTCGCAATGGGCAAATTTATCCACGTCTCTGCCTGTTTTTGTTCCGCAAAAGGCAAGCGTGTCGCGTCTTTCACTTCCAAAAAACGAAAGACTCAATGTGTCACCGCTTTCGCAAAATTCATAGGTGTATCTTTGTGGGCGCACAAAAACTGTGCAGATTTCCTTGTTCCAAAGAACGCCTGCGCTACCCCAAGAAACAGTCATTGTGTTTATTTCACCATTTTTGTTTGTTGCGGTCAAGAGCGCACCCTTGTTTATTCTTTCTGAAAAATTAAAGTCTTTTAGCTCGGAAAATTTCATAAAACCACCTTTCGTGCCTATCCGGGCACTATACTAATTATAAAATATATTTATGCGCGTGTCAACGGAAAAATAATTATTTTCGCATTTTCTCTTGACATTGACAAATATATATTATAAAATTATAATGTGTAGAAATTTGGTTCGGTTAGCATATCGCTAAATCGACACCTTTCACATAGGAAAATCTATAAGGAGGTAATTAAGATGGAACCATGGGTTGCAATACTTATTGCAAGTGGTACTTTGGTTGTTGGTGCGGCTGTCGGCATAATTTCCGGCATCCTTATAAGAAAAGCTATGGCTGAAAAGCAGATCGGCTCGGCAGAAGTACAAGCAAAGAAGCTACTTGAAGATGCAATAAAGGCTGCGGAAACCAAGCGTAAGGAATATATGCTTGAAGCCAAGGAAGAAATCATGGCGTCAAGAAAAGAGCTTGAAGCAGAAGTTAAGGAACGCCGCAGCGAACTCACCCGTCAAGAAACCCGTCTTGCCAATAAGGAAGAAAACCTCGACCGTAAGGTTGATGCGATAGAGAAAAAAGAAGAAGCATTGGCAAACAAGGTTAAAGAAAACGAAGAAATCAAAGAAAAACTAACACAAGCACACGAAACACAGCTTAAATTACTCGAAAAAATCTCAGGCTATTCAGCGGAAGAAGCAAAGAGCGCTCTTGTTAAAGCGCTTGAAGACGACGTTAAGCACGAGCAAGCACAAAAGCTTATCGAGCTTGAGGAGGAATTTAAGGAGGAAGCTGACAAAAAGGCTAAAAACATTATTTCACTTGCTATTGCAAGATGTGCATCAGACCACGTATCCGAGGCGACAATTTCGGTTGTTGCATTGCCTAATGATGAAATGAAGGGTAGAATTATCGGTCGTGAGGGTCGTAACGTTCGTGCAATAGAAAATCTAACAGGCGTTGAGCTTATTATTGACGATACCCCTGAGGTTATCACAATTTCAGGCTTTGACCCTGTAAGACGTGAAATTGCAAGACTTACTATTGAAAAATTAATCGCTGATGGACGTATCCACCCAACACGTATTGAGGAAACTGTTGAAAAGGCTAAGCGCGAGGTTGAGGCTACGATTAAGCAAGCCGGCGAAAAGGCGACCTTTGAAACAGGCGTACACGGTCTTAACCACGAGCTTGTTAAGCTTCTTGGTAGACTTAAATATAGAACCAGCTATGGTCAAAATGTGCTCACTCACTCAACTGAGGTTGCGACGCTTGCAGGCGTTATGGCTGCGGAGCTTGGCGCTGATGTTACCCTTGCTAAGCGTGCGGGACTCTTGCACGATATTGGTAAAGCGTTGACTGCTGAAATTGAGGGCTCACACGTTCAAATCGGCGTTGATGTGGCTAAAAAATACAAGGAATCAAGGGAAATCATTCACGCAATCGAAGCGCACCACGGTGACGTTGAGGCACAATCTATTATTGCGGTTATCGTTCAAGCGGCTGACGCAATTTCTGCGGCTCGCCCCGGTGCTAGACGTGAAAACCTAGAAAACTACATAAAACGCCTACAAAAGCTTGAGGAAATCGCTAATAGCTTTGACGGTGTTGAAAAGACCTTTGCAATTCAAGCCGGACGTGAAATTCGTATTATGGTTAAGCCTGAACAAATTAAGGATGATACAATGGCACTCGTTGCACGCGACATCGTTAAGAAAATCGAGAGCGAGCTTGAGTATCCGGGACAAATCAAGGTTAACTTAATTCGTGAAAGTCGTGTAGTTGATTACGCAAAATAATATTATAAGAAAATAAAATTTTTACACAAAACAAAGCCTTGGGTTCTGCTTCCCAAGGCTTTTCTTATTAAAAGAATTTAGTTCAAGGATTCATTCCCTCATTACAAACAAAACCCAATGTGGGCTGGAGGCTTTGCGTTCAACAAAGGCAACTTTGTAAATGGAGCTGTCGCCCAAGAATGCAACTGGGGGATTTATAAATAAAAGAAAAGATACCTAGAATAATTGCTGGATTCTCGCCTGTGGCAAAGAGAATATGTAGGGGACGGTGCCTCGACGTCCCGAAAACGCTGGATTCTCGCCTTTGGCGAGGCATTTGCCAACGCTCTCGCTTGCAAGCAGACTCTGCCGTGAACAAAAAACCCAATGCTCCCAATGAAGGATGTGCAAACAAAGCCAAGGCTGGATTCTCGGCAAAGCCGAGCTTTTTCTCAAGCCTTATGCTGACAAGTCGACAACGGCTAATCGAAAAAGAACGAACCAGATTCCGATGCGAAGCATCGAAATCTAGTCCGAAAACGCACCCCCAAAGCACAAAAAAGGACACCTAAATTGGCAACAAAGCTTCGTCAAGGCTGGATTCTCGACACAGTCGAGGCATTTCGGCAAGTCTGCGCTTGTAAACAGACTCCGCCATAGCCGAAATGAACGAACCAGATTCCGATGCGAAGCATCGAAATCTAGTCCGAAGACCCATCCCCCACCACAAACAAAAAACCCAATGCTTTCGCATTGGGTCGTTTGTGGTGGGGGATGCTGGATTCGGACCAGCGAAGTCGTTGACAACAGATTTACAGTCTGCCCCCTTTGGCCGCTCGGGAAATCCCCCATATGAAGTTGCAGGACATTGGAGCTGGTGAACGGAGTCGAACCATCAACCTGCTGATTACAAATCAGCTGCTCTGCCATTGAGCCACACCAGCATATTGTCCTGCAACGCACCTATTCTATCACATATAAAATAGTTTGTCAACAGTTTTTTTGAAATTTTTAAAAATTTTTAAAAAGTGCAATTTATTATGGTAAATTGAGCTTTCTGGTCATTAGATTTCTTGTAACGCTGTAGAAAACCAATCCCCCTACTATGAGAAGAATTAAGAAAATTACCATTGCAATTATAGAAGGAATTAAGAAAATGTCAAAAGAGATGTTGTCGCTTATCCAACCGGCGTAAATTCCTAAGAAAAGGAAGCCTAGCGAAACCAAATTAATCACAGTGGAAATTACTTCAAAAATAATATAGCAAGCGATGTGTCCTATAACAACGAATGCAGCGCCTGTTATAAATTTGCCCTTTGGTGTTATAACTCCGCCAAGGAAAACGCAGAAGAAATCGTAAATTAACGAAACTATAAGCGCAACAAATCCGGTTGCAAAATAAAGGAATGCTATTAGCACAACGGTTATTGGATTCAAATCGGCAAAGAGTGAATCAATAAGAAGGCGCACAAAGCCATATTCATTAAAAATAGCAGATGGTGCAAGAATAAGAGCAGTTCCTAAAAAAGCAACGGCAGTAATTAGTATAGTCCAAAACGTTCCGTTTACAATCTTTGATAAAAGTATTTTTGATGGACTAACCGGTAAGGTAAAGGTTAGGTAGCCTTGGTCTGTAATTAACGTTTTATAAAAGTTTACAACAACTAAAACCAAAACCGCAAGAGAAAAACCAACGAAGGAAACGAAAACGACAAACATTGAAAGACCACAAGCAAAGGAAAGAAGCCCTAACGCAACGGAAAGAAGGTCGTAAAAGATGGAAAGTCCTTCCTTGCCCTCTTCAAAAGCCTTGTAGGAAAGCTCAAATAACTCCGGTGAAAACTCATTTATAAGAAGATGTATAATGGCTGCTAAAAAGCCGAAAATGGCTAGAAGAACAGCACCAAGAGTGAGAGGAAGACAAATTCTGCCCACGCTTTTAGCATCGTGCTTTAATAGCTTAATGAACATACTTAAACACCTCCCTAAAGTGAGAGTCTAGGCTTTCGTTAGAGGATTCCTTGAATTTCTTTACGCTACCACATTCAATGACGTCGCCTTTTCTTATGAAAATATACTCGTCAAGAACATTTTCAACATCAGAAATTAAGTGAGTTGATATAATAACGGATGCGCCTCTGTTGTATTTGCTGATTATTGTGTCAAGAATATAGTCGCGCGCGGCAGGGTCAACACCTGCAATAGGCTCGTCAAGAAGATAGAGCTTTGCGCGTCTTGACATAACAAGAATTAATTGAACCTTTTCCTTTGTGCCCTTGGAAAGAGTACGGAGCTTTGATTTTGGATTGATTTGAAGGTCCTCAAGCATCTCCTCTGCAATATCACGACTAAAGTCGCTATAAAAGTCCTCGAAGAAATCAAGGCATTGCTTTACGCTCATCCAAGAATTGAAATATGGACGCTCAGGAAGATAAGAAACAATAGCCTTTGTTCCCTCACCAATATCCTTGCCGTCAATTTTTACAGTGCCAGAGTTGTGCGTCAAAAGACCCGCTAAAATTTTAATAAGAGTAGTCTTTCCGCTTCCGTTTGGACCTAAAAGACCAATTATTTTTTCTTTTCTTATTGAAAGGTCAACGTTGTTCAGGGCAGTAAATGTGCCGTACTTTTTAGTTAATTCGCGAACGCTAACAAGGGCAGGTGTATCGTCCTTGAAAGCCACACGCGAAACGGGAATTTCGCCCGGCTTTCTATCAATCGGGCCATCGCCAAGGTCTTCAATTTTTGGCTTTGGCTTTTCCTTGAAGTCCAAGGAAATTACTTTGATTTCGTCGCCCATAAATGCCTCCTTATAAAATGTGAAAGTATAGCTTTTGTTAAAATTCAATGTTTTTTGACTTTAAGAAATCTTTAATTCTATCAAATGTTTCGTCACTTATAACGTGCTCGATTTTGCAGCTGTCCTCGGTGGCGGTTTCTTGACAAACGCCCAAGGCCATTAACGCCTTTGATATAACCTCGTGTCTTTCATAAACGCGACTTGCTATCTCAAAGCCCTTTTCGGTTAAATCTATATTTCCATCGTTATCAACGGTAATGTAGCCCTCTTCGCGAAAGTTTTTCATAGCAACGGATACGCTTGGCTTTGAAACTCCAAGGTCGTTTGCTATATCGATAGAACGCACAAATCCCTTTTGACCTTTAATTACCAAAATAGATTCAAGATAGTTTTCAGCTGACTCTTTGATAATCATATCGTTGCTCCTTTCCATAGGCTTATTATATTATAACACACTTATTTTAATTTGTCAAATAAAAACGAGTCTACGCGAGTACGCTTTAAATCACAAAAGATTATAAAGAAGCCTTATATCCTTGCGATTCGATAGTTGAGATAAGTAGCTGGGAGTCAACCTCCTTTGATAGCTTTATCACAACGTTGGATTTTTTGTGACTTGGGCTTGCCATGGCAACCCCGTCGATGGCTTCAAGAACGCTTTTAACTCTTGCCTCGCAATGCGGGCACATCATGCCCTCAACCTTTAATTCAATTTCCATTTTATTTTCCACCCTTTCAATATTTAATGCTTTTTTCTTTCTTTTGTACGCTTTCTTTTCTCTAAAAAGATTAAGTCTTAATGCATTTGTTACAACGCAAAAGCTAGACAAGCTCATGGCAAGAGCGCCAAACATAGGGGACAAGGTAAGCGCTCCACCTGAGACGTAAATAAATGCACCAGCCGCTAACGGAATTCCTATCCCGTTGTAGATAAATGCCCAAAATAGATTTTGCTTTATGTTGGTGAGTGTAGCACGACTGAGCTTAATTGCGGTGCAAATATCTTTTGGATTACTCTTCATTAGAACAACATCGGCGGTGTCAATGGCAATATCCGTGCCGTTGCCTATCGCTATACCGACGTCAGCCCTTGCAAGAGCAGGGGAGTCGTTTATTCCGTCGCCCACCATTATAACCTTGCCATGCCTCTTCATGCTTTCAACGACCTCTGCCTTGCCGTCTGGCAAAACGCTTGCAATAACATCGTCTACCCCGACCTCACGCGCAACGGCGCGCGCAGTTTTTTCATTGTCTCCGGTGAGCATAACAGTGTAAAAGCCCATTTCCTTTAAGGAGCTAATCGTTTCCTCGCTACCAATCTTCAAGGCATCTCTTACTGCAATTATACCGAGGGGAGTGTCGTTTTTTACAAAGAACAGCGGAGTTTTACCTTCTTCGGCTAAAGCGTTGAAGTGCGACCTTAGGAGCTCATTTTCTCCCAATCGCTCGGTGGTGTATTTATAGCTTGCACCAAAAAGAGTGTCGCCATTTATTTCTCCCATAACTCCACTGCCACTTAGAGTTTTAAAATGCTCTAAAGCAAGAGGAGCAAGGCTTTCTTCCTTTGCCTTTTTTGTTATTGCTAGTGCCAAAGGATGCTCGCTCTTATCTTCAAGCGAATATGCGTATTTTAACAGCTCTATTTCGCTGATGTTAAAAGGAATTATATCTGTAACCTCTGGCGCGCCCGATGTAATAGTACCGGTTTTGTCAAGCAAAATTATATCACATTTGCCACATGCCTCTAGTTTTCCCGCATCCTTGAAAAGAATACCTTTTTTAGCGCCAACGCCACTGCCAACCATAATTGCAACTGGGGTTGCAAGACCCAATGCACACGGGCAGCTTATAACTAAAACAGAAATACCTCGCGCGAGCGAATAACCAATATCAGCTCCACATAATAGCCAAATTATTATTGTAATTATAGAAATTAAAATAACAACAGGAACGAAAAATCCAGACACTGAGTCGGCTATTTTTGCAATGGGAGCTTTTGTAGCCACTGCATCCGATACGGTTTTGATGATTTTTGAGAGCGCAGTCTTTTCGCCGACCTCAGTGGCTTTAGCAACGATATAGCCCGACTTAATTATAGTAGATGCATAAATTTTATCGCCAACAGCCTTTTCACTAGGAACGCTCTCGCCAGTCAATGCAGACTCGTCAAATGAGCCCTCGCCCTCTGTAATAATAGCATCAACAGGAACAGTGCCACCTGCCTTTACGATGAAAATATCACCATCCTTAATCTTTGCAATATCAACCTCGGCTTCTTTGCCATCAATTAATAGGATTGCACTTGTTGGCTTCAGCTTTATCAAGCTTTTAAGAGCATTTTTTGTTTTTCCCTTTGAAAAAGCCTCAAGCATTTTGCCAACTGTGATTAATACTAAAATCATAGAGGCGGATTCAAAATAAAGCTCGGAATGAGCAAGGCTGTGCACATATTCGTGGTTGCTTTGGTTAAAGCACATAATAAATAAAATTACTGTACTATATATAAACGAAGCACCCGAGCCTATAGCGACAAGAGAATCCATATTAGGTGAGAGTTTAAATATGCTCTTAAATCCACTAATGAAGAATTTTTGATTAATAACTAAAATGATAGAGGACAGTATCATTTGAATCAGAGTGAAGACTAAAGGATTTTCCTCTAAAAACGGGGGTAAATATAGTCCTATATGTCCACCCATTGATATATAAACAAGAACTATTAAAAAGCCAAGTGAAATAAAGAACCTTCTTTTTAAAATTCGTAGCTCGTTGTCGATAAAAGCACTATTTTCTTCATTCAAGCTGTCAGCAGCTTTACCTAAGGGAGTTGCACCATAGCCAGCTTTTTTTACAGCGAAGACGATGTCCTTTTCGCTCGCAGCTCCTTCTACATTCATCGAATTGGTGAGCAGGTTAACAGAGCATGAGTCAACACCGTCAAGGGACAAAACTGCCTTTTCAACGCGTGAAACACACGCGGCACAGCTCATGCCAGCGATACTAAATTTTTGCAAAAGCACCCCTCCTTTTAGTTCTATCAATTTAATTATACATTTAATAAGGATTTTGTCAACCCTGCTTTATTAGGAAATTTGATGCTAAATTCAAATTCCTTCATTATTATTAATTAGTAAAAAAAGACGAAAAATTCTTGTTAAAGGACTATACAATAAAAAAATTAAAAAAACGTGAAAAAATTTACAGAAACCTCTTGACAAAAATGGTTAGTTGTGTTAAACTAACCGCGTAGTTAGTCGAGACTAACTCAAGGCTATTCGTGAAGGGGGTTTGCAAAATGACTTTAAAGGATGCAAAGGTTGGCGAAACGGTCAAGGTTTTAAGAGTGCAGGGTGAGGGGCCTATAAGGCGCCGTATTATGGATCTTGGAATTACTAAGGGTGTTGAAATTTATATAAGAAAGGTTGCACCACTTGGAGACCCGTTTGAGCTTACAGTTAGAGGCTATGAGCTTAGCCTAAGAAAAGAAGATGCTAAGATGGTTTTAACCGAAAGAATATAAATCTGTAAAGGGAGAAAAGTATGTCTATAAAAATTGCTTTAGTCGGCAACCCCAACTCTGGTAAAACAACATTATTTAACGCCTTAACCGGTTCAAACCAATATGTTGGCAACTGGCCGGGTGTTACTGTTGAGAAAAAAGAGGGCAAAATCAAATGGAATAAGGAGGTTATTTTGACCGACCTTCCAGGCATTTATTCCTTGTCCCCATATACACCCGAGGAGATAGTTACTAGAAACTATCTCGTTGACGAGCATCCAAGTGCTATAATCAATATCGTTGATGGCACTAATCTTGAAAGAAATCTTTATCTCACAACTCAACTGCTTGATTTCGGAATTCCTGTGGTTATCGCAATCAACTTTATGGATGTTGTAAGAAAAAGAGGAATAAAATTAAATCTTAAAAAAATAGAGCAGGCTCTTGGCTGCCGCGTTGTTGAAATTTCAGCCTTAAAGGGCTTAGGTGTTGAAGAGGTGGCAAGGGAAGCCATATCTATTTCCACCGGAAAGACAAAATTTAAAAATGATATTTTCACGAAGGAAACCGAGGGCGCTATCCAAAAAATAGCGGAGCTTATTTCTTATGGATACATAGAAGAAAGAGAGCTTAGATGGCTTAGCGTTAAGCTGTTTGAAAGAGATGAGGAAATCATCTCGCACATTGATTTAAATGATAAAACAAAGGAAAATATCGAGAGAGTAATAAGGGAAACAGAAGAGCTACTTGATAACGATAGCGAAAGCATAGTAATCAGCGAAAGATACGATTACGTTACCTCAATAGTTGACAAAAAAATAAAGGGCAAGGATAAGGTATCCGTTTCTGATAAAATAGATAGAATAGTAACTAACAGATTCCTTGCAATTCCTATTTTTGCAGCGGTGCTTTTTTGTGTTTACTTTTTGGCTATGGGCTTTGGTGGCTTTGGCATAGAGGGCTTTTTGGCAGATGCATCCCTTGGCGATAATACAATAGGATGGGTTGAATTGCTCTTTGCTTGGATATCCGAGGGTGTTTCTTCTGTTCTTGCGGGCTGGAATGTATGGCCATGGCTCATTGGACTTATTGTGGATGGTGCGATTGCAGGCGTTGGAGGCGTTCTTAGCTTCGTTCCGCAAATGCTCATTCTTTTCCTATTCCTCACACTTTTGGAGGAATGTGGATATATGTCGCGCGTAGCATTTGTGTTTGACAGAATATTTAGGCGTTTTGGTCTTTCTGGCAAGTCTGTTATTCCTATGTTTGTTGCGACAGGCTGCGCCGTGCCCGGAATTATGGCAAGCCGTACCATTGAACAGCAAAATGACCGTAAAATAACAATAATGACAACAGGCTTTATTCCTTGTGGAGCAAAAATGCCTATTGTGTTCTTCCTTTCAGGCTCCGTCTTTGGCACAATGCTTGGTGGTGGAACAATAGTGCGTGCGCTCATTGCGGTGTCTGCGTATTTCATCGGAATTCTGGCAGTAATTTGCTCGGGAATCATTCTTAAAAAATTCAAGGCATTTGCGGGAAATCCGTCTCCGTTTGTAATGGAGCTTCCAGAATATCATGTGCCCGCACCTCTTAGCGTTTTAAAAACCACATGGGAGCGTGGCTGGAGCTTTATTAAGCGTGCAGGAACGGTAATCCTGCTTGCAAGCATTGTAATTTGGGGTCTTTCAAACATCACAATCGAAACAACAAAGGAAAACGAAACATTACTAAACGACGAAAATGGCTCGTTCAAGACCGAATGGGTTGCAATCAAGGACGAGGAGGACAACATAGTTGGTCGCGAGGAGGTTCCTGTTTACGATCAAGTGAACCACTATCACTACTATACCTCTGAAGAAACCGTTATAGAAAACGGGGAAGAAATAACAGTAATAAAAATAGATAAAATCGTGGCAGTCGAGCATGAGGGACTCTACTTTATGCAAGACGGTTGCAACTGCAAGTCAATTCTTCAAATTCTTGGAGAATGCCTATCGGTTGTATTTAAGCCTCTTGGATTTAGCGAAAGCTGGGAAACAAGCGTAGCTACTGTGCTTGGCTTGGTGGCTAAGGAGGAGGTTGTAGGCGCTCTTGAAACTATGGCTGGAGACGAGGATCCGTCGGAAAAATACTTCAATAATAGCTATCTCGTAGCATTCTCGTTCATGATATTTAATCTGCTTTGCGCTCCATGCTTTGCCGCAATTGGAGCTATCAAAAGAGAGATGAACAACGGCAAATGGACTTGGGCTACGCTCGGTTGGATGACAGGTGTTGCATATGCCACCTCGCTAGTTACATATCAGCTAGGTATGCTGTTTAAATGGGGGTCGTTTGGTTTCTTTACAGTCGTGGCATTTGTGGTGCTGGCAATATTCTTATATTTCCTTTTCAAGCCAGCAAAATTTTCATTATTAAAAATCATAAAGGCTCCATTTAAAAAGAAACAGTAAAAATAAAAGTAAGGGAGGATTCATTTATGGACGATTGGCGCGCATGGCTGGTTTTAATCGGCGTTGCAACAATAATTATCGCATTAGTTGTGAGGCTTGTGATAAATAAGATAAAGGGCAAAAGCACTTGCTCTTGTGGCTGCGGTGGCTGTGCCATGAGAGAAATATGTCACTCCCAAAGCAACAAAAAAGGGGATAAAGCCTCTCAAACAACGCCGAATGAGCAAGAAATTGGCGGAAGAGAATAAAACCTTTAAGGTCAACAAGGGAAAAAGTTGGCAAGCAAAAACCGAGTGTTATGTAACACTCGGTTTTTTTCTATTCAACTAATGTCCAAACCTGCATGTCGGTCTCGCCTCTGTTTGCAAAGGCGTGATAGGGGATAAATTTTGCAAATATTTCCTTTCTGCTTTGGGAAAGAGGAGAATAAAGCGCATCGCTATCCTCACGTATAAAAGCACTGACCGTTATGGTTGGAACGCCAAGCTCATTGTCGAAGCCGTGTATAAAATCTGTATTTTTGTTTATGCGAATGTTAAATAGCTCGCTTTCGTTATCGCATCCTTCCATACAGTAAACGACAGAGCCTCTAGCAAGAGCAACCTTTCCGGCGGCTGCTAAGATTTTTGGGTTGCCCTCAATTAGCATTGTTGGCAGCTCAAATTCAATAGTTTTTTCAACGTTTGCAACCAAACGCAGGGGGACGTATCCGTTTTTTGCAAAATTTAGGTCGCCTAAATATTCAGGCACACGCACAAAAACAGTGACATCTGTGTCTGAAATTAATGAAATTTTGCCGTTTTGTGGATAAGATGTTTTTTGTATTAAGGTTATTTCCTTGCCATCAATTTTAAATTTAGCCTTGCTTGATGCGTACTGCTGTAAATATATTCCGCTTTCGTTATATGTGTAGAGAAGTGAGGCAAACGAGCCTAAAAATCTAACGATATTAGGTGGACAGCAGGAGCAGTCAAAAACCTCAAATCTATGCATGGGTGGAAGATGGTCGCTAAAATTTACCGATTTGTGGCGAGTGTGGTTTTTCTTGACAATTTCAAGCGGGTTTACATAGAAAAACGCTTTTCCGTCAAGTGAAATTGATGAAAGAAAGCCGTTATAGATAACCCTTTCAATAACGTCAGCGTATTTTTTCTCGCCGGTTAAAATTAACATTCTGTGTGCAAAGAAAACAAGACCGATGGCAGCACAGGATTCGGAATATGCGGTTTCGTTTGGCAAGTCGTAAGGAATGGTAAACGCCTCACCATGGTGGGTCGAGCCGATTCCACCGGTTATATACATTTTGCGGTTTATTATATCGTCAAAAATTTTTTCACACGCGCTTTTTAATTCTTCGTCTCCATCAAGTAGAGCAATGTCTGCCATAGCACAATAAAAATATGTGGCACGCACGCTATGTCCAACAGCCTTATCTTGCTTTTTTGCTTCCATATGCGATTGAAGATAAGATTCGTTTGCCCAGTCAGTAAGGGCGGTTTCTAGGGATTTGCCTCGCTCTAAAACAAAGAAACGGGCAAGGTCTAGAAATTTCCTTTCGCCTGTGAATTTATAAAGACGGACAAGCGCAAGCTCAATCTCCTCGTGACCGGGAGTTTTAAATCCGGTGTCACCCTTTATTTTAAAGCGATACTCTATATAATCTACGTATTTAATCATTAAATCAACGAATTTTGTCTTACCCGTTGCCTCGGCATAAGCAACCGCTGCCTCTATTAAATGCCCGGCACAATAAAGCTCGTGACAGTCGCGATTTTTAAAGATGTTTTGTGGCTCAATAGCTATATAAAAGCTGTTAAAATAGCCACAGGGTAGCTGATTTTTCTCAATATTATCAACAACCTCATCAATAATTTCTTCAAGCTTTGGCTCGGGTGATTTTTTTATAAGATAGGACGCGCCCTCAATCCATTTTGCAACGTCGCTATCCCAATAAATGTGTGGCTTTATTTCCGAATTCTTGTCGCACTTGAATGCGTCAAAGCGCCCTGTTTCCTTAAATCTATCATAAACCGCCCAAACGGTTGTTTTTCTTAGCATTTCTTGCTTTCTGCACCAAAAACCATCCAAAATATCAATGCTTTCGAAATTTAAAAATTTATGCTCCATAGAATAAAACTCCTAGAACTCCTGAAAAAATTATAAGTAAAATAGGTGAAATTGATTTTTTCTTTAATTTCTGCCAAGCAAAATATAGAAGAGCAACAAGCCCTAAAATAGCAGCACCCTTTAGATCAAATGAAATAGTATCAAAAACCAAGCTCATACCGAAAATTAAGTTGAAGACCAAAATTATCGACATTCCGAAAATAAGCCCGATAATTGCAGGACGCATACCTGTAAGCACTGCTTTGACAGCCTTATGCTTTAATAGATTTTTAAGTAGCGATGCTATTAATAAAATTATAATAAGCGATGGTAAAACAACGCCTAGGGTTGCAACGAATGCACCTAAAATTCCGCCCTGAGAAGAGCCAATAAAGGTCGCCATATTGACGGCAATAGGACCCGGGGTCGATTCCGCTACTGCGACAAAGTTGAGTAGCTCACCCTCAGTGAGCCATCCGTTAGAGAGACACTCGTCACGCATAAGGGAAATCATTCCAAGTCCACCACCAAAGGAAAGAGCGCCGATTTTTAAAAAGGATAAGAAAAGATTTAAGTATATCATTTTTTATCCTCCCCGTTCTTTTCCTTTAGGTATTTTACCAAAAAAACAACAAGGCCGATAAGTCCGCTTATAAGGATATAGAAAATAGCTGAGAAGCTAACCCCGAAAACGCTGAAAAGCACCATAAATAAAATTGTCAAGCATAAAATGATAACGTTTAAAACGCTTCCCCTTAGTTGCTTTAGCATTTTAAAGCCCGCGGATAAAATAAGAAAAATAACACAAATTTGTATACCGCGAAAGGCGGAATAAACCCACGCAATTTCAAGAAATCTATCAAAAAACAGTGATATTAAAAATATGATAACAAAAGAGGAGAAGCACATTCCGATAGTAGAAAGAAGTGCACCCAAAAATCCTCCGCGCTTGTAGCCTATATACGTTGCCATATTAATGGCGATAGGGCCGGGGGTGGATTCCGCTACAGCGACAAGGTCCATAAATTCGTCGTGATTTATGTAATTTTTCTTTTCAACAAATTCGCTATGCAAAAGACTTATCATAGCATATCCACCGCCAAATGTGAACGTGCCTATCTTTATCATAGTGAGCATAGTCAAAAGAGAAGAGATGATTTTTCTCACGCCACGCTCCTCCTTGAATTTTAATTAACAATTAATTGAAATAGTATACTTTTGTACCGTGAGTTGGGATGAAGGCATTAAGTTCGTTTTCAAACTTTACTTTTTCGCCTGACCAAAGCTCAATTCCGGACATAGCCCCTTCAATTTCAAGGTCTATAAGCGGGAATGAAACTGTTGCATCCTTTTCGCTTAAATTGAAAATAGCAACGTATTGACCGCCCTCGCAAGATACTGCGGTCCATAGGCAAAATTCCTGTCCGTTTATTTCCTTGCGCCATACTTGATGTGAGTGGCGCGCATTTTTGTGCATCTTTAAAATTTCCTCGTTAGTAACCAAGTCAAGGGTGAACTTGTCAAACTTTGTCATTTCGCCGCCTATAATTAAAGGTGAACGCATAATAGACCAAAGCGTTAGATTTGTGTATAATTCGTCGTTTGTGAATTTTGTCCATTCGTTTTCGTTGTAGCATTGACGGATTGCGCCAATAGGAAGCATATCGGCATCAGGCCAGTGTCCTGCGCCCGAATGGATAGACCATTTTTCAGCACGTTCAAACATTTCGTAAAGGAAATGCCACTCATCCCAAAAGTCGTCGGTTATGCGCCACATATTTGCGTATTGCTTATAAAATTCAGCTCTTTCTAGGCGAGAAGGACCCGGGGATACGCTAAACACCATATCGCGTCCGCACTCTTTAATTGAATTTGAAATAAGCTTTAGTTCTTCCTCGTGATGTGGGAGCTCTCTTGCTATATCGTCACACTTAATAAAGTCTACGCCCCAAGATGCGTAAAGCTCAAAAATGCTTGCGTAATATTCCTTTGCGCCCTCTTTACTTGCGTCAACACCATACATATCGGTGTTCCAAAAGCAGGAGTTGGTAACTCTGAATTCCTCGCCCGGACGTTGTACCCAAACACTTGCAATATCGCGCGCGGTTTTGCTTGTGCCCTTGATTTTACCCTTTCCGTGCACGGCAATTCTCGGCACACCTCTCATAATGTGGATGCCGAATTTAAGTCCAAGAGAATGAACGTAGTCAGCAAGAGGCTTAAAGCCCTTGCCACCCGCACTTGAGGGAAAACGGTTTTCGGCAGGGATAACGCGAGAATATTCGTCAATGCAAATCTCTGCAAAATCGTTGTAGTCGTTATTATCTGCGGTTGGCTCGTACCATTGAATATCAACAACAATATACTCCCAACCGTATTTTTTTAAGTTTTTAGCCATATATTCGGCATTTTTACGTACTGTTTCCTCGTTTACAGAAGCACCGTAACAGTCCCAGCTGTTCCAGCCCATAGGTGAAGTTTTAGCAACCATATAAGCTCCTTTAAATATATTTTATTAATTAAATAATAGCACACTATTATGAAAAGTGCAAGAAAAAAGTGGCGCAAAAGCACCACTTTTAATATTACATTTCCCAACTGGCAATCCAAGCAGAAAATTCCTTGTAAAGAGAGTCCATTTCGCTCTTTAATTCTTCGCCCTTGTTTAATGTATAAACGTAATCGTAGTTGTCAAACTCCTCAAGATATTCAAACTCACTTGAGTAGTTTTTTTCGTTTAATTCGTTTAATGCCTTATTTGCAAGCGCTTCAGCCTTTCTTACGTTTTCGGTTAGGGATTTTAGCTTGTCCTTGTCAATGGATTCGATTTTTTCAACAAGGGAGTCAAAATATCCTTCCTTGTAGCCGTAATTATACTGCGCGCCCTCTTTGGTTAAGAAATTTAGAGCATCACTTGGATAAAGGTAGTAGCCCTTTACAAGCTCACCCTCGGCGTTTGTGTAGGATTTTATGCAATAAGTGTTCCAAGCGCATACAAAATTAACGTAATTATACATTTTGTCAATGTCGGAAACAATACCGCTATCGGCAATTTCTTGCCAAAGTGCAAGCTCACCTGAAATTTCGTCAGCCTTTAAAACGGAATAGGTTGCATCGACAATTTTAAAGTTGAATTCATATCCATAGCTATCGGTGAAAAATTCAGTTTCACTGGGAGCTACTACAAGCGTTCCTGTAACCTTGATTGCTTGCGTTGTGTAATCGAATTTTTTACCTTTTTTGGGGTAAACCTCTAATGTATTTGAAAGCTGTGAGGTGTTTGGCACACAGAAGGGACAGCTTTGGTAAGGCATATTCATTAAGAACATAAACGAGCCGTCAACAGGGGATGAGGTTGCCATATATCCGTTAATTGTTACTTTTTTGCCGTCTATTGTTTTCAAATAATCATAGGTAGAGGCGGATTTAAAGCTCAATTTAATGCCGTCGCCACCACAACCGACAATCGGGAATGCAAACAAAAGAGCAAGTAAAAGACAAGCTATTTTTAAAACAATTCTTTTCATATTACCTCCTTAACCGCTTATTGAGTCCCTTCTTGACATAATAAAGGTCCAAATGGCGGTTGGCAAAACGCTTATTAAGAAAACGCCCACCAAAATAACAATTTCTAGCGGATAAATTTTACCTATATTCAAAACAACACCCATAGAGG
The DNA here is from genome assembly GCA_015064855.1 of Oscillospiraceae bacterium. Lineage (GTDB taxonomy): Bacteria > Bacillota > Clostridia > Oscillospirales > CAG-272 > RGIG2000. Next base: position 18,557 of record SVRK01000004.1, on the reverse strand, counting down.
AAACGTAGTCGTTCATAAAGATAAGGCATATCCTTGAAAGAGCAAACGCTAAGGCGATAGAAACAAAGCCTATTATTGAGTTTTGAATAATGTAAAGAAGGTTTATCTTTTTCATGCTTATGCCGATAAGGCGCATAAGTGCAATTTCCTTAGATGAGTGGTACATATTAAGAAGCGTTATGATAGAAATTACCATAATGTTCATAACAAGAATAACAGCCGAGAGCACGTAAACTATATATTTTGTGTTGTCTGTTTCGTCAAGCACGTCGTTTACCACGGACATAGGCTCTATTGCTTGGAGCGAAACTGCTTTTCCATCAACCTCTACAACGCCGTTATATTTGTTTACTAAAGCCTTGGCGGAGCCATCACTTTTTGCTTTTATGAGAAAAGCACAAACGTTTTTGCCGTGTTCCTCATGTTCTTCGTGCTCGCCCTCGGTTTCACCCTCGTGTCCCTCTTCCTCGTGCTCGTGTATCTCCCAAAGGGTGCGATATTCAGTAAAGACAACGGTGTCAAAGGATGAATGAGTTTCCTCTAATATGCCGACAACCGTTATACCCTTTGTGTGGGGTGAGAGGTCGCCTGCCGAATGGCTTGTATAAAGAGTGTCGCCTATTTTTAAATTGTTATCCTTAGCTACGCGGTAGCCGACAACTGCTTGGAACAATCCTTGGTCGTCAAACATCTTGCCCGACTTAATTTCCTTGCCGGCTAAATAAGAAGAGGTTGTGCCAACGACACCTGCACCGTTATAGTTGTCTGCCATAGAAAATGGAACAACCTCGCGCACGTCCTTTGCGTCAGTTGTAGAAAGCTCCACAATTAGCGAGTAGGGAATAGTGCCAACAGGCTCGTCCGCGAAATACATTGAGTTCATAGCTAGCTGGGTTTTGCTACCCGCTGGGCCTATTATAACGCCGTAGTATTGAGCGTTGCCTTCAATTCCGTCACTGACTTGATTTGATACGTTAAAGGCAATAACGGCAATTCCTGCAGAAAGTATAATTGAAATAACAACCAAAATTATCTGCACCTTTTTGATTGCCATATTTTTAAGGGCAAAGCGTATCATAAATCCGCCCCCTTTTCGGGTATAATGTCAACTATACCGCTTGTCATTTTGTTCATATCAATAACACAGTCAAAATACTTTGCAAGGCGGTCATCGTGGGTAACCGCAATCAAGGTTTTGCCCTTTGAAATTTCAGATAGGGACTTAATAACCTCTTCGCCGATTGCAAAGTTTAAGTTGCCTGTTGGCTCGTCAGCCAAAATTATATCAGGCATTTTTACAATAGCGCGTGCAATGGCAACCCTTTGCTTTTGTCCGCCGGATAGGTGCTTAACCTTTGCGCTCTTTTTCTCGTAAATGCCAAGAGATTTTAAAATTTCAGGAGCGCACGAGGTGTCAACGCCCTCAAGCTTTAAAATATTTATGTTATCCATAACGCTCATATCGTTAATGAGCTTGAAATCTTGGAATATATACCCAATATTTTTAATTCTGAATTTGTCCTTTTCCTTTTGGCTTTTTTCCGTCATATTTTGAGAGTCAATCAAAACCTCGCCACTTGTTGGGGATAAAATGCCAGCGATAATATTAAGAAGCGTTGACTTGCCACAGCCAGACGCACCGAGAAGCATATAAGATTTACCCGTTTCAAAGGTAATATCACTATATGTAATAGCCGTCTCGTTTTGAAACTGCTTTGTTAAATTTTTAATTTCTATCATTTTTGTTTCCTTTCTTTGTATAAAATCAAAAACAAAGAAGGAATCAATCAGATAACTTTACCTTTAATTTGATAAGCGAAAATACAGGCGTAAAGAAAACGCGCGTAAGCATGCTTAAAGTAACAATCAAAAATAAAACAGTAAAAACAAAAGCAAACGAAAAGGCGAAGGAGTCACCCTTTTTCCACTCTGTCAAGAATTCGCAAACAGAGCAATATTCCTCGTCGCAGGTATGGGTGTGATTTAAGCTAAAGAAAACGTAAAAGCAAGAGAGCAAAAGACAAATTAAAATAATCAAAGAAATAACTGATAAAATACGCTTTTCCTTCATAAAAACCTCCCAATTAAATAATAATATACATTAATAATAGCACACTAAAATAAAAAGTTCAAGAAAACAAGGCTAAAAGTTTCAAAAAATCAACAAAAAACGCTCGATTTTCATAAATTTTCATAAAAAAGAAAAAATTTTATAAAATGCTTGACAACTAAAATAAAATGTGATACAATACTAACGCAATATTGGGATGTAGCCAAGCGGTAAGGCACCAGACTTTGACTCTGGCATTTCGATGGTTCGAACCCATCCATCCCAGCCAACAGACAAGCCACTCGTAATGAGTGGCTTTTTTGTGTCTGGTGGCTGGGATGGCGCGTTCGACCACTTTGTGTTGTACGCAACACAAATATAGTTCGCAAGTCCGACGAAAGCCGTTGTCAGCTTGCTAGCATAAGGCTCGGTGAGACTCTTTCCCATCGGGAAAGCCTCCATCCATCCCAGCCAGAAAAAAGCACTTGCGCAAGCAAGTGCTTTTTTCAGTTATATTCGCCCCTCGGCGAGTTCTATTGCATCGCAGTGATATTCGGCTTACGCCGAGTGGTATTCGCTTCGCGAGTTTAGGAGGCGAATATAATATCACTGCGGAACGAAGAGGAGCAATATCACTGTCGCTTGCGACAATATCACGCTGACGAAGTCAGCATATCACTAAAAACTTTTCGACTTTGAAGTTTTTCGAAATTTTGTAGATGCATTTCGGGCATTTCGGGTCTGTAGACAGATTCGAACCGGCGAAACAGTTGAAATGTTTACAAAGTTATGGTATAATATGGATAGTATAAAATGTGAAAGGAGCGAGGATATGTTTGAACTTACAAATGAACAACGAAAGTGCTTTGCTATTCCGCTCGTGCTTGATAGTTGGAAGAGAGTGGAAGTTAAGGCAAGTCCGTATGACCATTATGTTACGTATGCTTTCCTTGATGGGTCAAAAATAGTTAAAGTTATTCAAGTGTCCGATACCGCTGGACGTGAGATGTATCAAGAGTTCGGTGTAGAGCAAACACTTTCCGATGATGGAACAAAAATATTACCAAAGACCGATAAAGGTAAACCGCAAAATTTCACATCCGCAAATCTTGTGAAGAAAACTCCTATTGGTATGTCGCTTTCATTTGACAGCGGATATGTTGCCGTGGTTAATAATACTGCGGATCAATGTTTTTATCGCTCTTTTTACAACGCAGAGAAGCCTGAAACTCTTAAAGATTTTTCCATGTGGGTAGATAATTGGTGCTTAAATACCGAAGAAAAGGAGCTTAAAGACATCAACGAATTTGCCAACCGCACGAAAATTTATCAAAAGTTCAAGGAAGGCGATTTTTTCAGATTCCGTATAAATCGCAGGCTGTTCGGATACGGACGAATCCTCGTTAACTATGCTCAAATGAGAAAAGACGGAATTCAATTTTGGGATGTATTTATGGGTAAGCCGCTTTGTGTTGCGGTTTATCATATTGCTACCGAAGATGCAACGATAACCCCGGAACAACTTATTCGCCTCAAAATGTTGCCTTCACAAATGATTATGGATAATATTTTTTATTATGGCGAATGTGAAATCATAGGCAATATGCCCATTGATCCTGACGAAGATAACTACACAATACATTACGGAAAAAGCATTGATGCTCGCAAACCAAATTATCTTTATTATCAGAGTGGAAAAACACATGTTGCTCTTAAAGGTAAAAAGGAATTGGATTTGCACAGTAGTGATGTGTTGGGCGACTTTAGCAATAAAGGCATTGGATGGGATTTGCATATTCAACTTCCTATCTTACTTGAATGTATCAAGAAGAAATCTAACGAGCCATATTGGGATATGATTCCTGCTTGGAGAGCAAATCAAGACTTGAGAAATCCGAAGTTCAAAAAAGAACTAAAGCAGGTAAAGAAACAGATGGGAATTAATTGAGTTTTACATAGGCTTCATTACAAGCATGGAGTTGCGCCCCGGAAGACAGCGGTTAAGTGCAGCTCCCATCATTGCCAAGGGGTTAATCTACCCTCTGCAAAATCAACGTGCATCCAAATTGGCACACACGGCTTTGCATCTAAATCGGACACACATCACAGAAGCAAATCCGTGGACAGATTCGAACCGCCGCAATGTAAGGGCGTTTATTGAACGCCCGCGGGCGACCAATGGTCGCCCCTACAGTTCATAATTTTATTTACAAAGCCATAGATGCAACGGTATTTTGGATGGATTTGAACCAGCGAAACGGTTGAAATGTTTACAAATTTGTGGTAAAATAAAGGAAAGAAAGGAGATGATCTATATGAAATTATTTAAAATGGGAACAATATTACAACTAATTTATTGCTTTTGTTGTTTGTTAGTTGTGATATGTATGCCTTTGTACACTGCATTTTATACGACAACATTCGGAGAAATATGCTTTAGAATAGGAGCGATTCTTACTTTAGGTTCTACATTTAACCCAATGGCTCTAATTGGAACAATCATCAATTTTATTGCATGCTTTTCCTCTGATTTAAAAAAATCAAAGAAAATTTTAATATGGACGATTATTTCTCCTGCTTTGACAGTGCTATTTTGGTTTTTAGCTGTATGCTTCTTTGTTCACCACAGTGGCGGTGTTTAATATACATAGGCTTCGTTACAAGCATGGCGTTGCGCCCCAAAAGACAGCGGTCAAGTGCAGCTCCCATCATCGCCAAGGGGGTATTGTACCCTCTGCAAAATCTGTGTGCATCCAAATCAGCCACTCACGGTTTTGCATCTAAATCAGCCACACATCCCAACAGACAAGCCACTCGTAATGAGTGGCTTTTTTATTTTGGAACGAAGTCCCCATTGCAATCGTCTGTTTTTTATGCTACAATAAATAAAAACCCTTTTGAGGTGAATTTATGAATGTTTTTTTGATTGGAGACTCCATTCGTTACGGTGCAGATGCCAACCCTGATTATCAGACGTCAGACAGTCCCGGGTATGGCATATACGTTAAGGAAATGCTAGAGGGCAAGGCAACCGTTTACGCCCCTGACGAGAATTGTCGGTTTTTGGAGTACACCTTGCGCTATTTATTCGACTGGACAAAGGATATAGACTGTGAGAAAATCGATGTTGTCCACTGGAATAACGGTCTTTGGGACGTGCTCCGTATAAATGGGGACGAGCCACTAACGCCAATTCCCATATACACATATTATTTAAAACGAGTTTACGGAATGCTCAAAAAGATTTTTCCAAACGCAAGAATTATTTTCGCACTTTCGACTGCGGTCGTAGAGGAGTGGGCAGACCCCGTCTTTTTTAGATATAATTCGGATATCGAAAAATATAACGAGGCAGCGAAAGAGGTAATGAACGAGCTTGGCGCTGAAATCAATGATTTATACGCAATAACAAGCAAATTCCATAGCTCCTTGCACTGTGACTGGGTTCACTTTGGAAAAGAAGGCTCGAAGATTTTGGCAAACGCGGTAGTGGAAAAAATATTAAATAAATAGGAGAAAATTATGATAGTAAAGGAATATATCAAGGAATTTGAAAAATTAGGATTTGGTATGTTTGTCCATTTTGGTCTATATAGCGTACACGGAATGGGCGAGTGGGCACATAGCAGAAATATAACGGTTGAGGATTACGAAAAGCTGTTTGACAAGTTTTGTCCTGAAAATGACTGGGCAGAGAATCTTGCTAAAACCGCAAAGGGCGCAGGCTGTAAATACATAACCTTGACAACGCGTCATCATGACGGCTTTTCACTTTATGACACCTGTGGGCTAAATGAATATGATGCGCCTCATTCTGCAGCCGGACGCGACCTTGTGCGTGAGTTCGTCGATGCTTGTAATAAATACGGCATTGTACCTCTTTTCTATCATACCTTGCTTGATTGGCACGAAAAAAGCTACTACGAGGACTTCCCAAAATACTTAAAATATTTGCGCGCTAGCATAGAAATTCTATGCAAAAACTATGGCAAAATCGGTGGCTTTTGGTTTGACGGAATGTGGGACAGAAAAAATGACAACTGGGAAGAGGACGCGCTTTACTCACTTATTAGAAGCTATCAGCCAAACGCAATGATTATAAATAACACAGGTCTTTCAGCTCTTGGTGAGCTTGGTCACATCGAGCTTGACTCTGTTACATTCGAGCGTGGAAGACCGAAGCCAATCAACCTTGAAGGCTCACCAAAATATATAGCAAGTGAAATGTGTCAGATTTTTGCAAATCACTGGGGATACGCAAAAAAGGATTTCAACTTCAAATCACTCCCTCAAATTATTGAGGACCTTTGCGTTTGCCGTCGATATGGCGCAAACTATCTACTAAACGTTGGACCTATGGGCAACGGACAAATTCGTCCGCTTGATAAAGCTATGCTTGAAACTCTTGGCGAATGGGTTGAAATACATAAAGAGGCAATTTATTTGCCACGCCCAACAGGCATTGACATTGAAAACAAGGAAAAGAATTTCATTTTAAAGGGGGACGGCTGTTACTATCTTTTCGCGCACGGAATTCCTATGGAGGGCAACATAAACGTTGAGATTTTAAAAACAATGCCCGACTACAATAACACCTTTATTCTACCCGAAAAGATAAAAAGTGCAAAATGGATAGACAAGGACGAGGAGCTTCCGTTTAGCCAAGAGGGCGACAAGGTAACTCTTACCACAACACCTCAGGTGTATGGCGAGCAGCTCGTTGTTAAGATTGCAAAGCTAGAGGTTTAATGATAAACGAAACAAAAAACCGACCACTGTGGTCGGTTTTTATTATTTTCGCTTTTTAGAAAAGTCCTTTGGGAACTCATATTCGAATGAAGCCTTGTCTGATTCAAAGGAGAAAACAGTCTTTTCTTTGATTTTAAAGGTGTATGATGCACTGCAAAAAAGACTTTCATGTATTGTTCTGGTCATTTTTCCGCCATTTGGTGCAAAAAGCGGTCGGGCATTTTTCTCTATTAGCTTTACTTTTAAAACCTTTTTGCCCTGCTTTATTATAATTTCGCCATCTTCGATTTTTAATATTTTTGCGCCGAGGTACGTTGCTATTCTATATTCCTTGTTGCCTAGCATTATAACTCCTATTATGCCTGTAAAGCTAAACAAACCGAAAGGGATTCTCGCAACACTTAACATAACGGAGCCACCCTCGAAAAAGCAATGCGTCCATGCATATTCTCTGGGGAACGACGAGCCACGGTCACCTTCAATATAACCAACGTCGTTGTCAAAGGAGTAGCTTGTCCCATTTATTTTTAATTCTCCGCTAACCGTATGCTTCATGCTTGCAACACTATGCCTGCATTCCATAAACGGAACAAATTTAAAAGGTCCCATAATATCATACTTTATAGGGGAAAGCTCACCAAATTTCAAAGTGCCTACGGCATTAAAATCAGAGTCCTGTATATCAAGTTCAATTCCTTCGCTAAAGAAACGGTTGTCTTTCACATTGACCCCAAAGCCACCGCGTCGCTTGCTGAACGCCTCGTATGGAAAATTTGCATTGTATACTCCATCACTTGTTATTATTTGAACAGATGATGATTTAGTATCCTTTGATTTATGAAGGGCGGGAATTATAGCAAGACCACTCTCTTTCGATTGGCATTTAAAGTACCAACCGTAAAAATATTCTTTCATAAAAAATCCCCCTTTTTATTATTTAATTTAAATTATATCATTTTTTTGAGCCAAAAGCAATTTCTAAAATAAAACAAATTAAAAAATATTTTTAATTTTACCAAATGCCCATTAGAATAGTATATAATAGAAATAGAAATTTATTAAAAGAAAGGTGATATTATGGAAAAATACGCATGGAAGGCAAAAATAGTTGACGGTACACTTGAGGAATACATAAGACGTCACGATGCTTTATGGGACGAGATGAAAGAGGTTTTATCTTTAGCAGGCATTGTAAACTACACCATTTGGAACGTGGGCAACGAGCTTTTTGGCTATTACGAGTGCGAAAAGGGTATTGAATATGCCACCAAGGTGCAGAGGGAAAGTCCGGTGGTTGATAAATGGAATGAATATATGAAGGATATTCTGATTATGGAATTAGACCCCGAAACAGGCGCACAGCCACAGCTAAAAAAGGTATTTTCGTTTAGAGAAGATTGACAAACGCTTAAATAGCGGATATAATGTTAATATATAGAATATATTAAAGGAATCATTTATGACAGGTTTTGTTAATTTTTTAAATGAATATATCGTCGACCTTAGCTGGGTTTCTATAATTTTAAGAATAATTCTTGCCGTTTTAGTCGGAGGATTTATCGGTAGCGAAAGAGGCCGTAGCGGTAGCCCTGCAGGACTACGCACACATATACTGGTTTGTGTCGGCTCGGCTATGACCGCGCTAATTAGCGTTTATATTGCAAAAAGCGGTGGCTTTGATGATATAGCAAGAATTCCGGCACAGGTTATCTCGGGCATAGGCTTTCTTGGCGCGGGAATGATAATAGTTAAGAAAAACAACGTAATCACAGGACTCACCACTGCTGCCGGAATGTGGGCAACCGCCACCATCGGCATCGCCCTTGGCTACGGATTTTATCTCGGTGCGCTTGTTGCAACAGGTGCGTGCATATTCACCGCCGCATTTTTAACCCGTCTTGAGCGCAAAAGCAGAAAATCAATGCACATTTACGCTGAGATTTCCAAAACTGATGAGGCGGGCAGAATTGCCGAGGAGATAAGGGCATTACTAGGTCACGAGGCGCTTGTCGAGGTTTCAAGTGCAAGAAGCGGAACAAAGGGCAATATAGGTCTTTATATCACCGCGAGCACGCAAAGCACCGATGCCACTCGTCAAGAAATAGAGAAAATAGACGGTGTTTCGTTCGCAATTCAAGAATGATAAAAGGAAACCAAATGGTGTCCTTTACTTTCGCTTGAAAATGAGCGTGGCATATGATATAATAAAATTGAAGCAAGAAAGAGGTGAAAAAATGAACGATAAACCAAAGATAAACTGGCGTGGTGGACTTCTATATTTTCTTTTTATTGAAATAGAGGTGCTACTTGTTTCGTTTTTTCTCGGATTCGCAATTTATCCAATAAGAATGGTAGTTGATGAGGGAGTTTTACGAACACTTTTAGAAATAATTGTGTTTATGACTCTTGAGCTTGTAATTAGATTTTTCGTTTTCTATAATTTGTTTAAAAACAGCAGAAGGCTTGATTTTGGTTATTTCGCACAAGGCTATGCCATCACCTTCGGAATAAGATTTGTTTTCTCACTTGTTACCAGCTTTGCTGCATTTTCGGCAGGCATGGCAGTTTTGGAAATTGGTGTGACCTTGGCACAGGAAATGATAAACCCAGAAATAGAAACAATGCAACAGGTGCCAAAGCTTCTTTATAGTGTTGTATTTATACTCTTTGAGGGCATTTCCTTGCTTATAGCTTATCTTGGCTTTAGACTTGCTGAAAGCAAAAGAGAAGAGGAAAGAAAAAAGCTGTTAGGAGAATAGTTGAAAGGACACCAAATGGTGTCCTTCTTTTGGCGCTATATATAATTTATCATTTGTTGACAAACGCTTTTTGGTATGCTAAAATTATTCTATAAGCACTTTATTTAAAAAATCTTGACAAGTGCGAGCTCGTTTTCGCATTTGCCTGCTTACCATTAAAAATTCAGAATTTAGGCAGCGCATCAGCTTGCGTTATTGCTGCTTTGGAGGGAAAAATGAATACTATAAAATTCGATAAAAAAAGCACAAGGATAATTGCCCACAGGGGACTTTCGGGCATTGAGGTGGAGAACACAAACTCCGCGTTTGTAGCAGCCGGTAACCGTTCATATTATGGCATTGAAACCGATATTCATAGAACTGCCGACGGAAATTTTGTAATAGGTCACGACGACAATTATAAAAGAATAGCAGGAGAGGAAATTTATCTTGAAAAGACCTCGCTTGGTATGCTTCAAAACGTGGTTTTCTTTGATAAGGACGGCAAAAAAGATAGGGTGGATTTACGCCCAAGCTCTCTTGAAAACTACATAAAAATAGTTAAAAAATATGAAAAGCACGCGATTTTGGAGCTAAAATCCGACTTCACCGAGGAAGAAATTGCAAAAATAATCGAGATAGTAAAAAGCTATGACTATCTTGAAAACACAACATTTATTTCCTTTATTTACGAAAACCTTACAAAAATTAAGGCCATTTTGCCAAACCAAAGTGCACAGTACCTATTTTGGAAGGTGACCGACGAGGAAATTGTACGCTTGGTTCGAGATAAAATTGATGTTGACGTTTGGTGTCGCGAGCTCACTAAGGAGCAAATTGACAAGTGCCACGAGGCGGGGCTTACAGTGAACTGCTGGACAGTTGACACAGCCGAGGAGGGCGAAAGGCTTGCCTCATGGGGCATAGATTATATTACATCTAATATATTGGAATGATAAATTTATGGGGCTTTAAAATATGAAAATAATGACATTTAATACACAGCACTGCCTTAATTTTTTAGAGCAGAAAATTGACTATCAAATTATGGCTGACATTATTTTGAGCGAGGGCGCAGATATTTGCGGCTTAAACGAGATGTATTCGCATCGCGTAGAGGGTGATGATTTGCCAAATCAAACAAAAATTCTTTCTGACCTTTGCACCTTCCAAAGCTGTTATTTTGCCAAGGCTATATGCTTGCCGGGTGAGGGCTCGTATGGCAACGGCTTTATCTCGAAAATTCCGATTGAAAGTGCCGAAACTATTATTATTCCCGACCCCAATCCCAAAAAATATCAAGGATATTATGAAACCAGATGCCTTTTAAAGGCGAAGCTCACGGGCGGAATTACCGTGCTTGTTTGTCACTTTGGACTAAATCCTGACGAGCAGGAAAACGCAGTTAAAACAATTCTTGAAAATATAACGGATGAAAAATGCATTTTAATGGGTGACTTTAACGTCACCCCCGACAATCCTGTTTTAAAGCCTATAAAAGAGAGAATGAAGGATGCATCTGTGGGCTTTTGTGAGAACACCCCAACCTTCCCAAGCGATAACCCTAAAATAAAAATAGACTATATCTTTGTATCAAAAGACATAGAGGTTATCTCTGCCGAGATACCAAATAAAATTGCCTCAGACCATAGAGTACATACGGCAAAAATCAAGCTAGTAGAATAATGACAACCTAGTAGGCGAATATCAAACGTATACAAAAACGAGCTTGAAATTATATAAAAAGAAAACCACGGATTTACGCAAATCCGTGGTTTTTATTTTTTATTTGTCTAATTATTCTTCTGTCAAAATTGCTTCTTCTGTTTTGTCCGCGCCTCTTGGGTGCTTTTTTGCATATAAATATCGTATGAGGAAAAAGATACCGTAAAAGAGAGACATATATAAAACGAAAAGTAGCATAACAACTATTGGATAAAGCACCTTGTTGCCACCTGTCATGGCGGTAACCAACGTATAAGGAGTTCCGTCATCACGCATTAAGAACATATAGTTTGGTGAGTTTTCAAAAATATCTCCGCCATAATTAAGTCCGCATATTACGTTGACTGCATATGCCATTACGCCAAAAACGCCCAAAATAGTGTAGCTTATCCACATATTTTTCCTTCTTACACTTGATATACCCGAAATAATGATGTATAAAGAGGTAAAGCCTGAAATTGAGTGGGTAATTGCCGATACTATGTTATGGAAGCAGAAGGCAGGATAACTATCATAATCTTGAATTGCGCCGATAGGTCCAAAGAGTGCGCCTAAAATTCCAAACATCATAACAAAGTCAAGCGAGCCTTCCTTTAATTTGCCCTTGCAAAATGCCGCAACTGGAATTGCAACAAGCATAATTGAGCAAAGGAAAAGAGGTAAATTCCAAAGAATTGTCTTTAAGACATTGTCGCCATAGAGCGCCTCGTCAAGAATGTTAACGAAAATCTTAACAGCCTCAAATGAAAGGATAGAAATTGCCGAGGCTATAATTACGCGGTTTTTGATTTTAAATTCTTTTTTTCTTAACCAAATGCCAAAGCCAATAGCTAGACCTATCATAAGAACAAGACAGGTGCTTACCAAGGTGATATGTTGCCAAGAAAATGCGCCATTGGGAGCACCGGCTCCCCCTATGCCAAAAAATTCTTTCATAATAACTCCTAATTAGATTTTTTGCATGCCGCACACAGTCTAACATAAAGAATTTAATTTGTACATACAAAAGAAAAACAATTAACAAAAAATACACAATTTGTGTCGCACAAAAATCAAAAAATCGAAATATGTAAACCGACAATAGTAACAAAAAACGAGGGAAAAACGGATAAAATGAGCAAAACAGGAACTAAAAAATACTTTCTATGTTCATTTACATAGCGTAAATATAATGATATACTTAAAGTACAAAGCAAACTAAAGGAGAAAAGATATGTTAAAATCACGTTTATGGAGAGTAACCTACGATTATAACACAGGCACAGAGGGCGGAAAAATACAAGAGGAATTTAGAAAAAAGGAAACGGCAAGGCTTTTTATTTCAAGACTTGCGGATTTTAATGGAATATCAAACGTACAGTTAAAAAGAGTAAGGGCGTAGGTGAGGCAGAATGGATTTTTACTTGATTATAAATTTTTTATTTAGCTTGGTGGAGCATTTTAGTATAAGGCTTAGGGGCTAGATTTGTTTTTGATAAATGATAATAAAAAAGCCACGGAGTACGTGGCTTTTTGTTATTTCTTATATACAAGCATGTTCCAGGAATGCTTTTTGAGGGTGATTTTTTCACCCGATTCAATTTCGCGTTCAATGGGAGAAATATTTTCATTATCCTTGTCATTTTGTGTGTTTAAATCATCGGAGTATAGCTCAATGTGCTTTGAAAGAGCATATCCCTCAAAACCGTTCAATGAAACGTCAAGCTCCATATCGTCAAAGAGAGAACGGTTTAATGCAAAGACAATAACCTCGCCTCTTTCCTCGTTGTTTACAACAGAGGAGTATAGGTATGGCACGTCCCAGCCCTCTTTAGATTTATATGAGCCACCTTCCAAAGAAGCCTTTAGTGTCTCACCGTTTCCGTAAAGGGACGCATACATATAAGGATAGAAGATTGTCTGCTTCCAAGCATCGCCATTCTTTTCCGTCATAATAGGAGCGATAACGTTTACAAGCTGGGCAATACAGCCAATTTTAACGCGGTCACAGTTGTTTTGAAGCGACATAAGCATACCGCCAACCAAAAGTGCATCCTCAAAATTGTATTTTTCCTCCAAAAGATGAGGAGCAGTTTGCCACCTTTCAGCGGTTTTTTCCTCGTCCTTTGTTCTATACCAAACGTTCCATTCATCAAAGGAAAGATTTACCGTCTTTTGGCTATTCTTTTTCGCCTTAACCTCGTCGCAAATGTCAGCAGTTGTTTTAATAAATTTATCCATTTGCTCAACTCTTGCTAAAAAGTTAGCGGTGTCGCCCTCGCGGTTGCCAAAATAGCAGTGAAGAGAGAGGTAGTCAACGTAATCGTAGGTGTGGTCAAGAACGGTTCTTTCCCAAGAGCCAAAGGTAGGCATACCGGCGTCGGAAGAACCACAAGCAACAAGCTCAATAGATGGGTCAACCCACTTTAAAACCTTGGCGGTTTCAGTGGCTGTACGACCATACTCCTCGGCTGTTTTGTGGCAAATTTGCCAGTCACCGTCCATTTCATTTCCAAGACACCATAGCTTTATGCCAAAAGGCTTATCAAATCCGTGCTTACGGCGTAAATTTGCGTAATACGTATCAGTTGTGGAGTTGCAATATTCAATCAATGAGCGCGCCTCGTCAGGACCGCGAGTGCCGAGATTTACCGCCATCATAACGTCAGTGCCTGCACGCTTTGCCCATTCCTGAAACTCGTCAATACCAACCTCGTTGGTTTCAACGGAAAGCCAAGCAAGGTCAAGCTTGCGTGGGCGCTCACTTTTTGGACCTATTCCGTCCTCCCAGTTGTAGCCCGATACAAAGTTTCCACCCGGATAGCGCACCACCGGAACGTTTAATTCGCGAGTCAACTCAATAACGTCGCGTCTAAATCCCATATCGTCGGAATTTTCGTTTGTGGGCTCGTATATTCCCTCGTAAACAGCTCTGCCAAGATGCTCAATAAAAGAGCCGTAAATACGTCTGTCTATTTTATCTATTATGTTGTTTTTGTTAACGGATAGCTTCGCCTTCATAGAATAATACTCCTTGAGCTTTATAGATTAATTCTATCACGAAAATCAAAAAAAATCAATATATAAAAGGGGCAAATCCCAAAGAACGGTTGACAAAAAAACCCCGTGGCATTATAATTATTATATAAGAAATTCTTAAAGGAACAGAAATGAAAAAAATAACTAAATCAAGCATGATGGAGTTTTTGCGCTATGTCATTGTAGGTGGAATTAGCTCTGTTGTGGATATGGCTATAAATTATACGCTTTTATATTTTATATTTCGCGCAACCAAGGATGATACGCCTTTTGTGATAATCTCCGTGGCGGCCGGCTTTTTAATGGGTCTTTTAGTAAACTTTTTCTTGTCAAACGTCTTTGTTTTTGTAACAAACGAGCAACAAAAAAGGGGCAAAACCATACGCGCATTTTTACTGTCTGCCGGCGTTGGAATTATTGGACTTATTTTATCCGAAATACTAACCGTTATAGGCTCGTTTATAATAGGAGAGCACGAGATTTTTTACCTAATTTTAATCTGCTTTGTTAAGTGCATAGTGCTTTTCTGGAACTATGGCGGCAGAAAAATTTTTGTTTATGGCAAAATAGGAAAAAAGAGCGAAGATTGATATTGAATATAATAAAAAGGGCACTTTTAGTGCCGTTTTTATGTTGTCGCAATAGGCTTATTTAATAAGCGGTGTTTTTTGTCTTGCGCTTTTATACTTTCGTGCAAGCTCAATAGCTAGTAAAACGAGTCCATAGCTAACTGCGTATATGGGAGCCATAACCCATGCGGTTAATGGGGTATTTGGAAGAATTGGCTCGGCAATATGATATGAATCGAAAAAACCGAAAACGGACATTTGGAACGCTCCGAGTGTCAAATACATGGTGAAACCAAAAATATTGACCTGTCATTTAATTTATGTTAAAATTATAGTAATAATTTATTTTTAGGAGACAATATGTACGATATAGCAATAATTGGTGCAGGAGTTGTGGGTGGTATGATAGCAAGAGAGCTATCCTTTTACAATATAAGCGTATGCTTGATTGAAAAGGAAAGCGACGTAGCCACGGGAGCAACTAAGGCAAACTCTGCAATAGTTCACGCCGGATTTGATGCAAAGGTAGGAACGCTAAAGGCTGAATTAAATGTAAGAGGCTCAAAAATGATGCCACAGATTGCAAAGTCATTAGGAGTAAAATACATAAACAACGGTTCGCTTGTAGTAGGCTTTAACGAGGAAGACGAAATTACCCTTAAGGAGCTGTTAAACAGAGGCAATACAAACGGTGTTGAGGGATTAAAAATCCTAACAAGAAGCGAAATTCTAAAAATTGAGCCCAACATAGGTAAAGGGGTTACTTGCGCCTTGTATGCCCCAACGGGTGCTATAATCTGTCCGTACGATTTAGCGGTATCTGCAATAGGAAACGCTATGGATAACGGTGCTGAGCTTAAATGTAGCTTTGAGGTGACGGAAATAGAAGATAAAGGTGACTATTACGTAATAAAATCTAAAGATGAGCAAATCCTTTCAAAATACATAGTAAACTGTGCAGGTGTATATTCGGATAAAATAGCGAGCCTTGTAGGAGATTCTTCATTTAAAGTGCATCCTCGTCGCGGAGAATATGTGCTTCTGGATAAGGAAAGTGGAGGCATTGTGTCTCATACAATATTTGTAACTCCCAGCAAAATGGGTAAGGGTATACTTGTTTCTCCAACGGTTGATGGAAATCTTCTTTTAGGACCGACTGCGATTGACGGCGAGGACAAAACCGATAAATCAACCTCTTGTGAATTTTTCGCATCTATCTATGATATAGCTGAAAGAAGCGTTTCCAATATTCCCAAAAATAAAACGATTACGTCATTCTCCGGACTTCGCTCCGTTGGCAGTACAGGAGATTTTATTATTAACTCCCCTAAAAATCGCTACGTAAACGTTGCAGGCATTGAATCTCCGGGACTTTCCGCGTCTCCTGCTATTGCAGAATACGTATGCAATCTTTTAAGCAAAATTGGACTTCCCCTTGTCAAAAAGGAAAACCCAATTACTAATAGAAAATCTATGCACGCATTTAGAGAAGCAACCATAGAAGAGAAAAACAAAATGATAAAGGAAAATCCATCCTACGGAAAGATAATTTGTCGCTGTGAGGGCGTTACAGAGGGAGAAATTCTTGATGCAATACGCACTCAACCAAGGGCAACTGACCTAGACGGAGTAAAAAGACGTACTCGTTCTCAAATGGGTAGATGTCAAGGTGGATTTTGCAGTCCTTATATAATAGAGCTTCTTTCAAGGGAGCTTAATTTACCATACGAAAAAATAACAAAATTCGGTGGAGAATCATACGTAGCAACAGGCAAAACAAAGGAGATAAAGAGATGACAGAGCTTGTGATTATAGGCGGTGGCCCTGCCGGAATGAGCTCCGCAATATCTGCTTATGAAAACGGAATAAGAGATATTCTTATTCTTGAAAGAGACGATAAGCTGGGTGGCATTCTTCGTCAATGCATACATAACGGCTTCGGACTTCATAAGTTTAAAGAGGAGCTTACAGGCCCAGAGTATGCGTATAGATACGAAAAAAGAGTGAAGGAGCTTGGAATAAGCGTTAAGCTTAATACAATGGTTCTTGAAATAACAAAGGATAAAAAAATAATAGCCTCAAATAGCGAGGACGGAATTTTTGAAATTGAAGCAAAGGCTATCATTCTTGCTATGGGATGTCGCGAAAGAGCAAAGGGAGCTTTAAATATTGCAGGCACTCGTCCAGCCGGTGTTTATAGTGCAGGCACTGCACAAAAGCTGGTTAATATGAAGGGATATATGCCAGGCAAGGAGGTCGTTATTCTGGGCTCGGGAGATATAGGTCTTATCATGGCTCGAAGAATGACCCTTGAGGGCGCTAACGTTAAGGCGGTATGTGAGCTTATGCCATATTCGTCAGGACTTGCAAGGAATATTGAGCAATGCTTAAACGATTTTAATATTCCCTTAAGACTATCTCACACAGTAGTGGCGCTTCACGGAAAGGAAAGACTGACGGGAGTTACGATTGCTAAGGTTGACGAAAATCGCAAGCCGATTAAGCAAACCTATGAGTTTATTCCTTGTGATACATTACTTTTGTCCTGTGGCTTAATTCCCGAAAACGAGTTAACAAAGGGCATTGGAGCTAAAATTTCATCTGTAACAAACGGTAGTGTGGTTGACCAAAACAGAGAAACCGATATAGAGGGAGTATTTTCCTGCGGAAACGTTTTGCACGTTCACGACTTGGTTGACTACGTGTCCGAGGAAGCGGAAATAGCAGGCAAGGGCGCTTCTGATTACATAAAGGGAATTAATAATAAAACAGTAAATATTCCTATTTCAACCGATGGAAAAATACGCTATACTGTTCCTCAAATATTGACAGAGAAAAAGGACACAACCCTTTACTTTAGAACCGCAGACTTATATAGAAACGTAAAAATAAACGTTTATGCAAATGAAAAGCTGGTTCTATCAAGAAAAAAGCAAAGAATAGCACCATCGGAGATGGAAACCTTGAAGATTGATAGTAAAATCCTTGATGGGGTATCCAAATTAAGGCTTGAGCTGGAGGAACTATAATGAAAAGAGAATTAACCTGTATAGCATGTCCTCTGGGATGTAGCCTAGTTGTAACGTTGGAAGGGAAAAACATATTGTCCGTTGTTGGTAATACTTGCCCAAGAGGAAAGGAATATGCAATAAACGAATGCACAGCCCCTAAAAGAATGGTAACAACCACAGTCCGTTGTGAAAACGGAGAGCTTGTTTCTGTTAAAACGAGCAAGCCAATTCCTAAGGAAAAGGTCTTTGAGGCTATGGAAATAATAAATGCAACCGTAGCAAAGCTACCACTTAACGTGGGAGACGTAATAATTTCTGACCTTTTTGGAAGCACAGTAGTAGCAACTCAATGTAAAGAGTAAGAGATCTAAAATACTCTAAAAGCTAGCAAAGCAAAATAAAAAGGACACCGAATTGGTGTCCTTTTTATTTGCGAAAGAACAGTAAAAAGGTGTGTAAATGTAGGTAAGAACAGTAAAAAGGTGTGTAAATGTAGGTAAGAACAGTAAAAAGGTGTGTAAATGTAGGTAAGAACAGTAAAAAGGTGTGTGATTTCACGCTGTTGCCTGCTCGACAAATTGGAATTTGTTGATTATATTGGTGTTCCAACTTCAATTAGGTTGCCGTCTAAATCATAGAATCTGACCACCTTTTGTCCCCAACTGTGAGTCATCAGGCGATTGACATATTCAATTTC
>SVRK01000003.1 GCA_015064855.1 Oscillospiraceae bacterium | reverse complement strand
AAGGTAGAGCCTTCTTCAAAGCTACCGCCGTCAACAACGATACCGTATTCGTTTTGCAACGATTCGAGCGTGCCAACTTCATTATTGCACGCCGTAAGGGAAAATGCAAAAACGGCAATCAAAAGAAGAAGTATTGTTACTAATAGGGGTTTTTTCTTCATTTTTAATGCCTCCTTTTGTTTTCCCCCTTGCCCCGAAAGACAAGGGGATATTGTTTAACGCCTGTTATTTTTTCTTAAATACTGCGATGAGGTCAGCAAAGCTCTTTTTCTTGATAACAAACCAGAAGAGAGCGAAGCCACCGATGCCAACTACGAGGGCAGAGCCGATCACGATTCCGATTATTGCTCCTGTGCCGATCACGATTCCGATTATTGCTCCTGTGCCGAGTCCGTCCTTATCGTCGGTAGGATCATCGGGAGTGTTATTCGGGTTGTCGAGCGTATTGTTAGGATTATCGGGATTGTCGGGCGTTTCAGTATTGCCGCCACCGTTAGTCATCTGATATTCACAAGTATCGCACTTGCCGTCATTGTTGCTATCGGTATGAGCTGCCTTGTTTGCCTTATCTCCGCAAGCACACTCGTTCCAATGGTTATTTGCATCGCTTTCCCAAGTAGTTCCGTAGTCGTGGTTGTGCGGAATATCTGCCCAAATTGCAAAGAGTTCTACGTCAGCAGTTACGTTGTAAGTCGCGCCGTCAATTACTTCGCCGTTAGCAGAAGTAGACCAGCCTTTGAATTGTTTGCCGTCAGGTGCAGTAAACGTGCAAGCAGGCAAGGTATAAGTGCCTGCGTACTCAACAGGACTCATAGTTCCCGTACCACCGTTTGCATTGAAAGTAACGTCATACTTTACAACAGGAATATCTTCCCAAATTGCATAGATAATCGTGTCTGCAGTAATGGTAATTTGATCACCCGCTTGCTTCAGTGGCGTTGCATTAACAGCACCAACAGCCCACCCCTTGAACTGCTTGCCTTCGGGAGCTTCGTAAGTGCAATTCTCAAGCGTGAACGTACCACCTGCTTCTACGACATCGCCGACCATAGTTCCGTTACCGCCGTTGTCACTGTATGTCACGTTATATTCGGTTACAGCAATATCTTCCCAAATTGCATAGAAAGTTACATCTTTGTATAAATAATAAGTTGCGTCAGTATCAAATTGCATCCCACTTGCACTGCCTAACGCCCAGCATTTGAATTGTTTGCCGCTGGGTGCCGTAAACGAACAAGCAGGCAAAGCGTATCCGCCTTTATAACTTCCACCCGTCATACTGCCCGATCCGCCATTTGCATCAAAGCTTACAATGTGATCGCTTGCAATTTTCCATTTTGCATAGAATTTCACATCGCTATACAAAAAGAAAGAAGATCCTTCTGCATAATTACTATCACCGTATTTATCAGACCAACATTGAAATTCCAATTCATATTCATATTCTGGAGGAACAAGTGTACAGCCCGGCAATATATAATATCCTTGAACATCCTTAACAGGAGCCATTGTTCCACTTCCACCATTTGCATCAAATGAAACAGAAAAATATAGTGAATCGGATACTAAATGATAAGTTTTATGATATCCGTCATAAATATCGCTTTGTTGTGTTATGCTTGCATAATAACCGGGGATTGCTGTTGTTACTGCATTGCGCAAATATGTTGAATTTGTCAATGTTGTATCATAATTATCCGGTGCAACAAGTGTAATTTCTTTGCATTTTGTAAGAGTAACGTCATTTGTGCTAAGAACTCTTGTAAGACCACCTGCATCTTCTGCATCAAGATAAAGTTCTCCATCAGTATCCAAAACCAAACTGTTGGCATAAACAATGGCATAGACGTCATCGGAAACGTCCGCAGTGTAGTATAGTGACGAATTACCTAAAAGCTTAAGCGTTCCAACTTCAATTATGTTGTTAACGTCATAATTATAGCCGGTGGCACCGAGCCATAGAAAAACCATTGTATTTCCACGAATAGTTAATTCTCCATTGAGCTTAAATTTGTTTTTCCAGCCAAAGTAGCCAACAGAATTAGTATTTCCAGAAGTGTTTTCTATGGTCAAATTTCCTTTTTCAAAAGCTAAGTTATAGAAAGTAAAACCATTGAAATAATCTTCAATAATCAATTGCTTATCTGATTCATTTAGTCCATAAAGAGAAAGTTTGCCTTTATACTCAGCCATATTGTCAGTGTGATAAAGCTTCAAGGTGCCCGTGCTTACATCATATTCCATGTCAGCACCGGCGCTTGAATCGTTTATCTCTAACGTTTCATAAGCACCGTTTATGTGCAAATATTTGCCACCTGCAAACGTTGTATTAACTGTACTATGATCATTTTTATGTAACACGATTTGTAATTCCGATGCCGCAATATTTGCTAAAGCATTATCCGGCTCTGTTGCATAAACCTTCAAGACAAGACTGTTTTGCAAGCCAATTCCAAGAGTAAGAAGCATTGCAAGAACGAGCAGAACCCCCAAGAGTTTTGACTTAAATTTTGTTTTCATTGTCTTTTTCTCCTTTAACTGTTCCCCTTGCCCCGAAAGACAAGGGGATATTGTTTTGTGCCTATTATTTTTTCTTGAATACTGCAATAAGGTCTGCAAATGATTTTTTCTTAATTACAAACCAAATGAGTGAGAAGCCACCAACGCCTATAATTGCCACGCCAGCAACTGAACCGCAGACAATACCAACTATTGCGCCTGTGCCGAATCCCTTTTTAGGTTCGTCTGAATCTGTCGGTTTGTCTGAATCTGTCGATTCTTCTGGATCGGCTGGGTCTTCTGGATCGGTTGGTTCCTCTGGATCGGTTGGTTCCTCTGGATCAGCTGGGTCTTCTGGATCAGTTGGATCCTCTGGATCAGCTGGGTCTTCTGGATCAGCTGGGTCTTCTGGATCGGCTGGGTCTTTTGGATCAGTTGGATCCTCTGGATCAGGCGTAATTGGTGTCATTTGATAATCACATGCATCGCACTTGCCGTCGTTATTGCTATCGGTATGAGCTGCCTTGTTTGCCTTATCGCCACACTCGCACTCGTTCCAATGCTCGTTTGCATCGGTTTTCCATTCAGAGCCGTGGCTATGGTCGTGTTGCCCAGGAATATCTTCCCAAACAGCATAGAAGGTTACGTTAGCGGTAACGTCATATTCATAGCCAACATCGTATTGCTGACCGGATGCGCTACCTTCAGCCCAACACTTAAACTGTTTGCCCGTAGGTGCGGTGAATGTGCATTCGGGGAGAACGTATCCACCAAGCTGCTCGGTTTCGTCAAGCATAGTGCCTGAACCGCCGTTAGCATTAAAGGATACGGTGTAAGTTATATCTTCCCATACTGCGTAGATATAAGTTTCTTCCGTGATAGTAATTTCAGCGCCGGGCTGTTTCTGTTCGCCACCAAGACCGCCGATTGCCCAAGCCTTGAATTTCTTACCTGAAGGAACTTCAAGTCCTTGTGCATTCATCAATGTGTATTGCGTTCCTACGGCTACCGTATCACTATCAACAATGTTTCCGATAGAGTAATAGGATACCGTTACAGTAGGAGCGTTTTTCCACATTGCAATAGCATAAACGTTAGAAGTGACAGTAATCGTTTCGCCTGCTTTCTTCTGTGCAATTTCTATGCTATCCATTGCGTTTTCGCCTACACGAATACTCCAATAATCAAATACTTTTCCATTGGGAGCGATGATTGTGCCAAAATCTTCGTAGGAATCCAAGGTGTAATTTGTTCCGTGTTCGATATCATAGTCAGCATCGCCCGAACCTTGACCTTCTCCTACGCCGTAAGAAACATAATAAGTCGGCAAGGTGTTAGTCCAAGTTACAGTAAATTCGTTACTTTCAATATTTTGCGAATGGCTAATAACTATCTTGTATCTTTCCACTTTTTCCACAGCACTTGCAGGAACGTCATACCAAGTATATCCCGAAACGGCTACGTCTTGTTTCCATTCCGCACCGTCATAATATAATGTGATATCCTGTTGCTCCGTTTACAGCATCCCAAGAAAGGAAGCCCGACTCGTCTACGCTCATATTCAGAGAGTTACCCGAGTTCTGACTCTTTTCTCTTGTTCGTTCCCCTTTTGCAGGGCTTTCTTGGAAAGCACTATTTCGCTTATCTTTGAGCGTGCCGTTAGATTGTGCTTGAACTTGGAATGTCCAACCATCCTGCGGATTATATTCCGACAAATCAACAGGGCATTCCGTAACGGTTTTTGAACCAACCAAACCGGAGGAGGAATTATACACGTTCAATTTGTAGGATACAGCACCGTCAACATAGTTCCAAACCGCTTGATTTCCGAGCCATTGCAATGAAATCGGTGCTTCTAATTTATCAACGTTACTGGTGTAATAGTAATTCATTGAAGCGCTTACACCAATTACTCCTTTTGCACCCACTTCAACCAAATAGTTACCGGAATCAAGTTTAATTCCGTCCATTGAGGATACGAAAGCCAAGGTTGTGTTCGTCGTTTCCCAATTAGCAACCTGCATACCGTTTTGTCTGACAATAACCTGATATCCTGTTGCTCCGTTTACGGCGTTCCATGTGAGAATTCCTTGCTCATCAATGCTCATATTCAACGAGTTGCCTGATTCTACTGTTACGATATCTCTTTCGGCTCTTTGTTCCGCAAATGCTGTCAAGGCACTCACGGGAACAAGTGCAAGCACCATTACAAGTGCTAATAAAATGCTTATTGCTATTTTTTTAGTTTTCATTTTGATTTCTCTCCTTTATAAGTAGCTTTGTTAATTTAATAGTAATACTATTAAAACATTTTTACTACACCCCATAGGGGTGAAAATAATAAAAGACGGCAGTTTTTTCTGCCGTCTTTTATTAAAATCACACACAGGGTGTCTATTTTTCAGAAATGCGCTGATATAGCTCCTCTCTTGAGGACACCCCAAGCTTGTTATATAGATTTCTTGTATAAGTTTTTATTGTATTTTCAGAAAGACGCATTTCAAAGGCAATGTTTCTCCTTTTTTTATTCTCTAAAACAGCCTTTAAAATTTCCATTTCCCTTGGTGATAAGCTATCACCCTCCGTCAATAAGGAAAGCGCCATATCCATTTTTTCCTTTATATTGATGTCCTTTTTCTCGTGAAAAACAGGCTTAGGAATATCTCTTATAGGAATGTAATCCTGCATCATCCAGTAAAGTAGCAATAGCATAAGCTCGGATATTATATATGTAACTGAAAGGAACTCAAAATCCCAGCTTACAAGCTTTTCAAACAGCCAAACAATAATGTTACTGCAAACTATACCAGCAATAAAGCCCGCAAACTTTGGCTTGCCTATTTTCTTCTTTACAACCGAATGGATAATCACTGCTATCATTGAAGCAAAATAACTTAGAAGATAAATAAAATATACATGATGCAAAGGACCATATTCCTTTACAAGCTTAGCAGAGCTACCAACTATTTCAAGACTCACGATTTTGTAGTACCATGGTAAAAAGCCAGAGGTTGCAATTATTGCAAACATTATGATGCCAAGCATAATACATATAACTATATGTAGTTTTTTAATTTTGAAGCCACAGAGGCGAACAATGGTGAGTAACATACACATAGAGAGGAAAACACTGCCGAAATACGCAACATCATTGCCAAAAATAGCAAATTCAACTGTTTTTGCCATTGACAGGAGCAAATACCCAAGGTTTACAACTGTAACGCAGATATAGAGCATTGTCAGCCAAACTTCCTTGTTTTTCACCATTATACTATAGGCTATTAGCAAGCCTACAGCAAGTGCTAGTGTAATTCCATATCCAATTGTCACAGGCTCACCTCCCTTATAGTGATATAATTTTATCATAAAGATATATATATTTCAAGATTTTCAAGAAATTTGATAAAATTATATGTATTTCATGTTTTTCCCTCTCTGCTCTTTGCTTTGTGCTTATTGTTGGTCGTTTTCCTTCCATTAGTGCGAGCTTCACCCGAGCTTGCAAGCGCCATAAGAAGCAAAAGCACCTCACCACGTGTCCGTTTTTTAACAAAAGCTTCTATTCTGACAAGCTTTGACGTTTTTATGGCAAAAACAAAAAAAATCATACACAGGGTGAGGCTTTTGTAATTACGTTTTTCGTTTTATGTTTTTTATATCATAAGAAAGTCCTTACACAAATATCCCCACCTCACCACTGTAAAAAGGAAATGCTCCTTTCAATTATTAGTTTTATTCTTGCGTTTAGGATTTTAAAGAATGATGCAGTGTTTGTTTTATTTATCAACAAACTTGTAAATTTTTTGTTTTTTTAAAAGGTTTTTTCTTGTTCAAATTGCCGATTTTTGTGCAAAAACATCGTATTTTTTTAAAAACTATTGTAAAACGCGAGCGTTTATTATATAATTAAAGTAATTTTGTGCATCGTAAAACAGATTCTAAAAAATGAGGTTTAAAGATTGTGAATAAAATGCTTGTTGATTTACAAGAATTTGTAAAGGAAATTGAAAAGGTATATGGCGACAGAGCCGCATACAAATACATAGTTGAGGATACCGTTGTTACTAAGACCTTTAAGGATTTAAAAAAGAACG
This sequence comes from Oscillospiraceae bacterium, assembly GCA_015064855.1. Taxonomy (GTDB): domain Bacteria; phylum Bacillota; class Clostridia; order Oscillospirales; family CAG-272; genus RGIG2000. The sequence goes on along the minus strand of SVRK01000003.1, from coordinate 226,372 downwards.
TTGATTCTATTTCATCCTGGTTTGTAAATAACGGCTACGTGGGCAAACACGTTGCCATTATCGGCTCAACCAGCTATCGTTGGGTTACCACCTTTTTAGGTGTTACCTGTAGCTCAAACGTAGTTATTCCTATTGACAAAATGCTATCAGAGGAGGAGATTTTAAATCTTCTTATTATGGGCGACGTTGATATGGTTTTCCTATCCGAAGAATTCGAGCCTATGATTAATAGCATTCAAGAGTCAAAGAATAAGGTAACTGAAATTATAAGCTTTTCAGGCATAAAGTTCCGCGAAATTCTTCGTACAAAACCGACCAAGCTCCCCCAAATAGACCCAGATGCTCTAGCTGAAATCTTGTTTACCTCTGGTACAACCGGTATGAGCAAGGGCGTTATGTTAAGCCAAAAAAATATAGTTTCCAACATCAATGACATTTATAGAATGGACTTCGCACAGAACATAAAGAAAAATCCTGTTGTTATGTCCGTTTTGCCTATCCACCATACGTTTGAATTGACTGTCGACAACCTAGGTGTTCTCTACTGTGGTGCTACTGTTTGCATAAACGACAAGCTTGAAAACATCGTTGCAAATCTAAATAGATTTAAGCCATCCGTTATTCTTGTAGTTCCTACTATTGCAGAGGTTTTCTATAAGAAGGTTATGGAAGGCATCTCAACAGGCTCTACCAAACGCAAAATTGCTTTAGCGAAAAAGATAAACCGCGTGCTCAAAAAAGTTAAAATTGATGCAAGACGTAAGCTTTTCAAAAAGCTTCTTACCAAATTTGGTGGAAACCTCACTAACGTAATCGTTGGTGGCGCTGCTTTGCGTCCCGAAATTGCCGATGCATTTGACGAATTCGGTATAAATATGTATCAAGGCTATGGTCTTACAGAATGTGCTCCACTAATTTCCGCCAACTATCCAAAATCCAATAAAATAGGCTCTGTTGGTAAGCCTGTTTCATATATGGACGTTAAAATAGACAATGGCGAAATTATGGTTAAGGGCTCCGGAGTTATGATTGGATACTATAAAAATCCCGAAGCAACTGCCGAAGCATTTACCGAGGATGGTTGGCTACATACCGGTGACCTTGGTCATTTTGACGACGATGGATATCTTTATATCACGGGCCGTTCAAAGAACTTAATTATTCTTGATAATGGTAAAAACATATATCCGGAAGAGCTTGAGGCTCATATTTCTAATATCAAGGGTGTTAAGGACGTTATGATTTACGAGAGCAACGGCAAGCTTTGTGCTGTGGTTCAACCTCTTGATTATAACGACAAAGAAATAAATAAAAATATAAGAATGGCAATTAAGGACTTTAATGCCACATTGCCTTCCTACAAAAAGATTTTAACTATTGATTTTATAGCTAGAGATTTTCCAAAAACAACAACTCTAAAGATTAAGCGTAAAGAAGCTATTCAAATGGTTAAGGCTGTTATCGGCAACAAAAGCGTCGAGCACATCCCGCCACAAACCGAGGAGCAAAAAAGAATTGCTGCGGCATTTGAGGGTGTTCTTGGACGTGAAAACATCGGTATTAAGGATGACTTCTTTGACCTTGGAGGCTCAAGCCTTATGGCGTTTGAGGCGGCAGCTATAATTGGAATTCAGCCTCAAGAGATTTACGAGCATCCAACCGTTGAGCAGCTTGAAAAATCATTAATTGACATAAAGCAAGCAGAGGCCGAAGAGGTTTACATAAACGTAAACGAGATTATCAAGCACAACTCCGGTGTCTTGTATAACAATGATGCTAAATTCATTCTTCTTACAGGTGCAACGGGTTACCTTGGCTCACATATCTTGCGTGAGCTTTTAAGAAGAAAATTGAATGTTGTTTGTCTTGTTCGTAACGAAGAAAAATTAAAGACAGTGCTTAAGTACTACTTCCCTAAAGAACACGAATATTTTAGATACAAGGTTAAGGTAGGCAATATTGAAGAGCCAAAGCTTGGTATGAGTGATGCTGATTACAACGTGCTTATAAAAAGAGTTGATATGGTAATCCACACGGCTGCAAACGTTAGCCACGCCGGTCACTATAAGAATTTTGAGCGCACAAACGTAATAGGTACTAAAAACGTTATCGATTTCTGCGTTGAATCCGGTGCTCTTTTGCAACACACCTCAACTGCCAGTGTTCACGGCTCCGGTACTGTTGAGCAAACAAATCCGGATGCTAAATTCGACGAATTCAGCCTTGACATTGGTCAAAACCACGTTCAAAACGTGTATATTCACTCCAAATACAAGGCGGAGGAGCAAGTTCTTTTGGCAAGAGAATCCGGCTTAAAGGCTAACATTTTCCGTATTGGCAACTTGACATGGAGAATGTCAGACGGTAGATTCCAAAGAAATATGCAGGATAACGGCTTCCTTGGTAGATTTAGAGGTCTTTTAAAGGTTGGTAAATATAGCAAGGAGCTCGCTGAATATCCTATCGACTTCACTCCTGTTGACGAGTGTGCTGATGCATACGTTAGACTTGCTCTTTATAATAGAGTTAATAACATTTATAATTTATACAATCCTCAACTCTTCACCGTTGAAACATTTAAAAAGAAATACTTCAAACGTATCAAACGTGTTTCTCGTGAGAAGTTTGAGCAATCGCTCAGGGAGTCAATTTCCGACAAGGACGTTGCTATTTTGTCATTCTATAACTCTATAGCTTGTGCTTCAAAGAACATTCCTATGAGCAACGAATTTACGGTTAATGAATTAAAGAAGCTTGGCTTTGAATGGTCCAAAATCGGAACAAGATATCTTAGCCGTATAAAGAAGCTAAATTAAGAAAGGAAAAACCATGAAAATAGGTATCGATATAGGCTCAACGACTATTAAATGTGTCGTACTTGATGACGATGGCAAGCTCATACATAAAAGCTATGAGCGCCACTTCGCAATGATTACTGAAAAGACACGCGAAGTTATCAAGGGATTAATTGATAAATTTAATATTACAGAGCCTGTAGTTTGCGCCGTTTCGGGTTCAGCCGGTATGGGTCTTGCAGAGCGCGCCGGTGTTCCATTTGTGCAAGAGGTTTACGCAACGAAGGTTGCTATAAGCCATCGACTTCCCGATACTGACGTTGTTATTGAGCTTGGCGGCGAGGATGCTAAAATTCTCTTTTTAAAGGGCAATCTCGAGGTTCGCATGAACGGTACTTGTGCAGGTGGTACAGGTGCTTTTGCTGACCAAATGGCGAGTCTTATGCAAATAGACCCAGACCAAATGAACGAGCTTGCAAAAAATCACGAAAAAATTTATTCAATAGCATCAAGATGCGGTGTTTTTGCAAAAACAGACATTCAACCGCTTCTTAACCAAGGCGCGCGTAAAGAAGATATTTCTGCAAGTATTTTCTACGCAATAGTTAACCAAACCATAACAGGATTGGCTCAAGGACATCCTATTGAGGGCAATATTGTTTATTTAGGTGGTCCATTGACGTTTTTGACAGAATTAAGACGTGCCTTTGATAAAACTCTTAATTGCGAGGGTATTTGCCCCGAGGACTCACTTGTTTTTGTTGCGCTTGGCGCAGCTTACTATGCAGAGGAAAAGGTAGATTTACAAAAGGCTTACGAAATAATCGGTGAAAAGGCTGATTTTACTGCTGAAACGACATTAAAGCCTCTCTTTGCAAATGAGGACGAATATAACGAATTTATTGAAAGACATAATAAGCATAGCGTTCCAAGAAAGGAAGGAATCCCTTATGAGGGAGATGCTTATTTAGGTATAGATTCCGGCTCTACAACCTTAAAGGTTGTTTTAACCGACAAGGACGGCGCTATAATCTTCTCGAAATATCAATCAAACCAAGGCAAGCCCATTGATGTTGTCAAGGACACCTTGCTTGAAATGTATGAAAAATATCCTAATGTAAAAATTGTATCCAGTGCTGTAACAGGCTATGGCGAGGATATGATGAGAAACGCACTGGGTATTGATATTGGTGTGGTTGAAACGGTTGCTCACTTTACAGCGGCTAAATACTTCATGCCAGACGTTGAATTTATCATCGACATCGGCGGACAAGATATGAAATGCTTTAAAATCCGCAATGGGGCAATCGACAATATCTTCTTGAATGAGGCATGCTCATCCGGCTGTGGCTCGTTCTTACAAGCATTTGCAAGCTCGCTTGGTTATCCGATTGATGAGTTTGCCAACCTTGGTCTCTTTGGCAAAAAGCCTGTAGACCTAGGCTCCAGATGTACTGTATTTATGAATTCATCTGTTAAGCAAGCACAAAAGGAAGGCGTTACTGTTGATAATATTTCAGCAGGCTTATCTATAAGCGTTGTTAAAAACGCTCTTTATAAGGTTATAAGAGTTCATTCCGCTGACGAGCTTGGCAAAAAGATTGTAGTTCAAGGTGGAACCTTCTTAAATAATGCAGTTTTGCGTGCCTTTGAGCAAGAAATCGGTGTTAATGTTATCCGCCCTGATATTGCGGGTATGATGGGCGCATATGGCGCGGCTCTTTATGCAAATCAAATGAAAAAGCACGAGGGCTATTCTTCTATTCTCTCTTACGAGGAACTCAAAAACTTCTCATATACAATAAAAACCGTTACCTGCAAGGGATGTAACAACAAATGTAACCTTACAATAAACGACTTCGGTAACGGAAGAAGGTTTATTGGCGGTAACCGTTGTGAAAAGCCTGTTACAAATAAAGCACAGGATGACTCCTTAAACCTTTATGAATACAAGCTGAAAAAGCTCGCCACTCTTCCAGAGGGTGACGGTAAGCGCGGTATCATTGGTCTTCCTATGGCTCTTAATATGTACGAGCTATATCCATTTTGGAACGCTTTCTTTAGAGAGCTTGGCTTTACAGTTAAGATGAGTGGCTTTTCAAATAGAAAGCTCTATTTAAAGGGTCAAGGAACTATTCCATCAGACACTGTTTGTTTCCCGGCAAAAATGGTACACGGACACATTCAAAAGCTCATTGAAATGGATGTTGACGCTATTTTCTATCCTTGTCTTACATACAATTTTAACGAGAAAAAAGCAAAAAACTGCTACAACTGTGCAGTAATTGCCGGATACCCAGAGGTTATTGAGGCTAACACGCTCAATTTTGGTAATATTAAATATATAAACGATTATGTCGGCCCTCACAACCGCCGTGCCTTCCCTTCGCGCATAAAGCTAGTGATGGAAAAGCATTTTGGCAAGTTCAAGTCTAGCGAAATCAAACGCGCTTGTAAAAAGGCGTACGAAGCATATGACAGCTATATGGCTGACGTTAAGAACGAGGGCAAGCGTATTGTTGACGAGGCAAGACGCGAGGGCAAAAAGATAATTGTTTTAGCCGGTCGTCCTTACCACGCAGACCCTGAAATCAACCACGGAATTCACAAGCTTATTTGTGCTCTTGGCTTTGCTGTAATTTCAGAGGATGCGGTAGCTCATTTGTCTCCTAAATTCAAGGTTAATCTTTTGAGCCAATGGACATACCACCAAAGACTCTTCTCTGCATCCAGATACGTTGCTGAGCAAGACGATATGTATCTTGTACATCTTGTTTCCTTTGGTTGCGGTCTTGATGCGTTAACAACAGATGAGGTGCGTACGCTTCTTGAATATCACGGCAATTTATATACACAAATTAAAATTGACGAGGTAACAAACCTCGGCGCTATTAAAATACGTTTAAGAAGCCTTATTGCGGCTATTGAGCAACAAAGCAAGGAGGTAGGAAATGAGTAAGAATTCACATCATAGAGATAGAATAAAATTCACTCGAAAAATGAAAAAGGACTACACTATCCTCTCTCCAAGCATGGCTCCTATTCATTTTAAGATTTTAAAGCCAATTCTTTTAAGACAGGGCTTTAAGATTGAAATTATGGAAAACGACGGGCCAGAGGTACTTGAGCTTGCGCTTAAATACGTAAACAACGATATGTGCTATCCAGCTATGTTGACAACAGGACAAATGCTTGCCACAATGAAAAGCGGAAAATACGACCCTGACAAGGTTGCAATGGTAATTACTCAGTCGGGCGGTGGCTGTCGTGACAGTAACTATATCAATCTAATGCGTAAGGCTTTTGAAAAAGCAGGTTATCCAAACGTTCCTTTTATTTCTGCAAATATTTGGGGACTTGAGCTTAATTCAGGCGTAGATTTAACACCAAGATCGCTTCTTATGGCTTTAGCCGGTCTTATTTATGGCGATATGATTATGATTGTCAGCAATCAAGTTCGTCCTTATGAGGTAAACAAGGGCGAAACCGACCAGATGATTAACAAGTGGACTGAAAGGCTTGGCAATACATTTTTGAAGGGACGCGGTTTCTCAAAAAGAGCTATAAAAAAGAATTTAAAAGAAATAGCCGATGATTTTGCTTCTATTAAAATAGAAAAAACTCCAAAGGTTAAGGTTGCGGTTATTGGCGAATTATTCTTAAAATATTCAGCCCCCGGCAACAACCATTTGGAAGAATTTTTGGCAGAACAAGACTGCGAGGTTTACGTTCCAAGCATTCTAGGATTTGGTATATACAAAACAAACGGTGCACTTGAGGACTTAAGGCTTTATGGCGGAAACAAGGCAAAAAAAGCGATTTTAGAGGTTGCTATGAAATATATGTTCAAGATGGAGGACATTTTAATATCCGCCATTGAAGCAAACCCTAATTTTGTTCCACCTGAAAGGGTAAACGACCTAAAGAAAAGAGCCGAGGGCGTTATAAATGTCGGAAACAGTATGGGTGAGGGCTGGTATTTAGCCGCTGAAATGCTAGAATTTGCCGACCACGGATATGAAAATATCGTTATTGTTCAACCATTCGGCTGCCTACCCTGTCACGTTGCCGCAAAAGGTATGATGAACAAGGTTAGACGTGTTGACCCACGACTCAATATCGTAGATATTGAATATGACCCTGGTGCGACAAGAGTTAACCAAGAAAACAGAATCAAGCTTATGCTTGTTGTTGCTAAAGAAAATCTTAGCAAAAAAGAAACCGAAAACAAATAATAAAAAGCCGATATGGGATTTTACCATACCGGCTTTTTTATTTGAATTTTATTCTTCGTATGCTGTATTTACGTTAATTGCTTTTAGTGTGTAATCTCCAACGACTACGTCAAGGCTTGATTTTTCTTGATATTGAATATATGAAATCTTATCTTTATCAACAACATAAGCAGCAAAAATGAAGTTATATGCACGGCTAGCTTCTGTTGTGATGCCAAAAAGCTTGATTTCCAAATTCATAAAGTCTCTGTCTTGCATTATAATTTGACATCCGACAATACCTGAAACAAGTCTGTTGTCCTCATCAACCAAACCTTTGCTCATCACATCGCTTGCGCCTGCTACTATGAAGCCGATTTCCATTTCACCTGAATATGCTTCATAATATTTGAGTGCTTCACTATTGATTTTGGAGCGAGAGATTATGCTTGTTTTTTCTTCACTTACCGAGTAACCAAGAACGATAAATATCGGTTCAAGCTCTCTTGTTAGAACGCAGTCGCAATCATGACACACGCTCGTTTCTAATCCCTTGCTTCCAAATCCATTGTCATACGCCAAGAAAATCTCAAGACCATGCTCACCGGAAATTGGAGCGATTTCTTTTGTTTCTGTTTGATAGCAAATCAAGCAGGTATAAACAATTTCGCCAGCCTCGCTGTCGGTTGGCATGCTTGTAATAACGCCACCGTCAAATACGTGCTCTTTCCTTTCAACTACTTCGCTTGAAACAGTTTCGCCACAAACAAAGCAAATTTCTTCTCTTATACCCTCTTGTGTACAGGTAGAATTAGTTTCGGTAAATACACCGTTATGACTATATGCTACGCTTGAAGCAACTCTGTCAGCACTATTTGATACATACCAAGCTTTATCTTCTCCACAGTCCATAAAAACAGCCTTATTTATTCTATCGTTATATCCTTGCGCTTTGATAGCATTAGCAAATAAATCAATAGCGGCTGTGCTTTCCATATAGATTCTTGAATTGTCTTGTCCTGAAAGAACAGCTTGACCGGATACTGTAACATAGCCCTTGATGTACCAATATTTCGTGCAAGTGTTACTTGTAAACTCTTGACCGAGGTCAAGTGCGGTTTCGGGGGTGTCGCCACCCTCTATATATACAGTTAAAAGAGCATTGGCATCATTAAATGCTTTTGCGGCGATTTGACAGTTCTTTTCAATCTTCGCCTCTCTTATAACGCTACCCTTAGAGTTTACTTGGGTACCTACATATGTAAGTGCGGTATTAAATTCATATGGGATATCGCCAGATGCTTGTCTTAAATCCTTGAAGGCATAGGGTTCAATTCTTGTAATTGTGCCCTTGAAGATAAACTCATCAAGTGTTGCGCCGTTACCCATGCAGAAGGTTTCTTGCTCAATAGCTGTGACACCCTTGCCGACAACTACGTTTTTAAGAACGCTAATATCGCCAAAGCATCCTGCACCGCCTCCGCCTGCAATTCTTGTAACTGTATCGGGAATATAGATGCCTTTTATTGATTTAGCCTTAAAGCCTTGTACTGTTTTTACCTCTACTGCCCTACCATCAACCATAGCATATGATGGGAAGTAAATTACAGCATTATCAAATCCAGCAGCGCCCGGAGTTGCAACACCGTTTGCATCAACTGAAACGTAGTCCATTGTTGCATCAAAGAAGCCGTATCCATCGATGTAGCACTTGTTAACAAGGTCAACACGCTCGGTTTCTACGACCTCGTTACAAAATTCACAGCTCTTTGTAACAGTTAAATATTGTGTACCGTTTGATTTATACGTAATAACAGTTGCGCTGTGATTGTTCTTTGGCACGATATGCGCTGACTCGGAATATCCGCAGACAGTACATACGTACTCGTAATAGCCGTTTGACTGACAGGTTGGCTCTTTTACAGTCGTTTTTATTACGTGGTCACCATATTCCGTGCCCTCAAAAACAACGTCCTCGTATCCGCATACGTAGCAAATGTATGAGTCCTTTTCATAGTTTGAGCAGTCTGCGGGGAAATGAGTAGGAACGGTATCATATGCGTGTTGACCTACGCCATTTTCGGTAATTGTACCGTCCTTTGCAGCTGTATAGCTCTTGCCCTCTTTACATGCATAGAATGTCGCTGATGCAATTCTTTCGTTACCGCTTTTCTCTGCCGCGGTTGAAACGAGTGTATTGATATCGTCATATGATTGCATATAAACAGACATACTGTTTCCTGAGAAAACGTGGTCTTGATTTGCCTCAACCGTACCTGTAAAGATAACGGTCAAGCCTGCCGTTGCACCGCTAAATAGCTCTAGCGGAAGTTGTCGAGTTGTTCCCTTTGCAACCTTAATAACAACCTGCTCAAAGCTTGTGCCGTTGAAGCAGCGGTCGCCCAACTGACAATTTTCGGGAACGATAACAGAGCCTTTAACCCTTGTTTCAACAAACGCATTAGAGCCAATATATTCAACGTTTGGAGAAAGAGTAATGCTTGTGTACTTCAAAAACGAAGCACCGGCGCAAGCGCGATCCTCAAAACGGGTTACCTTTGAAAAATCTATTTCAATGGTAGTGCCGTTATCTGAGGGTCTGTTTTCATTGAACGCATTAACTCCAATATAGGTTAGCTGTGATTTACAAATAAAAACCTCGTATCCCTTTGAACCGCTAAAGGTTTCCTGCTCAAAGGACGTAAGACCCGAGCCGATATACACCTTGGAAATTGTCGAGTTACCAAAGGTACCGGAACTTGGACCACCTGCAATTAAGGTAACGCTATCGGGAACGTAAATATTATAAGTAAGATTTTGGAAAAGTCCCGAATTGATTTTTGTAAGCGGATAGGTTACGCCTTCATACGTTACACTTGATGGGAAAACAAGGTCGCCGCCTGCAAACGTGCCTCTGCCAGAAACATACGCCTTGCCCGTTTTTTCATCAAGCGTATAAACAAGTCCGCTTGTCGGTGATGGAATGGTAACCCCATCAAGTCCTTCAATAGTACAAGCGCCTAATGTAAGGTTTGTGCCATCGTCCGCAACCTGAGTTGCTGCGTTTACGGAAAAAGCAAAAGCAACTGCAAGTAACAACACAAGCAAGATAAATAGTGTTAATCTTTTTTTCATAAAAGCTCCTTCAAAATATAGTATATAATATTATTATATCGCACTTAAATAATTTTGTCAAGTTTTTAAGCAATAAAAAACAGCCACAAAATTAATCCTTGTGGCTGTTTTAGCTATTTAGTTTTCTTCTTTAGTAAAGCTGATTTTTCCAACTCCGCAGAGTGGGCATACAAAATCCTCGGGTAAATCCTCCCATTTTGTGCCGGGGGCGATACCATTATCAGGATCACCTACTGCTTCGTCGTACTCGTATCCGCATACATCACATACGTATTTCATTTTCTTTTCCTCCGTTTAAATTTTATTTTAACCCTTTCGGGTGTTTTATAAACACTTTTTCAATAAAATGCGACACAGGGCGGTCGTTTTATGGTTTTCTCTACCCTAAAAGATAGTCAAAAGCCATCATCAATATAAAGCCGATAAGCAAGGAATACGTTGCTATTCTTTCGTTGCCGTGTGAATGGGTTTCAGGTATCATTTCATCGCTGACAACGTAAAGCATAGTTCCACCGGCAAAAGCAAGAGCAAACGGCAATATTGCCTGGGAAATACTAACGGCAAAGTATCCAATAAGCGTTCCTATTACCTCGACAACACCCGTCATCATAGCAATTAAAAGCGTGCGTTTTTTTGATATTCCCGAAGAAATCATAGGCGCTATTATAACCATACCCTCCGGAATATTTTGCAGAGCTATACCGCCTGCGATTGTAAGGGCGTGAGCTGTATTTTCCGAGCCAAAGCTAACTCCTGCCGCAATTCCCTCCGGTAGATTATGTATCGCTATCGCTATTACAAAAAGCAAAACCTTATTTAGCCTTTCGGTTTTGTGTGGGTGCTTTTCAATATCAACACCTGTCATTTTATGAAGGTGTGGTACTAATTTATCAATTATATTCAGACAAACCGCGCCCGCCAAAACACCTATTACTGTAATAAAAAGTGAGCCGTTTTTATCTTGAATTGACGGAACTATAAGACCAATGACCGCAGCCGAAAGCATAACGCCTGCGGCAAATGACAAAATTACATCGTTAAATTTTTGAGAGGGTCTTTTAAAAATAAAACCGATTAGCGAGCCAATAACTGTCGCACCACCGACGCCTAGCGCTGTCAATAATACTATTTCCACTTTACCCTCCTTATTATTTTAATTCAATAGCTCCCTTGCGAGCTCCTTTATTTCTTCTCTGTTTTGTTCGGTCATTGCAGAACGAATAGTTACACCCTTTTCAAGAATGTCAAGACCTTTTGCCTCTTCAAGCATGCTTCTTATTTTTTTACCTGCGCTTGGCGCCCAAGATCCGTTTTCAATAATGGCGATTTTTCTGTTTTTGTAGCCTCTTTCAAGAAGCTCATATAAAAACTCACGCATAAAAGGGAAAACGTCGTTATTATAGGTCGTTGTTGCTAAAACCATAGTGCCATATCTAAATGCGTCCTCAACAGCCTCGTGCATATCAACTCTTGCTAAATCGTTTAAAACAACCTTCGGACATCCATTTTTCATAAGCTCTTCCTTTAAAAGCTCAATCGCCTTTTTTGTGTTGCCATATACTGACGTATATGAAATTACAATTCCTTCGCTTTCAACCGAATAGCTGGTCCAAGTTTTATATAAATCAATATAGTAGCTTAAATTTTCGTTCAATACAGGACCGTGAAGTGGACAAATGGTATTGATTTCAAGCGTACTTACTTTCTTTAAGAGGTTCGACGCTTGCACACCATACTTTCCAACTATTCCGAAATAGTATCTGCGCGCTTCGCATGCCCAGCCGTCCTCATCCTCTATATCAAGTGCTCCGAATTTTCCAAAGGCATCGGCAGAAAAAAGAACCTTATCATAGCTATCATAGGTTACAATAACCTCCGGCCAGTGTACCATTGGAGCGGTAACAAAGGTAAGAGTATGCTTGCCAAGTGACAATGTATCGTTTTCCTTAACCACCATTCTATTTTCTATATAGTCGTTACCGAAAAACTGTTTCATCATAAGAAACGCCTTATCGCTTGCGACAATTGTTGCACTCGGATATTCGTTTTTGAATGTGGTTATATTTGACGAGTGATCAGGCTCCATATGCTGAACTACTAAATAATCGGGAGTGCGTCCGTCAAGTACGTTTTTTAAATTTGACATCCACTCATCACCGAAGCGAGCATCAACGGTATCAAAAACCGCAATCTTTTCGTCAATTATCACGTATGAGTTATATGCCATGCCGTTTGGAACGTCATACTGTCCCTCAAACAAATCTATTTTATGGTCATTTACACCAATATATCTTATATCACTAGTTATCTTCATATTAGCTCCTTTCATATCAATATAATTTTATCATATTGTCTCTAATAATTCAAGAATTATTATTGCCAAAATTGTTGTAATTTTTATCATTTTATGTTAAAATTTTTACAATAAGTTTTGTGCGAGGAAAAATATGTTTAGAAACGTTACCCCCGAATCAATCGGTATAAAATCAAAATACGTAAAGGAATTTATTTCAAAGCTTGAAAAAAGAAAAATGCGTATGCACAGCGTTATTTTATGCCGTGGATATGATATTTTCGGCGAATTTTATTGGACTCCGTTTGATAAAAGCTTTCTACATAGAATGTACTCCCAAACAAAAAGCTTTGTGTCTATTGCCATAGGGCTATTAATTGATGAGGGCAAAATTTCGCTTAAGGACAAAATAGTCGATTATTTTCCAGAAAAAACAGACACTCCCCTTAATGAATCACTTAAAATGCAGACGATTGAGGACATGCTGAAAATGACAACCGTCGGATATGGCGAAGGATGGTTTGACCATGAATGCAGAGACAGATGCAAGGTATACTTCAACAAAAGACCCCAAAATTTAAGATCCCCCGGCACTATTTGGGAATATGACAGCCAAGGCTCACAGGTTTTGTGTTGCCTTGTTGAAAAGCTAGCTGGCAAGCCACTTTTTGATTATTTAAATGAAAAAATTTTCTCACATCTTGGTACATTTAAAAATGCAACCATTTTAAAAACTCCAACAGGCGAAAGCTGGGGAGATTCTGCACTTCTCTGCACCTCACGCGATATGCTTTCGTTCGGCAGATTTATTATGAACTATGGTGAATGGGACGGCAAGCGCATTTTAAGCGAGGCCTACTTAAAAACAGCGACCTCAAAGCTTGTTGATAACCAAGAAACAGCATTTGATGACGTGCTCTCTCACGGCTACGGATATCAAATTTGGCGAACAGAGAAAAATGGCTTTGCTTTTGTTGGAATGGGAGATCAACTGACAATTTGCTTGCCAGATTACGACCTTATTTTCGTATGCACGGCGGATAATCAAGGTTCTTCCTTTGCAAGTGAGATTATTCTTTCATATTTCTTTGACATTATCGTTGAAAACCTTGAAAATAAGCCTCTAAATGAGGATAATGATGCATACAATGATCTGTTAAATTCAACAAATAACCTTTCACTTTTTGCTATAAAGGGAGAAGCTTTTTCGCCTTGGCAAGAAAAAATTGATGGCAGAAAATACATTTTTGAAAAAAATGATATTGGCTTGAAAAATTTAACCTTTAAATTTAATGAAGATGGTGGAACGCTATATTACGAAAACGGAAACGGAATGATGGAGTTGCCTTTTAAATTAAATGAAAACTATTTTGGCAAGTTCCCCGAGCTTGGCTATTCGAGCGATGTTGGTGGAGAGCGTACAACCGATGGTTCAAAATACGACTGTGCAACATCCGGTGCTTGGCTATGCGACAACAAAATAATGCTCTTTTCCCAAATTATCGACAGATATTTAGGGAATGTATCTATGTGCTTTGGATTTAACAGGGACAAAATTACAGTTACCTTCTATAAAACCGCTGAAGATTTTTTATGGAATTATAATGGTCAGGCATATGGTATGCTCTCATTTTGACAATGAATTTAATATTGAATAGGGATAGGCAGAATGCCTATCCCTTTTATTTTTTAACATTAACAAAACTTAAACAAAATAAAAATTTTTCAAAAACAATGCTTTTCTACAATTATAGCGTATAATTAACATATTTGTTTTCGAGGTGTATTGTGAAAAAGAAATATAAGGTTACAACCGGTGAAAAAACGATAGAGCGGGAATACAACTACATTCCCTTCCGTTATATTCTAGCGGTTTTTATTACAATTCTTGAAATACTTGCCATCATTAGTATCGTTGTTGCGTGCTGCTATTATATTCCCTATTTTTATATTGCTGCTTTTGTTACGGAGTTTTTCTGCGTAATAAAAATTATTGCTTCAGACGACAACCCTGATTATAAAGTTCCATGGCTATTGTTTGTTCTCATCTTACCAATTGCCGGATTTATGTTATACTTTCTTTTTTACTCGCGAAAGCTCCAAAAGAAATTCATTCGCCGTCTTGACGAGTTAAAAAAATATCAGTACGAGAAAACGCATGAAGAAATCCTTGACAAATTGGATTGCGAGAACGCTCACGCCGCAGCTCAGGCAAGAATGCTATGCTCCATATCGAGTGCTCGAGTGTTTAAGAACACGACACAAACCTATTATCCACTTGGCGAGGATATGTGGAAGGCAATGCTTACCGATCTTGAAAAAGCAGAGAAGTTTATATTTATGGAATACTTTATCATAGAAGAAGGAGTGTTTTGGAACTCAATACTCGACATCTTAAAGCGCAAGGCCACATTGGGAGTTAACGTTCGAGTATTATATGACGATATAGGTTGTATGAGTACGCTCCCCGGCGACTATCACAAGCAGCTCGGTAAATTTGATATTGAAGCCAAACCGTTCTCACGTTTACGCGGACAAGCAGACGGTGAATTCAACAACAGAAGCCACCGCAAAATATGCGTAATTGACGGCAAAATAGGATATACAGGCGGTGTAAATATTGCCGATGAATATATAAATAAAGTAGAACGCTTTGGACATTGGAAGGATACTGCTATTCGCCTTGAGGGAGAGGCGGTATGGGAGCTTACAAGACTGTTCCTTACAGATTACGGCATAAACGTAAAGAAGCTGCCCGAAACAAATTACGAATTATATCCAAAGCAAAACGATATATCTGCTGAAGGATATGTAATTCCGTTTGGTGACGGTCCATATCCACTTTACAAGCGCAGAGTCGGAAAGAGCGTTATTCAAAATATGTTAAACTCCGCCACGCGCTATATGTACATAACAACGCCATATCTTATCATTGATAATGACTTGTGTCAAAGCATTGAAAATGCTGCCTTGCGTGGCGTGGATGTGCGTATCATTGTTCCGCATATTCCCGATAAAAAGCTCGTCTTCAGTATGACGAGAAGCTTTTATCACCGTTTGATGAAATCAGGCGTGAAAATTTACGAATATAAGCCTGGATTCATTCACGCTAAAAGCTATATTGCAGATGACGAGTATGCTATGATCGGCACGATCAATCTTGACTACCGAAGTCTTGTGCACCACTTTGAAAACGGCGTTTGGATGTATCGCTGTGAGTCCATAAAGGATTTAAAAAGTGATATTGATGAAACTATGGCAAAATCCATAGAAATAAATCCCGATATGTTAAAAACAGGGCTCTTCACCCGTTTTATCCGCTCGGTAGTCAGAATTTTTGCACCGATGCTATAAAAATTCATTTTATAACATTTTAGAAACAAATCGCCAACAAAACTCAAAAATCGGTTTCGTACAATAATGACACAATGAAAAACAAAGAAACAGGAGTATCATGGAAAACAACACTTTCAGCTACAATTATTCGGTAACAAGAAACAAAGAGGTCGAAAACATAAGAAAAAAATATGTGCCCGAAGAAGAAAACAAGCTCGAAAAATTAAAACGACTTGATCTGCGCGTTCAAACGGCAGGAACAATCGAAGCGCTTTGTCTTGGAATTGTGGGCCTGCTTATCTTTGGCATCGGAATGTGCTTTTTTCTTGAGGTATTTGCAGGAGGCTGGTGGCTCACTGCTCTATTTATGATTATAGGTACTCTTTTGATGATACCTGCCTATCCACTATATAGATGGATAGCGAAAAAAAGAAAAGTCGAGCTAACGCCAGAGATTATTCGCCTATCTGAAGAAATAATAAATTCTCAAAATTCTTAAAGATTAACAAAACAAAAACATTTTCTAAAAAATTCAAAAACAAACGCTTGATATGATAAAGTCACAAAACAAAACAATACAAAAAATGAGAGGTAATTATTATGAACAAAAAAGACCAACAATTTATGGCACAAAAAATTCGCACACAGTATATGGAAAAGCAGCCGTCAGAGCTTGATGTTCTTCGCAAGCTAGACTCCAAGGTGAAGCGTCCCGCTAACATTTTTGCTTATGTATTTGGCGGTATTTCAGCGCTCGTTATGGGTGCCGGAATGAGCCTTGTTATGACTGATATCGGTGCTACTATCGGTATAGGCTCGCCACTTGTTCCAGGCATAATTATTGGAATTGTAGGTATGGCAATGGCAAGTGTTAATTATCCGATATATAAAGGAATTCTCGGCAAGCGCAAGAAAAAATACGCTGACAAAATTATTACATTAAGTGAAAATATAACTAACGACTAAAATGGAGATTTTTAAAATGGAAAATCAATTCAAAACAGAACAAGAAATAGAACAAGAAATGCTTGAGCTTAACAATCAATTCAGCGAATTTTTGCATACGAAGGGAATAATAGCTAAATTCAAACTCGCATTTAACAATATGGGAGAATCTGCTCGCAAGCAACACGAAAAGGATGTGGCAAGCTTTGAGGCAGTAAAAACGAAATCGGCAGAGGAAAACAAGGAATTTGTCGAGTTTCTTCACACAAAAGGCATCAAGGCAAAATTCCATCTCGTAGTTAATAACATAAAAAATGGAGCAAAAAATGCGCCTGCCGACACCGCAAAACAAATTGCAAGGGCTCAGGCACAAGCGCAAGCAGGGGTTGCTCGCGCAAATGCGTATGCCTCCTCTTCCAGTTCCAATATTGTTTGCAGTGCCGAATCTTTAACAAAAGAATTTAATGAATTTTTAAAGATGAAGGGGCTTGACGGTCAATACACTGTTTCCATAACAGAATAAAATTTAGGCAACGCTATTTTGCGTTGCCTTATTTTTTATAATTTTTTGAAAAAGGGAAAATGTAAACAAAACTTTAACATTTCCATGTTATAATAGAGATGCAAAAAACAAAATCTACCCTTGGAGGGATGAAAAATGTTCAAAATTTTAGTTGTAGAGGATGACAGAGATTTAAATCGCTCCGTTTGCTCGTTTTTGAACAGCAGCGGATACGAAGCGATTGGATGTCTTGATGCGGAAAGTGCCTACGACGAAATGTATAAAACCGTTTTCGATCTTATCGTTTCGGATATAATGATGCCCAAAATTGATGGCTTTGAATTTGCGAAAACTGTGCGCTCTATAAACAATGACATTCCTATACTGTTTATGACTGCGCGCGACGACTTTGCATCAAAGCAAAGAGGATATCGCATTGGGATTGACGACTATATGACTAAGCCTATTGATCTTGATGAGCTTTTCCTTAGAATTGGTGCACTTCTTCGACGCTCTAAAATTGCCTCTAGCCGCCGACTTGAGGTTGGCAATTTCGTTATGGATGCAGACGAAAGAAGCGCATCTTTAAATGGAGAAGAAATTTCCTTAACGGCACGAGAGTTTGATATTCTATATAAGCTGTTATCTTATCCCAAAAAGACATTCACCCGCACTCAGCTAATGGATGAATTTTGGGACGTAGACACACAATCAAGCACAAGAACAGTCGACGTATATATGACTAAGCTTCGCTCAAAGCTATGCGATTGCGACTCATTTGAAATACAGACCGTCCATGGTCTAGGATACAAGGCGGTGATCAAATGAAAAAGCCGGCATTCCATAGAGTGCTTCGGGAGTTCAGCAGTTTTCTTTTGTTCTTTTTGACGGTTGGCTTTGTGGTCTCCTGCTGTATGATGCTCTTCCTCAACGTACTATCCAAAGAAATGGGGCTTACCTATACTTCCGAAAATATCGCTGAAGCGGCAAAGATCACCTTTCTCAACGTTGTAATTATTACCGTTCTTTTTAAAACCGCCGATTTCATTCGTCGAAAAATCATGGTGGAAAGACCTGTAAAAATGATCACAAACGCAGCTAAAAAAATGACGAACGGAAATTTTTCTGCCCGTGTTAAGCATATGCGCGGTTCAGGTATGGATGGCTTTAATCAAATAGGTGAATCACTCAATGCTATGGCAGAGGAATTATCCGGTGTAGAAACCTTACGCACTGATTTTATAGCCAACGTGTCTCACGAGATGAAAACTCCGCTTGCCGTGATGCAGAACTACGGAACGCTTTTGCAGACCAACAACCTGTCCGAAGAAAAGCGACTTGAATATGCAAAGGCAATCACCGATGCCTCGCGCCGTCTTGCGGGTATGATGACGAATATATTAAAGCTCAACCGACTTGAAAATCAGCAGATTTACCCGAATCCCACCACCTTTGATCTCGGAGAACAGCTTTGCGAAAGCCTTTTGCAGTATGAAAGCACGTGGGAAAGAAAGAATATTGAGATTGAAACCGATATTGCCGAGAACGTGTTTGTTTCTGCCGATGCAGAGCTTCTTTCCCTTGTTTGGAGCAATCTTTTCTCTAACGCCTTAAAGTTCACGGATGAGGGTGGAAAGGTATCTCTTTCATTAGCATCAGATGAAAAGCACGCTATTGTTAAAATATCGGACACAGGTTGTGGTATAAGCAGCGAGGTAGGTGCACACATCTTTGAAAAATTCTATCAAGGCGACACGTCGCGTGCTACGCAAGGAAATGGTCTCGGTCTTGCTCTTGTCAGACGCGTAGTTGATATTATGCAAGGGGAAATTGCTGTGGAAAGTGAAGTCGGCGTCGGCTCTACCTTCACCGTTAAAATCAGGAGAAATAAAAATGAGTTGGAAGAAAATAGGTAAAGCTCTTTTGTTTCCGCATATCGCGATTATGATCATCCTTGTTCCAATTGCAGCAGTTTTGCTTATCGGTTCAATGGTGTTTGTTGGAACGGAGTCTCCGATCGCTATTGTATCTTACGTGATAGCATCGTACACGTTAACAGTTTGGTGCTTCAAAATTCCGTATTTAATCAAATTTTTCAAGACGTTCAAGAACGAAAACAAGTATGCGCGACGATGGCAGGAGGATGCTCGTCTGCGCGTAAACGTGTCACTCTACGTCTCGCTTGCTTGGAATGCCTTGTACGGAATCTTTCAGCTATGGCTTGGATTTTACCACCACACCTTCTGGTTCTACTCGCTCGGCGCATACTATGTTTGCCTTAGTGTGACGCGATTCTTTTTGGCTCGTCACACAACGAGATATGCTCCTGGTGAGAGAATGCAAACCGAGCTAAAAAAATACCGTGCCTGCGGTATCGTATTCCTTGTGATGAACTTAGCGCTTGCGCTAATAATCTTCTTTATGGTTTATTGGAACAGAACCTTCGAGCATCACATGATCACAGCAATTGCGATGGCAGCGTACACCTTTACGGCGCTCACAACGGCAATTATCAATGTCATAAAATATAAAAAGTATAACAGTCCTGTCTACTCGGCATCAAAAACAATCAGCTTGACAGCGGCACTCGTGTCCATGCTGACACTTGAATCCACGATGCTCACGACCTTCGGCGATGAAACGATGACTGCTACTACAAGGAAATTGATGCTCAGTGCAACGGGCGGCGCTATTTCCGTACTAATCGTTGCTACGGCAATTTATATGATAGTCGTAGGCACGAAAAAACTGAAAAAATTAAAAACAGAGGTTAAAAATGGAAAACAATAACCAAGGAAATGGCGGATTCACTTACACCTACTCCGCAAAGGAACAGTTAGAAATAAAACGAATTCGCGAAAAATATACACCTTCGACAGAACCAGAGGATAAAATGGCTCGTTTGCGTCGTCTTGATGCCAGCTCCACACAGGCTGCACAAATAGTTTCTTTAGCGTTGGGTATAGTAGGCACTCTTATTCTCGGCTTTGGAATGAGCCTTATTATGACAGAGCTTTCAAAAATTCTCGGCGATTTTCAAAATATGGCAATGACAATAGGAATAGTTATCGGCATTCTTGGCGGTGCTATTGCTAGTCTTGCATATCCAATATACACTATTATTCTAAAGAAAAAGCGCAAGAAGATAGCACCTGAAATTATTCGCCTTACCGACGAGCTGATGAAATGAAATTTATTTTATGATAAACGAAATCAGAGCGGACATTTGATTGTCCGCTCTGATTTTTTGCATAAAGTATTATCTTATTCTACAAACTCAATAATTATTGAAGCTGCTTTTTTTATTTGTTCCTCGCTTGTAATTAAGGCTATTCCGTCGCCGTCCTGCCTTCCATACATACCAAAGCCGGCGTGGTTGCCTCCTACTATTTCGTGCTCGGAAAGTGTCGATAAATTCGCTTTACACTCATCGTATTTTTCTCTATTCATTACCCTATCATTTTCACCATAAATCGACAAAGCACGAATGTCGCTATCCCTAAAATCAATGGTCGAATATGAGCCTAAAAGAATCAGCCCTTCATAGTCCTCTCTGTGATTATCAAGATAAGTTGCCGCCATTGAACCACCGAGGGAGTGACCACCCACGTACCAATTTTCAACCTCTGGAAACTCTTCTTTTATCCCATCTGCACCATTAATATTAAATACAGCTAAATTAAAGGGCATTTCAACAATTACGGATAAAACTCCGTTTTTCGCACATTCCGCCATTAAAGGATAGTATGCTTCCGCCTCGACCTTTCCACCAGGGTAAAAAATAAATCCCGCGTTCGCCATTCTTGGTACAAATGCGACTATGCCACTATCTATTTCGACTGTTTCTACTTGACTTTGCTCCAAAAACGCATCAACCGCCTCTCTATCAGCGTGATAATATGTATTTAAATATATTAGAATTCCAGCAATAGCCAATAACAAAATAATCGCCATTGTGCTTAATGTGGAAATTAAAATTATTCGATTTTTTCTTGTCATAACAAACTCCTCTCACCCGATGCTCAATATTATATCATATTTTTTCGATATATTCAATATTTTTGACGGGCAAATGTTGACAAGCTATAATATTATATGATATAATTTTAATAATTTATTCTTTTAACACACTAAAGTATTTCGCGAGGCAATTTTATGGAATGGATTGATTATGTTATTATGGCGCTATTTGCACTTTCTATGGTGGGAATAGCAATTTACACAAGGAGCCGCTCACAATCAGTTAATGACTTTTTGTTAGCGGGCAAAAAGGGACTCAACGGCTGGATGACAGCTTTCGCATATGGTACTACTTATTTCTCTGCTGTAATTTTCGTTGGCTATGCAGGAAAATTCGGTAGCTCCTTTGGTCTTGCATCGGTTTGGATTGGAATTGGAAACGCAATAATTGGTACTCTTATTGCTTGGCTAGTCCTTGCAAAGCGCACAAAAAATATGACAAGAAGGCTTAGCGCTAAAACGATGCCTGAGTTCTTTGAGAAAAGATATGGCTCGTCTAAATTAAAGATTGTCAGTGCTATTGTTATCTTTATTTTCTTAATTCCTTATTCGGCATCCGTTTACAGTGGTATTAGTAGCCTGTTTGAAATAGTTTACGGAATTCCTGGTTGGGTTGTTATGCTTGTTTTAGCAGTTATAACAGCGGTTTATCTATTCTTTGGTGGATATTTTGCAACTGCGCTTTCCGATTTTATTCAAGGAATTATTATGATTATAGGCGTTGTGCTTATGATTATATTCTTTATGAATAGTGATAGAATTAATTGGAACATTTCCGAGCTTGTTAATAATAATAACCTCACTTGGTTTACATTCGGGGCAGATAACAACCATATTATTTACGGTAATACAACCTCTCTTCTTGCGCTAATTGGTCTTACATCCTTTGGTGTTTGGGCGCTACCTCAAACAATACATAAATATTACGCAATTCGCGATAAAAAGGCAATTTATCAAGGAATTATTGTAAGCACTGCTTTTGCTTTGCTTATCGGCTTTATTGCATATTTTTCGGGAGCTTTAAGCTATTTCTTCCCAGATGTTATTGGAACAAATCCGGACAGATTTATTCCTCTTATGCTAAAGGCTGTCATTCCTGTTGGACTTATGGGAATTATTGCAGTTCTTATATTGTCGGCTAGTATGTCAACGCTTTCCTCTGTTTCACTTGCCAGTGCTTCAGTTGTTGCAGTTGACCTATATAAAGGGGCAATTGATAAAAAGGCTAACGACAAAAAGGTAAACTGGGTAATGAGAGGGCTTTGCCTTGTATTTATAATTATTTCGGTTGTGTTAGCAATTTTAAACGAAGAATTTGGACTTGCTGCTATTGCTTATATGATGGGTATTAGCTGGGGCACCTTGGCTGGTTGCTTTATGGGTCCTTATGTGCTTGGTGTTATTTGGAAAAAGGTTACTACTCCCGCTGTTTGGACATCAATTATCAGCTCACTTGTTTTAACCGTTAGCTTGATTTTGATACTTGGCTACAACCACCCAGATGCTACTGGCGAATTTGGAAACGCAATAAAAATGGGTGTTTCCTGCTCCCCACTTATTGGTGTTTGTTGTATGGTATTCTCTGTTATTGTTACAGTTATTGTTAGTCTATGCACAAGGAAGCCAAACGACGAGATATTATACGAGGCATTTGATAAGCCAATTGAAGGCGAAATAAAATAATTTTAAATAAAATAATTTTAGGATGAACTTATTATGATTTGGTCAAAGGAAGAAACTCTACCAAGAGAGGAATTAGAAAAATTACAGCTTGAGCGCCTAAAGGAAACTGTTAATCGCGTTTACGAAAAGGTGCCGGCTTATAGAAAGAAAATGGATGAGGCTGGTGTTAAGCCCGAGGATATTAAATCACTCAAGGATTTATCAAAGCTTCCATTCGTTACAAAGCAGGATATGAGAGATAATTATCCATTTGGACTTTTTGCAGTGCCAAAGGATAAGCTTGTCAGAATCCATGCATCCAGCGGAACGACAGGAAAGCCAACAGTTGTTGGATATACACAGGGCGATATTGAGTCTTGGACTGAATGTGTTTCAAGAATTGCCTGTATGGGTGGAGCAACCGATAAGGATATTGCTCAAATTTGCTTCGGTTATGGTATGTTTACCGGTGCTCTAGGACTTCACTACGGTCTTGAAAACATAGGTGCGGCTATCGTTCCGTCATCAACAGGTAACTCACAAAAGCAAATTATGTATATGCAAGACTTTGAAACCTCTCTATTGGTTGCAACTCCATCATATGCTCTCCGTCTTGCCGAGGTTGCACGCGAAATGGGTGTTGAGCCTGAACGCGATTTGAAGGTTAAAATTGCTCTTGTTGGAAGTGAGCTTTTAACTGATGCTATGCGTGAGGAAATGCATAAATTCTGGGGCAAGGATATTTTAATTACTACAAACTACGGAATGAGTGAGTTAATGGGTCCGGGTGTTTCAGGCGAGTGCCTTGAGCACTGTGGTATGCACATAAACGAGGACTACTTTATTCCCGAAATTATAAATCCGCAAACAGGCGAGGTGCTACCCGAGGGTGAGCAAGGTGAGCTTGTTATTACCTGTATAAAGAAAGAGGGTATTCCTCTTATCAGATATAGAACCAAGGATATTACACGTCTTTTCTATGAAAAGTGTAAATGTGGCAGAACCTTCTGCCGTATGGAAAACCTTTCAGGCAGAAGCGACGACATGCTTAAAATTCGCGGTGTTAACGTGTTCCCGAGCCAAATTGAAGAGGTTATTCTCTCTGTTAACGAGCTTGGTCCGCACTACGAGATTATTCTTGAGCGCGATGGATACCTTGACAAGCTAACTGTTAAGGTTGAGCTTGCACATTCAACCGACTCATTCAGTGAGCTTGAGAAGATTAAGCGCGAGGTACAAAATAAATTAAAGATAATTCTTGGACTTGATGCCAAGGTAATGCTTGAGTCTCCCAATACACTTCAACGTTTTGAGGGTAAAGCAAAAAGAGTTAAGGATTTAAGAGGTATAAAATAATGGCAAAGAAAACTATAATGCTCGGTAACGAGGCTATTGCAAGAGGTGCATACGAGGCAGGAGTTAAGCTTTCAAGTGCTTACCCCGGAACCCCAAGCACTGAAATTAGCGAATATTTAGCAAAATATGATGAAATATATACAGAATGGGCACCTAATGAAAAGGTAGCTACCGAGGTTGCTATCGGTGCATCCTTCTCGGGCGTACGTAGCCTTGCTTGTATGAAGCACGTTGGCTTAAACGTAGCGTCTGACCCACTATACACCTTTGCTTATACAGGTGTAAACGGCGGCTCCGTTATCGTTGTTGCTGATGACCCTGGTCTTGCATCCTCTCAAAATGAGCAAGACACACGTATGGTTGCACGTTCAGCACATGTTCCCGTTATTGAACCTTCCGACAGCCAAGAGGCTAAGGACTTTATGAAAATCGCTTATGAAATAAGTGAGGAATATGACACGCCCGTAATTTTCCGCACAACTACAAAGCTCGCACACTCACAAAGTGCTGTTGAGCTTTACGATAGAGTTGAGGTAACTGATAAGGAATATTCAAGAAACGTTGGAAAATACGTTATGATGCCAGCATCAGCTATTGCAAGACACGTGGTTGTTGAGGCAAGAGAAAACCGCTTGGCAAAGGATGCCGCTACGCTTTCCATCAACAAAATGGAAATGGGTGACACAAAGGTTGGCTTTATCACATCCGGTATTGCATATCAATATGTAAAAGAGGTTTGCCCAAATGCAAGCGTATTAAAGCTTGGTCTTGTTAACCCAATTTCAAAGGAATTAATTGCTGACTTCTGCTCCAAGGTTGAAACTGTTTACGTATTTGAGGAGCTTGAGCCTGTTATTGAGGAGCAAGTAAGAGCTTGGGGCTTTGACGTAAAGGGAAAAGAAGTGTTTACCCGTCAAGGTGAATATAGCGCAAATTTATTAAAGAGAGTTCTTTTTGGCAACGATGACTGCGTGTTTGAAAAGCAGGAATCACCAAACCGCCCTCCTATTCTCTGCCCAGGTTGTCCGCACAGAAGCGTATATTCCGTTCTTAATAAATTAAAAATTCACGCATCTGGTGATATTGGATGCTATACACTCGGTGCTGTTCCACCGCTTGGAGTTGTTGACACCTGTGTTTGTATGGGTGCATCAATTTCTGCACTTCACGGTATGGAAAAGGGCAAGGGCAAGGATTACATAAAGAACTGGGTTGCGGTTATTGGCGACTCTACGTTCTTACATACAGGTATTAACTCACTTGTAAATATGGTATATAATAAGTCAACTGCAACTGTTATGATTCTTGATAACAGAACAACCGGTATGACAGGACATCAAGACCACGCAGCAACAGGTAAAACCTTAAAAGGTGAGGAAACTTACGCAATAGATTTAGCTGAGCTTTGCCGTGCTATCGGCGTACCTAACGTAATTGAGGTTAACGCCTTTGACGTAAAAGAGCTCGAAAGAATAGTTAAGGAAAGCACACAAAGTGATGAATTAACTGTTATTATTACAAAAGCTCCTTGTGTTCTTTTGAAGGGACAAAAGTTCCCAAGCGTATGCAAGGCTAACCCTGAGGCTTGTAAAAAGTGCGGTATGTGCTTAAAGATTGGCTGTCCTGCTATTACAAGGAACCAAGACGGCACAATCAAAATTGACCAAACCATGTGTAACGGTTGCGGTCTTTGCAAAAGCTATTGCAAATTCAATGCTATTGAAACGGTGGAAAGATAATTATGACAAAGAATATAATGATTGTGGGTGTGGGTGGACAAGGTACACTTCTCACCAGTAGAATTATCGGTAAAACTGCTCTTGAAGCAGGATACGACGTTAAAATTTCCGAGGTGCACGGTATGGCACAGCGTGGTGGTAGCGTTGTTACTTTCGTTCGCTACGGTGAAAAGGTAGCTGAGCCTGTTGTTGAGGAGGGTCAAGCAGACGTTATTATCGCGTTTGAACGACTTGAGGCTCAAAGATACTCACACTTCCTAAAAAAAGACGGCGTTTTAATCGTTAACGACTGTAGAATTGACCCTATGACTGTTGTTATAGGTGCAAAGGAATATCCGGAAGGAATTTTAGAAAATCTAAAGAAAAATCACAAGGTTTACTCCATTGACGGACAAAAAATCGCCCTTTCTCTTGGTAACTCAAAGGTTTTAAACTCCGTTGTACTTGGTTTTGCTGCTCCATATATCGGGTTTACGAAGGAGGATTGGCTTTCTGTCGTTGAGGCTACCGTTCCTCCTAAAACAATCGAAATCAATAAAAAAGCATTTGTAGAAGGCTTCGAAGCGACAAAATAATTTTATTTTGATATTTGGAGAAAATTTTTATGATTTGGAATGAAACAAAAGAATGTATGTCGCGCGACCAAATGACAAATTTGCAAAGCGCAAGACTTGTTAAGCTCGTTGATTACGTTTACCATAACGTTGAATTTTACAGAAAAAAGATGCAGGCAGTAGGACTATTGCCCGGTGATATTAAGTCTATTGAGGATATTACAAAGCTTCCTTTTATGACAAAGGATGATCTTCGTGATAACTACCCATTTGGACTTTTCGCTGTGCCTAACTCTGAAATTGTAAGAATTCATGCATCAAGCGGTACAACGGGTAAAGCAACTGTTGTAGGATATACAAGATATGACCTTGATATTTGGGCTGAATGCGTTGCAAGATGCTTCTCTATGGCAGATCTTGGCAAGGATGATATTATCCAAATTGCTTACGGCTACGGCTTATTTACTGGTGGTCTCGGTGCACATGGTGGTGCTGAAAAGATTGGTGCAACCGTTGTTCCTATGAGCACAGGTAACTCTAAAAAGCTAACCACTATGATGGTTGACTTCGGTGCTACTGCTATTGCTTGTACACCATCATATCTTTTACATATTTCAGAGGTTCTTGAAAACGAGGGGCTTCTTGATAAAATTAAATTAAAGGCTGCTATTTGCGGTGCTGAGCCTTGGACTGAAAAGATGCACAAGGAAATTGAGGAAAAATTAAATATCAAGGCTTATGATATTTATGGTCTTTCCGAGATTATGGGTCCAGGTGTTGCCTGTGACTGTCAATTCCATCGTGGACTTCACGTTTGTGAGGACCATTTCTTCCCTGAGATTCTTGACACTGCTACATTAAAGCCTATTGCCGATGGTGAAACGGGTGAGCTTGCATTTACCACTCTTACCAAAGAGGGTATCCCTATGATTAGATACAGAACCAAGGATTTAACAAGCATCGACCACTCACCTTGTGAATGTGGTAGAACTAGTGCGCGTATTTCAAGATTCAAGGGTAGAGTTGACGATATGCTCATTATCAGAGGCGTTAACGTATTCCCAAGCCAAATTGAAGCTGCTCTTTGCGAGGTTGAAGAGGTAACCCCTCACTATATGATGATAGTTGACCGTGTAAACAATCTCGATACTCTTGAGGTTCAAGTTGAAATGAACCCTAAATACTATACAGACGAAATAAGAGCTATTGAAGCACTTACAAAGAAAATTTCACACGTTATACTCCAAGCACTTGGAATTAACGCAAAGGTTAAGATTGTTGAGCCTCAAACTCTCGTTAGAAGTGAGGGCAAGGCCGTTCACGTAATTGATAAGCGTAAATTATATTAATTAAAGGAGAACTATTATGTTTGCTAAACAACTAACTGTATTTATTGAAAATCGTTCAGGCCGTCTTTCAGAGGTTTTGGGCGTTTTAAAGGACAATAACGTAAATATTCTCTCTCTCAGCTTGGCTGACACAACAGAATTCGGTCTACTCCGTCTTATTGTTGATAATGCAAAACTCGGCAAGGAAAAATTACAAGAAAACGGATTTTCTTCTCTTCTTTCCGACGTTTCAATTATCAAAATTCCACACAAGGCAGGAAGTCTACAAGCACTTTTAAAGATTATTGACGATAATGGCGTTAATATTGAATATATGTACGGTCTCTCGATTGAATCAAACGAGGCGCACGTTGTTCTAAAAGCATCAGACACACAAAAGGTAGATGAAATTCTTGATGCAAACGGTGTTAAAACCTTAACCTGTGAGGAGCTTGCAAAGCTTTAATAAAATGATTATCGATTTTCACACGCACATTTTTCCGGACAAAATCGCAAATAAAACTATTGAATTTCTTTCAGGCAAGGGTGGTATTCCACCCTTTGCCGAGGGCACAAGCGAGTCACTCGTTTCTAAAATGAATGAGGCAGAAGTTGATATTTCTGTTACCTTGCCTGTTGTTACGAGCCCTCATCAGTTTGATAGCATAAATCGTTTTGCCTGTGAAATAAACAGGCTATATGAAGGTAAGCTTATTTCCTTCGGTGGTATTCATCCTCTTTGCGAGGATATTTATGGAAAAATGAATTTTTTAAAGGAATCAGGCTTTAAGGGCGTAAAAATACATCCTGACTATCAAGGTGAATATATAACACACGAAGGATACATTAAGATTTTGGAGTGCGCAAGGGATTTAGATTTAATTGTCGTTACCCATGCCGGTGTTGACTGTGGATTCTTGGGCGAGCCTATTAAATGTCCCCCTATTCTTGCTAAGGAGCTTATTAAAAAGGTTCCGCACTCTAAGCTTGTGCTTGCACATCTTGGCGGGAACGAAATGACCGACGAGGTTCTTATCCATCTTTCTGGCGAGGACGTTTATTTTGATACTGCTTACGTTTTAAGAGAAACGAATGAAAAAACATTTAAAGAAATAATCAAGCGCCACGGAGAGGACAAAATTTTATTTGCCACCGACTCGCCTTGGAGTGACATAAAAAAAGACGTTAAAATTTTAAAATCTTACGCTCTTGACAAGGAAACAGAGGATAAAATCTTTTACAAAAACGCAAAAAAACTACTTAATATATAGGTATTATTATGGGATATAATAAAAAAATGTATGGACTAGGTAGCAAAAGGTCCATAATTAGAGAAATATTTGAATACAGTAAAGCACGCGGGGCAGAAATCGGCGCTGAAAACGTATACGATTTTAGCCTTGGTAACCCAAGTGTGCCCGCCCCTGCCGAGGTAAATGAAACAATAAAAAATCTTTTATCTACTGAAAGCTCTGTTCTTCTGCACGGATACACATCCGCTCAAGGTGATTTAGGTGTAAGAACAGCTATTGCAAATAACATAAACGAAAGATTTAGCGCAGATATTAACCCAAATTTAATTTATATGACATGCGGTGCCGCCGCTTCGCTTTCCATATGCCTAAAGGCTGTGTTTGATGAAAAAGGTGGCGAGGAGTGTATAGTTTTTGCTCCGTTCTTCACCGAATATAGAGTTTTCATTGAAAATGCAGGCGGAAAAATTGTTGTAAGCACACCAATGGAAAAAACATTCCAAGTTGATATTAACGATTTCGAAAGCAAAATTAACGAAAACACAAAGGCGGTTATAGTAAACTCACCGAATAACCCAAGCGGAGTTGTTTATACAGAAGAAACTATAAAGGCAATTTGTGAGGTTTTAAAGAAAAAGAGCCTGGAATATGGCAAGGTAATTTATTTAATTGCCGACGAGCCGTATAGGGAGCTTGTTTATTCCGGTGTTAACGTTCCTTATCTTATGAACTATTATGACAACACTTTAGTTTGCTACTCATATTCAAAGTCCCTTTCCTTGCCTGGTGAGAGAATTGGATATATCGCTGTTAACCCCAAAATGCAGGATGCACAAAATGTATATCTATGCGTATGTGGTGCAGGAAGAAGCCTAGGCTACGTTTGTGCACCTAGCCTTTTCCAACAAGTTATTAAGAATTGCTTAAATGCAAAGGTTAATATTGAGGCATATAAGGAAAACCGCGATTTACTTTACGACAATTTAACCGAGTACGGCTATGAATGTGTAAAGCCTGATGGTGCATTCTATCTATTTGTAAAGGCTTTAGAGCCTGATGCATATAAGTTCTACGAGGCGGCAAAAAAGCACGAAATTTTAGTCGTTCCCTGTGATGATTTTGGTGTAAGTGGATATGTAAGAATAGCTTATTGCACATCAAAAAGCACAGTTGTTGGCGCTTTACCTGCATTTAAGGCATTGGCTCTGGAATACAAGAATAAATAAGAAAAAAGGTGTCAAATGACACCTTTTTATTTTTCTTGCTTATATGGTACTCTTGCTGATGGAACAAGTCTTGATGCTTTATCGGTATGTACGCTTTGGTCGTCGAAAAAGATGTTTGCACCAAAGGATTTTAAAATTTCGCTTTTTTCTATTCCACCAAGGAAAAATGCCTCGTCAATTCTTACATCCCACGCACGCAAGGTTCTTATAACTCTTTCGTGTGCTGGGGTATTACGAGCGGTTACCAGTGCGGTTCTAATTGGCATTTTTTCCGCGTCCTTAAATTGATTTTGAATTAGGGAAATGGTTTTTAAAAGCTTTGCAAATGGTCCTTCGGGAAGTGGCTTTTTTGCGTTTTCCTCCTCGTGCTTAGCAAAGGCATCAAGCCCTTTTTCTTTATATATTTTTTCGGATTCATCGGAGAAAATAACGGCATCTCCGTCAAATGCGATTCTGATTTGGGGGGATTCTTCATTTGGATTTATAGGTAAATTAGCGTGTGAGCAGATTATACCCGCGGCAATCCCTGCATTGATTGCCTCTTGCACGTCATCCTCGTTTGCGGACAAGAAAAGGTCGGTTTTAAAGGTGTTTAGATATGGGGTTATGGAATTTCCACCTATTAGTGCCGCACGTGAAATATCAAGACCATAATGCTTAATTGAGTTAAAAA
This sequence comes from Oscillospiraceae bacterium, assembly GCA_015064855.1. Taxonomy (GTDB): domain Bacteria; phylum Bacillota; class Clostridia; order Oscillospirales; family CAG-272; genus RGIG2000. The sequence continues at coordinate 195,341 of SVRK01000003.1, read as the reverse complement.
TTCTCAAGCTTGTGTCGGCACTGTTTTTTGACATAATTATTATCTCGGTCATATGCTTGTTATCACAATTAAGATTATGTAAAGCCTTAACAAGAGGAAACGCTGTGCCAGGCTTTAAAATATCATTTTCGTGCTCGATTTGATATTCAGAATATGCCTTTAAGCCTTTTTCCTCATATATTTTGTTCTCCTCCTCCAAGTCAAAAAGCGCACGTGAGGAAATACCAACAACCAATTTATCATCAAGTGAAAGTGCCATAAATATATCTCCTTTGTTAATTCTACTGTATTATTGTACCATAATTTTGTTATAATGTCAATAATATAGTGTCGCAAAAACGCGACAGTTAATATTCTGTAATAAAAAAGCGCCCGATTGGGCGCTTTTTATTATAGGTTGTAGTCGGTTAGATATTTTTTAGTGTTCTCTACCATTTCATCAAAGAGCTTTCTTGCATCGGCTATATTACAAGTAACGAGTGGGTCGCCTATAAATGCGCTGAATATAGCATCAATATCACGGTTGGCGATTGCCTCAGCAAGTGCCTCCTGCTCGGTGCAAATCTTTGAAACTAATGGATAAATCGAATTTGGAATATTGCCTGCGAGAACCGGCTTTAGCTCGTTTGTACGGAATATAGCATTAGTTTCAACTACTGCGCCGAGTGGCAAGTTTGGAATTTGACCGACATTTGGAATATTAACGTTTGTAACCAAGTCGCAAAGACCAAGGAGCGCTCTCATTTGGTTAACGCCCTCTTCGCCTGTTTTCCAAATTTCGACCTTGTCTTCACCCGAAACAAGCTTACGGCTTCTTTCAAGGCGGTTTTTAAGGTCTTCTTTACGCCATGAAACTGGGGTTAAACCAAATTTCATTTCACGTACTCTCTCCGGACTTTCAAGATACCATTTGCCAGGGCAGAACTCAGCCAAGTGACGGTCACCCGCCGCGGAAATATAGCCAAATCTTTTGAACAGGTCAAACGTTACCTTACCTGCACATGCAAAGGAGTTGTTCATCCAGTTGTTATCAGGCTTCGCAGGAAGTCCGTCAGCGTATTTATCACAGTATTTTGCGTAATATGGGAACAGGTCAATGCCTTGATAAGTAGCACTTGTTAGCCAAGTAAAATGGTTTACAGCAACAGGATTTACCTTAATTTCTTCTCTTGTAGCCTTCTTGCCAAGATACTCATCAACCACCCACGTAAGCAGTCTTTGTGTTCCAAAAACCTCGTGACAGCATCCAAACGCCTTAATTTCAGGGAATGTCTTGTAAAGTGCTTTTACGCAAAGTGTCATTGGGTTGGTGTAGTTTATAACCCAAGCGTTTGGGCAAAATTCCTTTATGTAGTTTGCAATTTCCTCGAACATAGGAATTGTACGCATAGCTCTTACAATTCCACCGGGGCCTGTTGTATCACCTACTGACTGATAAATTCCGTACTTTTCAGGGGTATGTACGTCGCTCTCCATTTCGTCAAAAGTGCCGGGGAGTATCGAAATTACGACAAAATCAGCACCTGTAAACGCTTCCTTTGGCGTCTTTACTGCGTGATACTTCCACTCTGATTTTGTGCCCTCGCAAGAGTTATATTTGTTTCCTATAATCTCATTTGCCTGTGCAGCCTCATAATCTATATCGTATAGGTAAACATCACCACTCATATCCTCGTTAGCTGCTAAGTCGCTCATAAGTCCCCACGCCCAACCGCGCGAGCCACCGCCAACGTATGCAATTTTCACACCATTGGCTTTGCCGTTTTCGTATATCATTTTTTTATCTCCTTGTTAAGTGATATGATAATTATATCACAGTTTTTTGAATATGGCGCAAAATATTGAAAATTTTTCAAAATTTTTCACTAATAGTACTACCTTTTTTCTGCAATTTATATTAGAATATAAATAGTTTAATTTTTGCGAGGTTTATTATGAAAAGAACGGAAAAATTTATACAATTTGGCGAAGGCGGATTTTTGCGTGGATTTGCCGATTGGATGATTCAAAAAATTAATGATACAACTGATTTTGAGGGTAGCGTTGTTGTTGTCCAACCAATTAAAGAAGGGCTTTGCGACGTTTTAACTGCCCAAGAGTGCAAATATACGCATCTTGTACGCGGTGAGGAAGGATACGAATCAAGTGTTATTGACGTTATATCCAGATGCGTAAAGCCATATGATGATTTTGATTCATATCTTGCACTTGCTAGCCAGCCTGAATTAAAGTATATTGTCTCCAACACAACCGAATCGGGAATTACATTTGTAGATACAGACAAGGATACAGACACTCCACCGTCTTCCTTCCCCGCCAAGGTTACTCTTTTATTAAAGAAAAGATTTGATTTAGGTCTTGACGGATTTGTTTTCCTACCCTGTGAGCTTATAGACAGAAACGGTGACAACCTAAAAAAATGCATTTTAAAGTATGCCGAGCTTTGGGGATACTCCGAGGAATTTAAGGCTTGGATAGAAAATGAAAACATATTTACTAACACCTTGGTTGACCGCATAAACACAGGCTATCCAAAGGGTGAGGATATTGAGCTTACTTTTGATGACAAGATGGTAAATACATCTGAGTTTTTCCACCTTTGGGTAATCGAAACAAACTACGATTTAGAGGCAGAGTTGCCATTTAAAAAGGCAGGACTAAATGTAATTTTGACTCCCAATGCTCTTGAAAAGTATAGAACAAGAAAGGTACGCATTTTAAACGGTGCACACACCTCACTTGTGCCTTATGCACTTCTATGTGGCTTTGATACAGTTAAATCCTGCGTTGATGATGAAAAAATGAACGCTTACATTAGAAAATGCGTCTTTGATGAGATTATTCCAACACTTGATTTGCCAAAGGACGAGCTTATTTCTTACGCAAACGACGTTTTGGTACGCTTCTCTAACCCATATATTAAGCATTATCTTTCTTCAATAGCGCTAAACTCCGTTAGCAAGTTTAAGGTAAGAGTTTTACCATCTGTTCTTGAATATAAAAAGCGCTTTGGCACTTATCCCGAAACACTTATCTTTGCATTTAAAAAGCTCATTGAGTTCTATAAAACAGATATGACAAATGACGACCCAACAGTTTGTGCATTTATGAAGAATGCTACAACTGCCGAGATTTTATCAAACGAATCACTTTGGGGACAGGATCTTAGCGACCTTTTAGGAGATATGGAATGATAATTAACAAGCTTGACAACGTTTCAATCAATCTTGAAAACGGACACAAGTATGCGCTACGCGATATAAAAGAGGGCGAAAACGTAATAAAATACGGAAACCCAATAGGACACGCAACAGCCGATATAAAAAAAGGTGATCACGTGCACACGCACAATATGAAAACAAATTTATCAGGCGAGCTTGTATATAAATATTCGGGTGGAACTACATATAAATATAATGAAACAAACACAACCTTTCTCGGATACGTACGCCCAAATGGTGATATCGGAATCAGAAACGAGATTTGGGTTATTCCAACAGTTGGTTGCGTAAACAAAATTGCCGAAAAGCTAGCATCCTTAACCGGCGCTTATGCTTACACTCATCCGTTTGGCTGTTCACAGCTTGGCGATGACCAAAGGACAACGCAGTTAGTTTTGCGCGGTCTTGTAAATCACCCAAACGCAGGCGGTGTTTTGGTGCTTGGACTTGGATGTGAGAACAACAATATAGCCGAATTTAAAAAGGTTCTTGGCGAGTGGGACGACGAAAGAGTTAAATTTTTAAACTGCCAAGACTTTGAAAATGAGATAGACGAAGGCGTCAAGATCATAAACGAATTAAAGGAATATGCCTCGAAATTCGAAAGAACGTCTGTACCTGTGTCTAAATTACGCATAGGACTCAAGTGCGGCGGCAGTGATGGATACAGCGGAATTTCGGCAAATCCTTTGCTTGGAAGATTTAGTGATACGCTAACGTCATTTGGTGGAACTGTTGCGCTTACAGAGGTACCTGAAATGTTCGGGGCTGAGCATCTTTTGATGGAGCGTGCGGAAAACGAGAACGTTTTTAATAGATGTGTTTCGCTTATAAATGACTTTAAGAATTACTACGTTTCACACAATCAAGTGGTTTATGAAAACCCATCTCCGGGTAACAAGGCTGGTGGAATTACAACGCTTGAAGAAAAGTCACTTGGCTGTGTTCAAAAAGGTGGCGCTTGCGTTGTACGTGACGTGCTTGACTACGGTGACACACTAAAAACAAACGGGCTTTCTCTTTTAAACGGTCCGGGTAATGATATTGTGGCTATTACCAATTTAACTGCTTGTGGCGTACATATGATTTTATTTACTACCGGGCGTGGTACTCCTCTTGGTGCGCCTGTGCCAACTGTTAAGATTTCAACTAATTCGAGCCTTGCAGCAAAGAAATCCGGTTGGATTGATTTTGATGCTTCGCCTACCCTTTCGGGCAAAGACCTCGACAGCGAATTTTTCAACTACATTATTTCAGTTGCAAACGGCAAGGAAACCAAAAACGAAGAAAACGGATATCGTGAAATTTCAATTTTCAAGGATGGTGTTACACTATGAAAACTATTATTAATGATGATTTTATACTCGACTCTGAAACAGCTAAAGAGCTTTACAAAATAGCAAAGGATATGCCAATTATTGACTACCATTGCCATTTAGACCCCAAGCTCATCGCTATTGACTACAAGTTTGACAACCTTGGTGAGCTTTTCCTTGGCGGTGACCATTATAAGTGGCGTATGATGCGTTCATTTGGCATTGACGAAAAATACGTAACGGGTAATGCTACGTTTAAAGAGAAATTCAAGGCGTTTGCAACAGCTCTTCAATACGCTATTGGAAATCCTCTTTACCATTGGACACATCTAGAATTAAAGACATATTTCGGTATTGACGAGGCTTTGACCGAAGAAAATGCTGACGAAATTTACGAAAAATGCACGGCAATGTTAAGAACGGACGAGTTTTCTTGCCGTAATTTAATCAAAAATTCAAACGTTAAGGTTGTTTGCACAACTGATGACCCTGTTGACTCACTTGAATATCACGACCAAATTAAAGAAAGTGGTTATGAGGTGAAGGTGCTCCCTGCATTCCGTCCCGACAAGGCTGTAAACATTCACAAGGAAACATTTTTGCCTTACATCGAAAAGGCGGGTGTTAAATCATACGCGGAGTTAAAATCTTGGCTTATCTCCCGTCTTGATTTCTTCCACGAAAAGGGCTGTCGTCTTTCAGACCACGGTCTTGATTTTGTGCCTTATACTCTCGGAGATGCGTCAGCTATATTTGACAAGGCACTAAAGGGTGAAGCACTTACAAAGGAAGAAATCGATGCATATATGACAGACTTGCTTGTTTTCTTTGGCAAGGAATACGCAAAGCGTGGCTGGTGTATGCAAATCCACGTTGGTGCTATTAGAAACAACAACACAAAAATGTATAAAAAGCTCGGTCCTGACACAGGATACGACAGCATTGCTGAAACGAACCTAGGTGAGAATCTTGCACAACTACTTGACACCTTAGAAATGGACAATGCTCTTCCTAAAACTATTCTCTACTCCTTAAATCCAAAGGACAACTATGTTCTTGCTACCCTTATGGGCTGCTTCCAAGGAGCCGAGGCAAGAGGCAAAATTCAGCTTGGCTCAGGTTGGTGGTTTAACGACCAAAAGGACGGTATGGAGGAGCAATTAAAGGCTCTTGGCAACCTCGGTGTTCTAGGTGCTTTTGTTGGTATGCTCACCGACTCACGAAGCTTTGTTTCTTACACAAGACACGATTACTTCCGTAGAATCCTTTGTAATTTAATAGGCGAATGGGTTGAAAAGGGTCTATATCCAAACGACAAGGCTATGCTTGAAAAGATTATCAAGGGTATTTCGTACGAAAATGCAAATAGTTATTTTGGGTTTTAATTAAAATCCCTCCGTCTGCTATCGCAGACACCTCCCTTTTCAAAGGAGGCCACAAATATAGAAAAAAGCACTTGCGAAAAGCAAGTGCTTTTTGGTTTAGTTTGATTATTCTAAAATTTCTACACTGACAATTTCCTTGGTGAATTTATCTATTGCGTAAAGATAGCCACCGCCCCATACATCAACAATACTATCTGAATCGCCTACATATTCGGGATAAATAAGCACGTAATGGCAATAATCGTACTTACGGTCTACGGCTTTAGCTTTATATATATAGCCCTCTGGCAAAGCTTGCTTGTCGCTTGAAGAAAAATGCTCTAACGCAATTATAATAGCGCCCTCTGCGTCCCCATAATCTGCGAATCCGTCAACATAGATTGTAGTATTAACTGTCTTGACCGATACATTTTCCGGAAGCTCGCCTATTTCATCCTTTGGTACAACTATAACACACGAGTTTTCATATGCCAGCATATCGTGCAGCTCGCCCTTGCCTTGAAATTCATTATTTGTAAAATAAACTGTATCTCCTACGGCTCTTGCATCACTTATTTTAAGCTCACGCCAATGCCAATTTGTTACAACAAACACATAGTTGTTTTCAAATGTACTTTCTGTTATTGCTTGTAATCCCAGACTACTTTCTATGCAGGAGCCAAGTGCGCTTGTAAATTCATCATAGGTAGTAAATACGTCGTTTTTATAATATTTGCTTCCTACATCTGCATAAACCACATAAGGGTTTTTAGGAAAATACGTTCCGTTTTGAGCATCTACATAAGTGATATGGATTTTTTTGACACATTCAAGCACGCTCAGCTTGTTAAGTAAATCGTTTTGACAGGTAAAATAGGTATCAAAATCCGGAAATGTGATTAAAATCATATCGTTTGGAAGATCTTGTGTGTCAATTTCTACATCGCACCTACCCGTGCTATACCACGGATTAAACTGAGTTAAAACATTGTTTATCCAATCGTACGCTAGGCTTTTATCCTCCGTGCACTCTATTAGAACTGTGTAGCTATACAAATTCGGCGCATACGCGATAAATTCGTTTCCGTTTTCGTCCTTGCAAATATATCCGCAATAGAATTTGGTTGGATCCGTTTTGTCCTCTTCCTTTTCTATAAGCTCATTGCTGAGATGGTGATAATCAAGGTCAAAAACAACCTTTTCATTCCTTGGTTCAACAGGAGATATCCCCACCTTTAGGTCGCGAGGATTGAAAGCAAACATAGATGATATTGGATATTTGTCCGCAGGGAATCCCCAATTATTCGGGTGCTCACTCACCTTTTTTTGGTCGGTAACTAAATATATTGTTTTTCCTATGGACTCCTCTAAGGTTTGATACTTACCGGATCTATCAACGATGACATATTCTTCAGCTATATCATATTCTTCCCTTAGTCTTTCAATACTTGTTTTAGTAAGAGAAAACGGAACAACGCTTGCATATTTAAAGGAATAAGATATTACCTCACCGTCATGTAAGTATATACCACTGGGATAACTCTCCGCTATACTTATTCCGCCTGTGTATTCAATAGTAATAGAATCGCCCGCTACTATATCATCGGGGATAATAACATTTTCAAAGCCATGTATCAGCCTTCCATAGTCAATAAGCAAGGTTGCGGAGTTTTCGTGATGGAATCCGTAATCGTAGTTAAATTGCCATGTTACTGTTTGTGTATTTTCTGATGGTGTTTTGGGATTTTCAATTTCTGTGCTTGTGTCGGTTGAGGTATCTGTTTCAACTGGAGTATAATCTATTTCTATCCAGTCGACTATATCACCAGAGAACAAATCTATTTTTTCAGCACTATTGGCGTTGTTTCTTTCATCCAATATAAACGAAATCAAAAATCCGTCGTTGGTTACATATGATGGAGTATAGATATAATCTTCGCCGGATTTGCCTATATCAACGTGCGGCTCTCCAAGCTCTGCTTTGATTTGATCAATGCTTTTTATGCGATAGGTATAATCAAATTTAATATCCTCAATCAAGGTGATGTTAACGCATTTTGTAACGTTGCCATCCTTATCAAAAACAACTTTTCTTTGCCCATCACATATAGTAACCGTATATTCGCCATTATATGTTACAAGCAAATTATTCATTTCAATAATGGCATCTTCAACATCAGGAATCGGCTCATCCTTTGATGTTTCAGTGCTTGAATCACTCGCGGATTCATCAGTCGCCGTTTCCGTCTCGCTGCTTGAGTCCTTTTCGGTATCACTCCCATCCAAGGTATCGGTTGCATCTTCCGTTTCAGTATCGGTTTCAGTATCGGTATTCAAAGGAGCGTGACATCCGCATAATAACAGTAAAGTAAGAACCAAGGTTAAAACGTTAATCAATATTATCTTTTTCATATGATTTCCTCCTTTTGATTTCTCACCTATAAAGACGAATTTTTATTTGAAAGGGTTACATTGTATGGAAAATTTTCTTTTTCCAATTATATTTTACCATTTGAATTTTAATAATGTCATGGCGACTATTTTATATTTCAATCGTTCTCGCAATTTTTTCAGAAAACAAACACATTTAAGATAAAAAAACACCTGCAAAAGCAAGTGTTTTTTCGCTATTTTCCTAAAAACGTGCACACAGTGTCGTAAATTCTATCCATTGAGTCAATTTCCATTATTTCCTTTGGAGTATGTAAATCGTGTACGTTTGCGCCAACGGAGATAGCCAGTAGTCCTTTAACCTTCGAGGTGATAACGCCACATTCAAGCCCTGCGTGGATTAAGGTCGGCTCTGTTTTTCTGCCTGTTGCCTCGTTATATGCTTTTTGATATTTCAAAACAAGAGGGGAATCAGTTTCGTCTTGCCATGCGGGATAACCCTCGTGGTGGTAAATCTCTGCCCCTATTTCATTTGCTACATTTTCAAGCTCGAACGCTGACTCGTTAAGTCCTGCCTCATTATATGCGCGAGAGGAAAAGCCAATTTCGACCTTGTTGCCTATTGTCCTTATTCTTGCCAAATTTCTTGACATTGACGGCAAAATCGGTGCTACCTCGCGATATTTCAAAACCGCGTTGGGGAGAGAGAGTATTTTTAGTATTTTATCGGTGTCAAGAGCTGAAAAAGTCGAGGATGTGTCTGTTTTTTCGAATTTTACAAATAAGCCTTCGTCTTCTCTTGCTTGAACACAAGCGTGTGCTGTTTCTATTATTTTTTCTAGACGAGCATCAAGCGCATTGGAATTATCAACGGAAATTACAGTCTCACACTCACGAGGGATAGCGTTGTCCTTATCTCCGCCTGAAATATAAGCAATTTTAAAATCGGTTACTTCCTTTATTGATTTTAAAATTTTACCCATAAGGATATGAGAATTTAGTCGTTTTCTGTCAATATCCTCGCCAGAGTGACCACCTATAAGACCGCCTATTGTTATTTTGTATGCAGGCTTTTTGTTTTCTTCTATTTCGCACGGAAGCGTCATATCGCTTCTAAGACCTCCACAGCAACCGATAATTACTGTGTTTTCTTCGGCAGAATCAAGGTTTATCATTTGGGTAGCGGTGACGCGGGAATAATCAAATTTGCTTGCCCCTACAAGACCTATTTCCTCACTTGAGGTAAAAAGACATTCAATTTTTGGATGTGACAATTCTTCATTTTCTAAAATCGCAAGCATAATAGCAACGCCAAAGCCGTCATCAGCACCAAGAGTTGTGCCATCAGCCCTTAAAATGTTGCCCTCTTGAATTAGCTTGATGGAGTCGGTTTCAAAATTATGCTTTGTAGATATGTTTTTCTCGCAAACCATATCCGTATGTGCCTGAAGCATAACTGTGGGCTCATTTTCCCTACCCTGTGTCGCTTTTTTCACTATAAAAACATTATTTGCTTCATCAATTGAGCATTCAATATTATGCTTTGTCGCAAAATCAACTATATATTTTGCTATTTCCTTTTCGTTTCTTGACCCGTGTGGAATTTTTGAAATTTCTTCAAAATAATAAAACGGTCTTTCATTTTTCACGCCTTTGATTGTTTGTAGCATTTCGTTACCTCTTTTAGTAATACTTTCTATGATTATTTTATCATTTTTATTCAAAAATGTAAATACCTTACCAAAAGTATTTATTTTACTTGACATTGAAAAGCTAATATTATATAATAATATTAATTGATGCTTTTGAAAGGGGGGCAATTATGAAAAAAATCGACCCTATTGTTTGGAAAGAAACCGGCTTTATTGCTGCTGTTTCCTTTACATTTAGTGTCTTTATGCAATCCATTTTCTTAATCGTTAGTAATTGGGTTGAAGATGCTTGGAACTACACAGTTATTCTTGGCAATCTATACGGATATTTCTTTGCGGTTTTAAACTTTTTCTTAATGTGCCTATCTATTCAAAAGGCGCTTGGCAAGGAACAAAAGGATGCAGCCAACATTTTAAGGCTATCACAAATGCTTCGTTTGCTTATGCTATTCGTTGCCGCCTTGATTGCGTACTTTATTCCTGCTTTCAACATTATAGCGGTTGTAATTCCGTTTATTTTCCCAAGAATTGCAATCACCTTCCGCCCTTTGGCTTCGAAAATAAAGCAAAGGAGGAACAAAAATGGATGAAAATATAAAAAAGCCGAGTGTAAGATTTAAAATCGTCGATACAATTTATATTATAATGATGATTTTACCGCTTGCTTGTGGTATAGTGCTTGATATCTTAACAACTCCGCCCTCAAGCGGTGTAAATATAGCAGGCGCTAGAATTTATTTTGAATTTCCGCTTTCGGATAACGTGCCGAGATTTTTCCATCTAATCATTTCCGAGGCACAGGTGAATTCAGCACTTGTAATGATTACAATTTTATTTGTATTTCTTTATTTAACGCACGGATTAAAACAAAAAATCGAGCTTAAAAGACAGCATCTTGCCGAGATAATCGTTGAAAAGGTTGACGCGCTCGTTGGCGAGAATATGGGTAGTGATTTTAGTGCCTTCCCACCATTTATAATTGCTATTATGGCTCTCTCCGCCTTTTCAAGCTTGGTTTCTCTTTTAGGCTTGTACCCTGCAACCTCGGATATGAACGTTGTTGCAGGCTGGGCAATACTCGTATTTATGATAATTACCTATTATAAATTAAAGTGCGGTATGCTCTACTATTTAAGCGGATTTACAAAGCCGGTGTTTATATTAGCACCAATAAACTTTATCAGTGAATTTGCAACCCCGATTTCAATGGCATTCCGTCACTACGGTAACGTAATGTCGGGCGGCGTTATTTCAGTCTTGCTTTCAACATTTTTGGCATTTCTTTCTTCACTTGTTCTTGGTTGGGCGGGAGATTATATTTCCGCAATTCCAATTTTCCAAGTAGGACTTCCCGCTATATTCTCTGTCTACTTTGACATTTTCAGCGGTTGCTTGCAGGCGTTTATCTTCGCTATGCTTACTATGCTTAATATCTCGGGCGCATTTGATGCCGAGGAATATTATAAACGTAAAAAGAAAAAATTAGAAAAAAAGAAACTTAAAAACACAAACGGAGGAAATTAATTATGACACTCGCTATTGGTATTATTTTAGGATGCTGTGCACTTGGCGCAGGCATTGCAATGATTGCAGGTATTGGCCCTGGTATTGGTGAAGGACAAGCGGTTGCCAAGGCTTGTGAGGCTATTGGCCGTCAGCCCGAAAGCAAGGGTGCAGTTACAACCACTATGATTATGGGTTGTGCTATTGCAGAAACCACCGGTCTTTATGCTCTTGTTATCGCTATTTTGCTTATTTTCGTTGCTCCTAACATGATGGTAGGCGTTCTCACAGATGCGATGGAAGCAATGAGTGCAAAGGGACTTTTTATAGCATAAGGAATTAAAAGATGTTTACAGAAACCACCTTAGGTGTCATCTCTTTAAACTTCTGGTCTATTCTTTTTTCACTTTTAAACCTTGTTATACTTTTCTTGCTTGCAAAGAAATTCCTTTATAAGCCTGTAAAAAAGATGCTCGCCGACCGCCAAGCAACCATTGATGCTAGCTATCAGAAGGCTGAAGAATCCGAAAAGGCTGCTCAAAGGAACAAGGAAGAATATGAAAAAAGACTTGAAAATGCCAAGGAAGAGGCTGATGACATTATAAAAAATGCCGTATCCACCGCTAAAGCTCGCGAAAAGGATATTATCGCCGATGCTAAAGAGGAATCCGAGCATATTGTAAAGCAAGCTAGGGAAAATGCCGAGCTTGAAATTAAAAAGGCACAAGAAACTATCAAGGATGAAATCGTTGACGTTTCAACAAAGCTAACAGAAAAGCTGCTTGAAAGAGAAATCAATATGGAAACAAACAAAGACCTTGTTGACTCTTTTATTGATGAAATAGGTGAAGAATAATGGCAGATTTGAGTAAGGAATACGCCTCTGCCTTATTTTCGCTTGCCTGTGAAAAGGGTATAATCAATGAAATTAAAGCGGATATAGGAGATGTTCATATGGTTATAAAGGAAAACCCTGAATATCTTGATGTTTTGTCTTCCCCTGCGCTTACGCTATCAAATAGGCTTTCTCTTATTGACGAGGCGTTTGGCGAAAAAAACGAATATGTTATTTCGTTTTTAAAGCTTCTTTGCGAAAGCAGAAACATTGCTACTCTTTCCGAATGCATTAATGAGTTCTTTTTACTCATCACCGCGCTTGAAAACAGAACAGTAGCAAAGATTTACTATGCATTTCAGCTAACCGATGCTCAAAAAGAAAAGCTTATTAAGAAGCTAAAGAGCATAACAAATAAAGAAATTGACCCTATATACATTGAAGATAAGGACTTGATTGGCGGAATTAAAATCGAGCTTGACGGCAAGGTGCTTGACGGCTCACTTTCAAGCCGTTTAAATAACATTAAGGGAGTGATTGGTTAAAATGAGTACACCCCAAGAAATCAGTAACGTAATTAAATTACAAATTGAAAACTACAAAGAACGTGCCAAGATGCTCGAAACCGGCAAGGTTATCCTTGTTGGCGACGGTATCGCACGCGTTTATGGACTTGAAAACTGCATGGCAAACGAGCTTCTTGAATTTGATGACGGAAGCTTTGGAATGGCGCAAAACCTTGAAAAGGAAACCGTTTCGGTTGCCGTTTTGTCCAACAAAAACAATATAAAGGAAGGCTCTATAGTTAAGAGGACGGGTAACGTTTTGTCCGTTCCTGTAGGAGATAAGTTCCTCGGCAGAGTTGTAAATGCCCTTGGTGAGCCTATTGACGGCAAGGGTCCTATTGAAAATAACGGCTTCCGTCCTATTGAATCCGAAGCACCCGGAATTATCGAAAGAAAGAGCGTATGCGTTCCTTTACAAACGGGAATTAAAGCTATTGACAGTATGATTCCTATCGGACGTGGTCAGCGTGAGCTTATTATCGGTGACCGTCAAACGGGTAAAACCGAAATTGCCATTGACACAATTATAAATCAAAAAAACACCGACGTTATCTGTATTTACGTTGCTATTGGACAAAAAAGTACATCTGTTGCACAGCTCGTTTCCGAGCTTCAAGCAAACGGAGCTATGGACTATACGATTATAGTTTCAGCAACTGCTGCCGAGAGTGCTCCACTTCAATATATAGCACCATATAGCGGTTGCGCTATGGCAGAATATTTCCGTGAGCAAGGTAAAGATGTATTAATTATATATGATGATTTGAGTAAGCATGCGGTAGCTTACAGAGCTCTGTCCTTGCTTATCCGCCGTCCACCGGGCCGTGAGGCTTACCCAGGTGACGTTTTCTATCTACACTCAAGACTTCTTGAACGCGCAGCTTGTGTTGACGAAGCATATGGTGGTGGCTCTATCACTGCTCTACCTATTATCGAAACTCAAGCAGGTGACGTTTCAGCTTATATCCCAACTAACGTAATTTCAATCACAGACGGACAAATATTCCTTGAAACCGAGCTTTTCCATGCGGGAATCATGCCTGCTATTAATCCGGGTATTTCAGTTAGCCGTGTTGGTGGCTCTGCTCAGCTTAAAGGTATGAAAAAGGTAGCAGGTGAGCTTAAGCTTCTCTATTCACAATACAGAGAGCTTCAATCCTTTGCTCAATTCGGCAGTGACCTTGATGCAGACACAAAGAAGCGTTTGGCACTTGGTGAAAGAATAGTTGAGGTCTTAAAACAAGGCAGAAATGCACCTGTTCGCGTTGGTTGTCAGGTTGCTATTGTATATGCCGTTATCAACGGTTATCTTGATAACGTTGACGTTAAAAACGTACACGAGTATGAGAATAATCTATATGCAAAGCTTGAAAATTCATACACAGGGTGGCTAAAACGCATTGAAGATGGATATTTTGACGAAACAGATATAAATGAGCTTAAATCCATTTTGCAAGAAATGAAGGTGTAATATATGCCTAACACGAAAGCACTGCGTGTGCGTATAAAAAGTGTTAGATCCACCGAGCAATTAACAAAGGCAATGGGGCTTGTTGCATCATCTAAAATCAGACGTGCAAACGAAGCCATGTATAAAGCAAGAGAATATATATCCTCTCTTGAAAAATCCATTGCTCTATTGACCTCTCAAAAGGAGTCACAAAAGAGTCCTTTTATGCAAAAACGCGACACTTCTCGCACTAAAATCATAATTATTGCAGGAGATAGAGGCTTAGCAGGCGGATATAATGCTAATGTTTTTAGGCTTGCAAAGGAATATAAGGATGCAGAATTTATTCCTATCGGCAAGCGTGCTTGTGAAAGATTTTCCTATCCTATAAATTCTTCTGAAAAATACAATTTTGACAACGCTTTAGAGTTGTCCGACAAGCTTTCTACAGAATTCAAGAATGGTGAATTTGACAAGCTCGGTATTATATATACTGAATATCGTTCAATTATGACTCAAGAAGCAAAAATCAAGTGGCTTTTACCACTTGAAAAATCTGATATTTCCGGTGCGGAGGGCACAATATACGAGCCTGATCACTTAACAATTCTCAACCTAAGTGTGCGCGAATATATTGCAGGCTCAATTACGGCATACACACGTGAGAGCTTTGCTTGTGAGGTTTCTGCTCGCCGTATGGCTATGGATTCCGCCGGCAAAAATGCAAAGCAGATGATTTCCGACTTGAGCCTACAATACAACAGAGCAAGACAAGGCGCTATCACCCAAGAAATTACCGAAATTGTTGCGGGTGCAGGCGAATAATGCCCAGCGTGGCATAAAAATTTATCTCTATGAGGTGAATATGGATAAAAAGAATATAGGCAAGGTTATACAGGTTATGGGACCTGTAGTTGACGTTCTCTTTAACGAGGGCGAGCTTCCTACGATATATAACGCTTTGACAATAAACCTTGGTCAAAGGATTTTAACTGTTGAGGTTGCACAGCATATTGGTGACAACACTGCAAGATGCATTGCTATGTCTTCAACTGACGGCTTACAGCGTGGAGTTGACGTTATCGATACCGGTGCTCCTATTTCAGTTCCAGTTGGAAAAGAAACTCTTGGTCGTATTTTTAACGTTTTAGGCGATGCTGTTGACAACCAACCAACTCCCGAAACTGATGAGCGTTGGAATATACACCGTTCTGCGCCTAAATACGAGGATCTTGCAACAAGTGCCGAGATTTTTGAAACCGGTATTAAGGTTATCGACTTGATTTGTCCTTACTCAAAGGGCGGTAAAATAGGTCTTTTCGGAGGTGCGGGTGTTGGTAAAACAGTTCTTATTATGGAGCTTATTAACAACATAGCAAAGGAGCACGGTGGCATTTCCGTTTTCTCCGGAGTTGGCGAGCGTACACGTGAGGGTAATGACCTTTATAATGAAATGAAGCAATCCGGAGTTCTTGGTAACACAGCTCTTGTTTACGGACAAATGAACGAGCCTCCGGGAGCAAGAATGAGAGTAGCGCTTTCAGGTCTTACCATGGCTGAATATTTCCGTGACAAGGAAGGACAAGATGTTCTTCTCTTCATTGATAATATTTTCCGTTTTACTCAAGCAGGCTCTGAAGTATCAGCCCTTCTTGGTCGTATGCCTTCCGCCGTTGGTTACCAACCTACCTTGGCAACAGAAATGGGCGCTTTGCAAGAAAGAATTACATCGACAAAGCAAGGCTCAATAACCTCTATTCAAGCGGTTTACGTACCTGCTGATGACTTAACTGACCCAGCGCCATCAACAACCTTTGCCCATCTTGATGCAACAACGGTTTTGGCAAGAAGCATCGCTTCCCAAGGTATTTATCCTGCGGTTGACCCACTTGAGTCAACTAGCCGCATTCTCTCACCTTCTATCGTTGGCGAGGAGCACTACTACGTTGCAAAGGAAGTACAAAGAATACTTCAAAGATACAACGAGCTTATGGATATTATCGCTATTATGGGTATGGATGAGCTTTCTGATGATGACAAGCTTTTAGTTTCTCGTGCAAGAAAGATTCAACGTTTCCTCTCTCAGCCATTTGACGTTTCCGAAAAGTTCACCGGCATTCCCGGTAAATACGTTCCGATTTCCGAAACTATTAGAGGCTTTAAAGAAATTATTGAGGGCTTACACGACGATTTACCTGAAAGTGCATTCCTATTTGTCGGCACTATTGACGAAGCGGTTGAAAAGGCAAAGAGGGCTTGATTATGAAAACCTTCCATTTAACAGTATCATCGCCTGACGGAAATATTTTTGACGGCGAAATATACAAGCTTGATGTGCGTGGAGTTATGGGCGACCTTGCCATTATGGCAGGACACGTTCCGTTTGTAACGTCTATAAAAAGCGCACCTTGTAAGGTTTGGCTTGACGATGACAACGCAAAAGAAGCAACCACAGACGGCGGACTTCTAACGGTTGACAAAAACGGAGCGACCTTAATTAGTGGTTCATTTAAATTTAAAGACTAAAAGGGAGAAAATTTCTCCCTTTTTCTTTTTTACAATCCATTATATTATGCACATATGTTCATATATATTTTATAAAATTGTAGCTTTTTTCTAATATTATCATATTATAATATTGAGGCCTATCACAGTTCGCTGTAGATAGAAGTCCTCTAATTTTGAAAGGAATATAATATGGCACAATTTACTAATCAAGCTACCTTGTCCTACGGAAACACAGTAACGAATTCAAATGTTGCTGTTGGCGAAATCTTAGAAGTGCTTTCAGCAACCAAGACTGCGATAAATGCAACCTACGGACAAGACGACAATATAACCTATATAGTTAGCATATTAAATTCAGGCTCTTCTGCCTTTAATAATTTAACAATAACCGACAACCTAGGCACTTACACCTTTGGCACGGGTACACTAACTCCTCTCGACTATACAGATGGAACTCTTCGCTATTATGTTAATGGCGTTTTGCAGCCAAGTCCAATAGTTACAACTACTGCAAATTCACTTACGGTAAGTGGAATTACTGTTCCTGCAAACGGTAATGCAATTCTTGTTTACGAGGTTTCTACAAACGGCTTTGCTCCTTTAGGCATTGACGGAGAAATTACGAATCAAGCGGCAATAAGCGGTATGGGCGTTACTCCTGTTTCTGTTGAAGAAACAGTTAATGCTGAAACTCGTCCAAATCTATCTATCACTAAATCAATCAGTCCTGTTCCTGTTGCCGAGGGCGAAACTGTAACCTACACCTTCTTAATCCAAAACACAGGTAATACACCTTTAGTGGCAACCGACAATGCAATTATTACCGACCTATTTGACCCAATTTTAACAAACGTACAGGTTATCTTTAATGGTACACCTTGGTCAGAAGGTACAGAATATAACTACAATCAAACAACAGGATTTTTTGAAACAGTTCCATCAAACATTACAGTTCCTGCAGCAACCTATACTCAAGACCCGATAACTGGCGTAATTTCAATAACTCCCGGAACCAGCACTTTAATAGTAACTGGCACAATCTAATAAAAAAAGGAACGGATTTCCGTTCCTTTTTTATTAGAATTTAACCACTTGTCCGGCTGGAATTTTATAATTTTTCTCATTGTGAATAAGATAAACATCTATACCTGTTGGGTTATAAACCTTCGTTAGGTCTACTGAATATTCGAGGGCTCTATAAGCCTCAATATAATCGTAAATTTCGATATTGGTTGCATACCAAACATCATCTCTCATTGAAACAAGCTTGAAAAATTCCTCAATTCTGTCCCAATCCTCTTTGGTTCTGAATTCGTAGGTATGTCCCCATACGTAGAATAGCCATCCATGAGTTGTGAAGCGGCTTTCTTTCTTTGGCTCGCTATTTACAAATTTTTCAGCAAGCTCGAAAAGGCGACCATCTGCATGGTGACAGGTTGATGGCATTTTGAGCCAGTTAGTTGGCAAAATATAGTTATGGTGAACCTCGGTTGTTCTTGAATATTTAATGCCAACAGCCTTTAAAACATTAATTACGCGCTCATCATAAGTGCCAAATGGATATGCCATACCACGAACAGGATAATCAACATATTTTTCAAGGTTTCGTCTGTCGTCAAGCACCTCTGTTGCAATAACGCTTTCGGGCATTTTTTCAAGGAATGGGTGGTGAACTGTGTGAACGGCAACCTCGTGTCCTTTATATAAATCAGCTATTTCCTCCGGGCAAATCTTGTCGTCAATCCTTTTTTCTTTAGCCATCAAGCCACTATTTAGGTTGAAGGTGCCTTTTAATCCGTATTTATTTAAAAGTGCAACGAATGCTCTATCCTCTTTAACGCCATCATCATAGCTAAATGTCAGCGCCTTCATCTTAAAATTAGGATAAAGCATAAAATCATTATTCATAAACATAAAATCCTCCAAAAAATTTTGTCATGTGTCTAATTTTGACTGCGTTCGCCAAGAATATTTCTATATTTTTGATAGAAGCTCTCAAAATAGTCGCCGTCAAGCGCCGTCCTTATTTTTTCCATTAAATCATTATAGAAATAAAGGTTATGAAGAACCGCCAAACGCATACCTAGTGCCTCTTTTGCCTTTATTAAGTGGCGAATATACGCGCGTGAATAATCACGGCAGGCAGGGCAGCCGCAGTTCTCGTCAATTGGACGTGAGTCGTCACGATATTTCTCGTTCATTATATTCATTTTGCCATGCCAAGTAAAGAGGTTTCCGTGTCTTGCATTTCTTGACGGCATTACACAGTCAAAAAAGTCAATACCACGGTGAACAGCCTCCAAAATATTACAAGGTGTTCCAACACCCATTAGGTATCTTGGCTTGTTTTCGGGCATATACGGCTCAACTATATCAATTATACGATACATTTCCTCGGTGGATTCACCAACCGCAAGACCACCGATGGCATATCCGTCAAGGTCAAGATGTGCGATTTGTTTCATATGCTCAATACGTAAATCCTCATACGTACTGCCTTGGTTAATGCCGAAAAGCATTTGATTTTTGTTTATGGTTTCGGGCAAGGAATTAAGTCTTGCCATTTCGTTTTTACATCTAACAAGCCATCTAACCGTACGGTCGCAGGACTTTTTTGTATATTCATATGGTGCCGGATTTTCAATACACTCGTCAAAAGCCATAGCGATAGTTGAAGCTAAATTCGACTGAATTTGCATTGATTCCTCAGGTCCCATAAATATACGCTTGCCGTCAATGTGAGAAGCGAATTTAACGCCCTCCTCGGTTATTTTACGAAGCTGAGAAAGTGAGAAAACCTGAAATCCACCACTATCGGTTAAAACCGGCTTATCCCAATTAAAAAACTTATGTATACCGCCAAGATCGTGAATTAATTTGTCACCCGGGCGCAAATGTAGGTGATAAGTATTTGATAGCTCAACCTGACATTTTAAATCCTTTAAATCGGTGGTGGAAACTCCACCCTTGATTGCGGCACAAGTACCAACATTCATAAAAACAGGAGTTTCTATTGTGCCGTGAACGGTTTCAAGTCTTGCGCGTCTGGCTCTTCCGTCCTTTTTTATTACCTCGAACATCAATTATTTCCTTTCAAATTGCTTTTCAAGAAAGTGCTTTGTTATTTCAAATGCAATAGGTCTGCCGTGTGGGCAGTACTTTATATTGTCAAGAGTTAAAACTCTGTCACAAATCCACTTAATATGCTCTTTATCATACACTCTGCCGGCTTTAATTGCTGCCTTACAGGAGCATTGGTAAAGCGCTCTTTCAAATTTTTGGTATCTTGAGTTTTCGGCATCCGCCTCTCCGCTTGCAAGCTTGTCAAGCAAGGTTACAAATGTGTCCTCAACGGCACTTGGCGAAATTTCAGATGGAATTTCCGATACGCTTACCACGCCATTTTCAAGAGAAAAGCCGAAGCCTGTTTTCTTAATATCCTCTTCCCACTCGCAAATGGCTATTTCTTCATCTTTTGTAAGATTAATTTCTATTGGAAAAAGTAAAATTTGTGAGCTTGGCTCGGTTTGGTTGATTTTAGCCTTTAAATCTTCAAAAATAATGCGCTCGTGTGCTGCATGCTTATCAATTACGTAAGCAATTTCACCAAGCTCAACTATAACGTATGAGTTATATAGCTCTCCAATTATTTTATAATCGGGAACTATTTTGCTTTGTATAGTTGTTTTGGGTTCGGCCACATCGATTTTCTTCTCATTTTCAGCCACAGGGGTAACTGTTTTAGGGAGTTGGACATTGTATTGAACATCCATTTTTATTTCTTGAGCATCAAATTGGATACTGTTTTTTTCTTCAACCCTTGCTTCTCTTTTGGGGAATTTCAGGGAAAAAGCATCCTCGTCTGCATAGGTGCTTTTAGGGGTATCCTTAATTTCTACCTTGGTTGTATCCTTCTTTTCAAACGAAGAATAATCAAGAGTGTTGTTTTGACGCACAACAGCTACGTTAGCCTTTGAATCAAACACGATTCTACTTGCCTTATATTCGTTATTTTCCTTGTCCTGCACTTGAAAAAGCGTATTTAATGGACTTACTTCATTTTTCGGCTTTTCCTCGTTATACAAGCTAGGAGTGGTTATAGAATTTGAAAGTGCTGTACGAACTGCGTAATAAACCGCATTAAAAATCACATTTTCGTTTGAAAATTTAACCTCTAATTTTGCGGGATGAACGTTAACGTCAACCTGTGAAGGATCAATTATAATATCAAGAACACAGAATGGGAACTTACCATCCGGTATGTATGATTTATACGCTTGCTCAAGCGCAGCTGAAGCTGTTTTGCTCTTTACAAATCTTGAATTTATATAGAAGTTTTCAAGGTTACGATTTGCCCTATTTAATTCAGGCGTTGAGATAAAGCCTCTAACCTTAATTCCACCGTCCTCGCGGTCAACCTTTATGGTTTTTTTAGACACGTCCCTGCCTAAAATTGCATAAATTACGTTTGAAAGGCTTCCATCCCCTGCAGTCAAATATTTAAGCTCACCATCAATAATATATCTAAACGATATATCAGGACGAGAAAGAGCCACCTTCTCAACAATCCCAGAAATTGCAAGAGCCTCTGTTTTATCCTGCTTTAAAAATTTCTTTCTTGCAGGAACATTGTAGAACAAATCCTCAACTATAACGGTTGTACCATCCTGTGAGCCTGTTTTTATGTGATTTACTACGGTGCCTGCATGAGCCTCTAAAAGCGAGCCGAATTTATCCGACCTCTGCTTTGTCATAATACGAATTTTAGAAACCGACGAGATAGCGGCAAGCGCCTCACCTCTAAAACCAAGAGTCATTATTGACTCAAGATCATCGGCATCCTTTATTTTGCTTGTGGCGTGTCTTAAAATTGCCACAGGAAGATCGTCATATGCAATACCGCATCCGTTATCTGTAATTCTTATAAAGGCACTTCCGCCTTTTTTTATTTCAATTATAATGCTTGTAGCCCCTGAATCTATTGCGTTTTCAAGAAGCTCCTTAACAACTGAAGATGGACGGTCAACAACCTCCCCGGCAGCTATTAAGTTTGCAACGTCAAAGCCAAGCACATTAATTTTTCCCACTGCCGTATCCTCCTTCGTTCAAATATGCTTTAAAATCCCTCCGTCGCGATACCGCGACACCTCCCTTTGCAAAGGAGGCCCTGTCAGTTATTAAATAATTTTTTCAGCTCAAATATAAAGTTCATAGCCTCAATTGGGGTTATAGTATTTAAATCAAGCTTCTTTATTTTATCAGCACTTTCGTATATAGCCATATCCTCAAAGCTCATCATTTGATCAGCCTCGGGCGCTTTTTTTATAATCTTTGGTTCTACTGTGCCGTTTTCTATCATTTCAGATAAAACGCTCTTTGCACGCTTAACAACCTCATTTGGAACGCCTGCCAATTTAGCAACCTCAATACCATAGCTATCGTCTGTTGGACCTTTAACTATTTTGCGTAGGAAGGTGATTTCATCTCCGCGCTTTTTAGCAGCAATATTGTAATTTACAATACCTTCAATTTCGTCCTCTAGTGCGGTTAGCTCGTGATAATGTGTTGCAAACATACTGCGTGCGCCAATTTTCTTGCCTGCTGTATATTCGGCTATTGCGCGAGCAATACTCATACCGTCAAAGGTTGATGTTCCTCTTCCGATTTCATCGTAAATTATAAAGCTTTTCTTTGTTGCGTTTTCAAGAATATAAGCAACCTCGGTCATTTCAAGCATAAAGGTTGATTGACCTGATGCTAGGTCGTCTGATGCTCCAACGCGAGTGAAAAGCTTGTCAACAATGCCAATTCTTGCACTCTTGGCAGGAACAAACGATCCGATTTGCGCCATCAAAACAATAAGCGCACTCTGACGCATATATGTTGATTTACCCGCCATATTAGGACCGGTTATAAGCGCCATTTTATCGGTTGTAGTATTAAGATATGTGTCGTTTGGAACAAAATAGCTATCTCTTACAAATTGTTCAACAACAGGGTGACGTCCGTCCTTTATATCGATAACGTCACTAAAGTCAACATCAGGACAAACATATGAGTTTTTAACCGCAACCTCGGCAAGTGAGAGGTATACATCAAGTCGCGCAAGCATATTGGCACTTCTTTGAATGCGCTTAAGCTCATCTGCTACCTTATCTTTGATTTCAGTAAAGAGCTCAAATTCAAGTGCGGCAAGCTTATCCTTTGCGCCAAGAACTGCGGACTCCATATCCTTTAATTCCTCGGTTATGTATCTTTCACAGTTGGATAGTGTTTGCTTTCTTATGTATCTCTCGGGCACTTGAGAAATTAATGATTTTGTAACCTCTATATAATATCCAAAAACCCTATTGTAGCCTATTTTTAAGGTTTTAATGCCTGTCTTTTCTCTTTCGTCCTCTTCGATTCTGTGAATCCAGCCCTGACCGTCAGTCATTATATCACGCAAACGGTCAACCTCGGCACTATATCCGTCCTTTATAAAGCCACCCTCTCGTATTGAAAACGGCGGTAAATCAACAAATGCATCGTTGATTAACGACGTTATATCATCTAAATTATCAAGACCCTCGCGAATATTAATAAGCTCGCGAGCTTCGGCTGTATAAAGTAGATTTTTGACCTCCGGAATAACGGAAAGAGTTGATGCTATCGCCTTTAAATCCTTGCCATTAGCGGTTGAATAAACAACCTTCGTCATAAGCCTTTCCAAATCAAGCACGGAAGAAAGAAGATTAGATAATTCGCCTCTTAAAACTATGTTTTCGGATAGGGTTGCAACCGCGCCCTGTCTTTCAAGAATCTTTTTAACGTCGAGAAGCGGATGCTCTATATAGCTACGAAGCATTCTTGCACCCATTGAGGTCTTTGTCTTATCAAGAACCCAATAAAGCGTGCCTTTTTTTTCTTTGTTTCTCATGGACTCGCAAAGCTCTAGGTTTCTACGTGTATTCAAGTCCATTTCAAGATATTGTCCCTCGCTATAAACGTTTAAGGCATTTATATAAGATATATCCGTTTTTTGCGTTTTAATTATATAATCAAGAATTGCACCGGTTGCCAGCACAATGCTTGTTTCATTCAAATTTTTATCGTAATAGTCCTTGCCGAATTGGGAAATTACTCTCTCTGTGCATTTTTGATAATTATAGTAGCTCTCCATATCAAATTCGACAAGTGCGCCAAGCTTTTCCTTGGCGAAATCATAAAGGAAAGAACCATTTTCCTTGTCAATATTAGTTATAATTTCCTTTGGTGCATATGTTCCAAGCTCGTTTAAAATTTTGCTTGTTTCAGCATTAATCGAGGTTGCCAAAATCTCGCCAGTCGAGACGTCGGCAAATGAAAGCCCTACTCTGCCTCTTTCAAAATAAAGCGAGCAGAGAAAATTATTTTTTGTTTCGTTTAAAAGTGATGCTTCAACAACTGTGCCGGGAGTAATCTCTCTTACTACCTCACGCTTTACTATACCCTTTGTTTCCTGCGGGTTTTCCATTTGCTCACAAATAGCTACCTTGTAGCCCTTAGAAATAAGCTTGCCAATATATGGCTCAACACTATGATATGGAACACCACACATTGGCGCTCTTTCCGGCTCACCGCAATCACGGCCTGTCAAGGTAAGCTCAAGCTCACGAGAGGCGGTAATTGCGTCGCCAAAAAACATCTCATAGAAGTCACCGAGACGGTAAAACAGTATAAAATCCTTGTATTGTTCCTTTATTTCAAGGTATTGAAGCATCATAGACGTCATACCGTCTTACCTCCTAAAATCAGTGAATTTGTGCGTTTTGAAACGCTATCAATTAGTGATGGTGACCACAGTCAGAGCCGCAGCTTGAGCAGTCGTGTGAGCATGGGCGTTGACCTGTGATTTGGAATTCAATCTCTGCATTAACCTCGGTCATAAGAGCTTGTACAGCCTCTTGAGCCTCATTGATTGCGATAAATGTTGCATTGGTTGTAACCTCTTCAACGATTTGGTTGAGTCTGTTTTCAATAGCCTCGATAATCTTTTCGTCAACAGGGTCCTTCTTATACTCCTCTGCCATAGCAATTTGTTGTGCATTGTACTCGAGCATAAGCTTTTGGATTTGTTCATCCTTCTCGTAAGCTACCTTTGCCTCTTCCATTTTTGCTACGCGAGCATCAGCCTTAATTGCTTGTCCAAGCTGTGCTGCTAACTCCATAATTTCCATTTTTGTTTCCTCCTAGAATTATATAATTTCACCATACAGAGCAAAAGTGTCTGCACGTGTGATTTTTACTGTTTTAAACTGTCCTGTATAATCCTTTTCGCATTCAAAATGAACTATCTTATTTCCTTGTGTGCGAGAGGTGTATACGCCCTCATTGTTTTTACTTTTACCATCAACCAAAACCTTTTGAGCGGTGCCTATATAAGACTCGTTGATTTTCTTTGATATTTCGTTTTGAGCATCGCAAAGGATATCGTACCTTCTATGCTGCTCCTCACTTGGAATTTGGTTTTCCATAGCTGCAGCAGGAGTGCCCTTTCTTGGCGAATAGATAAAGCTAAATACTGAATCGTATTTCACCTTTTTTATCACATCAAGGGTTAGGTTAAAGTCCTCTTCACTCTCTCCCGGGAAGCCCACTATCAAATCGGTTGTCAGTGTGATATTTTCATTATTTTCTCTTAATTTGGCAATAATTGACAAGTATCTTTCAAGGTCATAGTGTCGGTTCATTTTCTTAAGAATTTCGTCCGAGCCGCTTTGAAGTGGCAAATGGAAATGTCCGCTTGTCCTTGGGGATGATTTTATTGCCTCTATCATTTCAATTGACGCGTCCTTTGGATGTGAGGTCATCAAATGAATCCAAAAATCGCCTTCTATTTTAGAAATTTCATTAAGCAGTGCAGAGATATTTGTTTTCTCATCTAAATCCTTGCCATAGGAGTTTACATTTTGTCCGAGTAGGGTTATATCCTTATAGCCCTTTTCGACTAAATCTCTTATCTCACAAAGAATATCCTCCATTTTACGGCTTCTTTCTCTGCCTCTTACATACGGAACAATGCAGTAGGTGCAAAAATTGTTACACCCATACATAATGCTAACCCAAGCACGATATGTGCTTTGACGCAAGGTCTCTATGCCCTCTGCTATTTGAGGCTTATCGCTATCTATGTCAAAATATCTTTTTTTCTTATTTAGTGCGTTGTATATAAATTCGGGTAGACGGTGAAGTGCGCCTGTGCCAAATGTGAAATCAACATAGTGATAAGAATGCTTAAGCTTTTCTCTTTGATGCTCCTGTGCACTCATGCAACCGCAAACACCTATTATTATATCAGGATTTACTGCCTTATAGTGCTTAAATCTCCCGATAATAGAGAGCGCGCGCTTTTCTGCGTGATCTCTTATTGCACAGGTATTTACCATTAAAACGTCGGCTTCTTTTTCATTTTCTGTTATTTGATACCCCATTTTATTGAGGGTGCCCATTATTTTTTCACTATCCGCCTCATTTTGCTGGCATCCCAATGTATATACAAAAGCCTTTTTTCCCTTACCATTCACAAGGAGCTTGACTTTGTTTACATATTCATTTTGCTTTTCGATTTCTTTAAAATCAACAAAATTTCCCATACTAGCTCCTTTATTATTTTTGTATCTATATAATTTTATCATAATATTATTAAATATTCAAGTTAAAATGAAAATTTCAGCATCTTTAATTAAAATTTTTATAAATTACTTGCATTTTAGAAATGACTGTGCTATAATTACGCGTAGCATCGTATGATGTGAATAAATTTTAAGGAGTTTATCATGGCTAACGAATCAATCACAGCTAAGATTGAAGGTCTTAACAAGGTTCTTAAGTTCTTCATCTTCTTTCTCGTTGGTGGTATTATGAGTCCACTTTACCGTGTATTCCGCTACCTCGAAACAAAGAACACTGTAACACTTGTTGTTGCTATCGTTTCTTTCGTTTTCGGTTTGTCTTGGGTTCTCGGTATTGTAGACGCTATCACAGAGCTCACATCTGACAAAGTTACAGTACTAGCTGACTAATTACATAAAGGGTCGATAATATCGGCCCTTTTGTATTTTATAATTAAATTTCGCTATGGAAACGACATATAAAACTTTTTTAAAAAAATATAAAAAAAGTATTGACAAACCGATAATGTTTTAGTATAATATGTTGGCAAGGTTGAAAAACCGATATATGCGAGAGTGGCGGAATTGGTAGACGCGCACGTTTGAGGGGCGTGTGGTTATGCCATACGGGTTCGATTCCCGTTTCTCGCACCATAAACAAAACAGCAGACCAAAGTGTCTGCTGTTTTTGTTTATCGCGAGGAATAACGAAAAACCCGTCTTTAAATCTGTGATTTAAATCGAGTTCGCATTTTCAGCTAAAGCCGACGGGAGCTTGCTCACAAAAGGCTAGATGAAAATAGCTCACTTGTCGAGCCTTCGCGTTTCTACGGTTACCTCGGACGACCAATGGTCTCCCCTACTTCAGCCTGCTGTTTTGTTTATTATGAGAAATAATGAAAAACTCGTCTTTGTGCCTTGCACAAATTGGGTTCGCATTTCTGTCGAAACCGGTGCCGCTCGCGAGCATAAGGTGAGCAGAAATAGCTCGCTTGTCGAGCCTTCGCGTTTCTATGGTTACCTCGGACGACCAATGGTCGCCCCTACTTCAGCCTGCTGTTTTGTTTATCATGAGAAATAACGAAGAACCCGTCTTTGTGCTTTGCACAAATTGGGTTCGCATTTCTGTCGAAACTGTTGCCGCTCGCGAGCATAAGGTGAGCAGAAATAGCTCGCTTGTCGAGCCTTCCCGTTTCTACGGTTACCTCGGACGACCAATGGTCGCCCCTACTTCAGCCTGCTGCTTTTGTTTATCATGAAAAATAATGAAGAACCGCCATTCAATTCATTACTATAAAAAACGGGCATCAACCTTTTGCTGATGCCCGTTTTCTATTACAAATTTTCAAGTTATGCTGCACAAGAGGTTATAAAGCCTGATGCAATAAGTGCAACTGCACTAGCTAGCATTAAAACGCCAAGCACTACACACATAATTCTTACAAAAATCTTATTGTTCATTTTAATTCTCCTCAAATTTTATTTTTAGTTGTGGGTCCTTTGGCTTCTTTTTAGAAATCAAAACCCCTGTTGCAGGAATTTTTATTTTTCTATACGTTTCTTTTGCCTCGGGATATTTCTTTTCATAATCGGTTAAAACCTTTTTGATTTTTTGGTTTTTCTTTAAATTCATTGCAAAAGCAACAGTACCTATTGAGGTTCTGGTTGTCTTTACAGGAATGAACGATGGTTTAATTAGTATTGCTTTAGATTCAGAGTTTATCATCATAATGTAATCATCACTTGTTTCGTAAATGATTTTCACTATTTTTGAAGCATCAGAAAATGCCTTTTTGAGTTTTTTCCTTGAGCCCTGTGTCTGATATTGGCTCATCGGCACTCTTACAGCCTTGCCGTTTTCAAAGAAGAAAATAACGTTTTGATTTTCATCATACGAAGGGTTGACCTTCATAAAAACAACTCTTTCGTTGTTGTCAAAATTCAAGTGCTTTGGTACGTAATCTCCCATTTCTGAAGCTTTACAGAGAGCAAAATCAGACATCTTTGCAAAATAAAGCTGTGCTTTATCTGTAAAGAAAATTATTTCATCCTTGTTTCTTATCTCACCCTCGAAAATTATTTCATCATCTTCCTTTATCTTCTGCTCGGAGTTACCGCGCAAGGATTGCTGTGTGATTTTCTTTAAGTAACCATCCTTTGTGAAGAATAGGTGCGCTGAATAATCCTCAATCAAGCTTTCCTTTGAAAATTCTTTAATATCATCGGAATCAATGATTTGAGTTTTTCTTGGCTTTCCATATTTCTTTTTTATATCGTTCAGTTGCTTTATTATTACCGCCTTCATTTTAAGCTCGTCATCAAGAATTGCTTTAATTTCTGCAATTTCCTTTTGAAGATTGTCAATATCCTCAAGACGGTTCATAATATATTCTCTATTTAAATGACGGAGCTTGATGTCAGCTATATATTCTGCCTGCTCCTTGTCAACCTCGAAGCCCTTAATAAGGTTTGGAACAACGTCCTCATCCTTCTCTGTCTCTCTCACTATTTTAACAGCCTTGTCAATATCAAGTAGAATTTTACCAAGGCCAAGTAAGAGATGAAGCTTGTGACTCTTTTTATCAAGGTCGAAGATATATTCACGGCGCAAGCAATTAGTTCTAAACTTAATCCATTCAGTAAGTATGTCCTTAACGCCGAGCTGCTTTGGTGAGCCATCTATCAAAACGTTAAAGTTACACGGGAAGTTATCCTCAAGCGGAGTAAATTTATAAAGCTTTTGCATTAATTGGTCGGGGTCTGTTCCGCGCTTTAAGTCGATTGTAAGCTTGAAGCCGTTCAAATCAATTTCATCGCGAACGCCTGTAACCTCCTTCAATTTTCCCGCCTTAAAGAGGTCGTTTATATCCTTAATTATCGCCTCTATTGAGGTGGAATAAGGAATTTCAAGTATCTCTATACAGTTTTCCTCAGAGTCGTATACGTATTTTGCGCGGAGCTTAATCGGTCCTTTTCCTGTTTCGTAAACCTTTTTAATTTGCTCACGGTCGTAAACAACGGATGCGCCACCCGGAAAATCAGGTGCTTTAACTATGTCGAGTATTTTTTCAATATCTGTGCGAGGAGAGCGCAAAAGAGCAATCGTCGCATCGCAAATTTCTTGTAGATTGAATGAACAAATGGAGGATGCAAGACCAACGGCAATACCAAGGTTTGAGGAAACCAAAATATTGGGGAAGGTTGTTGGCAAAAGGCGTGGCTCCTTCGTTGTGCTGTCGTAGTTATCCACCATATCAACGGCATCCTTGTCAATACCTGAGAAAATTTCTTGGCAGAAGGTGTCAAGCTTTGCCTCTGTATATCTTGATGCGGCAAACGCCATATCTCGGCTATACTGCTTACCAAATGAACCCTTTGAATCAACAAACGGATGCAAAAGCGACTCGTTTGCAGAGGTTAGACGAACCATTGTTTCATAAATTGAGGCATCACCGTGTGGGTTAAGCTTCATCGTTGCACCAACGATGTTCGCACTCTTTGTACGTCTGCCGTGCAAAAGTCCCATTTTATACATCGTATAAAGAAGCTTTCTGTGTGCGGGCTTAAAGCCGTCAATTTCAGGAATAGCACGCGAAACCATAACGCTAACCGCATACGGCATATAGTTTGTTTCTATAGTTTCCGTTATCGGTTGAAGCATTGGCTCACTTTCAACGTACTTTTTCTTTTCTTGCTTTTTAGCTGTCTTCGCCATTTTTACCTCCTATCACACGATGTGCACAAGCACGAATCATTCTGTTATAAATTGCTAAGGACTCTCCGTCATCGCTTGGCAGATGAGCATAAACGGTATCGACCCCTAGGTCGTCCGCCTGTCGCAAAAGATTAAACAGCCTTTTTGTCTGCTTCTTTATGTCCTTCTTTTTTCCTACGGGCAATAAATTTTTGTTATCAAACGAGGAAATTTCCTCATCATAACACATTACCGCGCAGTTTTCGGTTTTTTGCTTTTCTTTTACAAAATCTATAAAGTTAATATATTTATCATCAATCAAATATAAGTTTGCCGTTGGGGCATAATGCTTATATTTCATACCTGGGGACAGTGCCGTTTCACCCGCCTTTAATTCTTCCTTAACTGCAGATGCTATTTTAACGTTTTTAGACACTCCCTCAAGCATTTTAGGTGTAACCGAGCCTGGGCGAAGAATAGTAATTGTATCGTCCTTGATTGTGATAACTGTGGACTCAACACCAAACTCGGAATCTCCTCCGTCAAGTATCATAGGGATTTTATCATTTAAGTCGTCGTATACGTGCTTTGCGCTTGTAGGCGACGGCTTGCCCGAGGAATTGGCTGACGGTGCGGCTATCGGAATTTTTGCAATCTCTATAAGCTTGTTTGCCACCTCGTTTTTGGGGCATCTTATAGCGACTGTATTAAGTCCTGCCGTCACCTCATATGGTATTACGTCCTTTTTAGGTAAAATAACTGTCAAGGGTCCCGGCATAAAGGCTTTTGCCAGCTCATAATAAAGTGGGCAGGTATATGCGATATTTTCGGCATCCTCGGGCTTTGAAATATGAACAATCAAAGGATTGTCACTTGGTCTGCCCTTTGCTAAAAATATGCTTTTGCAAGCCTCACTATCATAGGCATTTGCGCCTAATCCATAAACTGTTTCGGTGGGAAAAGCCACAAGCTTACCGCTGTTTAGTAGTTCACTTGCTTCCTTTAAAATATTCAAGCTATCTTTTGTAACCTTGAAAATTTTAGTTTCCATTTTCCTCTCCGTTTTTAGTTATTTTGTTCGCCCTTTAATTTTTCTGCAGCATCTGCAGTTGCTAATTTCTCAAGCATTTCACCGATGTCGCCATTCAAAAATGCTTCAAGTGAATAGATTGTAAATCCGATTCTATGGTCGGTAACTCTGCCCTGTGGGTAGTTGTAGGTTCTGATTCTTTCACTACGGTCGCCTGTTCCAACCTGACTCTTACGCTCGGATGCGATTTTATCGCTTTGCTCCTGTTGCTTCATATCATAAAGCTTTGCGCGAAGAATCTTAAACGCCTTGTCTTTGTTTTTAAACTGGCTACGCTCGTCCTGACACTCAACAACTATGCCAGTTGGCTTGTGTATAAGACGAATAGCACTTTCTGTTTTATTTACGTGCTGACCACCTGCGCCACTACTCTTGCAGGTTTCAACTGTAACATCGCTCATATTGAGCTCAACCTCAACGTCCTCAGCCTCGGGAAGCACTGCAACTGTTGCTGTTGATGTATGGATTCTACCCTGCGTTTCTGTTTCGGGAACTCTTTGAACCCTGTGTACTCCGCTTTCGAATTTGAAGCGAGAATATGCTCCTTCACCTGAAATTAAGAAGGTAACCTCCTTAAAGCCACCAAGACCGGTTTCATTAAAGCCTGTAAGCTCGGTTTTAAAGCCGTTTGAATCTGCATACATCGAATACATACGATAAAGGACAGAGGCAAACAAGGCTGCTTCCTCGCCACCGGCACCTGCTCTTATTTCAACGATAACGTTTTTGTCATCGTTAGGGTCTTTTGGTATCAAAAGGAACTTTAATTCCTCTTCAATTACTGCAAGTCTTTCCTTACAATCCTTATATTCTTCAACGGCGAGGTCATACATTTCTCCGCTTTCCTCCTCCATTATGGACTTTGCGCCCTCAAGGTCGGATGCGGTTTTTTTATACTCGCGGTATTTTTCAATTATGGGAGTTAGATTTTTATACTCCTTCATTGTTTTTGTGAATTCCGCTTGGTTGCCCGTTATTTCGGGGTCGGCAAGCGCACCCTCAATTTCAAGGTAGCGCTTTTCAGCCTCGTTTAATCTATTAAACATAAATTATTTTTTCTCCACTAGGTGAATTGCAAAGCCGCAAATTTCTTCCTTCAAGTATATAACCTTCAAGTTACCCTTTGCATCATACTTTGCGGTTGCATCATTAAACTCGATGCCTTGCTTTTCAAGATAAGCCTTTGCACGGGATGCAAAGTTTGTTGAAATTGCAATGTGTCCGTTTTTGCCAAGGTATGGCTCGTGCATAAGCTCAAATTCGGAGCCTACAAATGTAGAAGAATTTCCTTCCTTATATTCAAGACCAAAGAGTGTGCAAAGCAATTTTGCGCCCTTTGTAGCCTCATCCTTGTTTTCACAGTTGATGCCAACGTGAGCAAGCTTAAAGCCGAGCATTTTCATAACTGCATTTTTTGTTAAGCGAGTGATTTCCTCGAAGTTGCCAGCCTCAATTAATGAGTCCTTAACCATAAAGCTGCCGCCACATGCGATAATCTTGCCAAATGCGAGATAATCAAGCATATTTTCGTCGTTTATACCACCTGTTGGCATAAACTCAATGCCACCATAAGGTGCGGACATAGACTTAATCATATTAAGTCCACCTGCCGCCTCGGCTGGGAAAAATTTAACTGCCTTTAAGCCAAGCTCCATAGCTGCCTCTACCTCTGAAGGTGTTGCACAGCCGGGAAGCACAGGTATACCCTTTTCAAGGCAATGCTTAACAACTCTTGGGTTAAAGCCAGGGCTAACGATAAACTTTGAGCCGGCCTCAATTGCCTTGTCAGCTTGCTCGGGTGTTAAAACTGTTCCTGCGCCAACAAGCATATCTGGCATTTCCTTTGTGATTACAGCGATTGCCTCAGCCGCACATTCGGTACGGAATGTAATTTCCGCACAGTTAAGTCCACCGGCAGCTAGTGCCTTTGCAAGTGGCAATGCATTTTCCACCTTTGTTATTTTTATTACGGGAACAAGTCCAAAATCACGAAGTTCTTTAATAATATCCATAGTAGTCTCCTAATTATTTGCAGAATGCACAAAGCGCTCTGTGAGTTTCGTATAGGTCGTTCTTTGAGATAACCTCCATCGGTGCATGCATTGAAAGAACAGGAACACCGAGGTCAACTGTGTTTATATTGTGATTTGCAATGTACATAGCAACTGTTCCGCCACCGCCAACGTCGATTTTGCCAAGCTCAGCTGTTTGCCATGTAATTTTTGCATCCTGGAATATTTTTCTAATCTTGCCAACGTACTCTGCGCTTGCATCGTTTGTGGAGCTCTTTCCGCCACCACCTGTGTATTTGTTCATAACAACGCCACAGTTTACTATTGCGCTGTTTCTCTTTTCGTAAACTTCAGGATACATTGGGTCATAGCCGGCGCTAACGTCGGCGGATAAGCACATTGAATTTGCTCTTACAACATTAGGATTACCACCGAGGTTCTTTGAAATTTCGTCGATTAGGTCAACGATAAGACGGCATCTCATACCGCTAACGCCCTCTGAACCGATTTCCTCTTTATCGGCAAGAACGCACATAATTGTGTGCTCGCTGTCCTTATTTTCGATAATTGCTGTAAGTGATGGATATGCACAAACTCTGTCGTCGTGTCCATAAGCACCAATCATTGAGCGGTCAAGTCCAAGATCTCTTGCCTTGCCAGCAGGAGTAGCTGTAAGCTCTGCACTTACAAAATCGTTCTCGGTAATTCCATACTTCTCGTTGAGAATCTTTAGCATATTGAATTTAACCTTTTCGTCAATGTCGCCGTCGATTGGCTCAGAGCCGATAAGAAGGTTAAGTCCCTCGCCTGTAATAGCTGTGCCTAAAGGTTTTTGTGATTGCTCTCTTGCCAAGTGTGGGAGCAAGTCGGTAATGCAGAAGATTGGGTCACCCTCGTCCTCACCAATTACGATTTCAACGTTTTGTCCGTCCATTGTAGTAACTACACCGTGGAGCGCCAAAGGAATTGTAACCCATTGATATTTTCTGATTCCGCCATAGTAGTGTGTCTTTAGGTAAGCAAAGCCCTCGTTTTCAAACATTGGGTGTTGCTTGAGGTCAAGACGTGGGGAGTCTATATGTGCGGCGCAAATTCTAATACCATTTTCGATATTCTCAGTACCTGCAACAAAAGCAAACAAGCTCTTGTCACGATTGTTGTAATAGTATTTTCCGCCTGCCACAATTTCGCCACCGAGAGTATATGGCACGAAACCATTTGCCTCAAGCATTTTAATGCCCTCACGTACTGCCTCACGCTCGGTTTTTGCGTTGTCAAGGAACTTCATATAGCCCTTTGCATATCTTTCAGTTTCCTTTGCACCCTTCTTTGTGCGTACGTCATAAACGTTTTCTTTTTTATAAAAAAGCTTCTTTTTTAGATCTTTAAGCTCTTCATTTTTGTCAATCTTTTTTGCGTTCTTTTTCATATTTTTACTCCTTTTAGATAATATTTTCTTTTTTTAGAATATTCTCGATTTGTAAGTCCAGCTCACAATTTGAATTGTCAATTTGGTAGGTTGTAAGGCGGACAAGCTCGTCATCGTTTAATTGATTTTTCAAGCGTGCTTCCGCTTTTTCCTTCAAAATGCCATCACGTGAAATAATTCTTTCAAGCTTCAACTCATATGGTGCTGTGACGGCAATAGTGAAATCACACATTGTGTCAAATCCGCTTTCAAATAGAACTGGCGCATCTATTATAGCTGCGCGCTTGCCTTCCTTTTTATATTTTTCTAGAATAGCTTCAGTATCTGATTTTATATATTTGTGCGCTATCACATTCAATTTTTCAAGGCGTTTTTTCGAGCCATAGCCCTCAAAAACAATGCTAGCTAACGATTTTCTATCCAGCTCACCATTTTCGTCAAGAATTTGTTCGCCAAACTGGGTGACAAGCTCACGAAGGCACGGCGCACCTTTTTTTATTGTTATTTCCCTATAAATTTGGTCAGTGTCGATTGTAGGCACTCCGTATTTTAAAAACACGCGCGAAACATAGCCCTTACCAGACCCGCTTGTGCCACAAAGTCCTATTATTTTCATAGCTGCACCCTCTCCCATACACCGCTTTTATTGGAGCTATATGCCGCTTCTAGTACCTTCTGCACATACGCACCTTCGTCAAATGACGGGCTAAAGCGCTTTTTGTTCTTGATAGCTGATAAAAACTCAAAATATGAGCCAACATGTCCTCTTAGCCAACCGAT
Organism: Oscillospiraceae bacterium; assembly: GCA_015064855.1. Taxonomy (GTDB): domain Bacteria; phylum Bacillota; class Clostridia; order Oscillospirales; family CAG-272; genus RGIG2000. Next base: position 159,898 of record SVRK01000003.1, on the reverse strand, counting down.
AGGCGCCTTTACGCCCGGGAAAATACCACCCGGAGCCGGGTAACGATTAACACACTCAATTTTTGTATATCCACGAGTGCCGAGTGTACCATCGGGCAATGTAGCATCATAATATTCAAGAAAGTTAGGCTGCATTAAGTCAAAAGCAATAGAGCCCTTTTCCCCATGGATTTCAAAGCGTAAATCATCATTTGCGCCAGTTGTGATTTTTGAAACCTCTATTGTGCCGTGCGCTCCGTTTTTAAGGGTTGCTAGCATATAAAACGCTTCATCGGCATTTGTTTGCCACACGCTTCCGTCAACACCGGTGCGTACAGGATATGCGATTTGGCTTTTTCCAAGAACCGAGTCAAATTCTCCACACAAATAGTAAATTAAATCAACTGCGTGAGAGCCGAGGTCAAAAAGCACGCCACCTCCACAAATATCCTTATCTTGCTTCCAGCCGGCTTTTTTCACTGTGTCAAGCGCACTGGAGTGAAGATATTTTATGCTAAACGAAAGAACCCTACCAATTTTGTCGCTATCAACAAGCTCCTTTGCCTTTAAGATAGGAGAAAGAAAGCGATTATTAAATACAATTCCACATATAACGCCCTTTTCTTTTGCCAATGCTGCTAGCTCCTTGGCTTCCTCGTAGGTTACTGCAAGTGGCTTTTCGCAATAGACGTGCTTGCCCGCTAAGATTGCTTTTTTGACGGTATTATAATGATATATATTAGGTGTGCATATATCGACAACATCTATTTCGTCATTATAAATAATATCGTCCTCGTTGTCCGTAAAAAACGGGATGTTGAATTGGTCAGATGCTTTGCGCGCATTTTCAATATTTTTCGTGCAAACGGCAACAACCTCTAAATCAATTTTTTCACTGAAAAAGAAGGGAATATTCTTTATAGAATATAGGTGAGTCTTACCCATTGAGCCAAAGCCCAAAATTCCGATTTTCATACCTTTTTCCTCACTTTTTCACAATATCTTGTGTCAAAAATTGAATTTTTAACATATTTTTACACTTTATTATAACATTTCAGATTTGCTTTTGCAATATATTTTATAAAATATTATTATATAATTATTATCTAATGAAGGAATTTTTCAAAAAAACAAAAGAACCGCCGAAGCGGTTCTTTTAATTTTTATTTTGTGAGCTCGATAACACCTGCGTGGTCGATTATTTCAGCTTCTGCGCTTGTTTTATTGTGTCCAAGGTAGGTTACCTTGTCATTTTCTATTACATAGCCGCAGCAGTTAAGTGTTTGATTAGCCGGAAGCTTTGCAATTCTTACAGAGAACTTTGCATATTCAGTATCTGTCATTGACACCTTTACTGTTGATGCATTAAGCTCAATTGCGCCATCTACAACGCTCTTAATTGGTGAGCTTGTTGCTACTGCACTTACTATTAAACCGTATTGCAATTTTGTATCTGCTATTTCTTCATATTTGAGAAGTGATGCATAATTTATTGATGTAAAGAATGAAATTGAGGTTGTATCCTCTTCATCTGCGGAATAACCCATTTTTACAAACACCGATGCATATTCTTCCGTATCAGCCATTTCTGTTGCACAGAACTCGCAAGCGTGAAGAACGTACATATTTGCATAGAAATCTACTGCTTCTACGATTTCATCATCTATTCCGTCTGCATCCTTATCTATGCCGAACATAAGTTTTGTCACTTCATTATGCTTTGTTTCGTCTACGATTGCAAAACATCCACAGCCTACTACTGAGCATACGCCAGAGCATGTTTCTGTTTCAACTGTGTGATTACCTTCATAAAACGCTTTGCATGGGTTGTAGCCATAAACAATTGATTTTCCTGTTACATTAGCGGTAACTATATCGCCATATTCTTCTGCCGACTTAACGTTCTTAGCGGCATCTATAACAAATTTTCCATTATGATTAGAATCATTGTTTGTATTTGCAAGCAAATCTGTAAGCTGTTCCTCTGTTCCTGTGAAAACAACTACAAAATTGTCCTTCCAGTTGTTAAATACGCCTTGAGGAATTGATGTAACTGTAGCAGGTAGATACATAACCTTTATGTTATTGTGCTCAAATGCATAAGTGTAAAATGTAGTTAAGTTCGCAGATAGAACAACCGCTCCTATACTTGTTAAACTATTTCCAGCACCGGCAAAAGCACATTTACCAATAGATGTTACGGTGTTTGGAATAACAAGCTCTTCCATTTGTGCTTTGTGTGATTTATATGCATCATCACCTATTGTTATTGCATTTTTTGGAATTTCAATGTATGAAAGTGGTGCAGAACAAAATGTTCTGTAAGGAACGTCTGTTACCTTAGTATTAGCAAAATTTTCAATTGTTGTAAGAGATTTACATTCAAAGAAAATTCCAGTACCCAAGGTTTCAACACTTGATGGGAAATAGAACTCTACAATTGTGCTCTTATCAAATGCATAGTTCCCGATAGTTGTAAGTTTTGAATTTTTGCTAAGAATAACCGTTTTTAGTGATTTGCATTGTGCAAATGTCTCTTGTGGAATCTCTGTTACTGCATCAGGAATAGTAAAGTTCTCTACGGCTGTGCCATAAAAAGCAAAGCTCGCAAGTTGAGTTACAGTAGTAGGAATATCTATATTAGAAACTGGGGTTTTATAGAATGTTTTGTGATAAACCTTTGTAACCTTAGTATGTTCATAACCCTTTACTGTTGTAAGCTTTAGTGCCTCGCTAAAAAAGTATTCACCAATAAGCTCCATTGATGTTGGGAATGAAATCTCAACAAGCTCAGCAGCTCTTTCGAATTTAGCACCGCCATTACTGATTTCAACCGAGGTTTTAACGCCCTCTGGAATTTCCATGCGAACAACATTGTGTCTTACATCTGTACCACTTTTAAGCCCTAGTTGAGAAACAACTAAAGAATTCGGACTCCAAGTAAATTGAGCGTTATCCTTGATAAGATAATATGTTGGGATCGTGTAGTAGGTGCCATCACTTGACAAAACAACTGTTTTTGCCGAAGCACTAATCACCGATGGAGCTGTTGGAGCGCCGTCTCCTTCAACTATGGTGATGTCACCGTATGTGTTTTCGGTTGAGCCCGCCGCATTAACAGAAACTGCAAATACGCACACAAGCATAATGCTTACTGCAAGTGCCAAGAATAGTTTCTTTTTCATAATTTTCTCCTTTTGTGTTATTACGCGTGTTGATAATTTATATTAACATATATGTGGAAAACTGTCAAGATGAAGAAAAAAAAGAAAAAGAATAGTTTTTGTAGATGTTGCACAAAAAGTTGGCGTTTTTTATTTTTAATATAGCTTTCAGCTTCAAGCGATTTTCTCAAAAACACAATCTGTTAAGGGATTTTGCCAAAATGCGTTATTTTTAAGGTGATGATGGATATTATTTTTTTGGTTAAATTATACAAATCAAGCATAAATGTTAATTTTTTGTGAATTTCCGCAGGAGATCCTTTGCTTTGTTCAGAATAACAAGTTTTGTTTTTCTCGGGACATCGAGGCACATTCCCCACAACAAAAATGTTTATGGTAAAGAAAAAGTCGCACACTTGGTGCGACTTTTTGTTAGTTTTAAGATTCTATCGCTATGCTCCAGAATGACAGGAAGTATGCGAGGGGAGAAAATGAAAATTTAATCAAACGCTCTTTTTTTGCTTTGAATATAGTCATCAATAGCATTGGCTGCAGTTTTGCCCGCGCCCATTGCCAAAATTACAGTTGCGGAGCCTGTTACAGCATCGCCGCCTGCATAAATGCCCTCTTTCGAGGTAAGTCCGTTTTCGTCAACGATAATTCCGCCCCAATATTCGGTAGCCAATCCCTCTGTTGTAGATTTTATAAGTGGGTTGGGTGATGTGCCGAGCGACATAATTACGCAGTCAACGTCGAGTATATGCTCACTGTCCTCTTTTACAACAGGGCGACGGCGTCCGCTTTCATCAGGTGCGCCTAGCTCCATTTCAACGCATTTCATTCCGCCAACGCTCATATTTCCTGGGCTACGCGGGTTTTCTTTATCAAGATAAGGTATAATTTCTATTGGATTTGTTAGGGTTTTAAAGATAATACCCTCTTCGATTGCGTGCTCAACCTCTTCCTTTCGAGCAGGCAATTCCTCCATACCACGACGGTAAACTATATAAACCTCAGCGCCCATGCGTCTTGCGCAGCGTGCCGCGTCCATTGCAACGTTGCCACCGCCAACAACAGCCACCCTTTTATATGACATAATGGGAGTATCGCTTTCAGGTTTATACGCCTTCATTAGGTTGATTCTTGTAAGATATTCATTTGCCGAGAAAACACCCTTGAGGTTTTCACCAGGGATTCCCATAAACTTGGGAAGACCAGCTCCCGAGCCGATAAACACAGCCTCATAGCCGTATTCACGAATTAATTCCTCTATTGAAAGAGTTTTTCCAACAACAATATTAGTGTTGATTTTAACACCGAGCTCCTTGAGTCCGTCGATTTCTTTTTTAACAACGTCCTTTGGTAAACGGAATTCTGGAATTCCATAAACCAAAACCCCACCGGGGGTATGTAAAGCCTCAAAAATAGTAACGTCATAGCCACGCTTAGCAAGGTCTGATGCACAGGAAAGTCCGGCAGGTCCCGAACCAACAACTGCGACCCTGTGTCCGTTTTTGAGTGGTTTTTTGGCTTCATCCTTGTGATTTTTATTATGGTAATCGGCAACAAAGCGTTCTAGTCTGCCAATAGCAACAGGCTCGCCCTTTATACCTCTTACGCAACGTCCCTCACACTGATTTTCTTGTGGGCAAACACGTCCACATACAGCGGGTAAGGATGAAGAACGAAGAATTATTTCGTATGCCTCCTCAAACTTGCCCTCTGCAACCTTTGAAATAAATTCAGGAATTGCAATTTTAACAGGACAACCGTGCATACACATCTTATTTTTACAGTTTAGGCATCTTTTTGCCTCGTCTATTGCCTGCTCCTCGGTATAACCAAGGGCTACCTCGTTGAAATTCTTAATTCTTTCTTCAGGAGCTTGAGTTGGCATAGGATTTTTTACTAAAGACATATTAGGCATATTATTTTACCTCCTTTTTAAAGAGGTTGCAGGCTTCTTCATACTTGTGCTTCTCAAAGTCACCATAAAGGTTTGAGCGTGACATTGCCTCGTCAAAATCGATAAGATGACCGTCGAACTCGGGTCCGTCAACGCAAGCAAAAACCATCTTTCCGCCAACGCTTAAACGGCATCCGCCGCACATACCTGTTCCGTCAATCATAATCGGGTTCATTGATGCAACTGTTTTTATTCCGTATTCCTTTGTCAAAAGACAAACGAATTTCATCATAGGCAAAGGTCCGATAGTGATAACCTCATCATATTTTTCGCCTGACTCAATAAGGCTTTTCAGGGCATTTGTAACAAGTCCCTTTTCACCGACAGATCCATCATCTGTCATTAAAACAAATTTAGAAGATGCTTTTTTAAATTCCTTCTCTAAAATAACAAGATCCTTATTTCTAAATCCGCAAATTGCGTGAACCTCACAACCCAAGGAATGTAGCTTTTTAGCCACAGGATAAGCAATAGCGCATCCAACGCCACCGCCGACAACTGCAACCTTTTTAAGTCCATCTGTATGTGTTGCCTTGCCGAGTGGACCTACAAAGTCGTTAAGATACTCTCCCTTTTCCATAGTGGAAAGCTTATATGTCGTGCCACCAACAATTTGGAAAATTATAGTAACACTTCCCTTTTTTCTGTCAAAATCAGCAATAGTTAATGGGATTCTTTCTCCATTTTCATCTGTACGAAGTATTATAAATTGCCCGGGCTCTGCTTTTTTTGCAACAAGAGGCGCATCAATTTCCATCAGCACAACCGTTGGGTTTAATATTTTTTTTGTTAAAATTTTATACATTTTTTGTTCCTTTGTTAAGTTATGTATTATCGTACGTAGCCTTTGAAAGCTTCTTTTGTAAAACCTGATAAAAGCTTTGGCTTGTAACCTTGATTATTTTCGCATCCTTATCGTTGCGCTCGATTTTTACAACATCTCCATCGTTCAAGGTAAACGCATCGTCACCATCTATTTGAAGCGCAGGATTGCCTGTCTTTACAATACTGTCAACAACAACCTTTATTTCTATACTGTCCTCACCATTTGCAACAACCGAGGAGCGAGGAAAATATTTAGGTGAAATAGGCGTTAAAACTATATTTTTAGAGCTTGGTGTCAAAACAGGTCCACCAACCGACAAATTGTAAGAGGTTGAGCCTGTTGGTGTTGCCACAATAAGTCCATCGCCTACAACAGTTTCTGTTAGCATATCGTTTATGCAAACCTCTGCGACAAAGGCTTTAAGAAGCGTTGAGCGGTAAAAAGACGCCTCATTCAAAGCTACGAATGAATATACAATTTCACCATTTCTTTCAACCTTGCCCTTCAGCATAAGACGATTCTCAAGGCGATAGTCACCATCAAGAATTTTCTCAATAGCTTGAATCGCAGTATCGGGATTGCACTCTGTTAAATATCCAAGATGACCGAAATTAATACCAAGCATAGGAATATCATATTTGTATAGCTTTTTACAAGCGCGCAAAAGTGTGCCATCTCCACCAAGAACAAGTGCAAGGTCTGCGCCCTCTATCGGCTCTTCGCTTTCTTTTAAAACAGTAACCTTGTAACCGCTTTTTTCCAAAATTTCAACTGCGGTTTTAGAAAACTGCATACTTTCTTCTTTTAAATAATTGGGAATTATAATAGCCTTCTTCACGTTGCCCGCCTCCCATCAAGTCCAATAATATAGTGTGAATATTATACCACGCGGTATTATATTTGTCAATCAAATTTTAGTTTTTAATATCAAATCGCCTGTTAGCACAACAAAAATAGCAAAAAAACGGACACAGGGTGCCCGTTTTTTGTGTTTGTCAAATCAGTTTACAGATTGATAGTACTCATACGCGTGCTGAATGGCCTCAAGTAATTGAATGAGCTCAGCTCTAGTTAAGCTGTTTGCATTTTGAATTTTAACCTCTTGCGCGCCATTTCCTATATAGCAATACGGCTTTATAGCATCAAATGCGTGCTTTAATTCGTCATATCCAGGATTAAATTTATTTGCTGAATTATCTGATTCAAGCCACTTTCCATTGCTGTGAACATAACTATAAAGAATGTTGCATACTGGCTTCAAAAGCTTACCACTGTTGTTGTTTACTGCGTTATAGAATTCTTGGTCGTTTGAAGATAGCAATTCCTCCATTGTGTCCAGCTGGTCAAAGTTCGTGCCCTGTTCATAGCCAACCTTATACGAAATATCGTTCGTAACCTGATATACCTTTGGAGTTGCATCCCAGCTCATAACGTCAAAGCCATTATTGCCGACGGAATCATATTTATTCGTTGTGCACGTTCCCTCGTACAGCTCACCTATTTGATACCAAACACCATTTCTGCATGTGTATGATACAGCGTGTACCGTCGCCGTTCCACCGTCAAGTGAATCCGTTGTGATATATACAGTATATTCGCATCCCGATGGAGACCCTGACACATCGTAGCTATCGCCTGTGCTGGCATTGCCATCTACGTTTCGTCTGCTTATCATAATAGTAACGGGTGTTGGAACGCCATCAACGTCAACCATAATGTTTTCTCCAAAAAGGCGATCAAATATTTCCTCATCGTTTCCAATATTGGCAATTTCGGTAGTTCCGTTTTTCTCATATTTGTCGTCAAATACGCTTGACAAATAATAATAACCGTTATCCGATGTTTTATCATTAAGTATCTTTAAAAATTCGTCTTGAACCGCGTCCATATGCAAGCCGAATTGAAAATTAATAAGTGTTGCTATATCATATCCGCGCGCATTTGAGCCAAAGCGATAGGTAACATAAAAGGTTCTCATTGTCTGTGGTGGGACCCAATCATACTCGTTAAAGGTGGCACTTGAATCGTTTTGGTGGTCTTTAGTTGTTATAAAAATCCCATTTGTCTTTCCTATTTTGTCGTTGTCCTCATATTCAAGAAAGAAATTCGTTCCCATATACCAATACGTAACGTCTGTATTGTTGTGAACTGTAATTTCATAAGTTATACTGGAGTCGCCTCCGCTATATGCATCAACGCTCGTCTTAAAATTAGTAGGTTGAATATAGTCGCACAAATCACTTTTAGAGCTACTTGTTGATACAACCGATGCACCGCAAATGTAAACGCCTTCAAATGGTGGGGGTGTTGTTTCAGCTGTGCCCTCAATAACCATAACATTTGAAACTGCAGCATATCCGATAGAAACAAAGGTGAACATAATTATTAAACTTATTGCGCCATAAAATTTAGTCAATTTTCTCATAATCACACTCCCCCTTTTTTCTCTATTGTCATAATTATATCACACATTTTTTCTTTTTTCCACATTTTTAAATAAAAAACGGGCAAATATTAAAAGTTGCCCGTTTTTTATTAAGGTTTATTTTTTGTCAAACGCTGGATTGTAACCATAGAAGTTTCTAGAATCCATATGGTCTTGTGCTATGCGAAGTGCATCGCAGAAGCGCTGATAGTGAACAACCTCTCTTGCACGCAAAAACTTAATGGCGTCGCAAACATCAGGGTCGTCAACCAATCTTAAAATGTTGTCATAGGTGGTTCTTGCCTTCTGCTCGGCAGCCAAGTCCTCATTCAAATCAGCTAAAACGTCACCTTTGGATTGGAATTGAGATGCCGAATATGGGAACCCGCTTGCGGCAACAGGATAAACTCCAGTTGTGTGGTCAACAAAATAAGTGTCAAAGCCACTCTTCTTTATTTCGTCATAGCTTAAATTTCTTGTAAGCTGATAAAGTATTGCAGATATCATCTCAAAGTGCGCGAGCTCTTCGGTTCCTACGTCAGTTAGTATTCCTACCACCTTATCGTAAGGCATTGCTATTCTTTGAGTTAGATAACGGAGTGATGCACCGATTTCTCCGTCTGGCCCACCCAACTGGCTAACTATGATATTTGCATATTTAGGATTAGGATTTTTTATATTAACCGGGTATTGAAGCTTTTTTTCATATTGCCACATACTTATTTAACCTCCTTATCATTTTGCCATGGCCAAGGCCCGTTTGTCCACGCCCAAGAATCGGTAGCTTCCGGCATACAGATGGGTCCATATTTAGACTCATATTCATATTTTGCTTTAGCCTCAAGTGACTTATATTTATTATAGCTTGCAATCGCTTCCTTAGAATCCGGATAAGCATCCAAATAAAGTAGCGTATCGTAAACCATAAAAGAATATATTTGAAGCTGTCTTAACATTTTTTCTCTATTTCTTCTATTGTCAGAAAACATCAAAAGCACCCCTCTCCGTTATCACTTGCCCCTCTGCACGAGCCTCTCTTAAAGGGTTTATTAAGCTCTTCAAAAATTGTGCCGTTCAAAAGTGACACCTCGGGGTCGTATATCTTTCTATATTCTTGCTTTACTGCATAAACCATTGCCAAGCTTTGACCATTGCATCCTTCGCCTGCATTAGAATAATCGAGGTCACATCTTGCTCCGCTGACGGCATCGTTCTCTCTGCAATTGGTGCTATTTCGCACACTCCTCTGGGAATTTTGAGCGCAAGTGGCACCACACTGTGCCCTTTGTCCGCTCAAGCCAAGAAAACGAGTAAAGTCATCGAAATCACTTCTTTGGTTACTCCTGCTTGAATTTAATCTCATACTGTGCTCCATACCACAATAAAAAGTGTTCCTTTTAAATTGCGGTGTAAATATTAAATTGTTATTTGAACGGAAGGTCCGTTCAATACATAATATGACAATATTCGCACAATCGACACATTTTACATTTAGAATACAATTATTTTTTGTATTGCTATTCCTTTTTTTTAAAACTAGTGCTATAATAGTATATGTGATTCAATTCTTGTAAAGAATGAAGGAGACTGTAAGTGATATGAAAATTGTCATTATCGGACTGGGAACCGTTGGCAAAACCGTTCTAAAAAGCCTTTCCGGCAAGGGACATACAATAACTATAATCGATGAGGACAAGGATAAGGTGGAAAGCCTTATTGAGCGTTACGACGTTTTTGGCATTGTTGGAAATGGTGCATGTAGAGATATTCAAAAAGAAGCTAATATGCAGGATGCAGATTTAGCTATCGCTCTTGCAAATAGTGACGAATTAAACGTATTTGCTTGTCTTGTTGCTAAAAATTTAGGTGTCCAAAACACCATTGCTCGTGTAAGGAATCCTGACTACTCAAAGCAAATTATGGAAATGAAGGACCAGCTTGGTATTTCTATGATCGTTAACCCCGAAAAGGAAACTGCTAATGAAATCTTCAACTTAATAAACTTGCCTTCTGTTGCTAATGTTGAGCACTTTGCAAATGGCAGAGCCTTGCTTGTTGAGGTAGTAGCAGAAAAAAACTGTAAGCTAGTTGGCGAAACTCTTTTCTCGCTCGGTAGAAAGCTAAACACAAGGGTGCTTGTTTGTGCGGTGCAAAGAGGTAATGAGGTTTTAATTCCTTCTGGTAACTTTAGATTTTCCGAAGGTGACAGAGTACATTTCACCTCTGACGCTAATTCATTGCGCGACTTTTTGGCTGAAGTAAACTTGGAAAAATCTCCTTTTAAAAATGTTATGATAATTGGCGAGGGCAAAATTCCCTTCTATTTAGCTGAGGAGCTCTCCGAAAAAAAATTTAGCATTAAGCTTATTGCATCTGACCGAGAAACGGCTGAGGAGTTTGCTGAGGCGCTCCCCCGCACAACAGTGATTTTAGGAAACGGAACACAACACGAATTGTTAATTGAAGAAGGAATTGAGGCAATGGATGCTTTCGTTGCTCTTACAGATATTGACGAGGAAAATATGATAGTTTCTATGTTTGCAAACAAAATGAATGTTAAAAAAACCATCACGCAAATAAAGAGTGATGATTTATACGATATGCTGAGTGAGCTTGGCATTGAAAACAACGTTTCCCCAAAAAACATTGTCGCTACAAAAATTATTAGCTATATTCGTGCTTGTGCAAACAAACGCGGAAGTAACATTCTAACCCTTTATCGTCTTGTTAACAACCAAGTTGAGGCACTTGAATTTAGTGCGAAAAAGAAAGAAAAATTTTACGATCAGCCTCTCAAAACTCTCAAGCTAAAAGAAAATTGTCTAATTGCCTGCATAATCCGTAAGGATGAGGTAATCATTCCTGATGGTAACTCAACAATCAACCTTGGCGACAATGTTATTGTTGTTACAGCTCACAAGAATTTCGATGATTTGAACGACGTTTTTGAATAAAAGGTGACTATATATGAATTATAAATTGCTTGGCAAAATACTTGGCAAGATTATGATTTTGGAAGGCATCTTAATGATGGCGCCACTTGCTATCAGCATTATTTATAAGGAATATAACAAAAACGTATATTCCTTGGGTGGCGTAAAGAACATTCTCGCCTTTGCTATTCCTATTGTTCTCTTGTTCATTATTGGATTCGCGCTACAATTTACTAAGCCACAAAGAAAGTCTCTCTATCAAAAGGAAGGCTTTGCTTTGGTAGCTATGGTTTGGATTGTAATGACGCTTTTCGGTGCTATACCATTTGTTATCAATCGCGACATCCCTAACTATATTGATGCTTGCTTTGAAATCATGTCGGGCTTTACAACAACTGGCGCAAGTATTATTGACGACATTACTCTAATGTCTCACTCCACCCTATTTTGGCGTAGCTTTTCGCACTGGATTGGTGGCATGGGTATTCTTGTATTCGTTCTTATTTTCATTCCAGAAAGTAAAGACGGCTCCGCCATGCACCTTCTCCGTGCTGAATCCCCAGGACCTCAGGTTGGTAAGATAGTTTCGAAAATGAGAGCAACTGCAAGAATTTTGTACCTAATTTATTTAGGTATGACTGTTATCTTGGCTTCCATTCTTATGATAGGTCCACTAATTGACACTAATGCTGCCCTACAGGCTACTGGCATCGACTACAGCGGAGACAAGGTTTTCCACGCTCTGATTACTGCCTTTGGATGCGCGGGCACGGGTGGGTTCGGCTCCATCCCTAACAGCTTACAATATTTTACTCCATTTGCACAATACACCGTTTCTATTGCACTGCTCTTATTCGGTATAAACTTCACTATGTATTATTTAATTTTGATAGGCAAAATCAAGGATGTTTTCCGCAGTGAAGAAATTAAAACATATTTTTCTATAATTATTGCGGCTGTTGGTCTCATTTTTATTTCATTAAAGTTAGGTGGCATAATAGACTCATTTGCGATAACGCAGAATTATGATACAACAGAAGAGGCATTTAGACATTCGCTTTTCCAGGTAGCTTCTATCCTTACCACCGCGGGATTTTCATCAACCGACTATGACGTTTGGCCTGTGCTTAGCAAAATGGTTCTTGTAATTTGTATGCTAATGGGCGCTATGGCTGGTTCAACCGCAGGTGGCATTAAAACATCCCGTATTGTTATTGCAGTTAAGGGCTCATATATCAACATAAGAAAGCTTATAAATCCAAGATACGTTCCTAAGGCAAAGTTTGAAGGTAAGTTACTTGAGGAAAAGACGATAAATGATGTGTTCGCATTTATTACAATGTATGCGGGCGTATTTGTTCTTGCAATGCTCATTATATCTTTCGACCCAGTCAATGGCACTACTGTGATTATTAATTCCGATGCTGGTGCTGGACGTGAGGTTACGCACGGATTCTTCTCAAACTTTTCAGCCGTCGCCTCTTGTATGTCGAATATAGGACCCGGCTTTGAAGCGGTAGGACCTTATGCAAGCTTCTCAGGCTACAACTGGTTCTCTACTATAATTTTAACTCTGACAATGCTTATAGGCAGACTTGAAATACTCCCTGTATTTATCTTGTTTAGTCCACGCACTTGGAAAAAGATATAACTAAAAAGGGGCTTTTAAAAAAGCCTCTTTACTTTTTTATCAACTAATGGTATAATTAATTAAAATACTTTTATAGGAGCACTTATATGAAGGGTAAATTTAAAATTTCTCCTGCACAAATCACCGTGCTTGGATTTTTGTTATTAATTCTTCTCGGCACACTACTGCTTTGTCTGCCCTTCGCCAGCACCAAAGACAGCGTTCATTTTGTCGATGCTTTATTTACTGCAACAAGCGCAACATGTGTTACCGGTTTATCAACTGTAACAACCGCAACACAATGGACATTATTTGGTAAAATTGTTATAATTTTCATGATACAAATTGGTGGTATTGGATTTATGACATTTATGTCATTGACCACTATTGTTAAAAAAAGCGCTAGCTTATCAAAAAGAAAGCTTCTTATGCAATCCGCCGGCTCTATCGAATTAAACGGAGTAATAAAGCTAATTCGTCGAGTTTTAGTTGGTACTTTTTTGATTGAAGGTGTCGGTGCTCTAATTTTATCAATCAGCTTTTGGGTTAAGGGTTTTTCCTTTTTCAAGGGGCTTTGGTATGGTGTATTCCATTCGATTTCTGCTTTTTGTAACGCAGGCTTTGATATTTTGGGAGATAGCTCGTTGATTGATTACAACAGTGAACCTGTTATATTAATTACAATAGCCTTGCTAATTATAATAGGCGGTATTGGTTTTTTGGTTTGGGGAGATTTCACAGCCCATGGTCTTAAATTCAAAAAATACCAATTCCATAGTAAAATAGTTGTCGTAACAACAGCGCTTTTACTTGTTGGTGGAACTTTGATATTATACTTTACCGAGCGGAATCACGCCCTTGCTCACTTCAACGAAGGCGAAAGATGGTTGAATGCATTTTTTGAATCAGTTACTCTGCGTACTGCAGGCTTTGCCTCGTTTGACCAAGCAGCTCTTTCAGATGGCGGCTCATTTGTTTCATACGTTCTTATGCTTATTGGTGGCTCTCCAGGTTCGACCGCAGGTGGTATTAAAACAGTTACATTTGCAGTTGTTATTTTGAATGCAATAAGCTTCGCTCGTAACAAAGATAGCATTACTATATTTAAAAAGCGTATTCACGATTCAATAGTTAAGCACGCATGTGCTATAATCACTATTTACCTTGCCGCAATCTGTTTTACAACTGTAATCATTGCAATTTTAGAGCCTTTTTCACTTAACGATATTATATTTGAGGTAGTTTCAGCAATTGGCACCGTTGGCCTTACCAAGGGCATTACCGCCTCCTTATGTATTACTTCAAAGATGATTTTGTGCTTGGCTATGTTCTTCGGACGTATGGGAGGTCTCACGCTATTACTGGCTATTGCCGAGCGGCACAATTATGTTAAGCTAGAAAGACCTTATGATAAGGTATTAATTGGATAAGATAATAAGGAGTTTTTATGAAAGCTAAATCAGTTTTAATTATTGGAATGGGACGTTTTGGAAGACACCTTGCACTTCGTATGATAGATTTGGGCAATGATGTTATGATTATTGACAAGGATTCTTCAATTATTGATATGCTGTCATCAAAATGCCCAGATGCTAATATAGGAGATTGCACAAATGAAAATGTGCTAAAGGCATTGGGTGTTAATGCATTTGATATATGCTTTGTCACTATAGGAGAGAATTTCCAATCCTCTCTTGTTATTACCTCACTTCTAAAATCATTGGGAGCAAAATGCGTTGTTGCAAAGGCTAATCAAACAATCCAAGCAGATTTGCTTCGCAAAATCGGCGCAGACGAGGTTATTTATCCCGAAAAGGAAATTGCTGAAAAGGTTGCTATTCGCTACAACTCTGACAATATTTTTGACTTTATTCCTCTAACAAGTGAATTCTCAATTTATGAGGTTCCTGTATTAAAGGAATGGGTTGGAAAAACAATCATTGAGGTTAATGTACGTAAAAACTACAATATAAGCATTGTTGCAATTAAATCAGGCAATACTCTAAATCCTGTGCCAAGTCCTGACTATCTATTTAACCGTGATGACCATATAGTTGTTATTGGTCAAGCGAGTGATGTTTTTAAAATCACTTCAAAAGCATAAAAAATGCTGTCCCTCGGGACAGCATTTTTCTTTACTAAGCTGAATTAGATTTCTGCGAAGTACTTAATTGTACGAACCATTTGGCTTGTGTATGAGTTTTCGTTGTCATACCATGAAACAACTTGTACTTGGTATGTGTCGTCGTCGATCTTAGCTACCATTGTTTGTGTAGCGTCGAAGAGTGAACCGTAGCTCATACCGATAACGTCGCTGGAAACGATTTCATCAGTGTTGTAGCCGTAAGAAGCAGAAGCTGCTGCCTTCATAGCTGCATTGATAGAATCCTTTGTAACGTCTGTGCCCTTAACTACTGCAACGAGGATTGTTGTTGAACCTGTGCAGGTAGGAACTCTTTGAGCTGAACCGATAAGCTTGCCGTTGAGCTCAGGAATAACAAGACCGATAGCCTTAGCTGCGCCTGTTGAGTTAGGAACGATGTTTTGTGCACCTGCTCTTGCTCTTCTTAAGTCACCCTTTCTGTGTGGGCCGTCAAGAATCATTTGGTCGCCTGTGTAAGCGTGAACAGTTGTCATGATACCGCTTTGAATTGGGTATGTGTCGTTAAGAGCCTTAGCCATAGGAGCGAGGCAGTTTGTTGTACAAGAAGCAGCGGAAATGATAACGTCGTCCTTGTCAAGTGTATTTTCGTTAACGCCGTAAACGATGGTCTTTAAGTCGTTACCAGCTGGAGCTGAGATAACTACCTTCTTAGCACCTGCGTTGATGTGAGCCATTGACTTGTCCTTTGAGCAGTAGAAACCTGTGCACTCGAGAACTACGTCAACGCCAAGCTCACCCCAAGGGCAGTTTGCAGCGTCTTTTTCTGCGTAGATTTTGATTGTTTTGCCGTTTACTGTGATGCTGTCCTCTGTGTTAGAAACAGTATCTGCATAAGCGTACTTACCTTGTGCTGTGTCATACTTAAGAAGATGAGCAAGCATTTTTGGGCTGGTAAGATCGTTGATGGCTACGATTTCGTAACCCTCTGCACCGAACATTTGTCTGAATGCAAGACGTCCGATACGGCCGAAGCCATTGATAGCAACTTTTACTGACATTGTGAAATTCCTCCGAATTTTTTTAAATGTGTATGGAATATTTTCCCTACCATCTACATATTTTATACCATTTTTACTAAATATACAAGAGTTTTTTTAAATTTTGTCATTTTTCTCGTTTTTGGACTTCTCTTTTATAATTTTTTGGTGATTTTATCCAAAATATATAAAGAAATCTTGTTAATATATTATTTTTATTTGACATATTCGATATTTTTTGTTATAATGTTAACTGTAGTATTATGTTGGAAGGGATTTTAGCGGTGATATTTAAGAGCTTAATTGGAAACGAAGATATTAAAAACACCTTGGGTGTTGCCATAAAAAATTCCTCATTTTCTCACGCTTACATAATTGAAGGACCTAAAGGCTCGGGGAAGCACACTCTTGCCCGTCTTGCCTCTGCCGGCATAATGTGTAATCACGAAAAAAACATTCCTTGCGAGGAATGTGTAGCCTGTCAAAAAATTTTACACGACAACTGCGTAGATGTAAGAATTTATGATGCCTTTAAGGTTGATGAAATAAGAAAAATTAAAGAATCAATTTACGAGAGCACAACAGAATACGATTACAAGGTTATTATCTTAAACGATGCTGACAAAATCAATCCCAAAGCACAAAATGCGCTTCTAATCTCACTTGAGGAGCCACCCGAAAACGTCGTTTTCTTCCTTCTCTGTCAAGATGCGGGCGCACTTCTTGAAACAATCCGTTCTCGCGCACAGACATTAAGGATGAAGCCCCTTTCAGAAGAAGAAATTCTCAACTACGTTAAGGATAATCTTCCCATTTCTGTTAGCGACGCTGAATTAAACGAAATTGTCATTGCTTCATCCGGCTCTCTTGGTTACGTAATAGACATGCTAGACCAAAACAAATCGGGAGATTTGGTTAAGGCGCGCTCGCTATCCGAGGATTTTGTTTGTGCCCTTTTAAATTCGGAGATTGACTCTACAACAATAATCACCTCAATGCTTACATGGCAAAGAGATAAGGTGAAGGAAATTTTGTCACTTTCTCTCTTGGTTTTAAGAGATTTAATGCTAATAAAAAAATCAAACAACATATCTCTTTGCTTTTTCACATCACAAACAAGGGCAAAGGAAATTGCATCTCCTCATAGCTTAAAGAAGCTTCTTTCGTTAAAGGAAGCTATTGACCTAGCTATTGAGGCTTTAAATGTAAATGCATCCGTTGTCGGCACACTTACCTCTGTGCTTGCACACGCAAAAAAGAAAGGCAGATAAAAATGGAAAAAAATAACGAAAAAATGGTTGAGGTTATAGGTATTCGCTTTAAGGAAAGCGGAAAAACCTATTACTTTGAGCCAAATGGAAATATAGCTAAATTAAATGACTATGCTGTGGTTGAAACCTCGCGCGGACTTGAATTCGGTAAGGTTGCCTGCGAAAACAAGCAAGTCCCAGAAAGCGAGCTTGTCCCACCTCTACGACCTGTGGTTAGAATTGCCACCGCAGATGATATTAAAAAGCACGAGCAGAACAAGAAAAAGGAAGCCGATGCTTTCAAGGCTTGTCAAGAAAAAATAGTTGCACATAAACTCGAAATGAAGCTTGTTGAGGCTGAATATACGTTTGATGCTTCTAAGCTAACCTTTTATTTTACCGCAGACGGAAGAATTGATTTCCGTGAGCTTGTTAAGGACTTAGCTTCAACCTTCAAGACAAGAATAGAGCTTCGTCAAATAGGTATACGCGACGAAACAAAGTTTATGGGTGGTCTTGGCATTTGCGGCCGTCCCTTCTGCTGTAGCACGTTTTTACCGGACTTTTGCCAGGTTTCAATCAAAATGGCAAAGGAGCAAAGCCTTTCTCTTAACTCATCAAAAATATCAGGTGCTTGTGGAAGACTTATGTGTTGCTTACGATTTGAGCACGAATCATACGTACAAGAAATAAAAATGACTCCTGCTGTTGGCTCATTTGTAAAGGCGCCCGAGGGCAATGGTGAGATCGTTGAAATTGCGCCTATTGCTGGCACGGTAAAGGTTAAAATCGGAGAGGCTGTAAGAACCTACAAGCGAGAGGACGTAACAGTCATCTCTTCTCCAAAAAAGAATAATAAAGAAGAGTCCGACGAGGAAGAATAATTTTTGGGGGCGTGCATATATTTTTAATGCACGCCTTTGCTTTTGATTATATTATGCAAAAAAATTGTCGAACCTTATTGACAAATGATTTTTTTGTGCTAAAATAAGAGTGTAAAAATTTTATGGAGGTGTTTATCGTGGCTTATAAGATTACAGACGATTGCATCGCATGTGGCGCATGTGCTGACGCTTGTCCTTGTGGTTGTATCACAGAGGGTGACGGCATCTACGTTATCAACGCTGATGAATGTATTTCTTGTGGTGCTTGCGCTGGCAACTGCCCAGTTAATGCTCCTGTTGAAGAATAATTTCTGTACATATGACGGGTTCTTATTTACGACAAGTAAAGTATAACCTTTAAAAGAGTACGATTAGTTTGGGCCTTGCACTCATTTGCAAGGTCCTTTCTTTTAAACACGATACTAAAATAAAATGATATTAAAAGAAAATGAAAGAATAAATGAAATTAACGAGAATTTAAGGCTAATTGAAGACAAAAATTCTCTAACCTTTGGTACAGACGCATATCTTCTCTCTGCATTTTTACAAGAGCGCCCGTCAAAGGTCGGCGTTGAGCTTGGATGTGGCTCCGGAGTTATATCTCTTCTTGCATTATCGAAGAAAAAGCTCCACCACGTGTATGGAATTGAGGTTCAAAAGGAGATTGCCGATATTGCAAAAAGGAATGGTGAGTTGAATGGCTTCAATGAAAGCTTCAACGTTATATCAAAGGATTTGCGTAACGTAAAATGCGATGATACGAACGGTGAGGTCGATTTTGTTTTTTCAAACCCACCTTATATGAAGGCAGACTCGGGAAAACTAAATCAAAACGAGCACAAAAACGTATCGCGCCATGAGATTTTTGGTGATATTGGTGATTTTTGTGCTTGTGCAAAAAGGCTTTTAAAGCACGGTGGTGACTTTTTGTTGGTTTATCGCCCTGACCGTATGGCAGACCTAATCTATGCACTAAAAAGCAACAATTTAGAGCCAAAAAGACTCGCATTTGTGTCGGCAAATTCGCACACTCCCCCGTCTATTTTGCTTATTTCAGCTAAAAAAGGCGGGAAAAGCGGAATGGTAATAGACAAGCCTATTTACATTTATAAGGACGGCACAAGCGAATATACAGAAGAATTTGAAAGCATATATAAAAATTGCCAAATAAGAGGTAAAAATGAGAAATAAAGAACCAAGAAACGCTTTTCACGAGGATAAAAATAAAATAGTTGGTGGCACTCTATACCTTGTTGCCACCCCTATCGGAAATCTTTCCGATATTTCCGAGCGTGCCTTAAAGGTTTTATCCGAGGTTGATTTTATAGCGGCAGAGGATACAAGAAATTCAGGCAAATTGCTTGCTTACTTTGGAATATCAAAGCCTATGGTAAGTTATTTTGAACACAACAAGCGCGAGCGCGGTGAAGTTATTCTATCAAAATTAATAGCGGGGGAATCCTGTGCATTGATTACCGATGCAGGTACTCCTGCAATTTCTGACCCCGGTGAAGATTTAGTTGTTTTATGTGCTGAAAACAACGTTCCAGTTACCTCAATTCCCGGTTGCTCCGCGGTTGTAAATGCACTTGCGCTTTCAGCTCTACCAACCGGTAGATTTTGCTTTGAGGGTTTTTTAAGCACAAACAAAAACGAGCGTTTTTCTCGCCTTGAGGAAATAAAAAACGACACACGCACGACTATTTTCTATGAAGCTCCACACAAGTTGCAAAAAACGCTTGATGATTTATTCTCCGTTTTTGGCGACCGAAAAATTGCTCTTTGTCGCGAGCTTACCAAATTAAACGAGGAAATTTTGCGGACTACTCTTTCAGGTGCTATTGAATATTACAAAGAAAATGCACCAAGGGGCGAATACGTTTTAGTTATTGAGGGAGCAAAAGAAAGCCAACTTAAAAATAACGCCTTTTGGAGCGATATGTCGATTGAAGCGCATCTTGACTACTATCTAAACGATGGACTTAAAAAGATGGATGCAATAAAGGCGGTAGCAAGAGACAGAGGCGTACCCAAAAGCGAAATTTACAAGCTGGTAAACATAGATTAATTAAATTGGGCGGACTAATTCCGCCTTTTTTTACTTAATTATTTTAAATTTATATTGATATTATTAGTAATATCTGCTAAAATATATATTTAGAGAATTTTATTTTAACCGAAAGGAGTAGCTTATGGCAAGGATTAGCTTTGTAAACGGACACGTTTTCAATAGTAGCACCGAAGCGTTTGAAGAAAAAAACGTTGTTTGTGAAAACGGATACGTAATCTCTATCACTACCGATGTTCCGAATGATGGTGAAATAGTTGATTTGGGCGGTAAATATCTTATTCCAGGTCTTATTGACGTACACACACATGGCATTGGCGGACACGATTTCAATGCAGCAACCAAGGACGAGGTACAGAAAATGCGAATGTGCTATGCTAAAGCAGGCACAACGTCGGTTATGGCTACATTTGCCTCGCAAACTCCTGACAATTTAGTTAAATATATTTGCGAAACGAATGAAAACAGAAACAAAGACGACGGATATGCAAATATTATAGGTGTTCACATTGAGGGCAGATACTTAAACCCTGTCAAAAAAGGGGCACATAGCGAAAAGCTACTTGAAAAGCCACGTCTAGACGAGCTTGAAAGATTAACTGAGGTGATGACGCCTACACCAATGCACTTCTCTTTAGCTCCTGAGCTTGAGGGCGCCGAAGCATTTATCAAGCAAATCAAAAAGCTGGGTGGAACAGTTGGTATTGCTCACACGAATGCAACATACGAAGAATCTATGGATGCTATTTCTTGGGGCGCAACATCCTTTACGCATACATTTAATGCAATGACAAGTGTACACCATCGAATGCCGGGTGCGACAGTATGTGCTATGACTTGTGACGAGGCTTATGCCGAGGTAATCTCAGATGGTGAGCATTTACATCCGGCTATTGTAAATTTAATTTATAAATCAAAGCCGAGTGATAAAATGGTTTTAATAACCGACTCAATGGCGGCAACAGGAGAGCCTGATGGTGAATATTCAATTGCCGGCTCACCTGTAACAGTTGTAAATGGCCGTGCGATTATCTTGCCAAGCGGTACAATAGCAGGAAGCACGCTTACAATGTTCAAGGCCATAACCAATATGATGAAATTTTGCAATTTACCTTTAGAAAAGGTAATTAAATATGCGACGGTAAATCCGGCTAATATGGTTGGGGCAAAAAACGTTGGTAAAATTGAGGTTGGATATTCAGCCGACTTTATAGTAATAAATGACAAAATAGCACCAAAGCTTGATGGAGTTTATATTGGTGCTAAGAAATTAGAGGTATAAAATGAGCAAGGAAAAATATTATATAACTACCGCTATTGCATACGCTTCAGGAAAGCCACACTTTGGAAATACCTACGAGGCAATCGCGACTGATGCTATAGCAAGATACAAAAGACAAAGAGGCTACGACGTGCGCTTTATGACAGGAACTGACGAGCACGGTCAAAAGGTACAAAATCTCGCTGAAAAGGCAGGTATCACACCTCAAGCATACGTTGATAACGTTTCAAGCCAAATCAAAGATTTATGGAAATATATGAACGTATCCGAGGATTATTTTATAAGAACCACCGATAGCTACCACAAAACCGCTGTTGAGCATATTTTTAAAAAGCTCTACGACCAAGGTGATATTTATAAGGGCTATTACGAGGGTCTTTACTGCACGCCTTGTGAATCCTTCTTTACAGAAACACAGCTTGTTGACGGCAAGTGCCCTGACTGTGGACGCGAGGTAACAAAGACAAAGGAAGAGGCTTACTTCTTTAAAATGAGTAAATATGCGGACAGACTTATGAAGCATATTGAAGAAAACCCTGACTTTATTCAACCAGAGTCAAGAAAAAAAGAAATGATAAACAACTTCCTAAAGCCGGGACTTCAAGACCTTTGCGTTTCCCGCACATCATTTAACTGGGGTGTTAGCGTAACGTTTGACCCTAAGCACGTAATTTATGTTTGGATTGATGCACTATCTAACTATATAACAGGTCTTGGATACGATCCTGACAACGAGGAGCAACCGGAGTTGTTTAAGAAATACTGGCCTGCCGACGTTCATATCATCGGTAAGGATATTGTTAGATTCCACACAATTTATTGGCCTATTATGTTAATGGCACTCGGCGTTGAGCTTCCTAAGAAGGTGTTTGGACACCCTTGGTTCAACTTTGGATTCGATAAAATGTCAAAATCAAAGGGTAACGTTGTTTATGCTGACGAATTGGCAAATAGATTTGGCGTTGACGGCGTAAGATATTATGCAATTAGCGAAATGCCTTATGCAAACGACGGCTCTATTACTTATGAAAACATCATTAATAGATACAACACAGATCTTGCAAACAACCTCGGCAACCTTTTAAGCCGTACTATCGCTATGACTAAGAAGTATTTCGGCGGTACAATTCCGCAAAATGCAGTGTTTGACAATGAGTTTGACAATGACTTGAAGGCAAAAGCTATCGACACTGTATCTAAATTTACTGCTTTGATGGATGACTTTAAGCTAGCTGAGGCAGCTGAGTGTGTATTTGATATGCTAAGTCGTGCAAACAAATATATTGACGAAACGACTCCTTGGATTTTAGCAAAGGATGAAAACCAAAAGGAGCGTCTTGGTACTGTACTTTATAATCTGCTCGAAACTCTACGCTTTGGCGCGGTACTTCTCTACCCATTCATTCCTGCAACAAGCGAGGAAATATTTAAGGAGCTTAATACAAGTCTAACAGAGTACGAAAGCATTTCTTCCTTTGGTGGGCTTGAAAGCGGCAAGGATGTAGGCGAGCAAAAGGTGCTCTTCCAAAGAATTGATGAAGCCAAGATGCTTGCAGAAATCGAAGCTGAAATTGCGAAAAAAATGGAAGCTGAAAAGGTAATAGAAAAGCCCGAGGGTTGTGCTATTATCGGCATTGACAAGTTTATGGAGGTTGAGCTTCGAACCGCAGAGGTGCTTGAATGTGAAGCTGTTCCAAAGGCGAAAAAGCTACTAAAATTACAGCTTGACCTAGGCTACGAAAAGCGTCAGGTTGTATCAGGAATTGCTAAATTCTACAAGCCTGAGGACTTAATTGGCAAAAAGGTAATTGTTGTTGCAAATCTTTCCCCTGCAAAGCTTTGCGGAATTGAGTCAAACGGTATGATTTTGGCATCTGGTGAGGAAACCATTCGCGTTGTTTTCCTTGACAAGGATACTCCAAACGGAGAAAGAGTTCACTAATATTTAAAAAGGGGGTGTTTTACACCCCTTTAATTTAAAATAACGCACCCTGTGTGCAAAATACGAGGTTAAAATGACTTTATTTGATTCACACGCTCACTGTGATGATGCGCGTTACTCCTCAGAATATGAGGGTGGCACGGATAAGCTAATCAAGGATTGCTTTGAAAGCGGTGTCGCCAACATAATAAATATTGGTACTTGCCTTGAAAGCTCAAAGGTTTCTATCGAGCTTGCTCATAAATATGATGGTATGTATGCCTCCTGCGGCATCCATCCTTGTGAATGCAAAAGCAAAAATGAGCTTGAGGCAATAATTGACGAGCTTGAAATCCTATTAAAAGACGAAAAAGCTGTTGCAATAGGTGAAATAGGACTTGATTATCATTGGCAAGACGTTCCTAAGGATATTCAAATTTTATATTTTGAAAGACAAATGGCACTTGCTGAAAAGCTTAATATGCCCGTTATAATTCACGACCGTGAGGCACACGGTGACTGTCTTGAAATTATAAAAAGGTTTCCTCGTGTTAAAGGCGTTTTCCACAGCTTTAGCGGAAGCCCAGAAATGGCTACTGAACTTGTTAAGCTTGGCTGGTATATTTCATTTTCAGGCACTGTAACATTTAAAAATGCGCGTGTTCCAAAGGAAGCGTGCAGGGTTGTGCCAGAAGACAGATTGCTTATAGAAACCGATTCTCCTTACCTTTGTCCAACTCCCCATAGAGGTGAATTAAACCGTCCATCCTACGTTTTCTTCACCTGCGAGGAAATTGCCCGTCAAAGAGATTCAGATGTCGAGCATATTGCTGAAATAACTTATCAAAACGCAAAACGATTATTTAATATAAATTAACAAAATTTAAAAATCATATAAAATAAATCACCGCATAAAATATTTATGAGGTGATTTTATTTATGAAAGAAGAAAAGCCAATAATATATACCCTAAAATTTTTCTTAATTGCTCTTTTGACAGGCGTTATCATTTTTTCAGTGGGAATGACCTTTGGAAAAATAATTGAAAATCGAATTCATAATTCTTCAGTTCCTACATTTACAAAAAATGAAAGTATAAGCGTTGTCATAGATGCAGGTCACGGTGGCGAGGATGCGGGGGCTATTGCGGATGACGGAACGTATGAAAAGGATTTAAACCTTGAAATTTCCAATTTAGTAAAGGCGCTGTGCATTTTAAACGGAATGACCGTAAAAATGACACGTGAAAGCGATATTCTTCTCTATGACTACTATGGTGACCTTGAAAATTACAAGGGGCAGAAAAAGATTTATGATCTGAAAAATCGTGTAAAAATCGCGCACGAAAGTCCTAATGCTTTGTTTGTTTCAATACATATGAATAAATTTCCCGAGTCTAAATATAGCGGTACGCAAATTTATTATTCAAAAAACAACGATTCAAGCAAGGATGTAGCCAGTAATTTATCAAAAAGCATTAAAAAATTTCTTCAGCCGTCTAACAATAGGCAAATAAAGCCGGCTTCCTCGTCGATTTATGTTCTAGACAAAATCAAAAACCCTGCTATTCTTATTGAATGTGGGTTTCTCTCAAACGAAATGGAGCTTGAAAACCTTAAAAACGAGGAATATAGAGCATCTTTAGCTCTTGTGATTTTCCAAACCATATGTGAAAATAAAAACGCTTGAAGACAAAATCTTCAAGCGTTTTTTATTATTCCTCTAATAAGGAGCTATAGCTAACCTTCTGAGTAACATCGGTTGCTTCTTCTCCGCTTATGTATTTAACTACTCCGTTTATACAGAAGTATGCACTGCAATATACACCAACGTCATAGTTTTCTTCCTTTATTCCCATTATCTTTGTTTGAATATTGGAATAATTATTTTCGTTAAACTTTATTGACAGCGAGCCGTCCTTTGCACTTCCGTCATCGTTCAGTGGCTTACCGTCTGTTGCATTAATTGATGCGACAACTCCATATACAATTGTTGAGTTTTCACCAACACTTTCAAGATACGATTTGTAAACATCGATCGCACTATTATTAACAGAAATGTCAAGAACTATTGCGGTTGATTTAGTATCAAGTGAATATCCCTTTGAGGTAAAGAGTGCAGGAATTTCCACATTGCTTTCGTACTTACAGCCATCGTTTGTGCAACTGTTTCTTTCAACACCTACTTTGGTGTAGCCGTAATTATATAGCAATTCGTTAACTAAAGTATGAGAAATAGCTTCCACCATTACGCTTCTGCAAACGTTACAAAAATCATCAGTTTCACAGTTTTGATCACTTGTCCATTTGTGATCGCCTGTTGCAGGTGTGATTTTATCTTGATCAGTGTCGCAAATAATACATGTTACTGTATCAATTCCGTCATCACCACAAGTTAATGCTTGCTTTATAAAGCGAGGACCAAAATGGGTGTGATTTGCGAAATCAAAACCGTTTGTAGCATCATTTACCATATCGGCTGTATAGCTTGTGCCTGCAGTGCTTGTAATGTAAATATACTCTATACCTGTAATTTTGCCATCAACGTTTTTGTATGTTCCCTCACAGAATGCTGCTCTAATAGCACCAGGAACGGAAGTTACAGAGCTACCAGATGGCTTGATGTAGAATCCGTTTTGGTTATAATCAGAAAGTGAGTTTTTAGCAAAATAAACAGTTACCTTCTCTGCATGCTTTTGGTGACCATTACCATTTAGATAAACAACTCCTGTAACCTCGCCAAGGAATACAAGATTTAATTCCTTGCCCTCTGGTCCACCGGCAACCTTGGAATCTTGGAATGGTTCATCACCTATAGACTTAACACCCTCTGGGAAAATATAGGTGTCAAGCAGGTTATCATTGTAAGCAAAGAATCTATGACCTACAAACGTTAAGCTTGAGGGCAAATATGGACTAGCAAGATACGCACTGCCTGTATATTCAAACGCTGCATTTCCTATTGTTTCAACACTGTCGGGTAATGTGATTTTACCCATATATAAATTATTTCTAAAGCATCCCGCTTCAATTGTTTTTAATTTTGTGCATTTGGAAAGGTCGATATCGCCTGTCAGCTTGGTGTTTGTTACACCGTCAAGTGATACAAGCTCTGTTAAATTTTCGAATTGAATATACTCAACAGTTGAATTTGAAAACGTTGAACTAGGGATTTTTGTAACTTGGTTTCCCGCTTCAATATAAACACGCTTCAAGCAAGGCATTGAGCTGAACGATTCTGTTTCAAACGCAACGAGCGTAGATGGAAAGTGTATTTCGGTTATGTTTGTTTCGTATGGATTGCCACCGTTTTTCTTTCCGAATACGCTATTAGCACGGGCATGTGTCATTCCCTCTGGGAACTCAACGTAAACCATAGCGCCTCTATTATAGGTCTTATCTGATTTTAAATTTACGTAGCCATACTCAATTTCGCTAATTGCAACGTAGTCGGCACTACTTCCCGACGGTTCGATTAAATACCACGTTGGATACGCGGTTAAAGTACCGTCTGTTGCTTTAATAATAGAATAAGCTCCGTTATCCACAAAGCGCGCCTGTACAGTCGCAGTATTGCTTAGAGTGCTTGCCACAGATTCCGCTGTTGCATCACTATATTTTACAACCGGAACAGTATGCGTAACTCCATTTGCGTCTGTATACTCTATGCTTGTTCTGTTTTCTGCACTTACTGAAAGCGCGAAAATACATACAAAAACAAAAACAAGTGATAAAGCCAAAACAATCTTCTTTTTCATAATTTCTCCTGAATATTTAAAATTAGTATATTATTATATTATCATATACTATGCGAATTGTCAATATTATGTTGTGTAATTTTCGCGACTATCAACTCAGCGCTTTTCTTGACAACTTGTCCAAATTATGATAGAATAAACACGTTAAATAAATCTTTTGGAGTTTAAAATGAAAGAAAAAAAGGTTTACGTATGCGAATCCTGCGACTATCAAAGCCCGAAATGGATGGGACAGTGCCCGTCCTGCAAAAAGTGGAACACCTTCGTTGAGGAAACCTATCAACCGGTTGTAGCGCCCAAAAACACACGTACAGCAATAATTTCCGATTCAAGCGAGCCTGTGCTTTTTGGTGATATGGAAATGCCAAAATATATGCGTACAACAACGGGTACAAGTGAGCTTGACCGTGTACTTGGCGGAGGAATCGTTGACGGTAGCGTTGTGCTTTTAGCAGGTGAGCCGGGCATTGGTAAATCGACCCTGCTTATGCAAATTTGCTCAGGGCTTAACGAAAAGGTGCTTTACGTTTCCGGTGAAGAATCAAAGGGACAATTAAAATTGCGCGGTGAGCGCCTCGGAATAAAGGGTGACGACGTTTATTTTCTTACAGAAACCAATGTTGACTTAATCCTTGGATTCGTTGATAAGCTTGCACCTGAGGTTATAATAATCGACTCAATTCAAACTATGTTTGACCCGGGCTGCACGTCGATTCCAGGTAGCATAAACCAAGTTAAGGAATGCGCAATTAAATTTATTGCCAAGGCGAAAAGCAAGGGCATTTCTATAATTTTAGTTGGCCACGTAAACAAGGAGGGCACAATAGCAGGTCCAAAGGTTCTTGAGCATATGGTTGATGCAGTTCTCTATTTTGAGGGTGAAAGAATTCAATCATATAGAATTATAAGAGCAATAAAGAACAGGTATGGCTCAACAAATGAAATCGGCGTTTTTGAAATGACTGACAAGGGACTTGTTGAGGTTCCAAATCCGTCGGAAATGCTTCTTTCGGGCAGACCTCACGGCGTTTCCGGTAGCTGTGCCGTATGTGTAATGGAGGGCACGCGACCAATAATTGCAGAAATACAAGCACTTGTAACACCAACGACCTTCCCCTCACCAAGACGTGCTTCAAACGGAACAGATTACAACAGGCTATGTCTTTTGCTCGCAGTTCTAGAAAAGCGATTGGGGCTAAAATTCTCTCAATGCGATATTTACTTAAATGTTGTCGGTGGCTTGCGTCTTGACGAGCCAAGCGCAGACCTTGCAATAGCTTTGGCACTAATTTCGAGTATGAATGATATTCCAATTCCCGAAAACGTTCTTGCTATGGGCGAAATCGGATTAGCCGGCGAATTAAGAACTATAACAGACCTACAAAAAAGAATAAATGAATCATATCGTCTCGGCTTCGACATAATTGCTGTCCCACAAAAATCATTGAGCGAAAAGGTGAAAAAGCCCGAGGGAGTATCTATAATTCCTATTGAAGCAATTTATGAAGCAATAACTCTGCTTAAATCCAAATGAAATAAAGTCCTATGTTTTTTGCATAGGACTTTTACTTTTATCCATATTTTGAAAAATTGTGCATATACTAGTAAAAGCATTAATGTTTGGAGGTTTATATGTGCTCTATTTGTGGAGAAGTTAATTTTATAAATGAGCCCAGCTTATCACTGGTTAAAGAAATGAACAAAGCAATGAAGCACCGAGGTCCTGACACAAGTGGCGTTTTTTACGACGATTGCGCTTCTCTTGGTCACAACCGATTGTGCGTTATAGATATTGAAAACGGCGCTCAACCTATGAGTGTTTTTTACGGAAACAAAAAATATACAATAATTTATAATGGGGAAATTTATAACTGCGATGAGTTAAGACAAGACATCAAAAAGCAAGGGATTGAATTAAAGACAACTTGCGACACGGAAATTGTTCTTTATTCATATATCTTGTATGGCGAGGATGCGCCGAAAATGCTCAATGGAATTTTCGCATTTTGCGTATATGATGGCGAAAAAGCTTTTTTTGCACGTGACCGTTTTGGCGTAAAACCGTTTTATTACTCGAAAATTGGAGATTCTCTTTACTTCGCATCCGAGATAAAATCGCTTTTGAAATGTGACAAGATATCAAGAAATATTACAAAAGAAGCCCTTTGGGAAATTTTATATTTAAGTCCGAATTTTGTCGGCGGACGTAGTCCTTACAAGGATATTTTAGAATTATCCCCTGCCGAGTGTATGATTTTTGACAAAAACGGAGTTGAAAAATGGACGTATTGGCAGGTTAATGCAAAGCCGTATTTCAAGGACAAGAAGCACGCATACGAAAAAACCGAATATTTAGTTAGTGATGCAATAAAAAGACAGCTTGTCAGTGACGTTCCACTTTCAACTCTTCTTTCAGGTGGGCTTGATTCAAGTGTGGTAAGCGCCATAGCGAGTGAAGAATATAAAAAACGAGGAGAGACTTTATCTACCTACTCGTTTGAATATGAGGGGAACAAGGAAAGCTTTCAAGGGAGTCTTTTCCAGCCCGAATGCGATGATGATTTTGCAACTTATTTAGCAGAGCATCTAGGAACAAATCACACCGTTTTAACCGCAAAAACACGTGATTTGGTTGACTATTTAATCCCCGCCACAATTTACAGAGATTTACCCGGGCAGGCAGATATTGATTCCTCACTTCTTTATTTTTGCAAGGAAATAAAAAAGCACCACACAGTTTCGTTAAGTGGCGAATGCTCGGATGAGATATTTGGCGGGTATCCTTGGTTTTACCGTCCCGAAATGCTATATTCAGACTTTTTCCCTTGGATTCACTCACCTCGTTTGCGTCCTTCTCTTTTCAAGGATAGCATCTCAAACAGTGATGACGGATATGAATACGTGCGTTCGATTTACAAAAGCAGCTTAACTGCTTGCCCAACACTAGAAACCGATAGTGAAGCTATGAAAAACTCAAGAATTGCATCATATCTCTCGGTCAACTATTTTATGACCTCTCTTTTGCAGAGAAAGGATAGAATGAGTATGGCAAGTGGTCTTGAAATCCGCGTACCCTTTGCCGACCATAGAATTTACGAGTTCGTCTATAACGTGCCGTGGGAAATAAAGTTTGAGGGTGGAGTTGAAAAAGCTCTTTTAAGAAACGCAATGAGAAAGCATTTACCAAACAAAATCCTTTGGCGAAAGAAAAGTCCTTACCCAAAAACACACAACAAAGCATATTTTGACTTGGTTAAGAAATTTTTCACTGAAAGATACGAGCATTCACATTATTTAAAGGAAACTCTCGATTTAAGCAAGCTAGATGAAATAATCTCCTCTAATAAAACATGGTTTGGACAGCTAATGGGTGCACCTCAGCTACTGGCTTGGCTTATTCAGTTTGATTTTTGGCTTGAAAGCAACAATATAAACATTATTTAATTGAAGCTCTTGTTTCACTTTCTTTTTATTGTAATTACAATTTTTTTGTGTTATACTAAAATAAATTAAGGAAGGGAGATCAAGCTAATGCAGTTTCTTGAGCTTTTGGCAAATTTGCGAACTCCGCTACTTGACAAGTTTTTTCTTTTGGTTACTGAGCTTGGTGGCGAAATGGCATTTATTGCTATTTCAGTTGTTGTATTTTGGTGTGTTTCCAAGCGTGACGGATACCTGCTCTTATGCGTTGGCTTTTTAGGCACGGTTGCAAATCAATTTTTAAAAATTTCATTTAGGATTTTGCGTCCTTGGGTTGCAAATCCCGATTTTTCCGCGGTTAGCGAGGCAATCCCTGAGGCTAGTGGCTTCTCTTTTCCAAGCGGTCATACACAAAACTCGGTCGGAACGTTTGGCACAATTTTTATAACAAGCAAGCGTGCGTGGATTCGTGCAATTTGTCTTGTTCTTTGCATTTTAGTTCCGTTTTCACGTATGTATCTCGGTGTACATACACCGCTTGATGTTTTCTTCTCTCTTTTCTTTGCAATTTTAGTTATAACGATAACGAAGCCTCTACTATATAAGGCGTATAGCTCGACCAAGGGAATATATATTTTCCTTGGTGCTATGGCTATAATTGCCCTTTCCTTCCTCATTTATATGGAGCTTATCTTTGACCCATCGGTTTTACCATCATCCCAAATGCACAACTATATTTCCGCACTTAAAAACTCTTATATGATTTTCGGTGCGCTTTTAGGTGTTATAATTGGAACTCCTATTGAAAGAAAATACGTTAATTTTTCCACAAACGGGAAGTGGTACACACAAATATTAAAGGTTTTGATAGGTCTTGCCATAATTTTATTACTCCTTGAAGGATTAAAAATACCTCTTAACGCTATTTTTGACGAATACACAATCGCTCGTGCAATAAGATACTGTCTTGTTGTGGTGTTTGTGATTGCGGGTTATCCCGTTTCTTTTAGATGGTTTAAAAAATTAGAAATTAAAATAGAAGCTAAAAAAAGCAAATAAAAATAACAGGGCTGAAAATATTCAGCCCTGTGTCTATTTTGTAGTCTTATTTAAGCTTTCTGTTTTTTTCGCCCTTTGGCTCTGGAAAAATGCATTTATATCCGCTAACGCCCAAAATATAGGAGATAAGCGCCATAACAGCACCTGGAATTAAAACGATGAAATATATCCAAGATATATTACTTGTAACCGTTAGAATGGGCAAATACATCGCATTTAAAAGAAGTGATATAAGTGAAAATACAGCATGCACACCCTCGGCTGCAGGAATAAATGAAAGAATCATAACACAAAGAATAATTAAAACATCTACCGAATTGGCAACAAGCCAAAAAAGAAGACCCTTGAAATTATTTCTTTTCATTCTGCCACCGAGAATTTTTATTCTATCCGATGCACCCTTTTCCCACATACAGACGTATATAAGTCCAAGATAAACAAGAATTGCAACACCGCAAGCAATATAAGCAGGCACACCAAGTGGTATTTCCTTGTCACCCTTTAGTTGCTCGGTCAGCATTTGAACAGCTAATACAACAACAAGCCCAAAAACGCACATTGCTATATGATAAACAAAAAGCTTTGAAATAGCATCAAAATTCTTACTCAAAAATGCAAAAAAGCCTTTCTTTTCCTCGTCCATAAATGCCTCCTTAGTTTGTTATATAAATATTATATAAGAAAAGAACACTTATTTCAATATTGTTTTGAAAAATTTATTTTTTTGATACAAATTTAACATATTTTATGTTAAAATGATAAAAAGACTATAAGGAGGTATTTATGCCAAATAAATTTCCTATTGAAACAATGCCACCGCTGGCACGTGATTTTGCCGGATACAAAAGAACAATACAAGGCTGTTCACAAAAAACGGTTGACGAATATCTTTTAGACCTAAAGCTCTTTTTTAAATTTGTTTATGCGCAAAATCATAATATATCTCCTACGTCAGATAAGTTTTTGGATATTGATATATCATCTTTAAATATTGACTTTTTCGCATCTATAAACACCGAAACTATATACGATTTCTTTATTTACGTTTCAAACGAACGAGGAAACCAAACCTCAGCAAGAGCAAGAAAGCTTTCTGCCATCAAGGCGTTTTACAAGTATCTTTGTCAAAAAA
Source organism: Oscillospiraceae bacterium (assembly GCA_015064855.1). Lineage (GTDB taxonomy): Bacteria > Bacillota > Clostridia > Oscillospirales > CAG-272 > RGIG2000. The sequence continues at coordinate 127,061 of SVRK01000003.1, read as the reverse complement.
GACGCCTACTAGAAATAAATCCCGCAATGGATATAGAAGCACCAAAGAAAAAGCAAGCATTACCAAAGCATCTTTCAATAGACGAAAGCGTTTCTCTTCTTGAGGCTATCGAGGGGGACAAGGAATCCAAAACCAAGGAGCGAGATTATGCAATTATCACGCTGTTTTTAAACTGCGGTATGCGTCTTTCAGAGCTTGTGGGAATAAACATTACCGATTTAGACAAGGAGCTTCGTTCTTTACGCGTTTTGGGCAAGGGTAACAAGGAACGAATCGTTTATCTAAATGAGGCTTGTCGCGATGCCCTTATAAAGTATTTAGAGGTTAGACGCGGAGATAAATACAAAGCTATAAACACAAATGCATTATTTATCAGCAAGCGACTACAAAGAATCAGTAACAAAACTGTTCAGTGGTTGGTTTATAAATATCTTTCATTAGCAGGGCTTGACTACAAGCACTACTCCACCCACAAATTGCGTCACACAGCGGCAACTCTAATGTATCAAACAGGAAAGGTAGACGTGCGCGTTTTAAAGGAAATTTTAGGACACGAGCAGCTAAATACCACACAAATTTACACTCACGTTTCCAACCAAGGAATGCAAGATGCAGTTGATAGTAATCCTTTGGCTAGCATAAAAAGCAAAAAAGTAACCGAAGAAAGCTAATTTTAATGCGCTTTTAGGCGTTTTTGCACAAAAGCTGAAAAATTCAATAAAAATTTTTGTGCATTTTCACTATTGACTTATTTGATAAAAAACTATATAATTATTGAGGTTACTCGCACTAAAATATATGGGTAGAAAACCGTTGGAGGAAAATTATGTTTGAAAGATTAAAAAGCATTATTGTTGAAAATTTATCATTAAATCCTGACGACATTACAATGGAATCAGAGCTTGCAAATGACCTCGGTGTTAACTCTCTCGAGCTTGCTGACCTTGTTCTTGTTTGCGAGGACGAATTTGGTGTTGAATTCAACGAAGAGGATATACATAAGTTCATCACTGTTGGTGACGTTGTTGAATATCTCGAAGAAAACGCACAATAATTATAAACAGAGGCAAATTGCCTCTGTTTTTTACTAAGTGAAGGAGGAATATTATGTTCAAGCTTGAATTTTTGAAATTTGAATACGATACAGGCTCTACACCAAAGGAAAAGCATGAATACGAGCATAATATCGCCTATTATCTACTCGATAAAATGCTCAAGGAAAACGGTGTAGAAAAATACGAATTTATAAAAAATGAGAACGAAAAACCCTTTTTAAAGGATGTTCCGATGTTTTTTAGCATTTCTCATACAAACGGCTTTTGTGCAGTTTGCATAAGTGAATCCGAGATTGGGGTTGATTGTGAAAAAATTGACTATTCATATGAAGAAAAAATAGACCTTTTTGCAAATAGATATTTTTTAGACAACGAAATAGCACTTTTAAAGAGCAGTGATAACAAACTTATAGATTTCTTTAAAATTTGGACCGGCAAAGAGGCTTATATAAAAAAATTCGGTTTAAACGGCTCTTATGTAAAAAAGATTGATACAACGAAGGAAAATATAGAAACCTATATAGAGGGCGAATATATTATAAGTATTTTAAAGTAATTTCAAAAATATATTGATTTTATTTACTTTTTGTAGTAAAATATACACGAAAAAAATTTATATAACATAAAGGAGTTAAAAATTATGTTAGTTTCAGCAAAAGAAATGCTTGAAAAAGCAAAAGCAGGCAAATATGCCGTAGGTCAATTCAACATCAACAACCTTGAGTGGACAAAGGCTATCCTTTTAACAGCTCAAGAGTGCAACTCACCTGTTATTCTCGGTGTTTCCGAGGGTGCCGGTAAATATATGTGCGGATACGAAACTATCGTTGGCATGGTTAAGGGTATGATTAAGTGCTTGAACATCACTGTTCCTGTTGCTCTCCACCTCGACCACGGCTCATACGAGGGTGCAAAGGCTTGCATCAACGCAGGATTTTCATCCGTTATGTTCGATGGCTCACACTACCCAATCGAAGAAAACATTGCAAAGACAACAGAGCTTGTAAACGCTTGTAATGTTCTTGGTATTTCACTTGAGGCAGAGGTTGGCTCTATCGGCGGTGAAGAAGACGGTGTTGTAGGTGCTGGCGAATGTGCAGATCCTAATGAATGCAAAATGGTTGCCGACCTTGGCGTAACAATGCTTGCTGCCGGCATCGGTAACATTCACGGCAAGTATCCTGCAAACTGGGCAGGTCTTAACTTCGACGTACTTGCTGCTATTTCCGAAAAGACAGGCGATATGCCTCTCGTTCTTCACGGTGGTACAGGTATCCCTGAGGATATGATTAAGAAGGCTATCTCTCTTGGCGTTTCAAAGATTAACGTTAATACTGAATGTCAGCTCTCATTCGCAGCTGCTACAAGAAAGTATGTTGAAGAGGGTAAGGACCTTTCAGGTAAGGGATTTGACCCAAGAAAGCTTCTTGCACCGGGCTTTGAGGCTATCAAGGCTACTGTTAAGGAAAAGATGGAGCTCTTCGGTTCAGTTAACAAGGCTTAAGTCTTGAAAACGCATATGTAGGCATAGAACAAAAAGCACAAAAGGGAGAGGCTTCTCCCTTTTTGTTTTTCATATAAGGTAGAAAACACGAAATTCGTGTTTTCTTTTTATGTGCTTTTTTAAGTGCGCCCAAAGGCTCTACCGTACAAAGTACGCCGACGTTCCTTCGGTCGCGCTTTCTCTACCCACCTCTGCGCTTCAAATTTTGAGAATGTCAGAACGGGTAAAATCGAAATCACATAGAATTATTCATATATCATTACCACACTTATATAACTAATTCGTTAGTTTTATATTACCCAATTTAATAGTTTAATGTTGAAAACACGCATTTCGATGCGTGTTTTCTTTTTGTGATTTCTATAAACGACCACTTCCTCCGACGTACACCAGTACGCCTCTCGGTCGTGTTCGTTCATTTTTCCTCCGCCTTGAATTCTCAAGGTAATGTCTTTTTTGTCAAAACGGGTAAAATCGAAATCACATAGAATTATTCATATATCATTACCACATTTATATAACTAATTCGTTAGTTTTATATTACCCAATTTAATAGTTTAATGTTGAAAACACGCATTTCGATGCGTGTTTTCTTTTTGTGATTTCTATAAACGACCACTTCCTCCGACGTACACCAGTACGCCTCTCGGTCGTGTTCGTTCATTTTTCCTCCGCCTTGAATTCTCAAAGTGAGGTCTTTGGCATTTTTCTACTAGCCTCTACGCTTCAATCAAAAATGTCAGAACGGGTAAAACCGAAATCACATTATTTAACTAAAAAACGCACACCGTTCTCTCTGCGTTCTTAGCGGAGAATTGGCAGGCAAAAATTTCGGCAGAGAACTTGTTTTCTCTGCCGATTTGTGTTATAATTGTGCTAACGAAAAGCCTCCCTCCGAGAGGGAGGTGGCACGCGGAGCGTGACGGAAGGAGCCCGCGTGACTTTAGGTTTGTACTAATTTCATTGTATCGCACTCTCCCTCAGTCAGCTTCGCTGACAGCTCCCTCCCGGAGGGAGCCTTTGGACGCGCGCAACCTTAGGGGTATGGGCTTTGCCCGAAGCCTTTGTAATACAAAGGCGAAACTGGCGATAAAGCAGAGAGATAAATAAGAATTTGACTAATGGAGTCTGATTGTATATGAAAGAAAACAATACGGTATTCGATAAGATTATTTTTGGGTTAGAACTTGCAATATGCTTGGTTATACCTTTTGTTGTTTGGTGGTCTAATACTCCTACAAATATTCTGAATTCTAATTCCTTGTTTAAGTTGCTGGAGATTATCGGCATTGGAGGAAGTGGCATTATTTTGCTTGTAGGTATACCTGTAGGTATTATCGGAATTATTAAGGCGAAAAGAATGATAAAACTAAAAAAGACTACCTTTGTATTGTCTTTCATCAATTTAGCTGTAGGAAGTATCGAGATTCTCATGCTATTTGTGCTTTTTTGTGCTGTTGTATTTGGAGGCGTATCAGTCTAACCAATCACAATTTATAGAATAGCAAACCCCGACAGACTTCACAATCTGTCGGGGTTAATTATTTGTTTACTGCAGAGCAATTTTTTCTATCCGTAGGGGCGTTCTGTGAACGCCCGCGGGCGAACATACAGCCAAATTGGCTGTGCGCCCCTACCGCGTATTGGTGAAAGATTTTGCGATTTCTCCGCTAATTTTGCACGCCCTTGGGTGTGCGTTTTTGTTTTATTTTTTGTACCAATAATTGTAATCCGAGGTATAAGTTTTAAGCATTGTCGCATTTGCCGCAGCATCCGTTACATCAACCTCGGTGCCGCTTAAAGCTCCTTTAGTTTCTGTTATATACCAGCCACTTGTATTCGCAAAGGTTGCGCTTGTCAATTTTGAACAATAGCCAAACGCATATTTTCCAATGCTTGTTACCTCACTTGGTATTTCTATGCTTGTTATCTTGCAATAATAGAATGCATACTCTCCTATGCTTGTTATGCTGTCAGGCAACTCTATGCTTGTCAATGCATAACAATTATAGAACGCTTTATCTGGTATTTCAGTTCCACCGTTTATTACTACACTCTTCAAGACGGTTTTAGCAATAAATGGGATTGCAATAGTTGGCATTGTTGCATTTTCTATTTTATAACACGAGTAAAATGCCTCTTCACCAATACTCGTTACTGTATTTGGTATTGTTATGCTTGTGAGTTCTTCGCATTCAGAAAATGCATATTCTCCTATGCTGGTTACACCATTTGGTATAATTAAGCTTCCTGACAATGTTTTGCAATTTGCAAATGCAGTATTTCCAATGCTTTTGCATACACTACCGTCTTCAAAAGTTACGCTTACTATATTAGCTGAAGATGTATTATAGTAAGAAGGCACGTAAAACAGGCTCGCCGGTATTCTGGTTACGTTTTTGCCAATGTTTACATTTATTCCAGCCGCTTGCTTTCCTGCGTTTCCAAATGTTTCACTATAATCGCTCAAATCCTGCACAGCTGTTGCATTGAAGTTTATTTCGGTAATTGCAGTACAATATTTGAATGCGCCTTCGCCGATATTTATAACGCTCTCACCTATCGTTACGCCGGTTAAAGCATCGCATTCGCAAAATGCTTGTTTTCCTATTGTTGTTACGTTGTTTGGTATAATTACGCCTACTAAGGTTTTACAGCTATAGAACGCAAAATCCTTTATTTCGGTTATACTCTCGGGTATTACAAGATTTGTGATTATTTCACCGTCTATATATACATTTTCGGTACGGTTCATCGGATTTGATTCATAATATTTAAATTCAATCTTGCACCAATCCTCAAGCGTTCCTAAATAGTAAACCTTCGAATCTTCTGAAAGAACACTGTTAAAGCCTGTTTCTATTGACTTTATAGAGCTTGAAATCGTAATTGACGATAAGTTTTTAATGCCCGAAAGTGAATATATCGTCATCGTTTCCCCTAACACAACAATATCGGTTAGAGAATCCTTAGGAACGTTTGAAATATTGTCACTCTCGGCTGTTAAATATTTGATGCTTGTGCAACCGCTAAACGCATATCTTTCTATCTTTATGCCAACAGGGATTGTAAGGCTTACTATATCGGTATTGTTTTCGAAAACATAACGTGATATAGTATAGATTTCTCCGTTTATGCTATCGGGGAGCACCAATGTGTCGCCTGTGCCGAACCACATTGATAAAATATAGCCATCACTACCGTTTTGATAGAACATAAAGTCGCCTATAAGAGTGTATTTGCCATCGTCCTCTATTCTTTCATTTACCATCCTAGCATACTTGGCAATTCCACCGTTTGCGGTTTCATCACCCTCTGTAATTTCAAGTGATGAGTAGTTACAAATTATATATAGCTTTGTGCAGTTTTCAAATGCTCCGTCTGCAATTTCTAGGCTCTCTATTGCTTTTGACAAGGTAATCATTTTAAGCTCAGTAAGATTAGCAAAGTCATCCTTTGTTATAATCGTTCCTTCTGTAAGAGTTAATACCTCTATATTGCTTGGTAAAAGCTTTACGACAGATGTTGAGCAGGAAACATTTTTCAAGCTGTCAAGTGCACCTTTTTCTATAACGGTTATAGTTTTAGGCAAGACTATGGACGTGATTTTTGCGCCGTCAAACGCATCCGCTTTAATGCCAACAACCGGCACGCCAAACACTGTTTCTGGAATTACAACGCGTGTGCCGTCAAATGTGCCAACTCCTGCAAGATACACAGTCCTTCCGTCCTCTGAAATTTCATAATATAGGCCTGTGCTTTGGTTTTCAAGTATACCGCAAGCAGTACACTTACCATTCTCATAGCTGTGTCCCTTTGCTTCTATTATTTCGGAAGACTTAATAGTTGCATAGCAGTTTGAGCAATATATACCGTCTGTAATACCATCCATAGTACAAGTAGCATCAAAGCCCTTTACCGTTACTCTTTTGGAGCTTGGATGAGTACAATTTCTGTTTGTAATGTCTATAAAGCTACCTTGGGGTTGTGTAACGCTTTGAAGCGTGCCAACCTCTTTTAAAACAACGTCTTGGTCAAGCATTCCGGATGCGATATACTCTCCCGCTGACATAGAAAACTCTGCATCAGCATACATAGACGCAAGGTATCCGTTAGAATCAAAATCGTAAGAATAAATACAAGAGGTCATTGTAACACTATTGTCAGTTATACCTAAAACTCTTTCAACTAGGTCTGCCATATTTTCGTTACTCATAACTAAAACAAGAGTATACGTTCCGTCAGAATTGCGGTAAAACTCTGCGTTATCAAAATATTTTTCCTCAAAAACATTTAAGGTTTCCATCATTTGATTTGAAAAATCACGGAAATATTCAGGACTAGCTTCCATTTTATAGTAAGCACCGTTTTGAACGAGGTATGCAATCTCGTCAACGTACCAAACCCACATTTCGGCTTGCCCGTCATTTTGATATGAATAAACGTCATCTAAAACGCACTCGTAATATTGTTTATTTGTTGCGCTTTGATATAGCATTCCGTTTAAGTAAACGTCTGTTTTTTGATTTACGTCCATTATAAATCTATCAATATTCTTTTGCATAGCTTCCATAGCTAAAAGATAGATTTCAAATGCGGTAAGTCCGTCCTTTTGCTCGGATTTGATTAGAATATCCTCGTCACCACTCCAAGATTTTGACCACTCGTAGCTTTGTGCAAAATCCTCGCAATCTACATATTCAAGCGATGTGCAGCCATCAAATGCGTTTTCGTTAATTTCCACCACGCTCTTTGGCAATTTAACCTCGGTGAGTTGAGTACAGCCCTCAAATGCACCGCGCTCAATAGCTACGGTATCACCTGCAAGTATAACGCTTGTTAAATTCTCATTTTTAAATGCATTTTCACCAATTGCTAAAACCGGAAGTCCTTCATAGACATCGGGAACAACAAGCTCGTTGCCTGAAAAATCGCCCTTGCCTATTACGATATAGCCATTACCGGTGGAATTCTTTTCATAAGAAAGACCGCTTGAAGCTGTAAGTGCACAAACCTTGCACGTTCCATTTTCAAATGTATGCTTTGCCTTTGGTATAGATACGGAATCCTTAATTATATATCCGCATTCCTCACATTTTAAGCCCTCTGATTTGCCTACTTTTTCACACGTTGCATCTGTGCCACCAAAGGAAACTATTTTGTGTCCTAAATAATCTATAATTTTTTGCTCGTCAATTACAGCTTCACAGTAACTACAATGTGAGCCTTCTGTAAGGCCGTTTTTAGTACAGGTTGGTAAATATCCCTCATCGACAACCGGTGTATGGTCAGCAAGAGGAAGCTCTCTCTCACTCTCGCCCTGTGTATAACAATTTGAACAATAAGTACCATATGAATATCCAGGCTGGGTACAAGTTGATTCTCTTATACCTGCGCTTACAAAATAGTGACCAAGTGGAGGAATAACCTCTTGCTCTTCACCTATCTCGCCACAGAGATAACAATGTGAGCCGGAAGTAAGTCCCTCACCTTCACAGGTTGCATAATAGCCATAATCCGTCACCCAATCGTGACCTGTTGCAAATATTACATTTTGCTCAACGAAAACCTCTCCGCAATCAGCACAAGCCTCACCGTCTGTAAGACCGTTTTCAAAGCAAGTCGCCTTGTATCCAAAAACGGTTTGGTAATTATGTCCTTTGGGTGAGATTTCACTTCTTGGTTGAAGCTCGTATTTACACATTTCACAATATGTACCATCGCTCAAGCCAGGCTCGGTACAGGTTGCGGCATATCCCTTATTCTCTACTATCGTATGACCTATCGGGTCAAGGTGTTGATTATCCCTTTGACCGCACTTTACACATTCACGTTCCAGAACACCCGGCTTTTCACAGCCCGCAGCTTGTCTTGATAGCTCATTCCACTCGTGCACACAATCTGTACTTGAGCCACCGCCCGTACAGGAAGCCAAAACGACAACTACAAAAATTGTCACTAAAGCTAATACTATACTTAATAAAACTTTCTTTTTCATATCTATCTGCCCTTCATTTTATTTTTCAATTAGTTCAGCCTCTAAAGCTTCCTCTGCTTCCGGTATTTCTTCGGATCTTGCTTTTTTCTTCTTTGAGTGCTCTATAATTGAAGAAACGATAGCCTTTGAATAGGTTGCGGTAATTGCAACCAAAACAAGAAGCAAGTAACGGAGTATGTAGCCAAGCCATCCGTCGTTATCATTTAGATAAGGAAGTCCGTCCTGCGGTGGATGAACCACATACATAAAGTTTATGTCGCTAATTCCATCGAATAACATACTGTTTATGTAAATTGAGAAGAAAATTATTCCCGTCAGCATTATAAGTGCATTTCGATAATCCTTTATTCTCCATTTCATTTCCTTTGCGGTGAGCAAGCGGAGTCCAAAAACAACTATTGCAACATGATAGAGGAAATATTGGAAAGCAATTATCCAGTTACTTCTTGATGAGCTTGTCGCTATTAATATTGCGGCAACACCACCGATCATACAGCTTGGTACCATAAAGCTGTAAATAAAACGCTTTACCTTCTCGCTCTTTACTAGATTAACAATTAAAATAAATAGGATTTGGATTGAGCAAAGCTGGAATGGTAAATCTGTTTTAGGCAAAACCCCGCTGAAGGTAACACCGGGAAGATATTCCTTATGCTCATTCATAATTATGTAGGCAAAAACCTTTATGGTTTCCGACACCAGACCAACACCCAATAAAATTTTTGAAAGATTTTTAATGCTGACCTTGCGCGAAAGAATGTAAAGTCCTACTATTAATAGAAGCGACACAATGATAAGTACAATGTGGCGCGTTCCAAACAATGACGTATCAGACATATTTTTTCTCCTCTATAATCTTAAAAATTAATATTATTATAATACTCTTTTCTTTGAAAATCAATATTTAAATAGTATTATTTATACTTTATTAAAAATTAGAAATCGCACCGGTTCTCGGTGCGATTTCTAATTATTTAATTGTAATTTGACACATTTTCATCGCATTAAGTGCGTTTTCGTGGCTTTCGGGAGTTACGCCTGCACACGCATTTGAAACAACCGAAATTTCAGCCTCAGGGAAGGTTGCTTTTAAAAGCAGTGTGTTAGAAATAACGCAAATATCGGTGCAAAGACCGACAAGTGTGATTTTGCCGATGGGATTTTTCTTATTTTCTTCCTTCAGTTGTTCTGCAAGATCAAGTGAGCCAAAGGTTGGTTTTTCTATTACTTCTGTTACGTACTCCTTCAAAGAATCACATATTTCCCAACCGTGTGTGCCCTTTATACAATGCTCAACGGGAAGATTTTTGCCTTCATTTGTAGATAAATAGTCGGGGGAGTGTGTGTCTTTTGTAAAAATCACCCTACCCTTGTGAGATCTTACAAGTGAAACAACGCTTGGTACTATTGTCTGTGCCTCTGGTGTACCAAGAGTGCCATCAATAAAGTCGTTTTGCATATCGACTACAATTAAAACATCTTGCATTTTATACCTCAAATATAAAACTTAACTTTATTTATTTTTACCTCGTTTTCGGAGCTGAATACAAGGTTTTGCTCCCATTGCATAATTGAGGTGCTTGCTTTTACTTTGCCAATGCCTCCGTTTGTACCTTTCGCAACAAAGGTGCAAGCTTCCATTTTGTTAATCTTCAATGGTATTTTAATTTGTGCAAGCTCGCTTTGAGATGTAGTAAACTCTAGCTCAACAACGTATCTGCCTGCCTTTTTAAATTGCATTTTTATTTCCGTGTCAAGCTGAACGTTTTCGAGTGCTTCTTCAAGTGACATATTCTCGGTTTCAAGGCTTGAAGCATCATATTTAAAGCCGTTTTCCTTAAATCTTTCATATGCGTGTGTAGTCATTGCAAACTCGCAAATACGCTTTGCACAAGCTTGAAGCTCGCCAATTGTTAGATACCCATTTTCAAGGCTTTCTTTTAGGTTATCTTGATTGTTTTTTGCATTTTCCATAACCATATAGATGTCATTTTGGCATTTGACCATTGAAGCAAAATCCTTTGTTGAGGTTGTGCCATCAAGGTTGGTCACGTGTGCCCACCAGTCGGTCATTACAAATCCATCATAGCCCCAATCATCGCGAAGCAACGTTTTTGTTAGGTCATAGTTAGACGCTGCATGATAGCCGTTAACTGCATTATACGCAGTCATTATTGCTTTAACGCCACCCTCTTTAACTGCAATTTCAAATGGACGCGCGTAAATTTCGCGAAGTGCTCTTTCGGAAAGCACAGAATCGTTTGTATGTCTATACCACTCTTGGCTGTTAGCCATAAAGTGCTTGATTGTTGCATAAACGCCAACACGATTAAGACCTTTAGAAATCGCGACCGCCATTTTACCTGTTAAGTATGGGTCTTCGGAGAAATACTCAAAGTTTCTACCATTTAGTGGACTTCTGTGAATATTGATACCGGGGCCAAGAATAACGTCAATTTCATATGCCGTCATTTCAACGCCTTCAAGTGAATAAAGCTCGCTTACAAGCGCATCATTGAAGGTACATGCAAGGCAAGTGCCGTTTGGCATGCTTGTTGCACTTGCACCGCTATCCATTCTGATTCCGGACGGACCATCTGTGCCACAAATAATCGGCACTCCATAAGAAATAAGCTCGTCAGTAACGCCACCGAATGCACAGCCTGTGCCTGGGGTTACCTTTGGAGAGTTCATTCCTTCTCCACGAACCAAGCAGCAGAGCTCGTCTGCATTTAATTGAGCAATAAACTCATCAATTGTGTTTTTGCCTGTTCTTACATCCTCAAGCTTGATTCCCTTGTCACCTGTATATGGAATTTCGCTTGGCAAATTGTTGTTAATTCTTTCAATTAAGTCATATTCAACCGTTGGCGTGGATTCATATTCAATTCTGCCGTCAACGTTTTTCATTCTCTCAAACGAGGTCTTTGGCGCAAGAGCTTGAAGTGCTTTACGTACAACAACTGTTTCGTCTTGAACGTAAGCAAAAATCGGCTCTGCACATCTTACACATTTACCAACGTAAATTATGTATTGACCGGCCTCTAAAACGTAAGAGTTTTTGTTACCTGTCACGCCAGAATCATCGTAGCATGCCATATCTTTTAGTGAAAATTCAAGGGAGAGTGTCTCTTTTTCGCCCTTTCCGAGCATTTTTGTTTTAGCGTAAGCAACAAGCTCCTTTCTCGCTTTACCGAGCGAGCCGTTTGGTGCACCAAAGTAAATTTGCACTACCTCCTTACCGGCGTAGTCACCCTTGTTTTCAACAGTTGCCTCAACCAAAATTTTTCCATCTTCAACGTGCGCACTTGCTTGAACATCAAAAATCGTGTAGGATAGACCATAACCGAACGGATAAACAGCCTTTTCAGGCGCAAACGTTTCAAAGTAACGATAACCTACGTAAATATCCTCTTTATATATATTGTTTTCCTTGCCACCAAAGTTAGCAGTTGACGAGTAGTCCTCAATATCGTACGCAATGGTATCAGCAAGCTTACCGCATGGGCTGTATCCCATTAAGACCTCGGCACAAGCCTTTCCACCACACATACCGCCTTGCCATACGTATAAAACGGATGAAATATTGTATTTTTCTACCCATTTCATATCAATGATTGCGCCAACGTTTAATATAACTATTATTTTATCAAAAACGCTTGAAACCTTGGAAAGCAATTCTTCTTCACCCTTGGATAAAAGATAGCTACCCTCGGATGCGGAGTTATCTCTGTCCTCGCCCGCAGTGCGTCCAATAACAACTATTGCTTTATCGCCAAATTCTCTTGCCTTTTTAACAAGGTCTATATCTATTTCCATTTCCTTTTGGCACCAAGGCTCACCGCCCCAGCCCTGACCCTTGTCAAACGGATTGTCCTTTTTCCACTCCTCGTAAACGGACAAAAGCTCCTCGTTGATTTTTATATCGTCATATTTTTTAAGCTCGTCAACTATATTTGTAACATATTTTACGTTAACAAGACCGCCTGAGCCTGTTCCACTCTTGTAATATTCTCTTTGAATTCTACCAAAAATAGACACGTTGTCGCCTTTTTTAAGTGGCAAAACGTTGTTTTTGTTTTCTAGCATTACAATGCCCTCTTTGGCACATTCAAGGGATAGCTCCTCAAGCTCCTTTATAGAATCCTTTGGCAAGCTACCTAAATCGTAGCCCCTATAAAAGTTATTTTCGTACTTCATTTTTTGCTCCTTAACGAGTAATTTTTACGTTATTTATAGTTTAACATTTTACAAGGAAAAAATCAACATTAAAATACTTTAAAAATTAGCCAAATTTATAATTTTCTTATCTCTTTTCTTAGCATATTTAAAGCTCCTGTAGGCGCCGCCATATGAGTGCTCAACAAATGATATAATAATTTCGGATTTATCAATCATCCATTCGTTGCGTTTAATTATTGCTAATTTAGGTGGCACACTCTCAATCGGCGGATATATAATAGAATCATATACCCTCTCACCTATCAAAACGTTTATTTTTTCTTGATGTGGCTTTGTCAAATATGGAGTAACATATACTATTTCGACATTCTTGTATTTGCTTTTTATATAGTGACAAGAGGTCAAGGCAATCCTATCGAAATCGCCATATCCACCGCAATAAAACGTTATTTTTTCATCTTTTGTTGCTATTCTGCTAACAGATTCGACAATTTTTTCTTTCAAATCATCCTTTGAAAACAATCTACTGTGTCCTATAAATGTTATTATCATTTTCTCTCTCCAATCGTGGAACTCCGATATTATTATACATTTTTTAAATAAACAAGTCAATATCGTGGAATTCCACGAGAGAAAATTTGCAAACAATCATACAATAATTGTGGAACAACGTAAAGGAACTCCGCAAAGGAATGATGATCATGAATTTAAATGATGCAATTGTAAAAAGAATAAATGAAATTTGTAGCGAGAAGAATCTCAACATATGTGATGCCTCCCTAAAGGGCGGTATGTCACCCTCTGCCATATACGATTTGATTAAAGGCAGAACAAAATGCTCAAAGGTTATTACTATTAAACGCTTTTGTGAAGGTGCCGGTATAACACTTAAAGAGTTTTTTGATAGAGATTATTTTAATGATATTGAAGAATGAAATTACCCCCACGAAATTCGTGGGGATTTTTGTATAAGAAAATCCACGCATTTCTGCGTGGATTTTTCGGGAGCAGCAAGCCACTCCCCTACAGTCTTTTTTATGTTATCCGTCATAAAACACGAAAAGAGGCTTTAGGGCGGAGGAAAAATGCACGAACTCAGATTCGTAGCCGTACTGGTGTACGGTAGAGTCTGTGTTCGTGTATAAAAATCACATTAAGAAAAGCACACAAGCCTGTGTGCTTTTCTACATTAAAATACGTTATTAATAGATCGGGAGGAGCAAGCCCCTCCCCTACAATATTGATTTTGTGCTTTTAGTGTGATTTTGGTTTTACCCGTCATTAAGTCTCGACTGTTACCTTCTTAAAGGCTTTCTTACCACGACGAACAACAAGTCCGTTTGCAACTTCGTCGGTGGTGTATGCTTTTCTTGTGTCGGTTATCTTATCACCGTCAACAGTTACGCCACCTTGCTCAACTGCGCGTCTTGCCTCACTTCTTGAAGGAACAAGACCTGCTTTAACAAGGATTGAAAGAATGTCAATTTTACCGTCAATAAAGTCGTCAGCTGAAAGGGCTTCTGTTGGCATATTTTCACTGCCGCCCGCGCCGAAGATTGATTTAGCAGCAGCTTGCGCCTTCTCTGCCTCTTCTTCTCCGTGAACAAGCTTTGTGAGTTCATATGCAAGAATTTCCTTTGCGGTATTTAGTTGGCTACCTTCCCAAGTATCCATCTTGTCGATTTCCTCAAGTGGCAAGAATGTGAGCATTCTTATGCACTTAAGCACGTCCGCGTCTGCCACGTTTCTCCAGTATTGATAGAAGTCGTATGGTGCGGTTTTATTTGGGTCGAGCCACACAGCACCTGATTGTGTTTTACCCATTTTCTTTCCTTCAGAGTTAAGAAGGAGAGTAATTGTCATTGCGTGTGCGTCCTTGCCGAGCTTCTTTCTAATTAATTCTGTACCGCCAAGCATATTTGACCATTGGTCATCTCCTCCGAACTGCATATTACAGCCGTAACGATTATAGAGCTCCAAAAAGTCGTATGATTGCATAAGCATATAGTTAAACTCAAGGAATGAAAGTCCCTTTTCGAGTCTTTGCTCATAGCATTTTGCACGGAGCATATTGTTAACTGAGAAGCAAGCACCGATATCACGAATAAACTCGATGTAGTTAAGGTCAAGAAGCCAATCTGCGTTATTAACCATCATAGCCTTGCCTTCACCAAATTCGATAAAGCGTGACATTTGCTTTTTAAAGCACTCACAGTTATGCTCAATATTTTCCTTTGTCATCATTGAACGCATATCGGTTCTACCCGATGGGTCACCGATGTATGCAGTACCGCCACCGATAAGTGCTATTGGGCGGTTGCCTGCCATTTGAAGTCTTTTCATAAGACATAACGCCATAAAGTGTCCAACGTGCAAGCTATCTGCTGTTGGGTCAAAGCCGATATAGAAAACGGCTTTTCCGTTATCAATCATTTCTCTAATTTCGTCTTCATTTGTCACCTGTGCGATAAGTCCACGGGCAACTAACTCGTCATAAATCTTCATTTTATACCTCATTGTAGGGGCGAGCGTTCTGCCCGTCCGCATATAATATATTGATAATTTTAGCAAACCAAAATCTTTTTGTCAAGTATTATAGAGCTTTTAAAGCCAAAATTTTGTTCCTATATTCTCTTTTTTCGCTTATATCCTCTAAAAACCAATCGGGAGGCGTGAAATTGTTTGCCTCCTCCAAGGAGTCAAATTCTACCTCGGCAACTATTAGCCCCTTGAAAATTCCCTTGTAAATATCAAGCTCTATGGTGTATTTATTATATGGAATATAATACCTTGTTTTTTCAATCAGGTTGGTTTTAACCTTGGAAAACAAATTCTGTGCCTCGTTTTTTGATATTTCCCACTCGTTTTCCTCACGCACGACCATACCCTCGCCCTTTTCGGTGCGATAGTATTTATTGTCCAACTGACGGACTCTGATTTCGGGAGAAAAGCTGATGTATCCTTGCTTTATTTCGCTATGCCTTATACCCTCTAGGCTAGGTACGGTGCCAACCAAAAATTTTCTTTCAATCTCCAATATAATCACCTCTTAATTATTTTACCATTTTTTGTTTGATTTTCAAATATTTTGTGTTAAAATATTATTAGAATTTTTTTGGAGGCTTCTATGGTACAAATTAACTCTATTTTTACAAGTAATATGATTTTACAAGCTAATGCACCTGCACGATTTTTCGGCACAGGAAAGGGTAAGGTAGCAATTACCCTCAACGGTGTAAGAAAGGAAGTCGTTTCCAATAGTGAATGGTTAATTGAATTTGACCCATTTGACTATGGTGGACCATACGATATTTTAGTTGAGCTTGACAAAATCTTTTTTACCCTTAAAAACGTATATTTTGGTGACGTAATTTTGCTTGGCGGACAATCAAATATGCAATTTAAGCTTTGGGAGTCAAGCGAAGCAAAGGAAAACTACAAATCAAACGACAACGTGCGCTTATTTACTGTTGACAGAATGGAAGGTGGCGAGGCTTTTTCAAGCCGTGACGGATGGATTCCTCTTACAGTGGAAAATGCGCCGAATTTCAGTGCAATCGGATATTACGTTAGCCAAGGACTAGCCAAGCCCGAGCGCAAAATCGGTCTTATTGCGTGCTATCAGGGTGCATCGGTTATTCAAAGCTGGATGCCGAAATACGTCGCACTTGTGCCTAAATTTGAAATAGAAAACCGCTTTGCCGACCACGAGTGGTTCCCTATTTGGAACGATGACGGAGTTCTTTGGGAGCATATGATGGAAAAGATTATACCATTTGCATTTAATACGGTGCTTTGGTATCAAGGCGAGAGCAACGCAAGCGTTGACGAATCAAATATCTATCTTGAGTTTTTACGTGCGCTTATTGGTTCTTGGCGACGTGAATTTAAAAACGACAATATGCGCTTTATTATAATTCAGTTAGCAGACCACCTTGACCGAGCAGGCTATGCGTGGGAAAAGATACAGTCCGAGCAGCTGCGCGCACAAAAAGAAATACCGCTTGTTAATACTGTAATTTGCCGTGACGTGTGCGACAATATCGATATTCATCCTAAAGAAAAGGACGTTTTAAGCCAAAGAATTGTCGATATACTAAAATAAGGCTGAAAAGACATAAATTTTCTTTAAAATATTGAATTTTTATATTGCAAATTCAGTTTAACATATGATATAATTATAATGGTTAAATTTGGGTTTAACTTATGTTTTGATAATTTTATGAAAGAGGTATAAATTATGCTTAAATTTGAAAACAAGGCATTAACCGACTCCAAGCTTATCCTTGACTGGATCGAGGAAATGGCTAACATGGTAAATCCTGACAAGATTGTTTGGATTGATGGTAGCGAGGAGCAAACACAAGCACTTCGTGACGAGGCTTGTGCAATCGGCGAGCTTGAAAAACTAAACGAGGAAATTCTTCCTAACTGCTATCTCCACAGAACTGCAATCAACGACGTTGCACGTGTAGAGGGCAGAACCTTTATTTGTACAAGAACAAAAGAGGACGCAGGAAACATCAATAACTGGATGGATCCAAAGGAATGCTACGAAAAGCTTTCAAAGCTTTATAAAAACTCCTACAAGGGCAGAACAATGTACGTTATCCCATACGCTATGGGTCAAGTTGGTTCTGACTTTGCTAAATACGGTATTGAGCTTACAGACTCAATCTACGTTGTACTTAACATGCTCATTATGACAAGAGCCGGCAAGCACGTTGCTGAAGCTATGGGTGACGGCGAAGGCTTTATCAAGGGTCTACACGCAAGATGCAACATTGTAGAAGAAGATAGATACATCTGCCACTTCCCAGAGGACAACACAATTTGGTCTGTTAACTCCGGTTACGGTGGAAACGTTCTTCTTGGTAAGAAGTGCTTTGCTTTAAGAATTGCTTCATACCTTGGACGTAAAGAGGGCTGGATGGCTGAACACATGCTCATTCTCGGCGTTGAATATCCAAATGGCGAAACAAAATATATTTCTGCTGCATTCCCATCTGCTTGCGGTAAAACAAACCTTGCTATGCTTATTCCACCTAAGACATACACAGAAAAGGGCTACAAGGTATGGTGCGTAGGTGACGATATCGCTTGGCTCCGCGTTGGTAAAGACGGCAGACTTTGGGCTATCAACCCTGAAAACGGCTTCTTCGGCGTTGCTCCAGGTACTAACGAAAAGTCCAATCCAAATGCTCTCGCTACTACAATGAGAGATACAATCTTTACAAACGTTGGTCACGTTCTTGACGACAACACAGTATGGTGGGAGGGTCTTAACGACAATGCTCCTGACAACTGTATCAACTGGAAGGGCGAAAAGTGGGATAAGACTAAGTATGACAAGAAGGATAAGGTTAACACATCCGCTGCTCATCCTAACTCACGTTTCACAGCTCTTGCAAAGAACTGCCCATGCATTTCAAAGGAATTTGATAATCCTGCAGGCGTTCCAATCTCCGCTATCGTATTTGGTGGCCGTCGTGCAAAGACTGCTCCACTTGTATATCAATCATTCGGTTGGCAACACGGTTCATTCGTTGGCTCAATTATGGCTTCCGAGACAACAGCTGCAGCTGCAGGCGCAGTTGGTGTAGTTCGCCGTGACCCAATGGCAATGAGACCATTCGTTGGCTACAACATGGGTGACTACTTTAAGCACTGGCTTGATATGGGTCACAAGATTCCTAACGCTCCAAAGATTTTCCACGTTAACTGGTTCAGAACAGACGACGAGGGTCACTTCATTTGGCCAGGCTTTGGCGACAACATGAGAGTTCTTGACTGGATTCTCCAAAGATGTGAGGATAAGGTTGATGCAAGAGAGACTGCTATCGGTTACGTTCCTTATGCAAAGGACATCAACATTGACGGTCTTGACATTGACGTTGATACAATTGAGGGTCTTCTCTCAGTTGACAAGGCTTCTTGGCTTGAGGACGTTGAAAACATCAAGGCATTCTACGCGCAGGTTGGCGATAGAGTTCCTGCTACTATGTACGAAGAGCTCGCTGCTCTTGAAGCAAGACTCCAAAAGTAAAACGACCGACACATTAAGGCATAACCATAAACCACAAAAACCCAAAATGGTAGTAGTAAATAAATCGTTCACTAAATTAAGTTGAAAAGCTACGCTTTTCTTCCAAGGTGTGGTTTATTATTGCCGTTTGCTGAACTCTCGATGTACAAAGTACACCTTCGGTCGCAAACGACAATTTCTGCTCTCAATCTGTCAAGTCTATAAAGATAAAGCTCCGAGAAATCGGAGCTTTTGTTTATAAAGGATGGGCACAATGCCTACAATTTACACTTTTTCAAGCATTATATTATACAATGCTCATATGTTCATATGTTTTATAATATAAAAAGCAGACTGTTTTGTGTCTGCTTTTTATATTATCATTCAAGCTCTTCCTTTTTGGTGACAATAGCTTCCGTACTGTTCACGGTGCGATGTGTATCCTCTACATTCACCTTATCGGTAAAAAGTGTTTTATATGTATTGCCACATCCATCATTTATACATTCCATCAAGGTGTAACCAAAGCTATTGCTTGTTGATTCTACAACCTCTTTAACTTGATAGTTATGTGTACAGTTGTTATAATATTTATTGTTACCGCCGAGGTAAATTTTAATTTCGTTTCCCTCTTCGCTAATTACAGTATTTAGATATGCTACTTCTTTTTCAACATTCAAATAATACTCAACGCCATCAACAACTGCGTATGCAGAATCAACATAATATGGCAAGTGGAATTTAAGCGTCATTTCTTGACCGTAGTTTTTCTCAACCTTTGCAAAGAAGGTCATCGACTCCTTATCGCATGCAGTATACTCAATAGTTGCACCTTGTCTTTGCACTATATATTTTGCAACGTCGTCATATGAAGCAAACCAAACCTTGCCGTTAAAATTATCGTAGAGCCATTTGCAGTGAGCGCGGAAATCCTCCTCGGTGATATCCGTTGAGTGTCTGTCTCTTACGTTATGGTAAAGCTCAACGAACCATTTTCCTGCGTTCAACGAATCAGCAACGTTAA
This sequence comes from Oscillospiraceae bacterium, assembly GCA_015064855.1. Classification (GTDB taxonomy): domain Bacteria; phylum Bacillota; class Clostridia; order Oscillospirales; family CAG-272; genus RGIG2000. The sequence goes on along the minus strand of SVRK01000003.1, from coordinate 107,273 downwards.
TTCTAACGTTTGTTTCGGGATTGCCCTTGTCAAGTCTTTTTGCGTAAAGTCTATACATATCGGGATTTTCTGTGCTTGGAACAATCATCGTTCCACCCATTTCCAAACGGTTTGCAATAAAGCCCGTTTCTATAAGATATTGCTTATACGCTTCTGTCAAATGAGATAGCGGAGTTGCATATGTAATAGGATTTTCATCCGGGAAATATCTTTGCAAAAAGTCATATGAATCCTTAATTTCGTGTTCCATTTGGCTTGCGCTTATTGTATCAGGGTCAAGATGATCCCAACCGTGTGAGCCGATGTCGAGCGTGCCCTTTGCAACAAGCTCCTGCCAGCCTTTAACGTTACCCTCAACATTGTTTATATTAACCATAAGGGTTCCCTTAAATCCGTACTCTGACATAATTTCATGGGCAAGATTTGCAGCAGCTAAATCCTCGCCATCGTCAAAGGTCATAGAAAGTGCAGCCTGCATATCGTTATAATATTCGGTAAATACAGGTGCTTTATAGGTGAAAGTGTTGACATAATATATCTTTTTGCCATCCTTTGTGTATTTCGCCTCGTACTTTATTGTATCGTGGTCAAGTAGTGGCGGAACGTACTCGGACGAGGTATCAGTGGACGTTTCGGTTTCTGTCTCGGTCTCTGTTTCCGTTTCAGTGTCTGTTTCTGTTTCCGTTTCGGTTTCGGTTTCAGTTTCTGTTTCTGTTTCGGTATCTGTTTCGGTATCCTCTATCTCTATCCAGTTAGCATAGAAAAGTGTGTTCTTTTTTAATATATATGGAAATTCAACGGTAATTCCGTTTACTGTCCAACGGTCAAATACAAATCCATCCTTTGTTGGTGTTGGAAATCCATCTACGGGATCGGCTGTGTTCCATTCAATCTCAGTTGGAAATGAATCCATTGTTCCACCATTTAAATTAATAGTAATGGTGACATCTTTTCCTGTTTGGGTATCGGTATTTACCTTTCCGCCACCAAAGCAACCAGCCATTCCAAGTGTCAAAAATGCAAGCAACAATATTGCGATTATTTTTTTCATATTTATACCTCTTTCTTTTTTGGCTATTTATATAATAACATAATGAGAATTAATATTCAAGTTTTATGTGAAAATTATGTGAAATTTGAATTGTTCATATTGACATAAATAATATTAAGGTATAGAATTATAATATGTTTTTTAATTTAAAGTTAATATTTGCGTGATATAATTTTTGCATTACACGCAAAGGAAAGGAGAAAAATTGTTAAAATTAACGAACATTAAAAAGGATTACGCAACCGGCAATGAAGTTGTCCACGCACTAAAAGGCGTTTCGCTTGAATTTAGAGAGAGTGAATTTGTTTCAATTCTTGGACAAAGCGGATGCGGAAAAACGACTCTTTTGAATATTATCGGCGGACTTGACAAATATTCCGACGGTGACCTTGAGATAAATGGAAAAAGCACAAAAGAATTTACTGACCGTGATTGGGACACATACAGAAACCACTCTGTTGGCTTTATTTTCCAAAGCTACAACCTTATCCCACACCAAACGGTTCTTTCAAACGTTGAGCTTGCACTTACCCTTGCAGGCGTTTCTTCATCTGAAAGAAAGGCGCGTGCTAAAGCTGCACTTGAAAAGGTAGGTCTTGGTGACCAATTACACAAAAAGCCAAATCAAATGTCAGGTGGACAAATGCAAAGGGTTGCTATTGCCCGTGCACTTGTAAACGACCCTGAAATTTTGCTTGCAGATGAGCCAACTGGTGCTCTTGACTCTGAAACAAGCGTACAAATAATGGACCTCATCAAGGAGATTTCCAAGGATAGGCTCGTTATTATGGTTACGCACAACCCAGAGCTTGCAAATGAATATTCAACAAGAATAATCAATCTTCTTGATGGACTTGTTATAAGCGACTCAAATCCATACAATTCAATCATTGAAGCGATTGCTATAAACGAAAATATCGAGGAGAGTGTCGAAAATGCACCTCTTATAGCGGAAGAGGCTACTAAAGCAGAGACAAAAGCTGAAAGCACTCCAAAATCAAACACTCCCTCGAAGAAAAAGGCTACAAACAAGGGCAAGAAAAAGCAAACCTCTATGTCATTCTTTACTGCTTTTATTCTCTCCCTTAACAACCTTTTAACTAAAAAAAGCAGAACTATTTTGACCGCATTTGCGGGCAGTATCGGTATTATAGGTATTGCGTTGATTTTCGCGGTTTCAAATGGTACAAACTCATATATCAACAGTGTACAGGAATCAACTCTTTCCTCTTACCCCTTGACTATTCAAGGCGAGACGGTTGACATTGGCTCTCTTATGATTACGCTTTTATCCGGTGGCGAAGATGGCACTGATGCAGAAAAGGAAAACCGTGATCCCAATGCTGTTTACAAAGACCCGCTTATAGCCTCATTGGTTGAAGAAATCAGCAAAATTGAGGTTAACAAAAACGACCTTGCCTCATTTAAAAAGGAGCTTGACAAGCAACTAAAGGACGAGGACTCCGACCTATATAAGGCAGTTAGTGAGGTGCAATACAAATACCCACTTAATTTGTCCGTTTACACAAGAAACGACAAGGGTGATATTATAAAATCAGACACCAACGTTCTTTTACAGGAAATGATGGCTGAATACTTCATCCAATCTGGACTTATGAGCGAGAGCGAATCAAGCTCTATGTTCGGCGATACATCGTCTTCGATGTCTATGTCTTCAATGATGAGTGGCTCTATCACTATGTGGCAAGAGCTTCTTGCCGACTCCAAGAACGGAAAGCCGGTAAGCGACGTAGTTACCAATCAATATGATGTTATTTACGGCACTTGGCCAAATGATTATAATGAGGTTGTTATAGTTGTCGATGAGGATAACGAGATTGACGACTTGACTCTTTATGCTCTAGGTCTACTCGGTAAGGATGACATTGATAAAATCATCAAGTATGCTGCCGAGAAAAAGCCTCTACCCGAGGAAGAAATTCCATCGTGGTCATTCAAGGAGGTTTGTGGTCAAACATACAAGGTAATTTTACCATCAGATTTCTACACAGTCTATGGAGACACCGTTATTGATAACTCAAGCAATGAAACGCATCTCCAAACAATATACGATAATGCCCTTGAATTAAAGGTTTCGGGTATCATTCGTCTAAAGGATAGCGTTGATTCCGGATACATGTCCGGATATATCGGATACACAAGTGAGTTAACCAAGCACGTCATTAAAGAATCTACCGCGTCTGCCGTTGCTCAGCTTCAAGCCAAGGACAAAAACTTTGACATTCTTTCAAAATTACCATTTGAATCTACGTCAAAAAGCCTCTCCGATATAGAAAAGAAGGAAATTTTCACCGAATACGTTTCACGCCTTTCAACCTCTAACAAGGCAAAGCTTTTCCTTGAAATTTCGTATTTTAACGCTTATAGTGCGCCTACAGATAATCCTTTCACCCCCGGCGTTGTTGAAACAACTCCTGCTCTTGATTTTTATATGAGCATGATTCTTTCAAATGTTAAAGACCAAAAAAGTGCTGTTGATTTTCTCACCACCGCTATTTTGTCTGCAGTCTCCGAGGATGAGCTTGAGGGCTTAATTTCAGCAGTGAAGCTACAATACGAGCAAGAAACGAAGCAATCGTTTGAGCTTTTGCCAGAGGATAAAAAGCAAGAGCTATATAAAGAAGCACTTGCAACTCAATATAAGCTAAACACTTATTCCTACGAAAATCTTATGAAGATCATAACACCTATGGCAGAGGCAGGTGCTAAGGCGCAAATCCAAGATGCCACAAAGAAAGCTCTTGATATCTCCTTGCCAACCAACGAATCAAAGGCTTCAGCGTTGCTTCTTCACATAAATGGTCTTAATGACAAAGACTATGGTGTTTATTACGACAACTTCATGAAATTCTCCGATTCAACCTATGAAGAAAATCTTGTTAAGTTTGGTATGATTGATATGGGAACTCCTTCATCAATTAATATCTACACCTCAACATTTAAGCAAAAGGATGATTTCAAGGACTTTGTAAAGGCTTATAACGCAAAGGTGGGCGAGGATAGCGGAAAGCAAATCGAATATTCCGACATTTTGGGTGATATGATGTCTGCTATTACCACTATTATTAATGCCATCACATACGTTCTTATTGCATTCGTTGCAACGTCACTTGTTGTTTCGTCTATTATGATTGGTGTAATTACTCTTATCTCCGTTCAAGAAAGAACAAAGGAAATTGGTGTGCTTCGTGCAATGGGTGCATCAAAGCGTGATATTTCTCGCGTGTTCAATGCAGAAACTATGATTGTTGGCCTTGTTTCCGGCATACTCGGTATTTCTGTAACAATAGTTCTCTCGTGGATTATTAATATTATAATTCACGCATTAACAGGAGTTGAAGGTCTTAAGGCAGCTGTTGGCTTCTGGCCTGCTGTTATTCTTATCATTATTAGTATGGTGCTTACTCTTATTGCGGGACTTATCCCATCAAGAGTGGCGGCAAAGAAGGACCCTGTTATAGCACTCCGAACTGAATAATTGTGATGAGCATATGAGGTCATAGAACAAAAAGCACTGATAAATAAAGCTTTATTTCTTGTCTTTAATAAAAATTTCAATGTAGAAAACAGGCACTTTGCCTGTTTTCTTTTTATGTGCTTTTTTATACACGACTGCTACTCTACCGTACAAAGTACGCCGACGACTACGCATTCGCGTATTCTATACCCACCTCTGCACATCACTGTGATGAGCATATGAGGGCACAAAACAAAAAGCACTGATAAATAAAGTTTTGTTTCTATCTATAATAAAAAAATTTAATGTAGAAAACAGGCACTTTGCCTGTTTTTTTTGTATAACGAAAACCACGCGATGGTCGCGTGGTTTTCGTTTTGCAATAAAAGAGGTTGCTTTTGCGACCTTTTTTAAAATCCCTCCGTCGTTTCAAATAAAACGACACCTCCCTTTTCAAAGGAGGCGTGAAAAAACGGACACAGGTGTGTCCGTTTTTATGTTTTTATTAGTCTTGAACCTTGCCACCAGAAATAGCCATAATTTCAAATACACCGCCTCTGATACCGTTTTGCTTATGGTCGATATTTATAACAACCTTTTTAACAGCTGCTGAGTCCTCAGGAATTTCAACCTCTATTTGTGTTTGGTCCTTGGTGTTTCCTGTTGCGGTAGTAATTACGTTATCATCCTCGTCATAAACTGTAATTATATAATCAACTGCCCAATTTGTGTTTTCGAAATTTCCATCATAACCAAAGTTGCCTGTACCATTACATACATATACTATCTTGTTAATTTCAACTGCTTCGTCCCAAGTCAAAATGAAATCAAGAGTTGCTTGATGCCAATCGTTAGTACTTGCGCCTGTATCCAATTTACCATCATTCATGTTAGGGATAGTGTTTGGTGCCCAGTTGCTACCATTACCAACTATTGGCCAGTTTGTCGAATTTGTAGATGGTGTTGCAGTTAGTGCTTCATTAACAAGCTTGGAAATAACCTTTGGCGCTAATACTGTCGCACCGCATGCTGTACAAACTGTTGTACCTGTTGAGCCTTCCTCTTCAAAGGTTGGTTCTTTTGCGCCCTGCACCTCAAGTGCTACGTGTGCTTCTGTTGTCAATTCCTCGGATTCTTCCTTGCCACAAGACTTACATGTTCTTGTCTTTGTTCCGCCAACCTGACATTGAACGCCAGACATATTCCATTCAGACCAATCGTGTTCAGCTGTCAAAACATTTTCTTCAACCTCTCCACAAACGGAGCATGTTCTTGTTTCAAGTCCATCAACCAAAGCGTCAGGTGAGCAAACAGGGTCTTTAATGTCCCATGCGCCCCAAGTATGTCCTGTTGCCTCACATGGTGAGAGATATTCCACTGCATATGCTTCCACCTCCCAAAGATAGTTAGCCGCTGTATATGCTTGCTTTGAACGAATAATATCCATGCTCTTTACTGTTTCACCGTCTTCCAAGCTGATAGGAACTACGATTTCAGTCTTGTCCTTAGTATTAAAGCGTTCTGAACGGAAAACCTCATCGCCGTTTTCATTGTAAAGAATAAAGGAGATTGTGTATTCTTGGTTACTAACGTTTTCAAATTTGGTACCCTCGCAGGTTGAACCTTGACCGTTTACTACTAAAACGATTTCATATACTGCGCTTGCCTTTTTAAATACTACGGTTGTTTCGATAGAAGTAGAACTTGGGTCACTGCAAAGAGCAGTTTCACGATTGCCGTCAACCGCTTGTACTAATTCATATCTATCGTTTAATGCCCAGAAGCCTGAATTTGTTGTTACTTCGCCATTGAGTGCTACATTAGATATTTTAATTATCTTTGCGCTAGCCAAGGTCTTGCCACAAGCCAAGCATTTTTCAACACCTGTTGAGCCCTCTTCTTCCTTTGTGGCTTCCTTTGCACCCTCATATACTACGTTAACGTGCTCGCCTGCCGGAACAACCTTTTCTTCATTCAAATCACAGTTTTCACAGCCTCTTGATACTGTACCACCTACTGTACAGTCAACACCTTCGGGAACAACCCATCCCGTGTATTCGTGTGGGAGCATAGCAGTTTCGTCTAATTCTTCTCCACCACAATTATAGCATACTCTGCCAACATATCCCTTTTGAGTACAGGAAGCTTCTTGTACGTATGGTTCGTCATCCCAACCTATACCCCATTCAGTCCAAGCGTGACCCACAGCTACAAGTGGTCTTGTATTTGTTCCGCCACATACGGAGCAGGTTTGGGTTTGCTCACCATCTGTTTCACAGGTAACGCCTGTTGTTGTTTCCCACTCACCATATTTGTGACCTTCTGTTGTTTGTGTTTGTGTTTCCTTTTCACTACATGCCGAGCAGGTTCTTTCCTTTATGCCATCTTGCTCACAAGTAAGCTTTTGTGTTTCCTTCCAGTTAGACCATTTGTGTCCGTCAGCAAGAATTTCGCTTGTTTCAAGTTCAGCTCCGCACGCTTTACAAACCTTAACATCTTCTCCGTTTTCAGTACATGTGCTTTCCTTCTTGGTTTGCCATTCTGTTTCTGCGTGTGCACATTCCTCTACTTCGCTCTCAGTTTCAGTTTCTGTCTCAGTTTCAGTTTCTGTTTCAGTTTCTGTCTCAGTTTCAGTTTCTGTTTCAGTTTCCGTCTCTGTTTCAGTTTCTGTCTCAGTTTCTGTCTCTGTTTCAGTTTCAGTTTCAGTTTCTGTCTCAGTCTCTGTTTCGGTATCGGTTTCACCACCGCCACCACATGATGTCAATGCAAACACGAGTGTAAAACAAAGAATCAAAGACAAAAGAATTAAAATCTTGTTTTTCATTGTATTTCCTCCAATATTTTTCTTCATTATATATTGTAACACTATTTATATTAATTGTCAACAAAAAAGAGGTATATATTGCATATATTTTTATACAATGTTACAATTTAAGAAAAAAGAAAGGCACTGACTAAAATCAATGCCTTTTTGCTTTTGTTTGGGATTTACTTTTATTCAATAGCGAGTAGCTTGGTTGACGTCACCCCGTCAATTTTTCCTATCAAATCAAGAAGCGCATAAATGTCTCCCGAAACGTGCGAAACGTCCATCGAAATTACGACGTTTGCTCTTTGATTAACAGGTAAATTTTGAGTAATTGTCAAGATGTTTGCTCCCGTTCCCGAAAGTACGTTTAAAACCTCTGAAAGGAGTCCTGATTTATGATAAAGTGAGAACGAAATTACAGCTTTACGGCACTCTGTGTCTGCATTTGGCGCAAAAACATAGTCCTTATATTTGTAATAAGTGCTTCTTGCTATACCTACCATTTTGGATGCCTCGCTAACATCCTTCGCTTTGCCACTTAATATTAGCTCCTTAGCATCCATTACCTTTAAATAGCATTCGGGAAGCATTTCTTTGTCTACAAGCAAATACTTACTTTTCATATAAACACCTCTTATTTAAATCAGTCGTTCCAAACCTTTTTGTTTACCATTTTATCAACGAAATCAAGCATTTCGTCCTTTTCAACGGTAGCATTATGGAACACTGCCTTCTTTTCAATATTGATAAGTGAACCAGGGATTTTTGCACCTGTATATGCGTTTAACTTGTTTAGTGCATCAAACTCATTATCATATTCTTTTCCAAGTGCATTCATAACGCTGTTTGAAAACTTATAAGGAGAAGCTGTAGACAAAACAACCGTTTTATCACTATTGCCACTTTCCTTTACCCATTTTTCGTAAACACTCCACGCAACTGCGGTGTGTGTATCCATCAAATATCCGTGCTTTTCATACACGTCCTTGATTGTTTTTATAGTTTCGTCTTCACTGGTGAAGCCTGCTTCAAACTCACTCTTAATCTTTTCAAGCTCGGATTTTTCAAGCTTATATTCTCCGTTTTCCTTGAGCTTCGCCATATAATCAGCACATTTTTCATCACCGCAGGTGAGGTATAAAAGTCTTTCAAGATTGGAAGAAATAAGTATATCCATTGATGGAGAGTTTGTTATGAAAAAGCTTCTATTTTTATTATATACACCATTTTCAAAGAAATCTGTCAAAACCTTGTTTGCGTTTGATGCACAAACGAGCTTGCCAACGGAAAGTCCCATTTTCTTCGCAAAATATCCGGCTAAAATGTCACCGAAGTTGCCTGTTGGAACAACAAAGTTAACCTTGTCACCCATTTTGATTTCACCATTCAAAAGCAAATCGCGATATGCCTTGAAATAGTATGCAACTTGAGGAGCAAGTCTACCTATATTTATAGAGTTAGCACTTGATAGCTTAACTCCCTTTGGAAGCGTAAGATTTGCAAAAATATTTTTAACACCACTTTGTGCATCATCAAAGTTACCGCCAACGGAGCAAACGCAAGTGTTCTTTCCGTCAACCGATACCATTTGTCTTTCTTGCACTGCGCTAATACCCTTTCTTGGATAGAAAACGATAATCTTAACACCGTCAACGCCTGAAAAGCCCGAAAGTGCGGCACTACCTGTGTCACCGCTTGTTGCTGTCAAGATGACAATTTCATCCTTCATACCTGTTGATTTTTTAGCTGCTGACATAAGCTGAGGAAGTAATTGAAGCGCAACGTCCTTGAAAGCACAGGTTGGTCCGTGGTAAAGCTCCATAACGTAAGCATCGTTCACCTTTTCAAGCGGAGCAAAATCCTCGTTGTCAAATTTGCCGTCGTAAGCCTTGGAAACAAGCTCATAAGCTCCCCAAAATTCTCCGTTTTCATTTTTCAACATTTGGTCACCTGCAAAGAGGAGTGAAATTACTGTTGCGGAGATATCCTTGTTTGACATTTTTTCAAGCTTTTCCATAGGGAAAGCACAGTCATCAAAGGACTTTGGCATATAAAGTCCACCGTCTTTTGCAATGCCCTCAAGCACCGCCTCTGATGGTTTTTTTGAAATTTTATTATTTCTTGTAGATAAGTATAACATTTTTTAAAATACCTCTTGATTTTTTTCTTTATATATGATACACTATTTCACATGCAAATACAAGTGTTTTTGAAATAAAAACACATTTTTTTGAAAATTTTTATTTGGAAGGACAAATTTTATATGAAAATCGCAATTCTCGGTTACGGCGTTGTCGGCTCCGGAGCTTACGAAATTCTTAAAAAAAGCGGTTACGATGTCAAGCGTGTTCTCGACATTCGTCCGCACAAGGAACTAGGCGACTCATTAACCGCAAACTACGATGATATTTTAAATGATAACGAAATCGGTGTAGTTGCCGAGGCTATCGGTGGACTTGAGCCGGCACATACATTTGTTGTTAAAGCCTTGAAGGCTGGCAAGCACGTTGTTAGCTCAAATAAGCACTTAATTTGTGAATATTACGATGAGCTTCACGCTTTAGCAAAGGAAAACGGAGTCACTGTAAACTTCACATCAGCCGTTGGCGGTGGAATCCCTTGGCTTTACAACCTTAACCGCACGACAAACGGTGACACTATAAATAAAATTATGGGTATTATGAATGGTACTACTAATTTTATTTTAGACGCTATGATTACAGACGGTCGCGATTTTAGTGAGGTTTTAGCGGAAGCTCAAGCTCTTGGCTATGCCGAGGCTAACCCAAGCGCCGATATTGACGGACTTGACGTTGCAAGAAAGACAGCTATTTCATCTTCTATTGCATTCAAAACAACAGTTGCTGAAAAGGATGTTGACATCTTCTCTCTTCGCAACATCACCAAAAACGACATAGACTATATTAAAGATAAGTTTGGAAAAACCGTTAGATATATGGGCTTCGGCATTAAAAACGACGACTCAACCATTTCAACATTCGTTGAGCCTGTTATTTTGCCAACCACATCACTTGAAGCAAACGTAAATAAGAATTTTAATATTATCACCTTGTTTGGCGAGAGTGTTGGACGTCTTTCCTTCTACGGACAGGGCGCAGGTAAATATCCAACAGGACACGCACTTGCCTCCGACGTTATTGACGTGGTTAACGGTGAACGCCATACACACGTATATGGCAAGGTATATGACGTAAATAACGCAAACTGTGAAAGAAAATATTATATTAGAGCTAACTTCTTACCAAGCGAATATGCTTCATATGAGCAAATCGGTTCTTCCTATTATATTATTACTAATAAAATGAAGGTAAGTGAAATTCACTTGCTTGCAAAATCTATTTTAGAAAGTGATCCGCTTGCATTCTTTGCGGGTTTTGAGGAATAAGTTATGTTAAAGGTAGTTAAGTTTGGCGGTTCATCTCTTGCATCCGCTGAAGCTTTTGCAAAGGTTAAAAAAATTGTTGAGGCAGACAAATCTCGTACTGTTGTAGTTGTTTCAGCTCCGGGTAAGAGATTTAAGGAGGACATCAAGGTTACTGACTTACTCTATGTTTGTCACGCGCACATCAAATATAGCATCGGCGTTGATGATATGTTTGAAAAAATCAAGGAAAGATACCGTGAAATCCACAAGGGTTGCGGACTTAAGCAAGACCTTGAATATGAATTTGATAAAATCGCATCGGGTCTTAATAAAAAATCAAGCGTTGACTACATCGTATCTCGCGGTGAGTATCTAAACGCAAGACTTATGGCTGAATATCTTGGATATACATTCGTTGACAGTGCAAGCTGGCTCGTATTTGGTTTCAACGGCAAGGTTGATTTTGAGCGTTCTTACAAAAATCTTTCCGAAATCGTTGAAAATAACCCAAGAGTTGTTCTTCCGGGCTTCTACGGTGCAACTCCTGACGGAAATATTAAGACATTCTCTCGTGGTGGTTCTGATATTACAGGTGCTATTGCGGCGGCTGCTATCAATGCTGATATGTATGAAAACTGGACAGACGTGTCCGGAATTATGACTGCCGACCCAAGAATTGTTGACAATCCAAGACCTATTGAAAACGTTACGTTTGCAGAGCTTCGTGAGCTTTCATACATGGGTGCGGACGTTCTCCACGAGGAAACTGTTTTCCCTGTAAGACAGAAGAACATTCCTTTGTACATCAAGAACACAAACGATATGGACGCACGCGGAACTCTTATTATGGAAAGCTTTGACGAGGACGAGGAAAACAAATCCTCGCACTTTATCACTGGTATTTCCGGTAAAAAGAACTTCTCTATTATTACAATTGCTAAAAACAGAATGAATGACGAAATAGGCTACGTAAGACGTGCGCTTGAGGTGTTTGAACGCTTTGAAATTCCTATTGAACACATTCCAAGCAGTATCGACAGCTTCTCTGTCGTTATTGCATCTTCACACATTGAAAACTGTATGCACGAGCTTATTGGTGCATTGAACGAGGCTTTAGCACCTGATTCAATTAAAATTGACAATGAAATTAGCTTGATTGCTATTGTTGGCAGAAAGCTTCAATCTAACATTGGTATTGCAGGAAAGATATTTACAGCACTTGGTGAAAACGACATCAATATTAAGATGATTGAGCAAGGTGCTGACGAAATAAACATCATCATTGGTGTAAATGACAGAAACTTTAAGAAAACTATTAAAGTACTATACAACTTAAGCGAGGTAGAAGAATAATGAAGACATATAATGTTGGTATCCTAGGTGCAACCGGTGCCGTAGGACGTGAAATGATGAAAATACTTGAGGAGAGAAATTTTCCAATTGGCGAGCTCCGTTTGCTTGCAAGCGCGCGCAGTGTTGGTAAAAAGATTTCCTTCAAGGGTGAAGAAATTGAAGTTAAGCTAGCCGAGGTTGGCGCATTTGAGGGACTTGATATTGTTCTTGGCGCAGCTTCAAATGCTATTGCAAAGGAGCTTGCCCCTGACATTGTAAAGGCTGGTGCTGTATTTGTTGACAACTCAAGCGCATTCCGTATGTGTGACGACGTTCCACTTGTTGTTCCTGAAATTAACGCAGAAGACGTTAAAAAGAACAAGGGTATCATTGCTAACCCTAACTGCTCCACTATTATCACACTTGTTGCCGTAAACGCAATCAACAAGCTCTCAAAAATCAAGGGCATGGTTGCTTCCACTTACCAAGCGACCTCAGGTGCAGGTGCAGGTGGTCCTGTTGAGCTCCGTGCACAAACAAAGGCTCTTTTAGAGGGTACAGAGGTAACAAACGAAGTGTTCCAATACCAAATTGCCGAAAACGTAATTCCTCAAATCGGTGGCTTCAATCCAGATGGATACACATCCGAGGAAATGAAAATGCAAAACGAAGGAAGAAAAATTCTTCACTTGCCAGAGCTTAAGGTTACCTGCACTTGTGTAAGAGTTCCTGTTGTTCGCTCACACTCTATTTCCGTTACAGTTCTTACAGAGGACAATTTAACTGTTGATGAAGTTAAAAACGCTGTTGCTAAATGTGACGGATGCAAGTTATATGACGATATGGATAATAAGCTATATCCAATGCCTCTTGTAACATCTGACCAAGACCTTGTTTACGTTGGCAGAATTAGAAAGGATTTAGTTTTTGACAATGCAATTACCCTTTGGTGCTGTGGCGACCAAGTAAGAAAAGGCGCTGCTACAAACGCAATTCAAATTGCTGAAGCATTAATCAAAGAATAATAAATTTGAGCAGTACTAAAAAGTACTGCTCTTTTTAAATTTATTTTCAGATAGAAAAAACCACGCAAAATTTTGCGTGGTTTTTATTCTTAATTAGTTACCAGATGATTGGCTGAGCGCGCTGAAATCAATACCAATTGAAACGTCCTTTGAGCCATCGTCGTGTTCTGTAACAGTTGTGTTTTTCTTGTCAACTGCACCAGTAGCACCAGCAAATGTAACGCCAGCAGCGATTCCACCTAAGCTTGTTTCCATGATGTCTTCTGTTTCAATCTTATCCATTTCGCAAATTGGGGAAACGTATTTCATCACTAAAATCTCCTTATTTCATAAAAATATAACTGTAAGTTGTAATTATTATATCAAAGAATTATGCTTTTGTCAATACCTTTTTTCAAAATTTTCCAACTTTATAAAAAATATTTTTTTAGTTTTAAAAAGCATATTCTTTACCGTGTTAAGTTTTGGTTTTTTTCTATGGTAAAATCGGAATTTTTCCGATTTTACCATAATTATTAACCAACGATACCGCTTCTTTCAACACCCTCTACAATACGTCTTTGTAAGAATACGTATGCAACAATAAGAGGTAATGCTATTAAAATTGATGCGGTTCCCATTATAGCTGTCTGATATGCAGAAGAAATGTTTGAAACCTCGTTTTTAAGCATTTCTGCAATCTTTGGCGGTGTTACCGCAATATGCTTCATAAGTGTCAAGGCTGAATCGTCCTGTGACAAGAACAAGCTTGTATAGAAGTCATCTGTCCATTGCCATGAGAAGGCGAAAATAAATACGGTAACAAGCATTGGGATTGATATTGGAATAATGATGCTAAAGAATGTACGCAAGGTGCTTGAGCCATCAACGAATGCTGACTCCTCAAGCTCGTCAGGTACGCCCTTGAAGAATTGACGTAGCATAAATATGAATAGTCCGTTTTTAAATCCAAGTCCAAATATTGAAAGAATATAAAGAGGAATTATGCTATTGGAAAATCCATATCCATTCTCAAACAACCCAAACCACTCCTGTAACGGCTTCAATATAAAGCTTATTGGATTCAACGTTGTTTCAAAGAGTGTAATTTGTCTAAACCACGCATCCATTGAGTTTTTCAAAGCATCTTGTGGAATCATAAGCGTCATAATAACAAATCCAAACACGATTGCGTTGCCCTTAAACTTGAATTTAGCAAGTCCGTAAGCAACCAAAGCGCATACTAGCGTTTGTATTAATGCAACGCTTAAGGATACCAAAAACGTAGTTATAAATGCCTTTAAATATCCATTTTGAGTCAATATATACCAATATTGTATGTGTGTTGGGTTTTTCGATATAAGAATAACCGTTGCATCCTTCATATCGCTTATCGACATTATGGACGATAATATTTTTTTAATGTAAGGATAAAGAATTATAAACGTAATACCGATTAAAAGCACGGTTCTGAAAATTACGAAAACAACCTTTGTTAAAAAGTTTATTGATAAAAACTTTTGCTTGAGTCTTTCTTTAAGAGGAGCTCTTTCAAAATCAACCTTGATTTTGTTTTTGGATTCTCTTTTTACTTTTACTGTATCCATATCAAACCCCTCCTTAATCCTTTCTTTGGTAGAAGACAACCGTCTTCATAATCAGGGCAACTATTACAATTACAACAAGTACTAGGAGTATGTATACCCAAATACCTGCGCTAAAGTTACCAGGATTCTTTGATCCGAATAGTCCGCCATATCCGGCAAGACCTTGCATTACAAGGTTGTCAGCGGCTGTGAAGAGGTCAACTACCGTATAAATCGCATTAACAAGAATCATAGGACTAATCATAGGCAATGTAATCTTCCAGAAGGTTTCCCAAGCGGTTGCGCCTTCCATCTGACAAGACTCGTAAATAGATGGTGAAATCGATTGCAAGCCTGAAAGGAAGATAAGCATTTGTACACCTGAACGGCTAACGATTTTGAAAATATCGTTAATTAGAGAAACAACCATTTCGGCTAAATCAAATTCGCCTATCTTTATCTTTACATTCGACAACAGCATATCTACATCAAGTGCGGATATGAATCCTCCAGCCTCTTCACCGGTATTGTTGTCAACTCCTCCGCTCTCTGTCACTGCGCCCAAATTCATTTTTGTATCAATAGCGTCAATGATACCCGTTGAAAGAATAACGGGCAAGAAGAACACTGCACGGAAGAATGTACGTCCTGTCATTTTTTGGTTAAGAATTATTGCCATAAATAGCGAGAATATTACAATCGCAGGGATTTGCAATACCAACTCACCCATAGCATCCATAACTGTTGTTGTAAAGCGTCCGTCATCGATAAATACTAATTTGTATGCATCAAAGTTGAGGTAATCATCACTACCGAACGAGCCACGGAATGAAACCTCTATAGACTTGATTACCATAGGAAGATAAATTCCTATAACACCAAGCACGAATGGTAAGCAGAATAGCCAACCCGAAAGTGCTTTTTTGCCATTTAGGGAAAGCCCTTTCTTTTTGCTAACATAAGGAGTATATGCAGGCTCTACCGGTTGTGTTGTCTGTTTTGCCTTTTCCTCCGTCGGCGCCTCTTCTATAGGAGCTTCTTGAGCAATAGGAGCAACAACAGGCTTTTCTACCTTACTGGGCGTTGCCAAATACACATTATGCTCTTCCGAAACAACAGTCGTTGGATTGAGTGTTATTTTGTTTTGATTTTCATTTATCTTTTTCATTTAACACCCACCTCCTTTACGCTGTATGTTTCAAAGTCCAAAGCGGGAACAGTGTAAGTTTTTCCCTCAAGCTCAACAAGCACGTCTTGGCTGTTGTAGTTAAGGATAAAGCCTTCTCCATTCTCGTAAACGACAAGAACAACCAAAGAGTTGTTTACCGCTGTGCCATCTCGATAAGTTACAGCGCAATCAAAATTCTCGTCATTCAAAAATCTGTGGTCAGCGATAAACATATTTTGCTTATCCTTCATAACTGCATTATAAGCATTATATCTATCAATAATTTGACCCTTTAATGAATCATAGTTTACAGAATAATACTTATTATAGGTTGAATCGAATTTAAGCTTTGAAATATTTTTTTCGTTTTTCGCCAATGTATAGTATAAAGATGCACCGTTTTCAAGAGCCTTCAAGAACATGTAGTCCACATCGCCCTCCATATTCAGCGCATTTCCAGCAAATTCAAGAGAGCCGTGATATACCATACCATAGAACGGTACGCTTTCACTTGCTTTAATAAATTTACTACTGTCAAGCGGTGCACAAAGTACCGATGACGCATACGGGATAGCATATGAGTTTCCTGCATCAACTATTAAGCCAAATCTACGGCTGTTTAGTTTTGTCGCTAATTTCATAAATTCCACAGTTTTATCCTTGGCGTCTTCTCTTGAATAATAATTTTCATCATCAAAGTCAGAGTTCAAATCCGAGCCAAGAGCTCTTGTTGCCAAGGTCTTAATCTTTGTGTCCTCTACTGATTTTACAAAGCTTCGGAAAAGTGTAATAAACGATGCACTTGATACAGCAACTCCACTTGTACGCTCAAACATTTGTGTAGGAGCATAATATTCACGCTTTGTTGTATATCTGTCGTCAAGTGTTCTTACTGCGTGCTTATCATTTGAATAAGCACTAAACCATTTGGTAGCATATGAATATGAAAAGTCAACGTCAACCGCTACATCATATCCATTGTTCTCAGCATCGGTAAGCAGCTCTGACAAGCCATCCTTACCACCAAGAACCTTTTGCCATTTAATTTCTGTTGGATAAGTGGAATTAAGTCCGCCATTATAGAAGCCCTTCAAGATAAACGAGTTGTTATTAATGCCGACGTTGGATAGGTCCTTTTGCATCTCGATTACGTCCTTAAAGGTTGTTAGCTCCTTGCTTACAGTTACAGGGAATGTAAGCACCTGCTCTTTTACCTCTAACGAACCAAACACCTCTAAAAAGAGCTTTGTGTCTTCTTTAACGCTAGTCATCTTTTTGATTGAACCGTTAGCTATTAAATAATCTCTATAAAGCTTTGCCATGCCAACATAGCTTGCATCATATGTATTTTTAATATCATATGCTTCTGCTAATCTTTCATCGGTCAAAAGCTTATAATAAAGCTTATATTCGCCATCATAGTAGTTATCACTAACTACTGTGATTTTTGTAGATGATGATGCGCCACCAGAGAAAGCATCAGCCAAATCATACGTATCATACTCTGCGTATTTAAATGATGCAAATACAGATATGTGATAGTTATCACCTGCGTTAGCAGTGATTGATGCAAGCGCGTCGCCATCCTCGATTATTGCAAAATATCCGGTGTTGTTTGCTCCACTTGTATTTACCAAGCCAAATACAGGCATAGTATAAGGCTCTACGTTCTTGCTTGAAATTTGATAGTAAGCGTAGTCAGAACCATACAGGCTTGATACTAATGTACCGGATTGATTTTTCGCAACCAAGTCCTCAAATCTGAAAAGTGCACCACTTCCATCGGGTATGAAAAGATAACCGTTATCATATTGAGTGTTGCCGTTTTCATCTAATTCTCTATTGAATGACGCTGCATCAAAATATGGAAGAATTGTAAGATTTGCAAGACAATATAAATCCTTATCATATACTATCGAATCTGTATCTAATACGGCAATAATTCCATCGTTTGTGAGCTTGTAGTCAACGGTAAATTTAAAGTTAGGATATTCCTTTGCAGGGAAAAGCTCTTTTTCCTCTTCTTTGCCTAGTATGCTTTCAACATCTAATTCAAATTGAGTTTTTACTCTTTCTCCAGTGTAAGGATCTGCTTTAGAGATTTTAAAATAGTTGGAATTTATAGCTTGAAGATCCTTTTCCAATTGCTTCATTACCGTGCTTGAAGTATATCTATCATACATCAATATAATAAATGGATTTTCAACGCTGTCCGGATATTTTTTAATCATCTCGTCACGAAGAGTCAAGCTTGGATTACTTAAAATAGGATTATCAATATATTTTTGATCCGGGTCGTATACAGTGAAGTTTGAATTTATCATTCTTATAATTTCTTCGTCTGTTTTTCCGCCCGCTTTCATAGCCTCAAAAAAGTCTTCGAGCTTAATTTTCTTCGGAACCGCATATTCTTTAAATTCTTCACCCAGTGAATAATCAACTCTTAAGCCGTCTGCTGTTTTATTTACAGAGCCTTGACCAAACTTAAAGCAGTCATTATAGCTATAGAATGTTGTCATCGAGCCTTTTCCGGCGGTTAATTTGAAATAGTTAATGTAAACCTGTGATAAAAGTCTTCCTCTATCCACATCAGTGCTATAAATGCTAGCGTTATATGGGTTTGAAAGCGTTATATCGCCGGTAACCTTATTTCTTATTGCAAACTCTCCCGATCTTTTATCAGCATAGAGCTCAAGTATACCATCACCCTCACCGTCCTTTGACTCATCATCACTTGTCATAATGTAAGTCATTGTTGACAATTTATCTTCCTTGTCTTCAAAGGCGGTGCTCATGAAAAATTTATCTGTTTCTTCTATTGTTTCTGCACCTACCGCAACCGGTATAAGCATTGCAAATATCATAGATACGGCAAGAACGGCCGATAATATTCTAATTTTCATTTTTCAGCCCTCCTACCTGTATCTTATCTCACTCATAATAGTTGTAGCGAATGAGGTCATTTTTGTAATAAGTGTTATAAAGAGTACGGCAATAAACATTATAATCACCATACCAACGAGCGAAGCAATTACAGTTACTATATTTTTACCCATTGAGTAGTCGTGAGTAACCTGCATACCGATAATAATTAGGAATGCCATCCAAATGTACGCAACGGATAAAATAAGTGTTGGAATTTGTGATTCTGTTCCTACCAATACTTGTGTTAGCATTGTCGAAATTATTACAAGAATTGGAAGTGGGAACAATGCGTATGCTGTCGCTTTAAATATGTCTTTAAAGTTTCCTTCTCCATCGAAAAGTGTTGTAAAGCACCAGTTCGAAACCACCCATAAGAAGAATGGGAGTAATACCATAGCGGCTTGTGAGAAGATTGTCGGTATTGCACGCTGTGGATTATAATAGTATCCTCGTCCTATACCTTGATAATAGAAAGCTAATACCGTGATAACAAGGAAGATTATAGATGCTCTTATTGAGCCTCTCTTTTCCTTCTTTAAATCCCAATATCCATCAAATGGATGGAATATAATATGGAATCCATAAGTAAGCTCCTCCTTGAGTGTGCGTTTGCCACCCTTAGTTGCAGCTGCCTTATTAACCTTACCAGCATAACTAAATACCTTAACAACACCGAAAAGTGCAACTATTATTCCTATAACGAGAAGAATAAAGTATTTCTCCATAATTTGAGCACGAACTGCCTTGAATACAGTAGCATAGTTTTCTGTATCATATGCATTCTCAAAATATCCAAGCGCTGTATCAAGCATTTTTCTATCATCGCCTGCATTACGATATAATGCTTTACCCATTTCAACGTAAGCTGTATCGAAGTTGTTGTTCTTTGCAAGAACCTCGTTCCAAGCATCAGCAGCTAGGTCAAATTCTCCGTCGTTTTGAAGCTTGATAGCATTTGCTAAGATTTGAGCATACTCAGTTTGTCTATATATAATTAATGAAGCATTTCCACGGTCGAGTACAATGAGCTTAGTCGTCGGAACCTTTTCAATTATAGGATTTCCGTTTTCATCCTTGCCAACCTCTTGCTCTACATCGTAAATTTGATAGGTAAGCGCCTGTCCTGCGCCTACGCCTGTCATTGTAATTTGTCCGAATTGCTCGCCATAATCACCAAAAATATAAAGCAAGTTACCTGAACGGTCATATGTGTAAATTTTTGCACGCTTACTGTCAAGAATTGACCAAACGCCATCAGGACCGCTAGTTACGTCAATTATTTTTGAAACGCCCACGGGTGCACCTTCATTTGCTGCGGTAATCTTTACTTTATTTTCAACCGCAACCTCACCCGCTGGTGAGAAGAAGCCTGTACGTTGCATAATATCCGTACCACCGGCATTCAAAAGCTTTACAGGAGAATAGTCACTTACCTTGCTTGTTAATTGTGAAAGCTGTGAATTTTCGTCATCCGTACCATAAATGATAGTACCGTAAACGAAATCTCCATACGTTCTATCAAGCTCAATGGTTGTGTAGGTTGTTGGAATATTAGTAAATTCCAGTGATGACCAAGGGTTTACTGTTTGTATTACTGCTTGTAGCGCTGAAATACTAACCTTTGGTGCGCCTATGAAGTTGATAAATTCACCCTTGTTTGTAAGAACTATAACACCTTCTGTTATATTTTCTGATACAACGTACATTCTGCCGTGCTTATCAACAACGCAACTCATAGGAGCGTAAATTGATGTGTCGGATGCAAAGTTTATTTGTGGCTCCTTAAAGGACTTTTCAAAATGGTATCCATCCAATGAGAATTTAACAATTCTCTTATTTACCTTGTCACAAACGTAAAGTCCCTTGTAGGCGCCTGTGCTTACAGCAAACGTGCTGGTTGGAGTATTGAAGGAATCCTCAACGCCGTCTCCGTTTACAAAATTCTTAATTATTGCCTTAAAATTATAATTTGAATCCAAAACAACAATTCTATGATTCTCGGTGTCTGTAATATAAACGTTACCAAAATCATCTGCTTCTACGTCATTTGGGTTTGACAACTTAACTCCGCCTAATTTGTCAAGTCCAATCGTTGCAGAGTTAACTGGTGCTACTCCATCGGGAACATATGCATCAGGAGATTCAAGAACGTCTCCGTTGATTGAATATGTATATGTATCGTAAGGAGTTGCCGCCATTACGCAAGGAGTAAGAAGCATCACGAAGGCAAACATTAATGCAAGTGTTTTTGCTATTTTCTTCATAATACCTCCTTAATCCTTCATACCGCTAGATGCCATTGTTTCGATAATGTTACTTTGTGAAATAACAAATACGAGAATTGGCACAAGCATCATAATAACTGTACCTGCAGCAGATGCGCCCGCACGGGCAATACCACCGGCAGTAATTTGTCCAATCGCATAGTTAAGTGTCTTTAATTGTTCACTGTAAATATACGCTGAAGCACCTGTGTTCCAAAGTCCTTGGAACGAATAAATGATAAGTGTTAACCACGCCGGCTTAACCATCGGCATAGCGATTACCCAGAAGGTTTTGAACTCATTGCATCCGTCAAGACGCGCACTTTCAAGAACTGAATCTGAAATTGATGAGTCCATAAATTGCTTCATAAGGTAAAGTCCCATAGATGAGCCCCATGCAGGAATAATAAGTGCAAATGGGTTATCCATAAGTCCAAGAGTTGAAAGTGTTAGGAAGTTCGCTATTGCTGTTACGGTTGAAGTAAACATAAGTGAACGTTGAATAATCCAGAACACTCCACGTCTGCCCGGGAAAGGAATTTTGGAAACTGCATAAGCTGCAAGTGAGCTGAAAAGCAAGTTACCAAAAGTACCTGCGGCAGTAATAAATACTGTATTGAATATGTATCTTGAGAAAGGTACCCAAGAGTCACTCAAAAGTGTGAACAAATCCGAGAAGTTTTTAAGCGTTGGGTTTACAACGTAAAACTTCGGTGGGAACATCCAAAGCTCGTCAAGAGGCTTGAAGGATTGCATTACAACATATACCATCGGCAAGAACATAAATACTCCCATTATAGCAAGGAAGATAAATATTCCTGCGTCACCGCCCTTTGAACGGTTTAGGACAACTTGATGATTTCTAACTCTCATTTTCTGCATATCATTGTCCTACCTTTGAAAGCATTTTATTAACCAAAACGTTTGCGCCCATCATTACAAGGAATAGAACGAACGCGATAGCGGAAGCATATCCTACTTCCCAACGTTGGCTTCCGTAGTCCTCCAAGCAGTGCATAATCGTGTGGCACGAATAGTTTACTGATGGGAAACCACAAAGTGCAGTAACAACGCCACCAAAGCCGAACGCACCGGTAATTGACATTACCGCACCGAACATAAGCTGTGGACGCATCATTGGCAAGGTTATAAACCATAGCTCTTGCCATCTGTTTTTAATACCGTCAACCGCTGCAGCCTCAAAAAGACTCTTGTCAACCGTTTGAAGACCGGCGATAAACGATAGGAACGCTGTACCGAGTGACATCCAAAGTGCAACTACGATACAAAGTGTCATTGCGTATTTTTCATCATAGAACCAAAGAATCGGTGAATCTATGAGATTGAATTTTAAAAGTGTACCGTTGACCCAACCTTGACCATCGTTTGAGAAAAGTGTACCCCAAATGAGATATACAGAACCCGAAATCGAAGGCGCATAGAAGATAAGGGTTACTATTGCTCTAATTCTAGGTGAAAGCTCGTTAATAAACCACGCAACAAGGAACGAAAGAATATACGATACAGGACCGGTAATAGCAGCAAACACAAGTGTGTTTTTGCAAGCAAGGAGGAATATATCATCCTCAAAGAATAGTCTTGTATAGTTCTTAATTCCTATGAACATGTCCCACTTGAATTCGAGCATGTTAAAGTTTGTAAAGCTGAGTACCAATGATAGTACAACAGGGAAAACTGTGAAAAGGATGAACACGAACATAAAGGGTGCAATCATAAAGTATGCTATCTTATGTCTTTTAATTTCATGCAATGTCCATTGGAACATTGTCATATCCTTACGTGCAACTACCTTTTTCTTTCCTTTAGTTGTTGCTTTTTCTAAAATACTATCATTATGTATAGCTTCGGCTTGATTTTGTGCTTCTGCCGATTTTTGTAAATTTTCTTTACGCTTTGCCATCTACATTTCTCCTTCTCTAGTATTTTAGATTAATTTAATTTTCCGTCTGGATTTAATTTTTGATATTCGGTATATGTCAGCATTCCAAATTCCTCACGTCTTCTTTGAAGCTCCGCGTTAATTGTCGTAACGTAGCTGAGAAGCGCGTCGGATGCATCCTCGCCCTCATTATAAGCTGCCAAGAAAGCAAAGCTTACGTAACGAGCGAGATAATAGCTACCCGGATGGTTAGGAACAGCCTCAAGGTCGTTAAATTGACTGAGAATGTTTTTCTTTTCCTTTGATGTCCAAGGAAGCTCTTCAAGAGCTATTTCGTTTGCGGTTGCAGGTCTTGCTGCAATACCCATAATTGAAACTATACCGTTTGAGTAGTCTGCTTGGAAATCACTTCCTGTGTACCACTTCATAAACTCCCATGCAGCATAATCTCTGGATTTTTGCTTTGTGCTATCACCATTATCAATCATAACGCATCCGGTAACCGTTGCCATTGCGCTTCTATTGATAATTGGATTTCCTGCCTCATCTACTCCTGTTTGAACACCAGGGAGCTTAACGAATGTCCAAAGACCCGAAAGCTCTGAAGCAAACACTGCTAATTGGTTACAGGTTGTGTATGCTGCAATACCGATAGGCATTTCACCCGTACGGAAACGGTTTGCAAAGTCATATGTGTATGGAAGTGAATATTGTGTATAATAGTTACACATTGATTCAAATGCATTAAGAACACCCTTAGAATCGAAGTTGATTGTCATACCATTGTTTGAATATGCCTCGTGTCCGTTTTGATACATAAACGTGTATATATCGTTTTGGATACCTAGCTCCATATTATTATATTGAAGGATAGGAAGTATCGAAAGCATTTCATCCCAGGTTTGGGGCGCTTTAAGATCAAGGTTTGCAAATATGTCCTCACGATAGAACATCATTGAGAATGAAAGTGTGTCAGGCAAAGCATAAAGCTCTATTCCCGTATGTCCATCCTCATTCTTCCAGTTATAGCCATATTTTGCGTCATCAGTCAAGTCATCAACTTTATTCTTATCAACAAGATAATGAACGTTTTCGTTAAGAGATGGGTCATCTCTCCATAAATAGAGGTCCTCGTCAACCCAGTTGTAGGTCTTGCCATTTTCAGCACCGACAACGTTATCATAGCCAAAGTTATAAAGTGTCAATGGCTCAATTGCCTCATCCGGAAATTCATCAAGAATGTTATGGTTGCCGTTTTTGATGTCGTTGTTAACATATTCATTCAAAGGCTTTATAGCATTACGTAGAGCGTAGTCTATTATAGTAGTGCTTGCCTCCATAAGTGCAACCTCAGGGCCAACGCCTGCAATGATTGATGGAAGAAGTGTTCCTCCGGATATGAGCTTAATGTTAACCGAAATGTTGACATCTTCTTTATATTTTGTAGGATTTCCGTTTTCGTCCCACTCAATTGCAATTTTGCGTTTGTCTGGAGTGAAATTATTTTCAATGAGATTTCTTATGATTTGCGCTTGGTCACGTCCGGTAACAACCCAAACGTCTATTACGTCTATTCTATCCTTATCGTTGTCGCCGCCTTCACTTTCCATAGAGTTGTAGTCACCGGCGAATGAAGCAAAGAATAGCTTAACCTCAAACCAAATTGCTTGGATGAAGTTCGCATCATTTTTGGGAAGCTTATCGTCTATTGATTGGGGCTTATAATAGTCAACCTGTAGTGGTTGAGTCTTGGCGCTATTGATCCAAGTACCAATAGAACCAATTTGTGATTTTAGCGTTGCCATATTGCCGGGAATTTCCGCCTCATTGGTTGCCATTTTTTCAAGAAGCTGGTAAACCTGCTTGATTGTTGCAGTCTTTTCACCTTCTCCTGTTCCGCCGTCTTGAGCCTTGTTCTCTTCTACCATGTAGTTATAAACCTTCTCTAGGTTTTGAGATTCCAAAAGCATGCTCTCAAGAACGTGAGGCATAACTCGAGTAAATCCATATGAACGGTTAGGGTCTGGGTCTGTACCGGTTAGCTTCAAAATTTCAAGGTATGCATTGTTTATTGCAGAAAGGGAGTTGCTAACCTGCTTGATTTGCTCACCCATCTCACCCAAGGTAACCTCGAGCTTGATTTCATATTCTTTTCCAGCCTCAAAATAGAATTCAAATTCTTTTTCGCCATCTCCAAGGAAGCATGTCTGCCACGAGCTTGTATATGGGAAACGGCAGTTTGCAGCCTCTGCAAACGGAACCTCTCCATTAATATATAGCTTTCTGGAAACATACATACCGCTAAGAAGCGCTTGCTTATATCTAACTGCAATAGCATAATATCCGGATTTTGGGACCGTCATCGTATAGCTCATCCATTCGCCAACGTTTTGCCATTGCTCTTTACCTGCAGTGTTGTATTTTACTGCAGACTCGCTTTGCTTACCTGTTAAACCGCTTGTGATAGCAGAGGTTCTATCATATACAGGATACATAGTAACGGCGGAAACATTGTCCGGTCCTTCCGCTTCAATAACGTCTAAATCAACGCTTACTCTGTTATTCTCAACCTCGCCATAAAGAGCTTCTATATCCTTTTTGTATTGGCTGTAGCTCTTCAAATTGATTTGCGGACGCATTACGATAGATTGGATAATGATACCTTCTCTTTGTCCTTCAAGAGAAATAGTATTTGTTCCGGGCTTTAAATAGAATTCAAAAGGATATGTTTCATAACCATTTGAATCGCTAATTGTATACGTAGTCCAAGATTGGTCTTGAATAACGGACGGACGAATATCGTCACCCTTGTCGTTTTCCTTTTCATTCTTGAAGCCACGATTGCCGTCTTCATCATATGTATAATCGTATTGCCAAATTTTTGATAGTACAAGCGAACGTGCCTCTGCAAATGGAATTTCTCCATTTAAATAGAACACACGCTCGATAGGGTTACTCGTAGGCTTGGAGTCTCCTTTTTTAACATCGTCCTCCATAGCTTGTGCATACTTGATTTCGATAATATAGTTACCGCTCAAATATTCCGGCACATCAAAGGTCCAAGTAACAACTCCGTCAGCGCCGATGTAAACGCCGCTGTTAGAGCCCTTATCGCTTGCGCATACGTCGGTAAGAACACGTTCCGCGTCGCTACCGAGCACAATAGATGTGTTTTTGTCAATTTGATATTCTCCATCTAAAATGCTAAACTGATTATCCTTACCCTCTTCGGGATTCATAACCAACTCAATCGTTTCAACGAGAGTATAATCTAGCTTGACAGTATTATCAGCTTCAGTAATTTCAGCCGTTTTGCTATTAGCATCAATTACAATGGAAACATCCTTACATCCCTCAGCCTTACCAACGTAAGTGCCTGCAAGAGTAGCATATCCCTTCGAATAGCCTGTCTTCCCTTGCTTTGTAAGATTGTAATCTACACCGTTATAGCTTAAAACGGTAGCCTCCGCGCCGGATACTGTGACTGTGCCAATCACTTCCTTATCCTTTGAGAAGAGTGTCATTTTGCCGACAGACGTGTATTTACTCAAAACATTTTCCTTATACTCATCATAGGATAATGCATTGAGGATAGCGCTTATGTCGTCAATTTGCGATTGGGAAGGTGCGCTTCCCGAAGAGCCACTTGTTCTATCTGTTGCAAATGCCGACAAGCCCATAGTCGGTATGAGCATCAAAAGACACAATAGAAATGCAAGCACTCTCTTTGCTTTCTTGTTCATAAGAAATCCTCCGTGTTTTGTTCTAACCATCCCTCAGGTTCAAAAACACCCAAAGAGATGCTGGATATACGTGTGCGTATATATTAGTATGTAAAATTATAGCACACCAATAATATAAAGTCAAGTCGACTTTTTCAACAAAATGCACAATTGAGGATTGCATTTGATATTTTTTCTGTTTATTTTTTAATAATATATTCGTTTATTGTTGGATTATTTTGTCGTTTTTGGAAGATTTAATCGTCTTAAAACGCAATAACCAACGAGGTTTTAATGTTTTTTGCAACTTTCTCTGTATTTTTTTACTTGTTGTGCAAATTGCACAAAAAAATCAATTATTTTTCGTCACATATACATAATGCACAATTTTAATATTTTTTAGTATTTTTCGCATTATTTTTGTAAAAATCTTGACATGGGGAAAAATAAATATTATAATTGAATTTAATCACACAAAGGACAAAGGAAGGTAACCGAAATGTATTATTTAGGAATTGACCTTGGCGGAACAAATATTGCCGCCGGAATTGTAAACGACGAATATAAAATAATTAAGAAAAAAAGCGTTCCTACTCTTGCACACAGAGACGGAAAAGAAATTATAAAAGATATGGCAAATCTTTGCCTTTCTCTACTTGACGACTGTGGTCTTACAGTTGATGATATTGAATATGCGGGAATTGCTTCTCCGGGTACAGCAAACTCCGAAACAGGAGTTGTTGAGTATGCAAACAACTTACCATTTGTAAACTTCCCTATCGCAAGCCTTTTGAAAGAATACTCGGGAATTAAAAAGGTTTATATAGAAAACGATGCAAACGCTGCAGCAAAGGCCGAAGCTATTGCCGGTGTTGCAAAGGGCGCTAAATACTCCGTTATGATTACTCTTGGCACCGGTCTTGGTGGTGGTATTGTTCTTGACGGCAAGGTATATTCGGGATTCAACTTTGCAGGCGCCGAGCTTGGTCATATTGTTATTGAAAAGGACGGTAAGCAATGCACGTGTGGAAGACGCGGTTGTTGGGAAACATATAGCTCCGCTACCGGTCTTACAAACATGACAAAGGAGCACGTTTTAAAGGCGAGACAAGAAGGACGCAAAACTCTTATCGAGGAGTTAATAAATGGCAACATTGACAATTGCAATGCAAGAGTAGCATTTACAGCTATGAAGCAGGGCGATGAGGTTGGTAAAGAAATCGTAGATGAATACATTTCTTACCTTGCTTGCGGTATTGCAAACGTAATCAACATCTTCCAACCAAACGTTCTCTCCATCGGCGGTGGTGTTTGCAACGAAAAAGACAATCTTCTCATTCCGCTTAAAGAAGCAGTATTTAAAGAAACCTACACAAGAGGCGATAGACAAACCGAAATCAAGATTGCCGAGCTTGGCAACGATGCAGGTATTGTTGGTGCAGCCGTGCTTGGAATATAATTAACTACCCGCAGAGTTTTCCTCTCTGCGGGTATTACTTAATTATCGAAAGGAGGCAAATATGGATTACAAAACACCCGTCAAAAAGCTATACGGAGTTGGTGAAAAAATAGAAAAAAGCCTACACAGTGGCGGATTTTTTACTGTAAAGGACCTTCTATACCATTTTCCAAGAGCATATCAAAACAGAGCCGACGTTCGTCTTTTAGCAGACGAAGATGCTTATGGTGAATATCATTCATACGTTCTCACAATAGCAAACGAGCCAAAAGCTGCCATGATTAAAAGAGGTATGAACCTACTCAAATTTCGTGCATTTGACGAAAGCGGCTCGGTAAACATCACATATTTCAATCAAAATTATCTTAAAGACGTATTTCATCAAGGTGCAACCTTTAGATTTTGGGGCAAGGCAACAAAGGAAAAACGTACAATTTCTATGACGTCTCCTTCATACGAGCCTGTTTTACCCATGAAGGAGCTTGATGCTTTAGTCCCGGTTTACCCACTCTTTTCGGGCATTAATCAAAAATTCTTAATAAAGCTAATGCGAGAAATCGTTTCATCGCTACCAGAATTTGTAAATGATTTTTTACCAACTAGTATAAGAGAAAAAAACAATTTACCAACCCTCACCTATGCGCTTGAAAACATTCATTTTCCAAGCACGGAGGAAGCACTTGAAAAAGCAATTAAGCGACTTACGTTTGATGAGCTTTATATATTTGCTTTAGCCCTTTCCAAAATCAAAACAGTACAAAGCACTCAGAAGGCGCCTCGCTTTGAGGATACCGATATCAGCCCTTTGCTTAAGCTAATCCCATATACCCCGACGGGCGCACAAATGAGGGCTATAAACGAAATTGCCCTTGACACGTGTCCAAAAAACGATGATTTTCACATCAAACCAATGAACAGAATTTTGGTCGGTGACGTTGGTAGCGGAAAAACGCTTTGTGCCACAGCGGGTGCGTATATAGCTTGCAAAAACGGTTATCAATGCGCTCTTATGGCACCAACGGAAATC
This sequence comes from Oscillospiraceae bacterium, assembly GCA_015064855.1. GTDB lineage: Bacteria > Bacillota > Clostridia > Oscillospirales > CAG-272 > RGIG2000. The sequence goes on along the minus strand of SVRK01000003.1, from coordinate 78,163 downwards.
CTTGCAAACCAGCACTTTGAATCTATATCTCCACTGTTTAATAAATTGGGAATTTCTTGTGAGCTGTTAACCGGTAGCACATCCGCAAAAGGCAAAAAAACGACACTCTCCCGCCTAAAATCAGGAGAATGTAAATTTGTCATAGGCACACACGCACTAATTCAAGACTCTGTCGAGTTTAACAATTTAGCCCTAGCAATAACAGATGAGCAACACCGTTTCGGCGCTAATCAACGTTCTTCTCTTTCCGATAAAGGAGTTTTTGCACATACACTGGTTATGAGTGCAACGCCTATCCCGAGAACCCTTTCATTTATGATGTATGGAGACCTTGACATTTCCTTAATTGATGAAATGCCACCTGGCAGAGAAAAGGTTTCAACATATGTAGTTGACGAGTCCTATCGCCAACGCTTAAATGCTTTTATAAGAAAGCAGGTTGACGAGGGAGGTCAGGTTTACATTGTTTGTCCAAGCGTCGAAGAAAGGAAGGAGGATATAGATAACGTATCCGATTACGACCCATTCTCTTTCTTCTATCAAGAAGCTCAGCCACCTTTAAAGTCCGCTGTTGATTACGCAGAAAAGCTATCAAGTGAGGTTTTCCCCGACTTAAATATCTCTTTCATACATGGAAAACTAAAGGGGAAGGAAAAGGACGCTATAATGTCCGAGTTTTCTTTAGGCAATATTGATATTTTAGTTTCTACCACAGTTATCGAGGTCGGTGTGAACGTACCGAACGCATCACTCATGATTGTTGAAAATGCCGAGCGCTTTGGTCTTTCACAGCTTCATCAGCTACGCGGTCGTGTTGGTCGTGGTTCACGCAAATCTCATTGCGTTTTAGTTTCCGATTCAAAGGGCGAAACCGCACGAGAAAGATTAAATATTATAAAAACCCTCTATGACGGATACAGTATCGCAGAAAAGGATTTAGAAATGCGTGGTCCTGGTGATTTCTTCTCGTCAGACTCAAGCGTTAGACAATCCGGTCAGCTTGAATTGGGAATTGCTAAGTCATGTAAGGACTCAGCTCTTGTCTTTTCAGCTTTTGAAAGTGCAAAGCAAACGTTAGATGAGGACCCGGAGCTTTCAAGCAACAAAAATGCACTCCTTTTACAAATGGTCGAAGAAATTTGTAACGCTAAAGCTAATACTATAAATTAAAATATTATTTTATTATAAAATGCACTTTTTAATACAAAGTGAAACTATACAATTGTTTCACCGACGATTTTCAGTATAATATAAGCATTAAAATCTTACACGAGGTGATAAAATGAACATTGGAGAGAAAATTCGCGCTGCAAGAGAAGATTTAGACTTGTCACAAGAGAGCATCGCACGTCAAATTCCTATGAGTCAATCAGGATATTCAAAGATTGAACGTGGAGTTCAAGAGCCTAATCTCACACAGCTACGCAGAATATGTCAAATTTTAAATATCAGTGCTGATTTTTTATTGTCACTTGATTATTTTAACGCCTTATCCGAAAAGGATCTTGCTCTTCTTTACGATATAAAAAACGCTATCAAAAAGCACATTGGTAAATAAGAGCCTCTAAAAATTAAAGAAAAAGCAGAAATCCAAATGGATTTCTGCTTTTTTTGTTCTTTATATCATATTTTCGTAACTATATTAGCCGTGGAAAAGCTTTTTCGTCTGATATGCCGGCTCACACGTCAAGTGCACCCCAAGCTTTCTAAACGTCGCAACATCAACAGGTGACAAAATAACAGATGAATGAAGCTCTGCATTCTTTAGATCCTTCAAGGCGTCCATTGCGCGCTTTGCTGTTTCGTCCGTTGCTGCGGTTATTGCAAGTGCAATAAGAACCTCGTCCGTATGTAGTCTTGGGTTATGGTTACCCAGATTTTCTATTTTCAGCCTTTGAACTGGCTCTAAAACATCATGTGAAATAATGTCAATTTCTTTGTCAATTCCCGCTATCGCTTTGATTGCATTAACCAAAACTGCACTTGATGCACCGAGAAGTGACGAGGTTTTGCCTGTAACAATTCTTCCGTCACAGAGCTCAATAGCGGTGGCAGGTGCACCGGTTTCCTCGGCTCTTTCTTGCGCTGCTTGAATGCATCTTCTCTGCTTTACGTTTATACTGCTTTGATTCATAAGAAGCTTTATTTTATTAATTTCTTCATCACAATCGTTGCCCATTCTTTGTTGGCAAAGCGCACTATAATATCTTCTTATAATTTCATTATTTGCGCTTTCTCTAACCGCCTCGTCATCAAATATGCAGTTGCCCGCCATATTAACGCCCATATCGGTCGGAGATTTATACGGGCACTCACCCATAATACCCTCATACATAGCGCGAAGAACAGGGAAAATCTCAACGTCACGATTGTAGTTTACCGCCGTTGTCCCATATGCCTCAAGATGGAATGGGTCTATCATATTTATGTCGTTCAGGTCGGCAGTTGCAGCCTCATAAGCTACGTTTACAGGATGAGATAGCGGTATATTCCAAATTGGGAAGGTTTCAAATTTTGCATATCCTGCCTTTATTCCCTTCTTCTGCTCGTGATAAATTTGCGACAAGCACGTTGCCATTTTACCACTGCCTGGTCCAGGTGCAGTTACAACAACAAGTGAACGTTCAGTTTCTATGTACTCATTTTTACCATAGCCTTCGTCGCTAACTATGTAATCTATATCGTATGGATAGTTGTTTATTGGGTAATGCTTATACACCTTTATACCGAGAGCTTCAAGCTTATTTTTAAACTTTTCTACACTTGCGGTTGTGTCATATCTCGTAAGAACAACACTGCCAACGTAAAGGCCGAAGCCACGGAATGCGTCAATTAGACGAAGAACGTCAAGGTCGTACGTAATACCGAGGTCACCACGCACCTTGTTTTTCTCAATGTCGGCAGAGTTGACAGCAATTATAATTTCAGCTTGGTCCTTAAGCTCAGCAAGCATTCTTATTTTACTGTCAGGTTCAAAACCAGGCAACACGCGAGACGCATGGTAGTCGTCAAAAAGCTTGCCGCCAAACTCTAGATAAAGCTTGCCGCCAAACTGTGCTATTCTTTCCTTGATTTTTTCGGATTGCAATTTAAGATACTTGTTATTGTCAAAACCAACCTTATACATAATCTATCCTTTTCATTATAGTCGTATGTGCACAGGCACACCATTTTCATATTTAATTTGCATTTCGCCTAAAATAAGCGGTGAAATATAATCAATACATTCCTCAGTCACATTATTGCCTTCACTATTTATAAAACTACGAGGTACGTATTTGACCCTCCTGGCAACCTTTTCAAGAGAGACACAAGAAATGTCGATCTCATACCTTTCGCTCTCCTTTCGTACAAAGGTAAGCATTATCCCACTTTGCCCCGAGTCGGCAAGCTCCACGGCGCGTTTGCCAATAGCCACGCTTTCAGAAATATCGGTAGCGGACAAAATGTGCGAGGAGCATCTTTGCAAAAGATTTAACTCAATAGAGCGCACCTTACAGCCAATCTCTTGTTTAACAAGCGCCTCTAGGTTTTTCGCCGTGCCGGCGAGGTATCTGTGCCCAAAAACGTCAACCATTCCGCTTTGCTTGCTAGCCCCCACATATTCGCCATTTTCATATCGAATGCCCTCGCTAACTAAAACAACCACGTTTGGATGGCTTTTGAAACACTTTTCTATTGCACTTATAAATTCGTTATCGTAAAACGGAGTTTCGGGTAAATAAATAAGGTCTGCACCCATACCATTGTATTTTCTCGCCAAAGCACCGGCGCAAGCAAGCCAACCGGCATCTCTGCCCATAGCTTCAATTATAGTAACCGCTCTTGTCTTGTAAACAGCACAGTCTGTCGCAATTTCAGAAACGGCAGTTGCAATAAATTTTGCAGCAGAGCCATATCCGGGAGCGTGGTCTGTACAGGGTAAATCATTGTCGATTGTTTTAGGCACGCCTATTATTCTAATTTCATATTCGATGGTTTTTGCATACTCTGACAATTTATAAGCTGTGTCCATTGAGTCATTACCGCCGATATAAAAGAAGAATCTAATGTCATTCTTCTTGAAAATTTCAAAAATTTTAGCAAAAACGTCAGAGGGAGTGTCTAAATTTGGCAGTTTTTTTCTACAAGAACCGAGTGCACATGCGGGTGTCGTTTCAAGCAAAGAAAGCTTGTCCTCGTCGTGAAAAAGAAATGAAAGGTCAATTATTTCTTCGTCTAAAAATCCCTCTATACCATTTTTCATACCGAAAAGCTTTTTTATAGAATCACATCGTGATGCGCCTCTAATTATGCCTGATAAGGTAGCATTTATTGCTGATGTTGGACCGCCTGACTGTCCCACTATCGCGTTTCCAACTAGCATTAGCACTCCTCCTCAAATTTTGATTATCAACAATATTTAGTATAGCATATTGCCACGAAAAAGTCAAACAAAAACGCTATCTTTTTACTATAATTTTTACCATTTTTTTATTTTTATAATTGTTTTAGCGTTTTTTCACGGCCTTTTGCGATTTTTGGCTATTTTTCACAATTTTTTTGATATTTTTTTATTTTTTCTATTTATTTTCACAACAATATGTGATATAATATGATTAACAGAACAGGTTGTTCTGAAATTCACTAGCAAAGAAGGTGTTCACATGAAGATGAATTTTACCGCACGACAAATGAAGGTTTATGACCAGGTTAAGGAAACCGCCGAAAAGAAGCTTGCTAAGTTTGACAAATTCTTTGATGATGCTGCAGAAATGGACATTACATTTTCCTTGCCAAATGGTCAAGAAATGGTTGAAATCACCATTCGCTCACAGGGAATGGTTTTCCGTGCCGAGGAAGCGGCAGATACATTTGCTACCGCCATTGACTCTGCAACCGAAGCCCTCGAAAGACAAATTAGAAAAAACAAGACTCGACTACAAAAGAAAATCAAGGCTGATGCCTTTACTATTATAGATGAAGATTTAAACGAGAATTACGACGAAGAGGAATATGTTCAAAGCGTAAGAACAAAAACCTTCCCGTTCAAGCCAATGAATGTTGAGGAAGCAATTTTGCAAATGAACATGCTAGGACACGACTTCTTTGTTTTCAAGGATGCTGACACGCTTGAAACCTGCGTTGTATATAAGCGCAAAAGAGGTGGTTACGGTCTTATCATTCCTGAATAAAATTCAAATCGAGGGCAGACTAATCAGTCTGCCCTTTTACTTTTTTATTGAATTTATACCTGTGTTATGGTAATATAATATTAAAGAATAATTTTTGCGAGGTAAAATTATGGATATTAAAGATATACTTTCGTGCGTTGACCACACTTATCTTAAGCAGGACGCAACCTGGAATGATATAAAAAGAACCTGCGATGAGGGAATAAAATATAATACGGCTTCTGTTTGTATCCCACCATCATTTGTAAAGACAGCCAAGGAATATGTGGGTGACAAAATAAAAATATGCACAGTTACAGGCTTCCCAAACGGATATTCAAGCATAAGAACCAAATGCTTTGAATCGCAAGAGGCTGTACTAAACGGTGCTGACGAGATTGATACTGTAATTAATATAGGCGATTTAAAAAGCGAAAATTACGACAAGGTTTTAAGAGATTTAAAGGATATAAAATCAGCTTGCGAGGGTAGAATTTTAAAGGTGATTATCGAAACCTGCTTACTTACTGATTATGAAAAGCAGAAAATGTGCGAGCTTGTAAGCCTTTCGGGTGCTGATTTTATAAAAACCTCAACAGGCTTTAGCACGGGCGGAGCAACAAAGGAAGATATTATTTTATTCAAGAAATACGTTGCACCTCATGTAAAAATTAAGGCAGCCGGTGGCATTTCATCACTTGATGACGCAGTTGAGTTCTTAAACCTCGGTGCGTCTCGCCTAGGCACGAGCAAAATTGTTAAAATTGTAGAAAAGGACGGTATAGGTAATGGCGACTCCTCATATTAACGCAGAAATCGGAGCGTTTGCAAAAACGGTTTTAATGCCGGGAGACCCCTTGCGTGCAAAATTTATCGCAGAAAACTTTTTAGAAAATGCCACTCTTGTAAACAACGTACGCGGTATTCAAGGTTACACAGGAACGTATAAGGGTGTTCCTGTCAGCGTTATGGCTAGCGGAATGGGTATGCCGTCTATTGGAATATATTCATACGAGCTATTCTCATTTTACGGAGTTGAAAACATCATAAGAGTGGGCTCAGCAGGCGGTATGCAAGAAAAAATCAAGGTTCGCGATATTGTCATTGGAATGGGAGCTTGCACAAACTCAAATTTCGCATCACAATACGCACTTAACGGTACATTTGCACCTATTGCCAGCTATAAAATTCTTGACACCTGTGTCGATAAAGCGAAGAAAATGGGTCTTAATTACCACGTAGGAAACATCTTGTCAAGTGATACATTTTACAGTGATTCAAGCGACACTATATCTTGGCAAAAAATGGGCGTTATGGCGGTAGAAATGGAAGCTGCAGCTCTATATATGACTGCTTCAAGACTTGGCAAAAACGCTCTTGCTATTTGCACAATTTCAGACCATTTAATAACAGGTGAGGCAACAAGCAGTGAAGAAAGACAAAAGACCTTTACCGATATGATGAAGCTTGCGCTTGAGGTAGCAATTAATATATGAAGCGAATATTTTTAATAGTGCTTGATAGCTTTGGCATAGGCGCTCTTCCCGATGCACATCTTTTTGGCGACGCAGGAGCTAACACCTTGAAAAGCATATCAAAATCCGCTTACTTTAACATACCCAACCTTATAAAATGTGGAATTGGTAACGTTGATGGCGTTGATTTTTTAGAAAAATCAGACACTCCTCTCGGTTTTTTCGGCAGATGTGCCGAGCTTTCCAAGGGCAAGGACACAACCGTCGGCCACTGGGAAATAGCAGGAGTAATTTCAGAAAAACCGATGCCAATCTTTCCTAACGGCTTTGATGACGAAATAATAAAAGAATTTGAAAAAAGGACAGGCAAGAAGGTTCTTTGTAACAAGCCATATTCGGGTACAGAGGTTATAAAGGACTACGGGAAAGAGCATCAAAAGAGTGGGGACTTGATAGTTTACACCTCGGCAGACAGCGTTTTTCAAATTGCGGCACATACTGACATCGTTCCACTTGAGGAGCTATATAGATATTGTGAAATTGCAAGAGAAATGCTAACAGGTGAGTGGGGTGTTGGCAGAGTTATAGCAAGGCCCTTTGATGGTGAACATCCAAACTATGTAAGAAGCCCCCAAAGACGCGATTTTTCACTTCCCCCTGTCGATAAAACGGTGCTTGATGCACTAAAAAGCAGTGGGCACGACGTTATTTCCGTTGGAAAAATTAATGATATTTTCGCAGGATGTGGAATCACAGAAAAACACAAAACAACATCAAACCTTGAAGGAATAGAAACAACTATTTCATTGATGGATAATAATTTTTCAGGCTTATGCTTTACTAACTTAGTTGACTTTGATATGGTTTACGGACATAGAAACGACATTAACGGCTATGCACGTGCAATTTCCGAGTTTGACTCGTATCTCCCCAAAATAATTGAGGGCTTAAAGGAAGACGACCTATTGATTATTACCGCTGACCACGGCTGCGACCCAGGGGACGAAAGCACCGACCACACAAGAGAGTACGTGCCGCTTTTCGTTATAGGAAACGGTTGTGAAGCAAAAAATTTAGGCACACTTCCCTCTTACTCATTCATAGCAAAAATCATACGTGATTATTTTGATTTAGATTATAATCCAAAATCATTTTCTTACCTAAAGCAGGAGGCAAATAATGAAAATTGACGAATTAGATTTAATAAAAAAAGCGACATATGCAAGAGTAAATGCTTATGCACCTTACTCAAAATACAAGGTGGGTGCGGCGCTTCTATGTGGCGACGGAACGATATACAAGGGTGCTAATATAGAAAATAGCGCTTATTCTGAAACCGTCTGCGCTGAAAGAGTTGCTTTTTATCACGCCATAACCAAGGGTGGAAGCCGAGATTTTAAAGCTATCGCGATTGTCGGTGGGAAGGATGAAATTTGTGAATTTGCTTTCCCTTGTGGCTCGTGCAGACAAGTTATGAGTGAATTTTGCGACGAGAATTTCAAAATAATACTTTATAACGGAAAAGAAATAAAATCATACACATTAAAGAAGCTATTTCCCGAAGCATTTAATAAAAGCAGTATAAAATAGCACCTATTTTGCACACGGGGTGAGGTTTTTATGAGGATTTACGATATTATTGATAAAAAAAGACATGCTTTTTCTTTAACTGACGAGGAGATAAATTTTGTTATTACTTCGTATATGAAAGGTGAAAGCAAGGACTATCAAATTTCTGCACTTTTAATGGCAATTTGCATAAACTCAATGGACGAAAGCGAAACAAATGCCTTAACCCGCGCTATGGTAAATTCCGGCGAGGTTTTAGATTTATCACCTCTTGGAAATACTACTGTCGACAAGCACAGCACAGGCGGAATTGGCGATAAAACAACGTTAATAGTAGCTCCTATCGCATCAAGCCTTGGCTGTACCGTTGCAAAAATGTCCGGCAGAGGTCTTGGCTTTACAGGCGGAACGGTTGACAAGCTAGAATCTATCAATTCCTTCAAGACAGAATTATCTATAGATGAGTTTTTTGAGCAAGCAAAAGATATAGGAATTGTCGTTATCGGACAGAGCGCCGATTTAACGCCTGCCGACAAGAAGCTATACGCCTTGCGCGACGTTACCGCAACCATTGATTCAATCCCATTGATAGCTTCAAGCATTATGTCAAAGAAAATAGCATCCGGCTCAAAATCAATAATTCTTGACGTCAAATTCGGTTCAGGAGCATTTATGAAAACATCCGAGGATGCTGAAAAATTAGCAGAGGCTATGATAAAAATCGGCAAAGACTTTGGACGAAACGTAACGGCAGTGATTACTGATATGAATGCCCCTCTCGGAACGTGCGTTGGTAACGCCTTGGAGGTTTGGGAAGCGATAGAGGTTCTTTCGGGCAGAGGTGAAGAAAATTTAGTTAAGCTATGTAAAACCGTTAGCGCTTGTATGGTGTCCTCTGCACTAAATTTAGATTATAATACAGCACAAAAAATGGTTTCAGATGCTATTTACAGTGGCAAGGCACTTGATAAATTTTACGAGTGGATAGAAAAACAAGGCGGGGACGTGTCTAAAATTAAAGATTCTTCTTTGCTTTTAAACGCAAAATTCAAGCGTGAAATATATGCAAAGGAAAGCGGTTATATTTATAGAATTGATGCACAAAAAATCGGCACCGCCTCTATGATTTTGGGCGCGGGCAGAACTAAAAAAGAGGATAATATTGACCATCTTGCAGGAATTATCTTATCAAAATCAGTTGGTAATTACGTACAAAGAGGCGATGCTTTAGCCACGATGTATACGTCAAATGAAGATTTGCTTGATGATGCCTCACTTGTTTTTGAGGAAGCGATTTCATATAGTGAAGATGCGCCAAAAAAAAGCGAACTAATTTACAAAATTATAAAATAACACTTTTCTTTATCCTTCATACTATATAGTAAACGGAGGACAAATAAATGAAAATCGTTATTTTTAAATCGCCGAAATTTTTTGTACCATTTTTAAAGAAAATTTTTAAAATTTCAAATTAAAAGGGAGCATTTGCTCCCTTTTTTCATTTTATTTTTATCATTCCGCAGCTTGGGACATTTAATTTCGAAACGCCCTTCTCTACTTTTCCGTTTTCCTTTGAGTTGCCAAACATATCGTAAATTTCATATTCAGCCGTTCTTTCAATTTCAATATACACGCAGCTTGCACCGGTTGCGTTGAATATGTAGTTTGTTCCTTCGGATATCTCATCTACAACACTTTGATAAAGAACCGTTACTGTTTCACCGTTTTTGGTGCTCTTTGCACGTGAGAAGCTTGATTCCACATCAAAATACTCCATATCGCCCTTCAAAAGCGTATCCTTGTGTGCACGCCAGAAGCCTATATAGTTTTTAAGAATTCTTTTGTGGTCATTCGTTATATTGTCAAAGCGAATTGATATTTGAGGAACTAAAAACATAGTGGAAAGGAGCTGATATGCAACCGCCTCATTTGTTTCATCCTTATTCCACATCATCATATCACTATGAATTATTCCATCCTGTGACATACGCATTGTAAGACCGTGTACGCGATTTACATATGGGTCACTTGGGCAATCAGTAACTCTAAACATATTTCCGTACTGGCCAATGACGGGACCTGTGTAACTCTGCCTAAATTCAATTAAAAATTCCGGATTTATTGCTTTTAACTTTTGGCTAACCTCAAAAAGTAGCATTTCAACCGCATCTTCAACTGATGAGGTATCCATTTTATCGTATTCCTTTGAGCTGGTTTCATCAAGATAAAAGCTGTCAATAAAGTCAAGCTTTAAGCCGTCTATACCATATTCCTTTACGAATTCAACGTATTTATCGCTTATAAAATCTCTTACCTCTTTGAAGCGAGGGTCTAAAATCATTGCGTCCATTGCGTCGCGTCTTCTTAAATACATGCCCTTAAAGCGCTCAAAATTCTTGCTAAAATACCCAACGAACGGAACGGAAAACCAAAGCATAAATTTCATATCAAGCTCGTGAATTCTATCAACGAAATTCTTCATATCGGGGATTTTTGTAGCACAGACCTCCCAGTCGCCACAATAACCGTATCCGCGAGAATTATCGTCGGTTTGCCATCCATCATCAACTATAACGGTATCCATACCATATTCTTTAGCTATCTTACACTCGTAAACAATCTCGTCGGGAATTGTTCTTTGATGGAAGCTATACCACGCAGAGTATAAAGGTGCGCTTGCATATTCAGGCTCGTAAGATGGCTTATATCCAAGCTCCTTCCACCATTCCTTGGTTGAATTTACAGTCTTGTAAAACGGCAATTTTCTTCTGTCAAGACGAATTTTTGCAGTGTATTTTTCCATTATGGAAGTCTTTTCCGGGAAGAAAACAAGCTCATAAATTACTCTTCCTCTTTCCTCAACGACACCCGCTTTAATTAAAATAGCGTTTTTTGCATCGGAAAGAGAAATTGTCAAAGCGTTTATATTACCTATTCCATAAAGCGAGGCAACAGGCATACCGTTTGTTAGCTTACTCAAAGATTCTCTTTTTCCCCAATCGGGTGTAATATTTGATATAAAATGATGCTTTGGTGACCAAAAGCCAATAGTGTCAATTTGGTCAAGCTCCCAAGAAATTTTATATTCGGTTGGATATGTTTTTTCGCCAAAATCAATTTCTAATAAAAATTCAGAAATCTCCCCGTCTTTTGTTTGGCTTATTTTTTCAGTAGCAATTTTAGTTTTAGTTGCAGTTGAAAATTTTATCCATTCAAAATCATACGTAGCCATATTTTCTCCAGTTTTATAAGAGCCATACGGCTCTTTTTTATTCACCTTTTATTAATGTGTATTCTCCGCTTTTTAAAATTTTGATAAGAGCATCCATATCGGTAATTTCATTCTCGGTTAAAATACCTGCATTTGCAGGAACGTGATTATAATGAAAATCTGTACCTGATGTCTTTATAAGGTTAAATTTATCAGCCCAAGCCTCAGCAATTTCATTTCTTGAATCATGTCCCATATGCCCATTAAAAACCTCAACGCCATCAAGAAATTGAGGGCGAACTATTGTCATAGAGTTTCTAAACGGATGTGCTTGGATAAACAAAATCCCATTTTCACGTGCTAGCTTCGAAAAGCTTTCCGGATTCATATTGTAGAGCACGTCATTATTTCTTAAAAATTCTTCAGTAATACCGAAAACAAGATAATCGTTTGAGTTTTCTTTGAAACGCAATTCCATACCAAGAAGCACGTTAAGCTTACCCTCGGCATCCTTTTTCAAATCCTCATATCCCTTTAAATAAGCAGTTATAAAGTCATCGTAGCTGTTTTCGCACTTGTGGAAATATTGTGTCCCAAGATTAAAATGGTTAGCTAAAACGAGTGTCGTATAACCCGCATTTGTATATTTTTCTATGATTTCTTCGTTTGAAACTCTTGCACATTCACTAACGCTTTTTGAATGGCAATGAAGCTCTGTCTTGAACATGTTTTTCTCCTGTCTTTGTCTAAATTCGTACACGTGTACGGCTATTTCCATTTTGGTTTGTTTTTTAACGTTGTATGTAATTCAACATAACTATCATGGCGCGATTTTTCAATTTTGCCTTCTTTAACAAGCCTAATTATCTCACACCCGTCTTCCTTTGTGTGAGAGCATTTTGTATATTTACATTTTTCTTCTACGCTTTTAAAATCCCTGAACGTATCGAATAGGTCCTCTAGCTCGAAAAAATCAAATCTTTCAAAATCAAGAAGAGAAAATCCGGGAGTATCTGCCAAAAATCCATTAAATCCATCACCTAAAAGCTCTGAAAGTGGGAAGAGCTCGGTGTGGCGTGTGGTGTTTTTACCACGTTCGATTTTCTCACTTAAATCTCCTGTTTTTAAAGAAAGCGTCGGAAAGAGCGCATTCATTAGAGTACTTTTTCCTGCACCCGATGCCCCTGCAAAGGCGCATATAGGTGCATTTTCTTTTGTTATCGCTTGTAAAAAGCCATAAACATCTTCAACACCCTCGTTTTCATACGACGATGTCAAAAACGTATAAAAGCCACTTTTTTTATATATCGAATATATCTCTTCGGCAAACTCGCTATCAAGGTCGGATTTTGAAACAATAATGACAGGCTCTATTTTATTATGCTCTGCTATTGATATCATTTTGTCAACTATAAATAGCGATGGCGCCGGTTTTTTTGATGAGATAACAACAAAAATATAGTCAAGGTTTGCAAGCGGAGGGCGAATGAGTGAATTTTTTCTTTCAAGAATTCTCTTGCAGAAAAATTCCCCGTCAGAAACGCTCTCTATTTCAACCCTGTCTCCAGCCAAAAGAAGCGTCTTTTCATAGCGAAACGAGCCACGTCCTCTAACATTTATTGTTTTTTGGCCATTATATTCCGAGTCAAGCAGAACCGTAAAAAGTCCACCGACTCCCTTTATAACCGTTCCTAAAATCATTTAATTCTCTTTCTTCTTACAAATATTCTCTTTATTCTACTAAGAAAAACGCGGAATGGAGAGCTTGATGCTGTTCCAAACTTAAATTTTATCTTGTTATTTGCCTTAAAGTCTCTTATGTATGTAAGCATTTCCTCGGCAGACTGAAATCTATCCTTTGGATTTTTGCTCATTGCTTTAAGAATGATTTCCTCAAGTCCCTGTGGGATTGAAGGATTTAATTCTCTTGGTGGAACCGGATCCTCCTTAATATGCTTAAACAGAACCGCAAATGGTGTCTCCCCTCTAAAAGGAGTGCGTCCTGTTGCCAGCTCATACATCATAGCGCCGAGTGAATATATATCGCTACGAGCATCAATATCTCGTCTTCCCTCTGCCTGCTCGGGGCTCATATAATAAACGGTTCCAACCGCTTTGCCCGTTGCTGTCAAGGTAACAGAGTCAGCCATTTTGGCAACACCGAAATCCATTACCTTAATTCTTCCATTTTCAAGAAGCATTATATTTTGCGGTTTAATATCTCTATGAACTATGTTATTTCTGTGTGCTTCGCCAAGTGCGCGTAAAATCTGCGACGTATAGCTTACAATTTCATCAGGTCCAAGCACGCCTTTAGCATTAAGATATTTTTTAAGAGTCAAGCCATATAAATATTCCATTATCATATACTTGACGTTTCCCTTGGTAGAATGACCGTGGACTGCAACTATGTTGTTGTGTCTTAACTCCTGCGCTATTCTAATTTCTGCCTTAAAGCGCTTTAAAACGGTTTCGTCGTTTGCTACATCGTCCTTTAATATTTTTATTGCAATGGGCATATTGTTTAAATATGCATCTCTTCCCTTATAAACGACAGACATACCTCCTATACCGAGGATTCTGTCTACTATATATCTATCGTCAAGAAGCTTGTTTTCCAATTTTTTATATTTATCCAGCTCGGATGCTGCGATTTTCTTTTCTTCCATTGAATCCTCCTTATATTCTTACAAGCACGACTGTTATATTGTCGTGTCCGCCATTTTTGTTTGCTGTATCAATCAGCTTTCTAACCCTTAAGTCAAGCTCAACCTGATCAAGACGAGATGAATGCCTGTCATTTGAAACAATATTACAAATAACATCATCTTCAACCATACCGGTTAGCCCATCCGTACAAAGAAGCAGAAAGTCACCATCCTCAACCTTTAGCTGATATATAGTACCCTCAACCATAGGATTTGTACCGACAGCTCTCGTAATTATGTTTTTATTCGTACTGTTTTTTGCCTCTTCTGGTGTGATTCTTCCCATATCAACCATCTCTTGAACCCAAGAGTGATCCTTGGTTATTTGCTTTATAGTATTGTTTTTTATTTTGTAAAGACGGCTATCTCCTACGTTGATTATAAAAACGTTTTTGTCAATAACCAGTGCTGCTACAAGCGTTGTACCCATACCCTTGCATTCTTCATTTTTCTTAGCCGTTGTGTAAACCCTTTCATTAGCAATGTCAACAGCCTTCGCAAGTGCTCTTTTTATATCGCTGGTGCCAACAGGCTTATTCTTTCTTTTAATAGGCTCAATAAACTGATTTATGACCTCGACAAAAGTCTCAGCAGCGAGCTTAGATGCTACTTCTCCGCTCTTTGCGCCGCCCATTCCGTCACAAACAACATAAAGAGACGTTCTCTCGGTATATCTGTGAAATTTAAAGGCATCCTGGTTGACTCTTCGTCTCATACCTATATTTGTATTACCGGAACAAATCATCTATTCTCCTCCTTTGCTTGTCTTCTGAGCTGTCCGCACGATGCATTTATATCAGAGCCTAAACGACGTCTAACTGTTGCATTTATTCCCAAGGACATTAGCTTGTTTTTGAAATTATTTACGTTTTTTGATGTTTCAAGTCCCGTTTCCTTAACCTCATTAAGCGGTATAAGATTGACGTGACATGGTGATTTTATATATTTTTTTAGAATCGTAGCGAGCTTTTTTGCCCCTTCTTCGTTATCGTTTTGATTTGCGATTAGAGTATATTCAAACGAAATACGTCTAGAGGTTTTTTCAAAATACCTCTGGCACGCCATCAAAAGCTCCTCTACCTTATACTTATTATTTATCGGCATTATTTTGCTTCTTGTTTCATTATCATACGCGTGAAGCGAGATTGAAAGTGTAATTGGCAACCCTTCGTTTGCAAGGTCGTTTATCTTATCAACCAAGCCACAGGTTGACACTGAAATATGACGAAGCCCTATGTTTAAATTATCTTCGTGGCTAACCAAACGCAAGAATTTTATTGTGTTATCGTAGTTATCGAGTGGCTCTCCTATCCCCATCATAACTACGTTTGAAATACGCTCACCTGTGTCCTTTTCAGCAGCAATAATTTGCCCTAACATTTCAGAGGGTAAAAGGTTTCTTACTCTGCCTAAAAGTGTAGATGCACAGAATTTGCACCCCATTCTGCATCCAACCTGAGATGAGATGCAAAGAGTGTTTCCGTGCTCATATTTCATAAATACGGACTCAATAAATTCTCCGTCGTGTAATTTAAAAAGATATTTTATTGTTCCGTCAATTTTGGAAACCAGCTTTTTTTCTATTTTGGGAAGCGTGAAAACAAATCTATTTTCTAGCTTTTGACGTAAGGACACAGGAATATTTTTCATTTCCTCTCCCCATTTGCCCTTTATAATCCAAGAATATATTTGCTTTGCTCGAAATTTAGGCTCACCAAGTGAGACTATTTCCCTTTCAAGCTCTTCGGGGAAAAGAGAAAGTATATCAATTTTTTGTTCGGAGTTAATCATTTTTTCTTCTCATTTTTGCAACATAAAAACCGTCTGTCGAGTCGATATGTGGAAAAAACGTATAGCCTCCTTCTTTTGATTTTACGTTCCCTATCTCAAAATCCTCCATCATAAATGATGGATTTTCCGAAATAAATCTTTTAATGTTATTTTCATTCTCTGCGCTATTTAGAGTGCATGTTGAATAGACCAAAACGCCACCCTTTTTGACATATTTCGCAGAGTTTTTTAAAATATCATACTGTACGCTTGGCAAAGCGTTTATATTTTCTATTGGCTTATACTTAATATCAGGCTTTTTGAAGATAACGCCAAGCCCGGAGCAAGGCACGTCACATAAAACTCTATCAAATTTTCCCTCATACTCGGGCACAAATTCCTTTGCGTTTTGAGCCTTTATGTTAATTATATCAACTCCCAGCTTTTTTGCGCTCTTTGTGATTAATGAAAGCTTATTTTCATGCAAATCAGATGAATAAAGCTCACCCTTATTCTCCATATCAATTGCAATACTGAAGCTTTTGCCCCCGGGACACGCGCACACGTCGGCTACAGCTTCGTTTGGCATAGCCCCCACAACCATCGAGGCAATTCTGGAGGACTCGTCCTGAACAAAAGCCAAGCCATCATCAATTATGTATTGAACCAAGGAAATGGGTGCGTTTGTAATTATTATATCCCTTGCAATTTGTGATGCCTCTGCCAAGCAGCCGCTCTCTTTGATTTTACAAGCAAGCTCGTCTGTGCTTATCTTTAAGGTGTTTACTCTTAATGATAGATGCGATTTTCTAGGTGGATACGTACAAAGCGCGCTAGCTATTTCATCTCCATACGATTCTCTAAACACGTTGATTATATCCATAGGAATAGAGTTTTCAATGCTTATTCTTTGCCATTTTTCCTCGGGCAAGGAGTAAGCCCTTCCGCTTCTTATAAAGCTCCTTAAAAGCGCATTAACAAAGCCCTTTGAACGCTTATCTGCCAAATTAACGCTTTCTGAAACTGCGCTGTACTCCGGAATTTTATCGGTGAAAAGAAGCTGATAAATGCCGAGTCGTAATACGTTTTTTGTTGCAGGCTCTATTTTCGATGGTGGAATTTTTGAATATTCATCAATTATAGAGTCAAGTAAATATAGCTTTTCGATAACGCCAAGAAAAAGGAGTGTATATAGAGAAATATCGTTCTTTTCCATATCACTGCGAGAAATAACCGTATTTAATTCGATGTTTGAAAAAGCACCATTGGCTTCCCATTTATTTAGAGAATTTAATGCGGCTTCTCTTGGATTCATATTTCTACTCCTTATCCTAAAATATCTCCTAGCTTTATCTTTCTGCCGTTGATGTAATCGCCAGCCGACATTTTGCCCTTGCCCTCAGGAACTATCTCGTCTAAAACGATAGTGCCGTCAAAGCATTTAACAAAAATGCCCTTGTTAAGTGAAACAATCTCGCCACAGTCTCCACTATAATCAGTGTCCGAAATATGAGATTTTGTAACCTTTAAAATTTTTCCGTCAGGCGTTTTGGTAAACGCAACGGGAATTGGGGAAAGCCCCCTGATTTTATCGTGCACCTGCTTTACTGTCATGCTAAAATCAATCAGACAATCCTCTTTTGTTATTTTTTCTGCATAGGTAAAGTTGTCACCTTGCTTTTCAAACGTGGCTTTGCCGTTTTCAAAAAGCCAAATGGCATCTAAAAGTCCCTTGCATGATGCCCCTATCAGCTTATCGTGAACCGACTCGAAATTATCATTCTCTTCAATTTCTATCTTCTCAACGAGAATAACGTCACCCGTGTCAAGTCCAACGTCCATTTTCATAATACTAACGCCCGTTTCCTTTTCTCCGTCCATAATAGCGCGCTGAATAGGAGCAGCTCCACGATATTTTGGAAGGATTGATGCGTGTGCGTTTATGCACGCGTATTTGGGGAAATCAAGCACGTATGGTGGCAAAATTCTGCCATATGCAACTACGATAATAAGCTCCGGCTGAAGCTCGTTTAAGGTTTCAAGAAACGCGCCGTCTCTTAACGTATGCGGTTGATAAACGGGAAGACCGTTTTCAAGAGCATACCTTTTTACAGGGCTCGGTGTCAAAACCATTCCTCTGCCCCTTGGCTTATCGGGTGTAGTTACAACTCCTACTATTTCATTATCTGTATTTTCATGTATCGCCTTCAAATTGCACATTGCAAAATCAGGCGTACCCATAAATAATATTCTCATTCTACCTCATCGGCTCCTAGCATTCTTATAACCTTATCGGTATAGATAATTCCGTCAAGGTGGTCTATTTCGTGGCACATAGCCTTGGCAAGAAGGTCACAGCCTGTAACCTCAAACTCATTACCGTCTCGATCGAGCGCCCTTACAGTTACGCACTTTGGACGCTTTGTAAGTCCCCATTTACCGGGAAGCGAAAGACAGCCCTCTGCGCCCTCCTGTGTTCCCGTCTTTCTAACAATAACAGGATTTATGAATTCAAAAAGCCCTTCCTCTGTTTCGATAACAACAATACGGCGCAAAACACCAACCTGCACTGCCGCAAGACCGCACCCATTGGCTGCACGCATAGTCTCTATCATATCGTCAAGTAGAGTTTTTATTCTTGGAGTAATCTCGGTAACCTCACGGCTCTTTTTCCTTAAAAACTCCTCGTCGTCTTTATCTGTAACAATTTTTAAAACTGCCATTTTTTCTCCTTATAAGCTAGAAGGGTTAAAGTCTATGGATATATAATTTTTATCCGAGCCCTTCGTGCATTTTATGTATAGCTTTGAAAATATCTCGCGCAGCTTATTATTCAATTTGCATTTTATAATAATGCGCTTTCTATATTTGCCTTGCGTCTTGTATATCGGTGCTTCAAAAGGACCGTATGCAATCGCAGGGATTTTTTCTTCCTTCATTTCCTCTTCAAGTGATTTTATAACGTCGTTTGAAAAAGAATTTAAAATCGTTTCATTAGGTGATGTCATAGTTATAAGAACAATATCGCAAAACGGCGGAAACTGATAAGCCTTTCTTATTTGGATTTCATTCTCATAAAACGACTCATAATCCTGCTTTGCGGCAAGCTGAATCGTTTGCTCATTCGGTGAGCTTGTCTGTATAATAGCAACTCCCTTGTCCCTAGCTCTGCCCGCGCGTCCAACAACCTGTGTGAGCATAGAAAAAGTTCTTTCAGCGGCACGGAAATCACTGGTATAGAGCATAGTATCAGCGGAGATAACGCCAACCAGCGTAACAAGAGGAAAATTGTGTCCCTTTGTAACCATTTGAGTTCCAATTAAAACATCAGCCTTTTGATTTCTAAAATCGCCCAAAATTTGCTCATACGATGATTTTGAGGTTGTTGTATCAGCATCCATACGCAAAGATTTTGCGCTTGGCATAAGCCTTTGAAGCTCACTCTCCGCCTTTTGCGTACCAAAGCCAACGTAGTTAAAATCACTCTCTCCACACTTGCATTTCATAGGTACCCTTGTCCTATAACCACAGTAGTGGCAACGTAAAGTACCGTTTTTCTCTATTAGAGAATGTGCGTTTTCGGGAGTTAGCTCCTCATCTATTTTTTTGTAGGTATGATACGTCAACGCAACCGAGCAGTTTGGACACTCCAAAACCTCACCACAGCTTTGACAAGAAATTGAGGAATGGTATCCACGTCTATTTAAAAACAGAATTGATTGACGATTATCCTCTTTGGTTCTTAATAAATAGTCTGCTAATTTAATGCTATAAGGCCCTATATTTCCCCTTGATTTTTCCTTACGCATATCCGTAATTAAAACATCGGGCAAGGTGGCTTGTCCATACCTTGACATCATTTTAACAAGAGTATACGTGCCATCCTTTGCCTTATAGAAGGATTCAAGCGATGGGGTAGCTGAGGCAAGAAGCATTAAGGCGTTTGATTTAGCGCATCTAAATCTTGCAATATCGTGCGCGCTATATTTGGGATTTGTGTCTGATTTATAGGTATGCTCCTGTTCCTCGTCTATTACAATCATACCGAGGTTCTTTATAGGTGCAAAGATAGCGGAGCGAGTGCCTATTACTATATTAGCTTCTCCATCCGCAATTTTTTTGTATGTGTCAAATCTCTCTCCTGCTGAGAGTGATGAATGTATAACAGCAACGCGCTCTTGATAATAAGAGCAAAATACCGATACGGTTTGAGGTGTTAAGGAAATCTCGGGCACTAAAATAATTACGCCCTTGCCATCACTTATAACCTCGTCTATCATTTTTTTGATTACACTTGTTTTACCACTGCCGGTAACACCGAAAAGAAGTGCTGCTCTTGGCTCACGCGAAAAATATAATTCCTTAAGAGAATTTAATGCATCAAGCTGAATATCGTTCAGCTTGATTTCTTCCTTTTCCTTGGTTTCCTTTAAAAGCGCATAAGGATCGCGGAAAAGCTCAACCTTGTAGGTAGAAACAAGCTCCTTTTTAATCAGAGCGTCAATATGGCTCTTTTGAGAATCACACATTTCGTAAATTTGCTTGTCGCTTAGCTCGTCATATTCAACTAAAAGACGTAAAATATCTGCGTGCTTTTCGCTACGCAATCTGATTTGCGAGGCGCCCTCGGCAATATTAATTGCCTCTTCCTTGGTGATGTTTAGCTTAACCCTTGTTTCGTATTTGTTTTTATCCTTTTCCTCAACAAAGGTTTCTTTCCTTATAGCACCCATTCTCAAAAGTCTTGAAAGAAGCTGATGTGCTTCTCCAAATCTTTCGCTGATTTTTTTATAGTTAACGCATTCTTTCTCTGCGATAAAGTCATATAAATCCTTTAGGTATGGCTCGATTTTCTTGTCACAATCCCCGAGGTAAAAGCGTTCCTCCGTCTTTGCCATAATGGCTGACGGAACAATGCATTTCACCGCCTCACCAACAGTACAAAGCGTACGCTTTTTCATAAAATGGCAAAGCTCAAGCATTTCGCTATCTAGCTTTAAGTATGAGGATAGCACCGACTTTATAGGCTTCACTGCCGAGCTTGTTGGAGCTGTTATAATATCGTCCCTCGTTACAATGGCGGTTTTTTGTCTATCCGCACGTCCAAAGGGAACCACAACCATACTACCAATTTCAATATCGCTTCTAAAATCAAGTGGTACATAATAAGTGTACTCGCAGTCGGCGTGATATGGCACGTCAAGAATATGAACTTCTATATATTCGCCCCTCATAATCACGCCCCCTTAAATTTGTTTTTCTAAAAATTATTCAGCCTCATCAATAGAGAATCCGCTGTTTTCTTCATAAACGTTTTCAGCGCCCATTAATTCCTCTGTTGAGATTTCTTCCTCGTCTTCAATCTCCTCATCGTCGAAGTCGTCGTAGTCCTCGTCATTTTCTTCCTTGTCAAGCTCTACTCTTTGAACAGGCTTGTAGTATACAGGCTCTTCCTTTGGCTCAACGTAGTTTTTAATTTCTACCATTGACTCATCGTAGCCCTCTTCTCCTGGCAAATAAATTTCAAATTCGCCCTCCTTCATTTCGCGAAGAGCATTCTTTACACTCTTTTCGTCCTTATATTCCTTCTTTACTCCGCTATCGTTATCCTTGCCACTCTTTTTGCTAGCATAGTAGCTTTGCTCTGCATACTCGTTTGTAATAACACGAGCGCATTTAGCGGTTGCCATAGTGATGGAATATTTGTTAAGTCTTTCCTTACCGTCTTTTTCGGTAGCCTTTAATAATTCTTGGATTGATGGATAAAGCATTGTTTTTCTCCTAACTTATATAAATTTTTCAATAATTGAACTAGTGTAAATTGTTTTTTGGTGCTCTGCTTTTATTATGCCGTAAATTTCATCGGCACAAGCCTCTGCCCCACCGTCCTCGTTTATAACAGCGTAATCATATTCAGGCATTAATTTTATTTCTTCCTTTGCCCGTTGAAGTCGCCATTTTATAACGTCCTCTGTTTCTGTGCCTCTGCCACGAAGTCTTTGCTCTAAAACCTCTGCGCTCGGCGGAGTCAACATAATAGTGACGGATTTTTCCATTTTCTTTTTGATTTGCATTGCACCGTCAACCTCTATTTCAAGGATAACGTCATAACCACTGTCCATAGCCTCATTTACTTCCTTTAAAGGGGTTCCGTAATAGTTGCCACTGTATGTGGTATACTCAAGCATTTTGCCGTTTTCAATGCGATTTTCAAATTCTTCCTTTGTAATGTAGTAGTAATGAACACCATTTACCTCCCCCGGGCGAGGAGCTCTTGTCGTTGCTGATATGGAAAGCTTTAGCTCGGGATGCTTTGTCAGCAAGGCATTTACAACCGTGCCCTTGCCACTGCCTGCCGGTCCGGAAATAATAAATAAAAGTCCTTTTTTCATTTTTATTCTCCTTGACTTTCATTTTTGTCATTTAATCTACTTGCCAAAGCTTCGGATGATAAAGCACATAAAATAACGTGGTCAGAATCGGTAATAATGACGGATTTTGTCCTACGTCCTCCTGTGCAATCGATAATACGCATATTCTCCTTTGCCTCGCTAACTATCCTTTTAGCGGGTGCGGAATCGGGAGAAACTATTGCCACTATCCTTTGGTCGAGTATCATATTGTTGAAGCCTAAATTTACAAATTTCATAGCTTACTCTATATTTTGAATTTGCTCTCTGATTTTTTCAAGCTCATTCTTAATATTTACAACCAAGTGCGCGGTGCTTGTATTTGATGCCTTTGAGCCTATTGTATTGGTTTCTCTGTTCATTTCCTGAAGTAAGAAATCAAGCTTTCTGCCCGCCGGCTCGCCCGACGCCACAATTTCATTGAATGCGTCAAAGTGACTGCCAAGTCTTACAAGCTCCTCGTCGATTGCAACCTTATCCGCAAAAATCGCAACCTCGGTAAGTATTCTTTGTTCATCAATTTGAACGGAATTATCGTTTAAGAATTTCAAAATTCTTTCCTCAAGCTTTGAAGCATAGCCCTTAATATCGCTTTCGGAATTTTTCTCGATTTCCTTCAAATATTCCTTAATATTACCAATCTTTTCAACAATGTTTTTGTAAAGATTTTCGCCCTCGCTCTCACGTCTTTGGAAGAATGTTTCAAGCGCCTTGTCAAGAACAACCTTAATGTCAGCCCAGTCCTTTTCAATATCGTCGTCCGGCTTTTTTATCGTGAAAATGTCCTTGTTCATAGCCACGCGTGAGGTGGTAATATCGTCCTTTAAATCAAAGGTGTCGCGAAGCTTACAAAGTGCATCAATATAAGATTTTGCATACGCGGTATCAAGATTTATTTCAATTCCCTCTTGCTCAAGCAGGTCTATTGAAACGTAAACCTCAACCTTACCGCGAGAAATACCCTTTGATTGAAGATATTGCTTGATTTTGTCCTCTAAAAAGCTATAAAGCTTTGTGATTTTCACGGTGCAGTCATAATATCTATTGTTTACAGACTTGATTTCTGCAACAATATCCTTGCCATTCACCGTTTCTCTTGCTCTGCCAAAGGCAGTCATACTTCTAAACATATTTTCCGTCCTTAAATATAATATACTTAATATATTAATTTTACATTATATATAGAAAGTTTGTCAACTTTTTTATAATATTATCGTATAAATAAACAAAAACCACGGCTTTTGTACCGTGATTTTTGTTTATTTTAACATATATTTAATTAAAAAATCTGTCTATTTTTAAGGTGTGTCTTAATTTGAATTGATAGTATCTTTTAAATCGCAAAAGTAATAGGTCAAAAAGCACTATTACCAGTATGAAAAGTAAAAGGTAAATAAAAAACGTACGTGGCTCGGCAAACGGCATAATAAAGAATGACATAAGCAGCACCGTTCCACAGCTGGCAAGCACAATGTATATAGCTTTTAAGATGTACGATACAATCCTTGGCGTTTTTTCTATAACTGGCTTTAAAATCGGATATATTGCAAAAATTGCATATTCAATAGCCGGTAGTGGGCTACCAACAAACGTAAAAAGCAGTGAAATTACAACTGTTGCAAAATACACCATCAAGGATTTTGCTTTCAACTCCTCGTTGGCAATAAAAAGCAAAAGCGAGGCAATAATTGCAGCTGTGATATCTAAAACATCAAGGATTGAGCCAAGCATCAAAAAGACAACGCTGAGCGCACAAATAATGCCGAGAAAGGCAATCTCTCTTGCTTTTTTCATAGTTGATTATCTGCACATACAGTCAAGGCAAATCAGGAATGAGCAAATATCACAAATTGAACATCCCATACCGCCCTCTCTTGACGTTGGATTTCCATAAGCATTTGATTGAGCGCGCAAATTATCGCGAAGTGTTGCATATTCTTGGTTGCCAGGGTCAAGCTCACAGGCGCGGTTAATATATCTTATTGCATCGAAATGATAACCGCTGTGCAAAAGCACACAACCCTTTAAAAAGAACCATTCAGCATCTCTTTTAAACTGTTCAACTTGATTAAGAAGCTGCTCGGCGGTTTTAAAATCGTTATTATTTATTGCTTGACGTATTTTAAAATACTCTTCTCGACGTGCTCCACTATAATTGCCTTGGTTTGTATCTGATTTGGAAGACGAATTCTTTTCCTCTGCTCTTATACGTAAAATCTCATCGTAAGCAGAGTTTATCTCCTTCATTTTTTCCTCAGCCATATCGGCAAGAGGGCTATCAACATAGTTGTCGGGATGATATTTTCTTGCAAGTGCCCTATAAGCATCTCTAACCTCTTCATTTGTTGCGCTTGGCGAAATACCAAGCACCTCATAAGGATTCTTCATCTATTTTCCTCCATGGAAACGTTTTTAATATTGTATCACAGTATTTCATTATTGTAAAGGCGTTATTTAATTCTTCAAAATATTTTCACAAAACAAATATAAGGTCATCATATTTTGAGTGTTTTTTCAATTTGGTCAGGCATACCTATGTAGGTTATATTTTTGAGAATTCTTTCAACGTCCTTACACTCGGAAAAATCCAAAAGCTCGACACTCCTCGCCATTTTTTCAAGCTCGAGAGTCATTGAACACTGTAAAATTTTCTTTGTTTCTTCGGTAAATTCTTCTCCAAATGCGTTTTTTATCACGTTGAACGAACCGCTTTTTTTATCCCTCTCGAAATCATCACAGGCATCTAAAATATAGATAAGCTTTCCAAGATGAAAAGCTATATCATAGCTGATTCTTGCATTTGCCCCCTCAAGCTCATAAGAAATTAGATTACCAAGTAATTCACCAAAGGTGTTTGCGGTCATATCAAGCGAATCGGAATTTTCTTTTTCCAGTTTAGTAAGTGCTTCTATGCAAGAAGCGATTTTTTCTTGGAGTGGAATGTACTTTTTCTCGGTTTTTTTGAAAAAAACAGACACTAGTCCCACTGTTTTTGCTTTTATGCGAGATAGTCCTCGTGAATCATTTATGTTGTCCTTGAGTTTTGACCGCGTTAAAATAACACTAGATTTAGCACTAAATCTTAATGCTTCATTTGGCTCAAGCATAGGTCTTTTCTTTAGCGGATGAACAGCGCAACGACGCATTTTCACCTCTGCTTTTTCGCCTGTAAGCAGCATTCGCAAAAGGGCTAAAAACACAAAATCATAGTTTAAGGTAAGCTTGGAAACACAGCCTGTACTTTTTCCCATTGTGCGACAAAGTCCACAATACGTTGCTTTATATAGCTCATGGTCGCGCACCTTTAGCTCAGGTACACACGGCTTTACGTATCCAAACATATTAAACCTCCTAAAAAATTATTACAATATTTATATTGTACTACTTTCATTTCAAATTTTCAAGCATAATAAAGTTTTTTTACAAGCTAAAAGACACAAAGCGAAGATTTTCCAGTTTTTTCCTCACCCTGTGTCCGTTTTTCACAAAAAAATATATTTAATATTTTTACTTTTCGAGAAGCTTTCTCTAATATTTAATGCCAATCGCACCAGCTGTCAACTCTAAAATTTTAAATTTGACCTTATACTTTCCACTGCTTTGAGTTATTAGACTGTATTGGTCCTTTGTAAGCCCTACGTCTACGCACGCTTCATCATCATATTTAATTGCAGACGCGGTGCAAAGTGGTGGATAAAGCACACACCACCAGTTTTCACCCTCACCGTCCCCCAGCAAAACTCTTACTGATGTATACGTGCCGGATGGCAGTGAAAAATCCTCATAATTTCTGGTTGGATAATCTTCCAGTCCAATATCAATTTTCACATCATAGTCAAAACCATTTTTTTCAAGCTCTTCCCTTGCAAGCTCTTCCATCTTTTTCTTGTTTTCTTCTACCGTCTTTAAGGCCTCTTCCTTGCTTTTTAATTCATAAGTGGATATTTCACTCAATATCCTATCTCTTACCTTTAATTTTACCTTTTGGTCTTCTTCACTATTTGAATTTGCCAAAACGTGTAATCTCACACACGAGTCGTAAATTTCATATTCGTTTGCTGTTGGAATCAGCGAGTTTAAAGTAAAAAAGGTAGCTACTGAAATTAGTATTGTTGCTATAATTCTCATTTTTTATTCCTCCGATTTGAAATATTATTTACCAGTTGGAGAAATACTATTCATTAAGAAACAAGTTAACTTAAAAATTTGTAATTTTTCCCAAAACTATTGATTTTATATATATATTATGTTAGAATATTTAAGATTTATGGTTCTTTAAAACAAAGGAGTTTAAAATGGATACTAAATTTAAGAAAATCGGTATATTGACATCTGGCGGCGATGCCCCCGGTATGAATTCAGTTATCAAGAGTGTTACCTGCGCGGCAATCAATCAAGGGGTTGAGGTTGTTGGAATTTTAGGTGGATATTCAGGTCTTATCAACGATAGAATTAGACCTCTTACAAAAAACGACGTTGCCGGAATTGTTTCTCTCGGCGGTACATTCCTTTTCTCTGACCGTTGTGATGAATTCAAAACTGAAGAGGGTATGCAAAAGGCTATTGCCACCTGTAAAAAGCACAATATAGATGGAATTATTGCTATTGGTGGTGATGGCACGTTTAGAGGCGCTACCGATCTTAGCATCCGTGGTATTCCTTGTATCGGTGTTTCCGGAACTATCGACAATGACATCACAGCATCTGATATTACTGTTGGATATGATACAGCTATGAACACTGTAATGAAGCTCGGAGATGCTTTACGTGACACCTGTGAATCTCACGCTAGATGTAACGTTATTGAGGTTATGGGACGTAACGCTGGTTATATTGCCATCGAAACAGGTCTTGCTCTTAACGCTATCGGTGTTGCAGTTCAAGAAATCGAATTCGACAAGGAAGCATTATTTGCAAAAATGCGTGAAGCTCGTGATAACGGAAAGCGTAGCTTCATAGTAGTTGTAGCTGAGGGTCTTGGCGGTGCATTTAGCGAAGGACTTACCAAAGAAATAGAAGAAAAGACAGGAATTGAGGCTCGCTTCGTTCGTCCTGCTCATATTGTTCGTGGTGGCATACCAACGCTTAACGACAGAAACTTTGCAGCAAAATGCGGTTATAAGGCAGTTGAGCTTCTACTTAACGGTGTTAGTGACGTTGTTGTAATTTCACGTCACGACAAAATCACATCTATGGAAATCAAATTTGCGCTCATTCTTGACAGAATGTATAAAAACAAATTAAAGGATGGCGACCTTGATGCATTCACACCTGAACAAATTGAAGAAATGAAAGCGATTTGCAAAGAAAGACACGAGTACTTTGTTAATATGTACGAAGTAGTTAATGCAATCGGTTATTAATAAAAGCAAAAAGCAGATTGAAAAATCTGCTTTTTTGTTTGTCTTTTATAAGACTGATATAAAATCATGCTCATATGTTCATATATAGCATTGAGCTTTCTATTCATTTTAAGATGCCAAAAGCCTTATTTCTAAACAAAAGGATGCTACAAAGTAGCATCCTTTTTATCTTACTATTAGTCAGCAAGCTTAATGAGAGCCATTTCAGCGGCATCTCCACGTCTCGGACCGAGCTTGTAAACTTGTGTGTAACCACCTACGCGATCAGCATATTTTGGAGCGATTACGTCGAAGAGCTTCTTAACAACATCCTCTTTTGTGATGTAAGCAAGAGCCTCTCTACGAGCAGCAAGTGTGTTCTTCTTACCGAGAGTTATCATTTTATCAGCAACGCAACGAAGCTCCTTTGCTCTTGGAAGAGTTGTTTCGATTGAACCCTTTTCAAGAAGCAATGTTACCATACCACGAAGCATAGCAGTTCTTTGATCCGTTGGCTTGCCGAGTTTTCTTGTTCCTGGCATTGATTTGTCCTCCTTTGCCGATTTTACCTTGCCATTTTAAATGGCATATAGAGCAAATAATGCTCTATTATTGTCTTCTTAGTCTTCTTCTTTTCTAAGTGAAAGACCAAGTGATTCAAGTTTGTTCTTAACCTCATCGAGGGATTTTTTACCGAGGTTCTTAAACTTAATCATATCTTCTTCAGTACGATTAATAAGATCCTCAACGGTATCTATGCTTGCACGCTTCAAGCAGTTGAAGCTACGCACAGACAAGTCAAGCTCCTCAATGGTCATCTCAAGATATTTTTCTTTCTTGGTTTCTTCACGTTCAACCATTGTTTCAGCGTTTCTTGCCTCTTCTGAGAGGTCAACAAACAATGTGAAATGATCGTTGAGTATCTTGGCTGCAAGTGAAATTGCATCTGTTGCCCTGATAGTGCCATTTGTCTCTACTTCTACTGTCAATTTATCAAAATCGGCAATGCTACCAACTCTAGTGTTCTCTACGTTATAACTTACGTTATACACTGGTGTATAAATTGAATCTGTAAAGATTGTGCCAACTGCAAAAGGAATGTGGCTCTTTACATGGTCGTTTTTATTCTTTTCTTGTGAAACATAACCACGACCGCGTTCAAATGTAAGCTCCATATAGAAACGAGTTCCCTCGCTAAGTGTAGCGATGTGAAGATCAGGATTGAAAATTTCAAGCTCAGCATCAGGTGTAATGTCACCGGCAGTAATCTCGCAAGGACCAACCTTGTCGATGCAAACTGTTTTTACAGTATCATTACCATGAATCTTAGATACGATTCCCTTAACGTTAAGTACAATTTCAGTAATATCCTCTGTTACGCCCTCAAGGCTGGACATTTCATGAAGTACGCCATCAATCTTAATTGAGGATACTGCATAGCCCGGAAGTGAGCTTAAAAGCACACGACGAAGTGAGTTACCAAGTGTTGTACCGAAGCCTCTTTCAAGAGGTTCAATAACGAATTTGCCTTTTTTACCATCTTCGCTTTCGCTAACTATTGTAATATTTGGCTTTTCGATTTCTATCATCATAATTAAATAACCCTCCTATATTTCAATATATATGCGTTGGTCTTTTTCCATCTCGGAAATATTTTACATAACATTGATGCCAACTGTACAGAAATCCACCTTAGGCGAACTGCAACCTCCATAATATATTGGAGGTGTACAGTCGACAAAGAGTTATTATTTCGAGTAAAGCTCGATGATGAGCTGTTCGTTGAATTCGAAGTCGATATCGTCACGCTCTGGCATAGCAATTACTTTTGCAACGCCTGCGTTCTTATCGAGCTCAAGCCATTTTGGAGCGATCTTTTCGCCCATAGCTTCAACGAGTTCTTTGATTTTTGTTGATTCTGTTTCCTTAACAGCAACAACATCACCAACTTTAACGAGTATTGATGGAATGTTAGCCTTGTGGCCATTCAAAGTGAAGTGACCATGAAGTACGAGCTGACGTGCTTCCTTGTGGCTGTTTGCAAGTCCCATTCTAAATACAACGTTATCAAGTCTTCTTTCAAGTAAACGGAGGAGGTTTTCACCTGCGATACCGTCTTGATTGTCGGCCTTTTCGTAGTAGTTCTTGAATTGCTTCTCAAGAACACCATAATATCTTTTTGCCTTCTGTTTTTCACGAAGTTGCATACCGTATTCGGTCATTTTCTTCTTTGCAGCACCGTGTTGTCCAGGAGCAGAAGTTCTTCTGTTTAATGCACACTTGTCTGAAAGGCAACGCTCACCCTTAAGGTAAAGCTTTGTTCCCTCTCTACGGCAAAGCTTGCATGAAGGTCCTGTATATCTTGCCATTTTTGGTTTCCTCCTATAAGATTAAACGCGTCTGCGTTTTGGTGGTCTACAACCGTTGTGTGGGATTGGAGTTACGTCTTTAATCATTGTAACTTGGAGTCCTGCGGTTGAAAGCGCACGGATTGCAGATTCACGACCCTGACCTGGGCCTTTTACGTATACTTCTACGGTTTTCATACCGTGTTCCATTGCGGCCTTAGCTGCAGCTTCAGCAGCCATTTGTGCAGCGAATGGTGTGGATTTTCTGGAACCCTTGTAACCAAGTTCACCAGCAGATGCCCAAGAAATTGCGTTTCCTGCAACGTCTGTAATGGTAACTATTGTGTTATTAAAGGTTGAGCAGATGTGTGCAGCGCCTTTTTCAATATTTTTGCGCTCACGACGTTTTTTAGTTACTCTCTTTTCTGCCATTGAGCTACACTCCTTATTTCTTCTTGTTAGCTATTGTCTTTGCAGGACCCTTACGAGTTCTTGCATTTGTTTTTGTTCTTTGTCCTCTTACTGGAAGACCTTTTCTGTGTCTAGTACCGCGGTAGCAGTTAATTTCAACTAGACGCTTAATGTTGAGGGCAACCTCACGACGAAGTTCACCTTCTACCTTGTAATTTGTTTCGATTTCCTCACGAAGCTTCGCGATTTCATCTTCAGTCAAATCTTTTGCGCGTGTGTCAGGGTTGATTCCTGTCTTAGCAAGAATGTCCTGTGCGCTCTTTAGTCCGATACCGTAAATGTATGTTAAAGCAACTTCAACACGTTTTGCGTTCGGAATGTCAACACCAGCTATACGAGCCATTTGTTTTCTCCTTTTCGGTTTGGTTAGAATTAGCCCTGTCTCTGTTTGTGCTTAGGATTTTCGCAGATAACCATAACGTTACCTTTTCTCTTAATAATCTTGCACTTATCACAGATTTTCTTTACGGAAGGCTTTACTTTCATTATAAAACCACCTTTCTTATTTAGCACGCCATGTGATACGTCCCTTTGTGAGGTCATAAACTGAAACCTCTACGGTAACCTTGTCACCTGGCAATATTCTTATATAATTTAATCTTAATTTGCCTGAAATATGGGCTGTAATTATGTGCCCATTAGGCAGTTTAACCTTGAAGGTCGCATTTGGAAGTGCTTCCGTTACAACGCCTTCAAATTCCATTACGTTTTCTTTTCCCATAAGTTCCTCTCAATAATATCTCGGGTGTATTTGGTTCAGTCCGCTAATCGAAGTAACGTGCGATTAAGCGGTTAATTTATCCTTCAAAAATCAGCCGCGTTGAAGGATTTTATTTTGGGTAGACTCTAGTCAACCTTTGTCAAAAGAATGATACCATTGTTTGTTACAGCAACGCTATGCTCATAATGAGCTGATAGCTTTCCATCTGCAGTTACAACTGTCCATTTATCGCCTAATACCCTTACGTGGCGAGTACCCTCGTTGATCATCGGCTCAATAGCCAATGTCATACCCGGGTAAATTCTAACTCCGCGACCAGCTGTACCATAATTTGGTACGTTTGGGTCCTCGTGAAGCTCCTTGCCAACGCCGTGACCTGTATACTCCTCAACTACTGAGAAGCCGTTGCCTCTTGCATAACTAGCAATAGCAAAGCCAATATCTCCAATTCTTGGATTTTCAGCCTTTTCAATTGCCTCTATGCCTTTAAAGAAGCTTTCTCTTGTCACATCTATAAGCTTTTTGGCATTTTCGGATATTTCACCGACTGCAAATGTTTGTGCGCTGTCACCTGTGAAGCCCTTCCATTCAGCTCCAACGTCAATTTTGACGATGTCGCCGTTTTTTAGCACCTTATCGTGTGAGGGTATACCATGTATAACCTCATTATTGATGCTAATGCAAGCACTACCAGGGAAACCGCCGTAACCAAGAAACGTTGGTCTTGCACCACATTTCTTGATATACGTACGAATTCTATCATCAATTTGCTTAGTTGTAATTCCTTCCCGAATCAATTCCTTTGCATCGAGTAACGCTTCGCCGGTAATTCTACCTGCAATCTTCATTAACTCAATTTGCTCGGGGTTCTTCAACTGAATCATAATTACTTAATTGCGTTTTCGATAGCTTCAAGGGTAAGACGAGTTGTATCTTTAACCTCTTCTTGTCCTTCAACTAATACGAGTACGCCCTTTTTCCCGTAGAAATCCTTTAGAGGCTCTGTTTGGTTGTGATAAACATTAAGTCTATCAAGAACAACCTCGGGAGCATCATCCTTACGAATTGAAAGTGCTTCGCCACACTTGTCGCAGCTTGTACCATTTTCGGAAGGATTGTATAAAATGTGGTAAGAAGCACCGCATTTAGCACAGACACGTCTGCCACTCATACGCTCAACAATTTTTTCATCCGCAACCTCGAGGCTGACAACGCAGTTGATACCAACTCCCATTTGATCAAGCGCCTCTGCTTGTGGAACTGTTCTTGGGAAGCCATCAAGGATGAAGCCGTTTTGGCAATCAGCCTTTTCAAGTCTTTCACTGATAATACCGATAACAACCTCGTCAGGAACGAGTGCTCCCTTTTCAGTGTAAGCCTTTGCAGCTAAGCCCATTTCAGTATTGTTTTTAATTGCTTCTCTTATCATAACGCCGGTAGAAATGGTAGGAATACCATACTTTTCGGCAACTATGTCGGATTGTGTTCCCTTGCCTGCCCCTGGGGCACCAAGGAAAATCATTTTAAGATTCTTTGTCATAATAACTCCTTATTAATCAAGGAAGCCTTTGTAGTGACGCATTGTCATTTGCGCTTCCATATCTCTTACGATTTCAAGTACAACTCCAACAACGATGATTATCGAAGTACCAATAGTTGCAAGCTCAGCTACATTCATAAATGACCACATTGGAAGAGCAATTGCGCCCGGAAGACCATCAATATGTCTTACGATGTCCAAGATCAAGTGAACGAGAAGTGGAACTATTGAGATTACTGAAAGTGCAAGAGCACCAATGAAGGTAATCTTTGAAAGAACCTTTTGGATGAAGGTGGATGTTGCCTTACCAGGACGAATACCCGGAATTGCGCCACCTTGCTTTTGAATATTACCTGCAACCTCAGTCGGATTGAATGAAATTGCAACGTAGAAGTATGCAAATGCAAGAATTAATACAAACATAAGTATGCAATAGAACCAAGACGTATCAGAGAAGAAGTTTACGATTTGGAACCATGGGGTTTTTGCAACCAAATCTCCTGCTTCATTTGGTGTCGTTGGGTCGATAAATTGCGCTATCAATGATGGAATTGTAATAATTGCGTTTGCAAAGATGATAGGCATAACGCCTGCCATATTAAGCTTTAATGGAATGTTGGAGTTTTGTCCTCCATACATTTTTCTACCAACTACTCTCTTTGCGTATTGAACAGGAATTCTACGTTCACTGTCAGAGATAAAGATGATAAACCACATCATTGCAAGAAGTCCTGCAAGAACAAGCACTGTAAAGATTATTGAACCAACTGGGAATTGACCTGAATAATCTTGATTTGGTAAAAATGAAATTGTACCATCAGAGTTTACAACTTGGTCAAGACCAGTTTCGCTTGAGTGCTCATAACCGTTGAGTTCCATCTTGAACATCTCGATAAATCTCAAGAGAAGTGGGAATGCACGGGATACGATGTTTGCAAACAAGATAACGGAAATACCATTACCAATACCATGCTCGTTGATTCTTTCAGCAAGCCACATAACAATGGACGAGCCTGCACAGAAGCATGCAACGATTACAAATGCAAGGAATATTTGGAAGAATGTATTCCAACCCTCGTTACCCTCACCATCAACACTGATTGAAACAAGTGCGTTGTATTGCTTTAACAAGAAATAGTAGCCGACACCTGTAACGATTGAAATAGCGATTGTAATGTATCTTGTGATTTGTGTGATTTTCTTCTTACCCTCTTCGCCTTGCTTTGCAAGGCTCTCAAGAGCAGGGATAGCAACTGTCAAAAGTTGAATAACGATTGACGCTGTAATATATGGGGATACGTTAAGAGCGAAGAGCGAAGCCTGCTCCATAGTACCACCGGAAAGTGTGTTAAGGAATTGGAAGGTTGACCCTGGAGCAAATTCCAAAGCACCTGCGTTTACAAATGGAACAGGAATTGCTGTTCCCAATCTGTAAAGCAAAATTATAAAAATTGTGAATAGAAGTTTTTTTCTTAAATCTTCTACCTTCCAAGCGTTAGCTAAGGTTTTAAACATAATTATTTCACCTCGGCATTTCCGCCTGCTGCTTCGATTTTCTCTTTAGCTGTAGCTGTGAAAATCTTAGCCTCAACGGTGAGCTTCTTTGTGAGTTCGCCGTTACCAAGCACTTTAAGTCCGTCATATTCTTTGCGAACGATACCAGAGTTAATAAGTGTTTCAAGGGTTACTGTTGCGCCGTCTTCAAATCTGTTAAGGTCGCTTACGTTAACTGTTGCATAAACCTTTGCGAATTTGTTATTGAAACCTCTCTTTGGAAGTTTTCTATATAGTGGGAGCTGACCGCCTTCAAATCCTGGTCTTACTCCTCCGCCTGAACGTGCATTTTGGCCTTTGTGTCCCTTACCTGCTGTTTTACCATTACCAGAACCCGGACCTCTACCTTTGCGCCATGCTGCTTTAGCTGAGCCTGCAGCTGGAGAAAGTTCGTGGAGCTTCATATTTTTTCCTCCTTTTGAAATTGATTTTTAAGATTGATTGTTTTCAACCAATTTCTGCCATTTGGCAGCCCTCGATTATGCGTTTTCTACCTTCACGAGGTGTGAAATAACCTTGATTTTGCCTGCCAAAACTTGATCATTCTTGCAAACGATGCTTTTACCAATCTTGGTAAGGCCAAGAGATTCAGCAGTTGCAATTTGATTAGGCTTGCAAGCTATAAGACTTTTTACAAGTGTTACTTTTACGTTTTCCATCTTATAGTCCTCCTTAACCTAAAACTTTCTCGGGAGCGATACCACGAGTCTTTGCAACTTCTTCTACGCTACGGAGCTGCTTCAAACCTTCAAATGTAGCCTTAACTACGTTTGTCTTGTTGTTTGAACGGAGGCTCTTTGCTCTGATATTTTTAATACCTGCAAGCTCAAGAACAGCACGAACTGTTTGGCCTGCGATAATTCCTGTACCGAGGGAAGCCGGCTTAAGAAGTACAGTACCTGCACCAAATTTACCAATAACCTCGTGTGGAATTGTTGTATCCTTAATTGATACTGTGATCATGTTTTTCTTTGCATCTTCGATACCCTTGCGGATTGCATCAGGAACCTCGGCTGCTTTACCAAGACCGTAACCTACGTGACCATTACCGTCACCTACAACCATGAGAGCTGTGAAGCGAGCGATACGACCGCCCTTTACTGTCTTTGAAACACGGTTGAGTGCAACCATCTTTTCTTGAAGATCAAGAGTGGATGCGTCGATTTTAATTGACATTTTAATTTCTCCTCTTATGTTTAATTAACTTAAACAGTGTACAAACCAGAGTGCTTTGATGCTCTATTAGAACTTCAAGCCGCCTTCTCTTGCGCCTTCAGCAAGCTCTGATACACGTCCGTGATATACATAACCGCCACGGTCAAATACAACTGTGTCGATTCCTTTTGCGAGTGCTTTTTCAGCAATCATAAGGCCTACCTTCTTAGCAGCCTCCTTGTTGCTTCCGATACCTTCAAATCCGGCCTCCATGGTAGAAGCGGAAACGAGGGTTACGCCAGCCTCATCATCAATGATTTGGCATGAGATATTCTTGTTTGAACGATATACGCAAAGACGTGGACGGCTAGCAGTTCCTGATATCTTACCACGAACTCTTGTGTGTCTCTTAATTCTTTGAGCGTTCTTATCTTTTCTTGATACCATCTTTTTCCTCTCCTTTCATTATTTGCCGGTCTTACCGGATTTACGGCGAATCTTTTCGCCTTCGTATTTAATACCCTTACCCTTATATGGTTCAGGAGCTCTTCTTGAACGAACAAATGCTGCTGTTTCACCAACAACTTGCTTGTTGATACCCTTGATGATAATTGTGTTAGCATCTGGAGTTTCAAAAGTAATTCCTTCTGGAGCGTCTACGATTACTGGATGTGAGTAACCAAGTGTTAAGTTGAGCGCTTTGCCTTGCATTGCTACTCTGTAACCAACACCGTTAACCTCGAGCTTCTTTGAGTAGCCTTCAGTTACACCTACAATCATATTGTAGATAAGTGTTCTTGTAAGACCGTGAAGTGAACGATCTTCTTTTTCGTCGCTTGGACGAGTAACAGTAATAACATTGTTTTCACAAACAACGTTCATTCTGCTGTGATAGTTTTGTGTTAATGTACCCTTTGGGCCCTTTACGGTTACAACGCAGTTTTCTGCATCAACAGTAACAGTTACGCCGTTAGGAACATTGATTGGAGCTCTTCCTATTCTTGACATATTCGTTACCTCCCGTATTACCAAACAAATGCGATTACTTCGCCGCCAACGTTTTCACGTCTAGCCTTTTTGTCTGTCATAATGCCCTTTGAAGTAGAAACAATGGCAATACCAAGACCGTTCATAACCTTTGGCATATCCTCACAGTTTGAGTAAATTCTAAGACCTGGCTTAGAAACTCTCTTAATACCGTGAATAACCTTTGCTTTACCTTCGTACTTAAGTGTAATTCTGATTACACCTTGCTTACCGTCTTCGATAACGGTAACTGCTTTGATGTATCCTTCTTCAAGAAGAATGTCAGCGATTGCTTTCTTCATATTTGAAGCAGGAACGTCAACTGTTTCGTGTTTTGCATTGCTTGCATTTCTAATTCTTGTAAGCATATCTGCAATTACGTCTGAAATTTGCATTTTTATTTCCTCCTAATTATGCAAGGCACCAAGCTTTGCTGCCGAGTATTTCATCGGCCGCTTACCGATGGTTAAACTATCGTTTCCTTTCGGTTAGATTGGAGTGAATACTCTTTGTATTCGTTATTTTTAATTTTTTAATTACCAGCTTGCTTTTCTTACGCCTGGGATTTCACCAGCATAAGCGAGTTCACGGAAGCAGATACGGCATACGCCATATTTACGGAGATAACCGTGAGGTCTTCCGCAGATTTTGCAACGATTGTATTCTCTTGTTGAATACTTTTGTGTTTTTTGCTGTTTAAGCACCATAGCTTTCTTAGCCATCTTCAGTCAACCTCCTAATTATTTCGCGAATGGAGCGCCCATAAGTGTAAGGAGCTCTTTTGCTTCTTCGTCTGTTGTTGCTGTTGTTACGAATGTGATATCCATACCACGGATCTTGTCAACCTTATCATATTCGATTTCTGGGAATATGAGTTGTTCCTTAAGACCCATTGAGTAGTTACCACGTCCGTCAAATCCATTTGGATTGATACCCTTGAAGTCACGTACTCTTGGAAGAGCAAATGTGAAGAGTCTATCCATGAATTCATACATTCTTTCGCCACGAAGTGTTACCTTCGCACCGATTTTAACGCCCTCACGGAGCTTGAAGTTCGCTACACTCTTTCTAGCGTAAGTAGGAACTGCCTTTTGACCTGCGATCATTGAGATTTCTTCGATGATCTTGTCAATTACCTTTGCGTTGTCTTTTGCATCACCCGCACCAACGTTGATAACAATCTTGTCGAAGCGAGGAATTTGCATTGAGCTCTTGTATGCGAACTTGGTCATAAGAGCCGGAGCAACTTCATTATTATATATGTCCTTAAATCTAGCCATCTTCAGTTACCTCCATTAAAGCTCTTTGCCGCATTTTGCGCAAACGCGTACTTTTTTACCGTCTACAACGGCGTGCTTAACTCTTGTGCCCTTGTTGTATTTTTCGCATTTTGAGTTTTGGCAAACTAATTGTACCTTTGATGCGTACATAGCGCCTTCTACCTTGAGGATACCGCCAGTTTCGCCTTGTCTTCTTGGCTTTTGGTGCTTAGAAACAATGTTTGCTCCCTCAACAATAACCTTGCCTTCTTCTGGGCTAACTGCGATTACCTTACCCTTAACACCCTTATCATCACCAGAGATAACGATAACTGTGTCATCACGTCTAATGTGCATTTTCTTCATTATCATTTACCTCCAATTAAAGTACTTCTGGTGCAAGAGAAAGAATCTTTGTGTATTCCTTTTCACGAAGCTCTCTAGCTACTGGGCCAAAGATACGTGTTCCTCTTGGTGTTTTGTCTTCTTTAATAATAACTGCTGCGTTCTCATCGAACTTAATGTAAGAACCGTCAGCACGACGTACGCCCTTAGCGCTTCTTACGATAACAGCCTTAACAACGTCGCCTTTTTTTACAATACCGCCAGGAGCTGCCTTCTTAACAGAGCATACTACAACGTCACCGATATTTGCATATCTTCTACCTGTACCGCCGAGTACTCTGATGCAAAGAAGCTCTTTAGCGCCTGTATTGTCGGCAACCTTCATTCTGCTTTCTTGCTGAATCATTTTCTTTATCCTCCTAATAAGGTTTCCCTAAACTTCGGCACATTCTACTTTCTAATGTACCCTCATAAAGGATTAGATTATTTTACTTTTTCTATGATTTGAACAAGTCTCCATCTCTTTGTCTTGGAAAGAGGTCTTGTTTCCATTACTTCAACGATGTCGCCGATTGAGCACTCGTTGTTTTCATCGTGAGCGTGAATCTTTGTTGTTCTCTTGATGATCTTGCTGTAAACAGGATGCTTTACGTTATCTCTTACAGCAACAACAATTGTTTTGTCCATCTTGTTGCTAACAACAATACCAACTCTTGTTTTTCTGAGGTTACGTGTTTCTGTCATAACTCATTTTCCTCCATTACGCATTCTTCTCGTTGAGAATGGTTTTTACACGAGCGATGTCTTTCTTAACATCAGCAATCTTGTGAGGATTTTCGAGCTGGTTAATTGCGTGTTGGAAACGAAGATTAAAGAGTTCTTCTTTGAGTTCTTTAAGTTTCTTTTCAAGCTCAGCTACACTCAAATTTCTAATTTCAGTTGTTTTCACAGCCTTATTCCTCCTCTGCCTCGTTTTGCTCCTTAGTTACAAACTTACATTTGATAGGGAGCTTGTGCATAGCGA
This sequence comes from Oscillospiraceae bacterium, assembly GCA_015064855.1. Taxonomy (GTDB): domain Bacteria; phylum Bacillota; class Clostridia; order Oscillospirales; family CAG-272; genus RGIG2000. Next base: position 39,082 of record SVRK01000003.1, on the reverse strand, counting down.
GACGCATAGCCTCTCTTGCAATTTCCTCGGAAACGCCGTCCATCTCGAACAATACTCTGCCCGGTTTAACAACGGCTACCCAATATTCAGGTGAACCTTTACCTGAACCCATACGGGTTTCAGCTGGCTTTTCTGTAATTGGTTTGTCAGGGAATATCTTAATCCAAACCTGACCGCCACGACGGATATATCTTGTCATAGCAATACGTGCAGCTTCAATTTGGTTAGCTGTGATCCAAGCTGGCTCAGTAGCAACGAGACCATATTGTCCGTTTGTAACCTTATTGCCGCGTGAAGCTTTACCCTTAAGGCGGCCTCTTTGTACACGTCTGTATTTTACTCTCTTAGGCATTAACATTAGTGCTCGCCTCCTTCGGTTTTCTTAGGAGCACGTGGTGCTCTGCGTGCATTGTTGTTACGGCCTTCCTTTGCGTCCTTGTTGAACTTTCTTCTTGGTCTGTCCTTCTTTTCTTCAGTTGTTTTGTTAACCTCGGAAAGAACCTCACCCTTGTAGATCCAAACCTTAACGCCTATTTTACCGTAAGTTGTGTTAGCCTCCCAAAAACCATAGTCGATGTCAGCTCTGATTGTTTGAAGAGGAATTGTACCTTCATGGTAGTGCTCTGTACGAGCGATTTCAGCGCCTGCAAGACGACCGCTACAAGCGATCTTGATACCCTTAGCGCCAAGACGCATTGTTCTGCCGATTGCTTGCTTCATTGCACGACGGAATGCGATACGTCTTTCAAGTTGGCTACAAATGCTCTCTGCAACGAGTTGTGCGTCAAGATCGATTGGCTTAACTTCAACAACGTCAACAAGTGCCTTCTTGCCTGTGAGCTTTTCAACATCCTTCTTAATCTTTTCGATTTCAGATCCGCCCTTACCGATAACCATACCGATCTTTGCACAGTGAATGATCACCTTTACAACTTCTTCGTTATCTCTTTCGAATCTTTCGATTTCGATCTTTGAAATACCAGCTGATAAAAGCTTATTCTTGAGGAATTCTCTCAAGTTATAGTCAGATACAAGGATATCGCCGAACTTTTCGTCAGATGCGTACCATCTTGAATCCCAATTCTTAATTACGCCAACGCGCAATCCATGAGGATTAACTTTTTGTCCCATAGTCGACTCTCCTTTACTCTTTCTCTGCCACTACAACTGTAATGTGGCTTGTTCTCTTTAAAATTCTGTTTGCGCTTCCCTTACCTCTAGGCATTACTCTCTTGAGCATATGGCTACCAGGTGTTACGAAGCATGTTGAAACGTAAAGTTTCGATTTGTCCATGTTATGATTGTTCTCAGCGTTCGCTACTGCACTAGCAAGAACCTTCTCAAGAATTTCAGCACCTCTTTTTGGTGTGTTCTTAAGAATAGCTGCTGCCATTTCAACATCCTTGCCACGAATAAGGTCAAGAACTATTTGAACTTTGCGAGGAGCGATGCGAACATCATATAGATATGCTTTAGCTTCCATGTGATGTTATCTCCTTATTTCTTACCGTTATTAGATGTTTTTGATCCTGCGTGACCTTTGAATGTTCTTGTAAGAGCAAACTCACCGAGCTTGTGTCCTACCATATCTTCGGTTACATATACCGGAACATGCTTTCTGCCGTCATGAACAGCGATTGTATGTCCAACAAACTCTGGGAAAATTGTTGAAGAACGTGACCAGGTCTTCAAAACTTTCTTTTCGCCTTTTGCGTTCATAGCTTCTACACGAGTGAAGAGCTTTTCTTCTACGTAAGGCATCTTTTTCGAACTTCTGCTCATTATTTCTTCCTCCCTTATCTACCGTTTCTTCTCTTAACGATGTATTTGTTGGTTCTTGCCTTCTTATTTCTGGTCTTGTAACCAAGAGCAGGTTTACCCCAAGGAGTAACAGGTCCGGGTCTACCAACTGGAGACTTACCTTCACCACCACCGTGAGGGTGATCGCATGGGTTCATTACTGAACCACGTACTGTAGGACGGATGCCCATGTGACGTGTCTTACCTGCTTTACCGATCTTAATGGTATCATGCTCGATGTTACCGATTTGACCGATAGTAGCCTTGCAATCAAGTCTTACAAGTCTTACTTCGCCTGAAGGAAGACGAACTTGTGCCATGCCATTTTCTTTAGCCATAAGCTGAGCTTGAGCACCAGCTGTACGAACAAGCTGACCGCCCTTGCCAGGATAAAGCTCAATGTTGTGAATGATTGTACCTACTGGAATGTTTTCAATAGGAAGTGTGTTACCTGGCTTAATGTCTGCATCAGCGCCAGAGTAAAGTACGTCGCCATCAGTTACACCGAGAGGAGCGATTACATAGCTCTTCTTGCCTTCTTCATTTTGGAGAAGTGCGATGTAAGAGGTTCTGTTTGGGTCATACTCAACACCAATAACAGTGTTCTTGCCTTCTTCTCTCTTGAAGTCGATGATTCTGTACTTTTGCTTGTTTCCGCCACCTTGGTGACGAACTGTGATTTTACCGTAGCTGTTACGTCCTGCGTGCTTTTTCTTTGTTTCGATTAAGCTCTTTTCAGGAGTAAACTTTGTAACCTCATCAAATGAAGCCACAGACATGTGTCTTCTTGAAGGGGTAGTGGGCTTATATTTCATTGTTGCCATTTTAGCTTACCTCCCACATTAGTTCAAGCCGTTAAAGAACTCGATTTCCTTTGAAGAAGCTGTAAGTGTTACAACAGCTTTCTTCCATTCGGATGTGTAACCGAAGTGGTATCCAAGTCTCTTTGGCTTTTTCTTCATATTAATTGTATTAACCTTTGCAACCTCAACGCCAAAGAGCTCTTCTACTGCCTTTGCAATTTCAGGCTTTGTTGCGTCTGTTGCTACCTCGAATGTATATTTCTTATTTGAAATACCATCCATAGATTTTTCTGTAATAATTGGTTTGAGGATTATGTCCTGAGCAAATTTCATTATGCATATACCTCCTCTAATTGTTGTACTGCAGCTTGTGCAAATACGATTGTGTTGCAGTTGAGGATGTCATAAACGTTAAGTGTGTTTGTGTAAGCAATCTTAACGCCAGGGATATTTGCAAGTGACTTAACAACCATATCGTTCTTTGAATCAAGAACAACGAGTGCCTTTTTGCCAGCGCCAACAGCTGTTAGCATGCTTGCCATAACCTTTGTCTTGTAGCTTTCTGCTACGATTGAATCTACAACTACCATTTCATTGTTAGCAACCTTGGAGCTCAAAGCGCTGAACATTGCGATTTGCTTAACCTTCTTATTAAGCTTCTTTGTATAAGAACGTGGCTTTGGACCAAGAGCGATACCACCATGTGTCCATTGTGGTGAACGTGTTGAACCTTGTCTTGCTCTACCAGTTCCCTTTTGTTTCCATGGCTTTCTACCGCCGCCGGAAACCTCACTTCTTGTGAGTGTTGACTGTGTGCCTTGTCTTTGGTTGAGAAGGTATGTTCTCACTGCAGCATGGAGGACAGCCTCGTTTACCTCAGCGCCGAAAACTACATCAGATAATGTGATTTCGCCAACCTCAGCGCCAGTCATATTTACAACTTTAATACTTGGCATTGTTTATTCCTCCTCTGATTATGCTTTAACGCTGTTACGAAGAACTACGATGCTGTTCTTAGCGCCTGGAACTGCGCCCTTAACTGCGATGAGATTCTTCTCAGCGTCGATTTTTACGATTTCAAGGTTAAGTACTGTAACTTGCTCGTTACCGTATTGACCTGCCATTTTCTTGTTTTTGAAAACTCTTGATGGTGTTGAGTTAGCACCCATTGAACCAACTTGACGGTGGATTGGACCTGTACCGTGAGTTGCTTGAAGCATGTGGTGACCCCATCTCTTAACTGCGCCTGAGTAACCATGACCCTTTGTAATGCCTGTAATGTCGACCTTCTCGCCTTGTGCGAAGGTATCGGCTGCTATTACGTCGCCTACGTTGAAATCAGCCGCATTCTCAAGTCTGAATTCCTTAAGATGCTTCTTTGCTTGAACACCTGCTTTTTCAAAGTGTCCCTTAGCTGGCTTGTTTACGTGCTTTGCGGATACGTCTTCATATCCAACTTGGATGGCATCGTAGCCATCTTTCTCTGTGGTTTTCTTTTGTGTAACCACGCAAGGACCGGCCTCGATAACTGTAACAGGGATTACTGCGCCGTTTTCAGCGAAGATCTGTGTCATACCGAGCTTCTTACCGATAATTCCTTTTTTCATTTTGCTTTCCTCCATATTATTTGGTTATTGGTTGACGTTTGGGTTTATGTCGTAGCCTTCGACACGTCAACTTGACCTGACCGTCATCATAGACTTACGCTTGTGAGTAACTAAAGCTGCTACTGCTCGGTGGGGTTTGGCTTTTTGCTAGCGAATTAAAGCTTAACTTCAATTTCAACGCCAGCCGGTAAATCGAGAGTCATGATAGCGTCAACAACCTTTTTGGATGGCTTAACGATTTCAATGAGTCTCTTGTGTGTGCGTTGCTCGAATTGCTCACGGCTGTCCTTGTACTTGTGAACCGCACGAAGAATTGTTACAATCTCCTTTTCGGTTGGAAGTGGAATAGGACCTGATACTGCCGCGCCATTTCTCTTTGCCGCATCAACGATCTTTTCAGCCGCAAGGTCAACGAGCTTGTGGTCGTAACCCTTAACTCTTACTCTGATCTTTTCATTTACTGCCATGTTGCTTTCCTCCTTGATAGAAATTTTACGGGGACTTTTGCTCTTACACCGTCCCGTGTGTTTCCTTCACCTGCTTAACAAATCCGAACCGTGAGATGGTTCGGTAGGATGCAAGCAAGTGGTGCCGACGCTTTGCCGACGGGAGATACACTTTGCTGCATTAGCGCTCTGTGAATCGGACGCGCTCCACGAAAATTCCCTTAAAACGCCATAGCAGTAGGACATTTTAAGCAACCTTTCGCTTCTTCACACGTCAAGCCTAGTTATTTTATCATATATATAGGAAATTGTCAACATATTTTTAAAAATTTGGTTTTTTCCATTTTTGTCAAATGCAAAAAATGATGTCATTTTTGTGCAATTTGACGAATTTTTATAAAGTTTTTTGCATTTTGAAGCCTAAAAAGCCACTTTTTAAAGCAAAAAAATCTCATTTTTTATTAAAATTTCGTATACTTGCACAAATCGCCATTTACAGCAGTTTGCTTTTTCTCTTCCTTATTTATATATAGTTACTATTATATAGGGTTTTCCAGAGCTTTTCAAATAGCTAAAAAGAAAAATTTTAAAAATAAAAAACGAATTTTTCGATGGTTTTGCTCTGTTTTTCCACCTAAAAATCCGTTTTTTGTTTATTTTTTATCAGTTTTTTGATTATTTTTTCTGTCCGTAATATGCATTCGGGCCATGTTTTCTATCGTAATGCTTGCGTAAAAGTGTTTCTTGCATTCTCTCCACATCGCCGTTTGCTTGGTACATAAGCATCTCTGTATTGTACGACATCATAGCCACCTGCTCGAGAACAACAGCAGCTTCGACCGATGCTTTTGCATTGTCGCCCCAAGTGAATGGGCCGTGTGAATAAACAAGTGCTGCATGCATCTGTTGAACGCCCGTTTCCTTCAGCGCTTCCAAAATAACAGTACCGGTTTCCTTCTCGTAAGCGCCCTTTATTTCCTCATCGGTCATTTTACGGGTGCAAGGAATTGTCGTTCCGAAATAGTCCGCATGAGTCGTTCCATATGGAGTGATGCCTCTACCCACTTGTGCGTAAATAGTTGCCCATGGAGAATGAGTATGTGTGACACCACCTATCTCCGGGTATGCCTTATATAGCTCCAAGTGTGTCGGCGTATCAGATGAGGGCTTCAAGTCACCCTCAACAACGTTACCGTCAAGGTCAATAACAGGAAGCATATCAGGGGTTAAGTCATCGTACTCTACGCCCGATGGCTTAATTACAACAAGTCCCTTTTCTCTATCAATTCCGCTAACGTTACCCCAAGTAAAAGTTATTAGATTGTATTTTACAAGCATCATATTCGCTTCGTATACTTCTTTTTTCAATTCTTCAAGCATTTTAAATTCTCCAATTAAATAATTTTATTTGCAATTTAATAGTATCAAATATTTTCATTTTAGTCAATACTAATTTTAAATTTATGGTTATATTTTACTTTAAATGCTTGATTTTCACATTAGTATATGATAAACTCAAAATATAATTTTTTTGAAAGGGGATAAAAATGAAAAGGACCAACAAGCTTTTTAATATTTTTCTTTTAGCATCCTTGGCTACGACACTTTCAGCCACAACCCTCGCCTCTCTTTCAATTTGCTTAACATATAGAGAAAGCATATCAAACATAAAGGTGTTTTCTCCTATTTCCATTCTATTTATAGTTTTTCTTGTTTTTGCGCTTGCTTTACCAATAGTGCAAGCAATTATAATAAAGGACTACAAGGTGACAAGAGCAAAGGATACGGTGCTTTTAAAGATTGCTTCCGCTATAACGATAGCTATGCTCACAATTCTTTCCTTATACGATTTTGTTTCGATGGTCAAAGGATTATCAATGGCTCCGTCCATATTTGAAACATGGAGATTTATAAGAATTTTAGCCTCAATTCCTTTCATCATTAGCTTGGTGCTTAACTCATTCAAAAAGCAAATTAAAATCAACAGCTTTATTCGCTACACAGTTTCGCTGTTTTCAACAGCATGGATTCTCTTCTCGCTTTTATCAATCTATTTTCACAAGGGTTCTCCACCAATCCCTGAATATTTCAGAATAATGCTTTCATTCAACTATATATTTGGTGCTTTGTTCTTCCTATACGATTTCAAGTGGAACGACTTTGTATCTAGCACCAGAATTTATATTGCGTTGACCACATTGTTTACTACCTTTTCGTTTACCTTTTCAATATCTGCACTTATTGGCAATATTAAAATGTTTTCAGAAAAAACAACATCCATAAGCATATTTGAAATCCTTGTTTGTCTTGCATTCGGAATATACGGTTTGGCAAAGCTTTTGTCTCTAAAGCAGGCAGTTTCTATAACCACAAAGCAAGAAAACGCGAAGGAAAAAGCAAAAGTTGAAGCCGGCAAAAAGAATTAAACTTCAAGCAAAGCTATTTTTAAAATCATACACTCCCCTAGGTAAAATTCAAATAAAACATAAAAGACTATCACAAAATGTGATAGTCTTTTTAGTTAAAAAGTATCTAGGAGTGTCCAAGTTACGCCATTTTTTCAAATTTTTCCTTTGTGATTTCGTATTGAGTTTGCTCGCCTGTCAAAACTCGTTCAAATTCATCTATCATATACTCTGCCATTCTGCCAACCTCGTTTGCTTGGCTTCCTGCGATATGTGGTGTTAAGAAAATATTGTCGAGCTTGTAAAAATCGCTTCCTTCAAGCGGTGGCTCGTCAACCGTTACGTCAAGAAGCGCACAAATATCGCGTCTTTCACGAAGAACCTTTAAAAATCCTGCTTCATCAACCTGTGCGCCGCGACCCGTGTTTATAAACACTGTGTTTGGCTTCATAAGTCTGAAATGTTCTTCTTTGAAAATACCAACGGTAGCAGGCACATTAGCTAAATGGTTTGATACAACGTCACACTCGGAGAAAATCTCTTCAAGAGTTGCTTTTTTTGCGCCTAACGCTTCAACCGCACTTTGTGGCATAAACTCATCATACACATAGAAATTAAGTGAGAAATCTTTAAGAAGCTCTATAACCTTTCTTCCTATCATACCAGCACCGATAATACCGATTTTAGAGTCGTAGTTACCCGTATGTGATTTTGAATACTCAACTGCTCTATCATAATGTCCGCGTCTTACCATACGAACAGATTGGAAATATCCCTTGTTTGCAAGCAAAATTTGCGCCATTGTAAATTCAGCAACTGGGATTGCATTAGCAGCAAATGCGCTAAAAAGTCTAATATTCTTATCTAAATAATGTTGACCGAAATATTTCACTGAGCCTGCCGCATAGAAAAGAGCCTTGACATTTGGAAAATATTTTGCAAAATCATCCTTGTCCTCAGTTCCGCCAGGCATTGACCAAGTAGAAAATATGTAATCAACGTCGGAAAATCCGTTTGGATTTGCTTCAAGGTCTTCTTGACAGTAAACCTTGTCAACGTCGATATCTACAAGCTTTTTAAGTCTGTCCTTAGCCTCTCGGGTGTAAACGTAATCAACAGTTGCTTTTCTATTTGCTAAAAATATTGCTTTCATTTGTATTTCTCCTTGATTTATCTATGATCAGCATGTGATATTATTTTCTCATAAAATCCATATTTTGTCAAGCATTTAGGGGGATTTTCTCAAATAATTTGAGGTTTTTTAACTATGTTAAAATTTATTTTTCTTTTAAGCCCATTGATTACCCATTTTTCTTGACAAAACTGTATTATTATGGTAATATTGAAATAGTATATTATAAATAATATAGGAGTATTTATGGCTAACATTCCATTAAATAAGGACGCATTTTTAAAGCTTTGCGAGGAATCGGGTACGTCTTTCCCTTATTCCGAGGACATTTCTTGCCTTTCCAAAAGCATTGAAATTGCAGGTAAAAAAATCAATAACAGAATAGTATATCAAGCAATGGAGGGATGCGATGGCACTTACGATGGTGCACCCGACGAGCTTACATACAGAAGATACCTTCGCTTTGCACGTGGCGGTGCCGGTATTATTTGGTTTGAAGCAACTGCGGTGCTTAACGAAGGACGCGCAAATCCACGCCAAATCTTTTTAAGCGAAAAGACAGAGGACGAATTAAAGAAAATAGTAAACGATATAAAGGAAGCCGGAATAAAAGAAAACGGCTTTGAGCCTATCGTTATCGTTCAGCTTACCCATTCGGGCAGATATTCAAAGCCCGAGGGCACTCCTGCTCCGCTTATCGCTTATAACAACCCTATTTTTGAAAAGGACAACCCTATTGACAAGTCCAGAATTGTAACGGACGATTATCTTGACACCCTTTGTGAGAAGCTTATAAATGGTGCTGTTTGGGCAAAGAAGCTTGGCTTCGACGGTGCTGATATTAAGAGCTGTCATAGATATCTTTTAAGCGAAATTCTTTCTGCTTATAATCGTGAGGGCAAGTATGGTGGAAGCTTTGAAAACCGCACAAGATTATTAACCACCGCGGTTAAAGAATCAAAGATTTTGACTGGCAAGGACTTCATTATCACCTCTCGCTTAAACGTATATGACGGATTTGAATATCCTTATGGCTTTGCTGTTAAAGAGGGCTGTGGCATCACCCCTGACTTTACCGAGTCTAAAATGCTTGTTAAGCAGCTTGTTGCAAACGGCATTGATATGATTGATATGACTATGGGCAACCCATATTTCAATCCTCACGTTAACCGCCCATACTCACAAGGCGGATATATTCCACCCGAGCATCCAATGCAGGGTGTTGAAAGAATGCTCAATGGCATTTCTGAAATTGCACAAGAAATCAAGGGCACACCTGTTATCTCATCAGGTATTTCATTCCTTGGTGCGGCAAGCGCTAATGTTTGTGCAGGCTACATTAACGAGGGCAAGTTCGATTTTGCAGGCTATGGTCGTGAAACTCTTGCATACCCATCCTGTGCAAACGCAATAACATCAGGCGAAAATCTTGACCCCAAAAAGCTTTGCATTTGTTGCAGTAAATGTACTGAAATTATGAGAAAGCCGGGCGGTACCCCAGGCTGCGTTATACGCGATGGTGAGGTTTATATGCCAATTTATAAAAAACTGGTTCTTGGAAAGGAATAATATAATGAAAAAGGTTGCTTTAATTACAGGTGCTGTTGGTGGTATTGGCTACGCAACAGTTGAAAAATTTGACAAAGAGGGCTACGCTATTGTAGCTATGGATATTGCACCAAAGACAGTTGGTACTGAAAAATTAGCAAGTATTAAGGATTTTGTTTACGTTAGTGGAAACCTAGCTTCAGGCGAGGACAGACAAAAGCTTGTTGATACCGCTATCAACACATACGGCAGAATCGACGTGCTTGTTAACGTTGCTGGTGTTGCTCCAAAGGTTAGAAACGACATTCTTGAAATGACCGAGGAGAGCTACGATTTTGTTATGGGAATCAACACAAAGGGCACTCTTTTCTTAACACAATTGGTAGCCAACCAAATGATTAAGCAAGAAAAGATTGACGGTGCAAAGGGATATATTGTAAATGTTTCATCCTGCTCTGCTTACACATCCTCCACAAGCCGTGGAGAATACTGCATTTCAAAGGCAGGCGCTACTATGATTACAAAGCTTTTTGCCGACCGTTTGGCTTGCGAGGGAATAACAGTTAATGAAATTTGCCCGGGCATTATTGCTACCGGTATGACCGAAAAGGTTAAGGAAAAGTATGATAACCTAATCGCCGGCGGTCTTGTTCCTCTCGGCAGATGGGGACTTCCCGAGGACTGCGCTAACGCTATTTACGCGCTATCAAGTGGTGCACTGGGATATACAACCGGTCAATCAGTTATTGTTGACGGCGGTATGCATATTCAAAGACTTTAATTTTTATAATTAATTGGTGAAAAAATGAACGAAACAACTGTTATTTATAATGGCGTTAGCGTAAATAAAATTACTGTTGACGCGCTTGTTGTCGGCACAGGTGCTGCCGGCTATAACGCCGCTCTTCGTCTTGACGACTATGGTGTTAAGGACGTTGCTATAGTTACCGAGGGCATTAATATGGGCACCTCACGTAACACAGGCTCCGACAAGCAAACTTACTACAAAATGAACTTATGTGCCGACTATCCGGACTCGCCAAGAGCTATGGCCGAGGACTTTTTCAACGGCAAATGTGTTGATGGCGACATTGCATATGCAGAAGCTGCTCTTTCCGTTATGTCCTTTCTGCATCTTTGTGAGCTCGGTGTTGAATTCCCTGTAAACAGATACGGCGAATACGTTGGCTACAAGACTGACCACGATCCACGCGCACGTGCAACGAGTGTAGGACCTCTCACCTCAAAAATGATGACGGAGTGTCTTGAAAAAGAGGTAAATAAGCGTAATATCAAGATTTACGACAAGCTTCAAATAGTTGAATTTATAAAAAATGGCGATACCTGTGTCGGAGTTTTATGTTTAAACAAGACTTCAAGCGGTGAGAATGACCGTTTTGTGCTCTTTAATTCAAAGAACACAGTTTTAGCTACAGGCGGTCCTGCGGGTATTTACTCAAATACTGTTTACCCAATCGGGCACCACGGTGCAACAGGTGTTGCTTTTGAAGCAGGCGTTAAGGGTAAAAATCTAACAGAATGGCAATACGGTTTAGCTTCAACCAACCCTAGATGGAATGTATCGGGCACTTATATGCAGGTTCTTCCTCGCTTTGTTTCAGTTGATGAAAATGGCAACGAATATGAATTTTTAAACGACTATTTTGACGATATCGGCACGTGTCTTTCAAAGATATTTAGAAAAGGCTATGAGTGGCCATTTGACTGCAAAAAGGTATTAAACGGATCGTCAATCATCGACCTTCTTGTTTTCCGTGAAAACGTAATGAAGGGACGCCGCGTGTATCTTGACTTCAGAAAAAATCCATATGGTCTTGACGAGTTGCCTTACGATGCGCTTGATAACGAGGCGCGCGAATATCTTGAAAACGCGCACGCGTGCTTTGGCACACCTTTAGCAAGGCTTCAATTTATGAATATGCCGGCATATGATTTATATCTTTCCAAGGGTGTTGACCTCGAAAAGGAAATGCTTGAGATTGCTCTTTGCGCTCAACACAACAATGGCGGACTTGATATTGATATGTGGTGGCAAACGAACGTGCCTAACCTATTTGCTTGTGGTGAGGTAGCCGGAAGCCACGGAGTTTATCGTCCGGGCGGAAGCGCACTTAACGCAGGTCAGGTTGGCTCTACAAGATGTGCTCAATACATATCAAAGCATGGGGAAAATGATAAGGCTGACACCAAAATCTTCGACCAAGTGGCTGAAAATGCGGTAATCAAGCACTTAAAGCTTACCGGTGAAATCCTTGGCGACAGCGACAACGTGCTTGAACTTACCAACAAATATCAAAAGCTTATGGACGAGGTAGCAGGCCCAATTCGTAACGCTTCAAGGTTCGACGAGGCTATGGGTGAATTTGGCAATGCATTTTATGATTTTGAAAAAGCCGTAAGTGTCGGCAAGGAAAACAGACTATGGCTTGCTTATCGCTTGCGCGATGCTCTGCTTGCCGAGATGATGTATATAACGGCTATGAAAACCTACATATCTGCCGGTGGAAAATCACGCGGTTCCGCCATATATACATCCGAAAACGGAACAGCTCCCGATAAAATGGAGGACGTTTTCCGTTTTGAGCTTGATGACGGAGCTTTAAACGACAAAGTTTTTGAAATCACATTCAACGCGCCCGACAGTATGGGCGGTGGCGCTCGTCCTGTAAGACCTTTGCCAGAGGGTGGCGGATTTTTTGAAAACGTTTGGCGTGACTATCGCGAAACAAAAAACATTTATTAATAGCTAAAAGGCTCAAGCTTTTATGAGCTTGAGCCTTTAAATTAACCACAGGGTGCGTTGTTTTTCCTATTTTAAGCAAAAATACGCACATAAAGGAGATATTTATGAAAAGCGGACTTGTTTCTGTTTCCTTTAGAAAAAAAGGAATAAAAGAGCTCATTAAAGCCACCAAGGAAAGTGGTCTGGAATACATTGAATGGGGTGGCGACGTTCACATTCCCATGGGCAACGTAAAGTTAGCGAGAGAGGTGCGCCGTCTTATGCACGGTGCAGGCTTAAAATGCGCTTCATACGGCTCGTATTTTGGACTAATGTATCATTGTGACGAGCATTTTCCACTTCCATTTAAGAAGGTTTTAAAAACTGCCGTTGCTTTAGGTGCAAAAACCGTTAGAGTTTGGCTCGGTTGGCCACGATGTGGCTGTAAAAAAGGCTGTGACCAATATGTATGTAGTAATGGCTACAATCGTGCAGTAAGAATTACTAAGGATTTATGCCGTCAAGCAAAAAAATTCGGTTTAACCCTGTCAATTGAATGCCATTTTGCAACTCTTACAGACGATTATCACGATACATTAAGATTTATAAATGATGTAAACGAGGACAATTTAAGACTCTATTGGCAACCAAACCATTCAAAGGGATTTGAATATAATTTAGAGGCATTAAACGCACTTCGTCCTTGGATTACAAACGTTCATGTCTTCAACTGGGACAAAGACGCCAAAAAGTATCCCTTATGCGAGGGAACAGGCGATTGGAAAAGCTATTTAGAGGTATTAAACGACGAAAATTCCGAGGGACGTGTCTGTTTTCTCGAATTTATGCCAGATGGCGAGCTAACTTCTCTTCCTTGTGAAGCAAAGGTACTAAACTCTTTATTAGGTGGTGAAAAATAATGAACTTGATAGGAAAATCAGCTGACCCACAGTTTTGGTCAGAAATAAAAAACAAGCCGGAATTTAAGCCTATGCTTGAGGCACTTAAGCGCGACTTTGAAAACGATGGCATGGATGAAATCCCAACCACGAAGTTTTCAAAATTTCGTCTTTTTCACGATATTGGCGACCGCTCAATTTATCAGGTAGATTTCTTCAAGCGTCAGCACCGAATGTTTATGCTAACCGCTATGGCTCTTATTTATCCCGAGGAGCCAAAGCATCTTGAAAGATTGCAGGACACAATTTGGGAAATGTGCGACCAATTCGTTTGGGCTCTTCCCGCGCATATGCCAAATATTACGGAAAACAATAACTCAGAGCTTGACCTTGACTCTACAACAGTAGGCTACGCGCTCGCGCTTATTAAGGAAATGCTCGGCGACCGCTTGCACGACTTAATAAAATCAAGAATCGATGCTGAAATCGACCGCAGAATCGTAAAACCGTTCCTTGCGCAAAGATGGCATTGGGAGTTCAGAGAAAACAACTGGACAACCGTTTGTTCCGGTGCCGTTGGCTGTACTCTTATGCTAAACCGTCCGGAAATATTCGATCTTGTTCAGGATAGAATCAATCACAATATGGCAACTTATATTGAAAATGGCTATCGTGATGATGGTGTATGCACCGAGGGTGCGGGATATTGGAGCTACGGCTTTGGATATTACCTTACCTATGCTGAGATGCTAAAAACGTACACAAACGGCAGGGTTGATATAACCAAGGGCGAAAAGGTAAAAAATATTGCAATGTTCTTGCAAAAGCTATATCTTGACGAAAACGTTGTTGTAAACTACGGTGACTGCGGAAGCCGCATTACTATGCCAATCGGATATTTCTACTTACTAAAAACAATGTTCCCAAATGGTGTAGAATTACCACCCGAAAGCACCTTCTCTTACGACGTACACTATTTTACGTATTTCTTAAATTCGTTCCGTCTTTATGACCCATCGTTTGCATCGGCAAAGCTTTCAAAGAATGCTGAATATTTTATGGCTGACCAGGGTTGGTACACCAAGCGCACTCCAAAATACGGCTTCGGATGTCGCGGTGGCTCAAATGGTGAAAGCCACAACCATAATGACGTGGGGTCGTTTATTTTCTCAAAGAACGACAAGCAAGTGTTAGTTGACATGGGTGGACGCCCGTATACAAGACAGTATTTTGAGCATCCCGGCAGATACGATTTCCTTGAAACCTCATCAAGAGGTCACAATGTTCCTATTATAAACGGTCAGTATCAAGGCAACGGCGGTGAAAGAGCAACCACATCATTCGAAAACGGTGAGGTAAAAATGGAGTTTGCTTGCATTTATCACCAAGAGGAATTAACGAAGCTCCTCCGTACATTCAAGCCTGACGAAAACGGCGTTACAATAACTGACGAGTTTGCAGGCGCAAAGGAATTTACCGAAAGACTTGTAACCCCGTTCGAGCCAACTATCGAGGATGGCAAAATCACAGTCGAGGATATAACTGTTACGTTTGATAAGGCACTTGCAAGTGCAAGGGTTGAAACTGAAACACACGCACTTGAGCTTGAATTAAATGGTGAAATCAAAAAAGGTCAGACAATGTATCTCATTAGCATAGACGTAAAAGAGCCAAAGGATAAATTTACGTTTAGAATAGATGCATAAGACCATAAAGCCAATAACGGCGGTAGTTATTTAAGTATGCTAATATGTTCATATGTTATAATAAATAAAAAAGCTTTGCAAAACGCAAGGCTTTTTTATTTGTTTTCGTTTTTATCAGTGGGCATCAAACATCTTGGCATCTTTGATTTCACTTTTTGAAATTTTCACTGTAAAAAGATAGCCGATTTCATCACAATTTGTTACTATCGGATCGTTTATCTGTCGAATTTCAAATTTAAGCACAAAGCCGTCAAAAAGCACTTCCGTAACATCATATAGGCACGAACTACTGGTGCCGCCTAGGTAGATTATAAACAACGCATTAGCTTCAAAAAACTCCTCGTCACATGTTGCTACAGCATTTTCAAACGATGGGAAATTGTCATATGGGCTGTCCATTACAAAAATTTCTTCAAAATCGGATTTAAAGTTTTCCAAGTCTTCTTTTGTATCCATTTTGTATATTGGATAACGAAGATTGCCATAAATGTCGCTTTTTTTGCTATTGAGTGCCTTTTCACGCACTATCTCGTAATCTTGGCTTTTATCGCCTGCGCCAACATACGAAACGGTTACCTCGTATTTTTCAGGTGATATCACACCATATTTATTTTCACTCTCGCCCGAAGTATCTTTTTCAGTTGATGTGTCGCTGCCGTTTTCGGTTTCAGTTGATGTGTCAATTGCACCACTACACGCAGTAATAGAAAAAGCAAAAATTAAAATGAGAATCAAAATACTAATTTTTTTCATATTATCCCTCCATTTTGTTATTTCTTTCATCTCTCTGCAAATAAAGTTTAGTTACCAATTTTTACCTTTCATAAATATATGACGAAAAATTTTTCACTTGTGTTACATTTTTTCTTAATTTTATTTTAGCACAAATAATTTGTCTATGCAACAAAAAAGAAGCATTGAATTTAGTCAACGCTTCCGTTTGTTTTTATAGTTTGTGTTGGATAATACTAATAGCCTTCGGCAATACCTTAACGTCTGCGACGTTTTCCTCATAAAGCTCGCCATCTGCTGAGATAGTTTCACATCCCTCAACCTTGCATCCTATGCAACGCTTATACATTAAGTATTTTTGTGCGCTCTTTTTTACAATGCAATTTTCAGTATCGGCAATATGCGTTCCTTTTTTGAATGAGCCGACAAGCTTGATAAATGTAAAGATGCTGATATTTTTTACTATTGTAACATCAAGTGTGCCAGAATCAAGCTTAGCTCCGGGCACTGCCTTAAAGCCACCGCCGTACCATCTACCGTTACCGATAGCAACCAAGAGATACTTATCCTCCATAACCTCGGTTGAGCCGTCCTCGTACGTCAAGGTGATTTTTGCTTTCATCGCTTTTTTATGCAAAGCCTCGCCAATAACACCGAGAATATAAGAAAACGAGCCGGAAACAAGTGGTAATTTCTTGAATTTTATAGCTCTTTTTACGACACCGCAGTCAAAGCCCATATTTA
Source organism: Oscillospiraceae bacterium (assembly GCA_015064855.1). Classification (GTDB taxonomy): domain Bacteria; phylum Bacillota; class Clostridia; order Oscillospirales; family CAG-272; genus RGIG2000. The sequence continues at coordinate 22,517 of SVRK01000003.1, read as the reverse complement.
CAATATTAGCTGCATAGCGGTCATTGAATTTCATAATATCTGAAACGAATTCGTCAGGCATATCGTCAAACGAACGAACAAAGTCGTTACCCGAGCCAATAGGAACGAGCTTTAGCATAGCCTCGTTGGCGCATCCACTATCCATAACCGCATTTACAGCTCTATGAATAGTGCCGTCGCCACCGTAAACTGTAAAGCAAGTGTCAGGCTCAACTTGGCAAGACTCTCTTATAAATTTGCTTGTTTCAGATGGGGAATGTGACATATAGGTTTCGTCGGTTTCTTTAATGTGCCTACGCACCTTTTTTGCAGTTCCTTTTCCCGCAAGTGGATTGAGAATATGAAGAATTCTTTTAATCTTGCGGCCAAATGTAGTTTTAATCGCTACCATAAATCTCCTTTATTTGGCGAGCCAGTTGACAAGATCCGTCTCGTCAAAAGCCCTGTCCCAACAGTTATGACTTAAATCATCATAAGTAATAAATTCTACGTTGCCACCACAAGCTTTAACAGCGTTAACCATAAGCTCAGAATAAGCAAATGGAACAACGTCGTCGCGCTTGCCGTGAAATACGCGAATCGGCATTTTCAAAGCCCACGCACGCCAGCTCATTCCTCCCGAGCAAAGCGGAGCAATTTTATAAAAGCGCTCAGGATAAGTCATTGCAAGCTCCCAAGTGCCAAAGCCACCCATTGAAATACCGCAAAGGGATACCTTAGATGGGTCAATTTGGTTGTTTTTTACAACCTCATCTATAAGCGCCATTACCTCGTTTTTAAAATCATACCAGGTAAAGGGGTGTGCAGGACATTGAGGCGACAAGGTGTATGAACGCACGCCATTGTGCTCCACATTTTTTGTAAAGAGCTTCGGCACGCAATAAACCTTTAGTCTTTCAACATCGTCACCGCGCTCGCCCGCACCATGCAAGAAAACAATAAGCGGTAATTTTTCATTTTCGCCAATGTTGTCAGGCGCAGTTAATATATAATTTAATTGCTTTGCCTCAATATCAAAGCTGTTGCTTTTTTCGTATTTTATCATTGCTTTAACCCTTGGTAAATTTTTGTAAAAATTTCTGCATTTTAATTATATCATAAAAATATTGATTTGTCAACTATATGACTTTTTCCAAAAAAGGAAGCAAAAAGAGATAGCGAAACGAGTGCAAAAGGCGCGAGTTCGCTTTCGTCGGCGTACTTCGTACGGTAGTGAGCGAACTCGCGACTAAAAACAGACACAAAAAGAAGAAAACTTGCAAGACTTTGCAAGTTTTCAACATTATGTAATTTAAAACAACTTATCCGTCTGTTTTGTTTTGTGCCGTTGCAGCATCTCTTATTTAATGATTTCGCCGTATACAGTACCGAAAGCACAGGAAGCATTTGCCTCATCTGTGTCGATGTGCATTGCTGCTGCGAAATTTGGATGCACTCTAACTACAACGTCGTCAAAAATTGTAGTTCTGTCAGAGTTTACCTTAACCTTTACGATTTCCTTGTCGCTAACACCTGCTTCAGCTGCTTCTTCAGGAGTGAAGTGAATGTGTCTCTTTGCAATGATAACACCCTCGCTTAGCTCTACCTCACCACATGGACCAACAAGCTTGCAAGGAGCTGAGTTTGCAACATCTCCACTTTCTCTAACTGGAGCTGTAACACCGAGAGTACGAGCGTCTGTAAATGAAACCTCAACCTGTGAAGCCTTTCTTTCAGGGCCGAGAATGCTAACTCTCTCAATAGACTTCTTAGGGCCTACAACAGTAACTCTTTCTTGGCAAGCGAATTGACCGGGTTGGCTCAAATCCTTTATGTTTGTGAGCTGATAGCCCTCGCCGAAAAGAATGTCGATGTGCTCACGAGATAGGTGAACGTGACGTGCGCTTGTTTCAACTAAAACCTTGTTATTCATAATTTATATCTCCTTAATATTTTTTTCGTATATATATTAGCACACTTTTCCTATTTTGTAAATATTAAAAACAAATTTTGACAAAATTTTAAAATTATAAATCATTTGTCTTTCGGATCATTTTTATATTTCCATATAAAACCACCTGCATGTTTTCGTCGACCTTTTGCACACATAGAAATATTTGATGCATTAATATTCAACTCGGTACTTGCTTTCGTTATTGAATCCCATTCTTTAACAAATTCTTCTTTTTCATTATATTGTAAAATTCGCTTTGTAGTTTTGGAGGATAAAGACAAATGACATTTTTTGCATCCTGTGCCAGCCGTTCTATGTCCTATTGTTGTTTCCCACTCGTTCCCACATTTTGAGCATTTCCACCAAACTTTTTTCCCTGATTTAGGAGAAAACATTTCAAGAGTTAATCCAGAATTTCGTTCATAATTCCATTCATCTACCAATTCGGGGTTGCTTTTAGCAAGGTTGTTTGTTTCTTCACTTATAAACATTTGCATAATCTCAAATCTATCTTTTTTCGTATCCACCCTAACAGAACTATATACGTTTAACGGATTCCTTGTGAACAAAGGACCCGTTATTGGGTCTATTTCGTCTATCAATCTTTGTATAAGTTCATCTAGCGTTTTATTGTTTCCAGAAGGATCTGCAAACCAAGTATTGTTCGACATATAATGTCCACCAGGGCTATACTCAATTTCTTTTATTCTTAAAAGTCTAATATTTTTACTTTGACACAATAAAAATTTCTTTTTCTCGCGCATCTTTGCATCTTTTTTATCGTGCCAATATGCGCCATCGTATTCTATTCCCATATTTAGTGACGGGATGTATATGTCAAGTTCCATTTTTCCATCAAGAACTGTTTTGCACCTGCTTATTGCATCGGGTCTGACTTTTTTTATATAATAAAAGAATGCTTTTTCAGCAAAAGATGTTTGCCTACCAGTAAAACAAACCGGACAATTTGTTCCATGACCTCTATGCATGACACTCGCTTGATAACTGTGACCTTTAGGACATTTCCACCAAATTTTTTTGCCACTACCTATAGTCACATCGTTAGGAGTTAACTCGTTCTTTTCATAATCCCACTCTTTTGCTAAGGCTGGATTTACTGTTCCTAAATCATTAATACCTTTCACAATGGTTTTATTTGCACAACATGGACATCCTCTTCCATTTATTGCTCTATTGTTAACTTTGCTCTTCCATTCATACCCACACACAGAGCACTGCCACCAAACAGATTTGTTGCTACCGATTGTATACATTTGCGGCAAATCGGGATGATTCTTTTGGTAATTCCATTCCTTTATCAATTGGGGATCAGTTATAGTTTTATGAGTTTTAATTAGCGTTTTCTTTCTCGACTCCATTCTCTTTAATCTCGCACATTCTGGGCATCCATATCCTTGTTGTGTTCTGTTTCTAACACTAGTTTTCCACTCGAAGTCGCATATCAAGCACTTCCACCAAGCGATTTTTGCGCTTCCAAGCGCAAGCTTTTGAGGATCTAGCTCTCGATTCTTTTCCCAATTCCATTCTTTCATTATTTTTTTATTTTCTACAAGTCGTAACATTTCACATTCCTTTTAGAAAAGCCACGCTGAGCGTGGCTTTGTATTTATAAAATTACGTCTAATCTAGACACATCCTCGGGTGTTTCGCGTCTGATTACTACTCTGTCGGTGTCGCCTAGCATTACAACTGCGGGTCTTGGCACGCGATTATAGTTTGATGCCATTGAGTAGTTATATGCGCCTGTTACCAAAACTGCTATATTATCTCCTCGCTGAACCCTTGGAATTTTTACGTTTTCTTGGATTAGGTCGCCACTTTCACAGTTTCTGCCCGCTATTGTACATTCATAGCTTGCTTCATCATCCATTCTGTTTGATGCAAGGACTGTATAAGACGAGCCATAAAGGGCATAGCGTGGGTTGTCGGTCATACCGCCATCAATTGCCACGTAGTTCTTATAACCCGTGATTTCCTTGACAGAAAGCGCTGTATAAAGCGTCATACCGCTATCAGCCACAATGCTTCTGCCAGGCTCCATCAAAATTGTTGGCTTAGGTAGGTCATTTTCCTCGCAATATTCATTAATATGCTCGGAAATAAGACGGATATTTTCCGCATAGTCAATCTCTGGGTCGCTCTCAACGTATCGAACGCCAAAGCCACCGCCAAGGTTTAATATCTCGGTATCAAAGCCGAGTGTATCCTTGACCTCGCCTACAAATCTAATCATAATATCGGCAGAGTCGCAGAATGGCTTAATATCGAAAATTTGAGAGCCGATATGTGCGTGGAAGCCACGAAGGTCGATATTTGATAGCTCGGTTGCTGTCTTGACAATTTCAAATGCTTGTCCAGTTTCAATAGCCGTGCCAAACTTACTGTCAACCTTTCCCGTTGCAATAGCCGAATGGGTATGTGGGTCAATGCCCGGGGTTAATCTTAAAAGAATTTTTTGCTTTTTTCCAAGCTCGCCTGCAATTTTGTTAATCGCATATAATTCGTCATAGGTATCTACTATAAAATAGCCGATACCATTTGAAATAGCAAACTTAATATCAGAGTCACTCTTTGCGTTGCCGTGGAAAAATGCGTTTTCAAGTGGGAAGCCCGCCTTAATTGCCGTATAAAGCTCACCAATCGAAACAATATCGGTGTTTATGCCCTCTTCCTTTGCGATTTGATAAATACCTACAAAGGAAAGCGCCTTGCTTGCGTATAGTGGCTTTGAACCTTCTCCAAAATACTCCTCCATTGCGTTTTTATATATACGCATGGTGTTTCTTATCTTCTTTTCGTCAAGAAGCATAAGAGGCGTTCCGTACTTTTTTGCAAGCTCGCGTGTGTTATAATCGGCGAAGTATAATACGCCGTCTTTAACGCTTAAATTGTCGTGTAAAAGCTTAGTTTGACAGTTCATATACTTCTCCTTTCCAAATATTAAACTATCTCTTGTTTAGTTTTTGAACATATCGTTCATTGTGTAAAGTCCCTTGTCTTGATTTACAAGGAATCTCGCTGCCTTAATTGCACCGTCGGCAAAGAGTGCGCGGTCGTATGCGTTATGGCGTAAAACAAGCTGTTGCGACTCGGTTGTGATATAAACCTCGTGTTCACCAACTATATTAGCCATACGAAGTGCGTGAATGCCAATTTCGTTCTTTGTACGCTTTGCTTCTCCGCCACGTCCGTAAACGTATTCGGCATCCGGACGAACCTCTTTAATTGAGTTTGCAAGCATAACGGCAGTTCCGCTTGGCGCATCAACCTTGCGGTTGTGGTGCGCTTCTACAATTTCAATATCAGCATCTGGGAACATAGCGGCTGCACGCTTTGCAAAATCAGCAAGGAGCGCAACACCGATTGACATATTGGCAGCCAAGAAAACAGGTACCTTTTGAGATGCATGTGCTACTGCCTTTTTGTCCTCATCGTCAAGTGCGGTTGTGGCAATAAGCACAGGGCACTCAACCTTCACTGCATAATCAAGCACGCTTTTAACAAGAGTATGGAAGGAAAAGTCAATAATAACGTCAGGCTTTCCCTCTACCTTGTCAAAGCTATCGTAATATTTATAGTTTTCGCATCCTGTGGATTTCGGGTCAACACCGCAAAAAAGCTCCATATCCTCACTTTTGGATATTTCAGCCATTACGTGTCCGCCCATTTTTCCGTTAGAGCCATGGACTAAAACTCTAATCATACGTCAAGTCCCTGCTCTCTCATAAGCTTAAGCATAACCTCGTATTTTGCTTCGCTCATTGGGGTTAAAGGAAGTCTTAATGTGTTTGTGCCAAATCCCATTTTTGCTGTTGCAGCCTTTGCGGGAATTGGGTTAACCTCTGAGAAGAGCGAGTCAATTACTGCGTGGAGATTATATTGAATCTCGGAAGCGCCCTTGTAATCGCCCTTTAAGCACTTTTCGCAAAGCTCCGCAGTCTTTCTTGGTAAAATGTTAGATACAACCGAAATAACACCTTTTCCACCGAGAGCCATAAGCGGAACGATTTGGTCATCATTACCGCTATAAAGGTCGAGCTTGCCATTTACATACGACATAGTTTCAACAATTTTGCTGATGTTGCCGTTTGCTTCCTTAATGGCGATAATATTCTCGTGATCAGCCAAAGCCTTATATGTTGCGGGCTCAATATTAACGCCTGTACGAGATGGAACGTTATATAGAATAACGGGAGCTTTAGATGCATCTGCCAAAATATTATACATTTTGATAAGTCCCGCTTGGGTTGCCTTATTATAGTATGGGGTAACTGTCAAAACAGCATCTGCCCCTGCATCACAAGCGTATTTTGTAAGTGACAAAGCATAATCAAGGTCGTTAGAGCCTGTGCCCGCAATTACAGGAACACGCTTGTCCGCCTTTTCAACAACTCTGGCTATAACCTGTCTATGCTCCTCGTCTGTAAGAGTGGAAGCCTCACCTGTTGTGCCACAAGCAACGAGAGCTGAAACCCCCTCTTTAATTTGCCAGTCAACTAGTCTATCAAGAGCTGCGTAGTCAACACTACCATCGCTATTCATTGGGGTAACTAGGGCGGTTGCAACGCCTTCAAACAATGTCTTTTTCATAATCAGTACCTGCCTTATAACAAAATAACACTTTATTTGACTAAAGTAATAATATACATAATTATATCAACAATTATTTATACTGTCAAGAATTTAAGTTAATTTTTTTGATTTACGTGCGTATTTTGTATTGACAATCGGTAAAATTGGGTATATAATTTAGAATATCTTAATTTAAAAGGAGATATTTTTATGAAAAGAATTGTAACAATTCAAGATGTTTCTTGCTTTGGAAAATGCTCAATCACCGTTGCTTTACCACTAGTTAGCGCTATGGGTGTTGAGTGTGCCATCATACCAACCTCAATACTTTCAACCCACACGGGCGGATTTAAAAACTTCACTTTTACTGATTTAAACGAGGATATTCCAAAAATTGCAAAGCATTGGCAAGAATATGATATAAAATTTGACTCTATTTATACAGGCTATCTCGGAAACAAGAAGCAAATCGACTACGTTATTGACTTTATTTCAAAATTTAGAGGAGAAAATACATTCGTATTTGTTGACCCAGCAATGGCTGACAAGGGCAAGCTTTACGCAGGCTTTAACGAAGAGTTTCCATCCCATATGGCTCGTCTTTGCTCTGTTGCCGATATGATTGTACCAAACATAACAGAGGCTTCATTCTTACTTGGCATTCCATATACCGAGGAATATGACGAGGCGTACATACTTGACGTTTGCAAGCGTCTTTGCGCTTTAGGTGCAAAAAAGGTAATATTGACAGGTATCCACTTTGATGGTAACAAGACACAGGGTGCATATTATTACGATGGCGAAACAGGAAAAACGCACTACTACTGCCGTAATACCATAGACGCTGCCTTCCATGGCACAGGCGACACATTTTCAAGCGTATTGTGCGCCGGACTTACCCGTGGCTTCTCATATGAAAAGGCTATAAAAATCGCAGTTGATTTTACTGTTTTATCTATTGAAAAAACTATGCCGGACAGAATCAACCACTCCTATGGAGTGAAGTTTGAGGAATGTATTCCCGAGCTTATTGAAATGATGAAATAATAATAAACAACAAAAAAGCACCCGATTGGGTGCTTTTTTGTTTTATCATTTAACCGGAATTACGATGTTTTTATACGATGCGGTATCACCTGTAGTATCACAGATATAAGATATCTTTGAATTTACTACCGCAAATGCATTGCAATAAATCGTGGTGGATATGTTAATTCCTGTAAGCTTGATTTCAATGCTTGTATAATCCGTACCTGTTGCCTGTGCATATACAACGGAGCCAACAGTACCTATTTGTTGTGTTTCTGCATTGAATGTAAGTGGCTTGCCGTCAGGATTTTGTCCCGCAATACCTGCAACCAAGCCGTATTTAAGAGGTTGACCGGAAAGCTCCTCGTATCTTGCAAGAGGCTCTTGTTTTACAAATGCTCTATATGAGATTTGGCTTGGTTCTTCCTCGTTAAAGGTATATCCAACTGCCACAAATAGAGGTGAAATTTCCTCGCGTGACTCAACTGTTTTACAGTCCGCACATTTATATTCAGCAACGATAAGTGCAGTTACGTTCATTTCGTTACCGTTTTCATCTGTAAACATCCAAGCATTTTGGTGCTCGGGATTTGCCAAAATTCCAATTTCGTCACAACCAACTCTTTCACACTCACCTTGACAGGTTGAGCCTTCCATTGCTGTCTTTACGTCGTGCACGCCTTGATAGAATGCATCACATACGTTATAGCCGTAAACAATTATGTTTTTGTCAGATGCTACGCCTGTGAAAGCATCAACGTGTACCCATTCAGCGTTAAGAAGTGCCTTGTTGTTTGTTCCGCTGATTGTAAGACCGTTTAAATCACCTGTATAGTAATAAACTGTACCGGTTTCATTGGTTCCGTTTACAAAGCCTGTAGGAACGTTTACAAAGCTTGATGGAATATACATTTCTGCAAAATCCCAATATTCAAACGTATAGTCGTTTGAAACTGTCTCAAGGGATGCAGGAAGATAAATTTTAACTCCCTCTACGCCTGCTGCACTGCTGTTTCTAACAAGTGCGTGGTTACCGATGTACGTTACACCGTTTGGAATTCTAATTTCGGTTTGAGTTGATTTATGTTGGAAATATGCATAGTTACCAATTGATGTAATGTTCGGTGGGAAATTGATTTCTGTAAGTGGGCATTGATAGAACATGTTGTTGCCAACTGTTTCTATGTTTACAAGGAGCTCAAAGCCGGTAACTGTTGTTAAACTACCACAGCAATTGAAAAGACCCATACCCATAGTTTCAAGGGAACTTGCAAACGGTGTAAAATCAAAGCTTGTAATTCCTGCTTTTTCAAAGCAAAATTCACCGATTTCCTCTAATGATTTGCATGCAGACAAATCAATGCTTGTGAGCTTGGTACAATCCGCAAAAATGTGATTTTTAATCGTTACCACGCTTGCAGGAATTGTAACGGAGGTAAGGTTTGTACAGCCTTGGAATGCACGCTCATCAATTCTTGTAAGAGTTGAAGGGAAAGTAACTGACTTTATCTTTGTTCCTTTAAATGAGTTATTTGGAATTGTTTCAAGGCCTTCAGCAAAAACAAGATCGATTCCCGCACCCCATTGTGTTCCGTTGAGTATCATCGGGCCTATTCTTTTTGCTTTTGCCAAATGCTCCTTAAGACCGTTAATTGTAACAAGCTCGTAGCATCTTTGGAAAGCGTATGCGCCGATATATTCCATTGTTGAAGGAATGGTTGCTTCAACCATTATCTTTGCATCTTCAAAAACGCATGCTCCACCATCCGTATTTGGGTTCATTTGAGTAACACCCTCTGGAATTTCCATACGAACAATGTTCTTTCTAAGCTCTTGCGCTGAAACGTTAATGCCTAAAATTTCATTTACCGCTTCGTTTTTCTTCCAAGTGAAGGTAGCGTTATCAGCAAGAATATAGTAGGATGGGAATGTGTAGTAGGTGCCGTCGCTTGCCTTGATTACAACCCTTGATGTTGAATCAATTACGGTTGGTGCAGTAACGCCTTCTACCGGTGTAATTTCACCAAATGCGTTTGTTTCTGCTCCTGCGGCACTAACGCCAAAGGCAAAAACACATACAAGAAGCGAAACTAATAAAAGTGTTAATAGTACTTTCTTTTGCATAATATTCTCCTAAAAAATAATTTTGTAATATTATATTATCATATAAAATAAATTTTGTCAACTGCAAATACAACCACGCGAAAAAATTAAGGCAAATCCTCCGCCATGAGTGCTTATTTTTCTTTGTTTTTTCTTACAATATGACAGAAGCTTCTTTTTCCACAGTGCGGACACTTAAAATATCTGTCGCTATTTATATGAAGTGAAAATAATGTCTGCCACCATTTCGGTTTGAATTTTCCGCCACATTTTGGGCAAAGATATTCGTGCGAACAGATGTATTTTGCACTCGCAAGCATCATAGCTATTGTAAATATAGCAACGGGGATTGCAATTGCCCACCAAGGTGCATCGTATTGCTTATCGAACCAGTTTACCTTGCAAGACGTTAGGTTAAGCAACACAAAAGATAGTAATAGCGTAAAAACAACTGCCTTCTTTTTCATTTCTAATCACCCATTTTGTTATAATGCTTTGCAAGACCGCCCGATGCGGTTTCACGGTAGTCACTGAGTAGATTCTTGCCTGTTTCGTACATAACCTTAACGACCATATCGAAGCTGATTTTACGTGAATCGGTCAAGAAATTCGCAAGAGATAATGCGTTTATTGCACGCATAGCGGCAACCGCATTTCTTTCAATGCAAGGGATTTGAACAAGTCCTCCGATTGGGTCACAGGTAAGACCGAGGTGGTGCTCCATTGCCACCTCTGCCGCATATTCAATTTGAGATAAGCCCATCTCAAAAAGCTCACCAAGAGCACCAGCCGCCATTGAGCAGGCAGAGCCGATTTCCGCTTGGCATCCGCACTCCGCGCCGCTTATAGACGCGTTTTTCTTGATTAGATTGCCTATAATTCCGCCCGTTGCAAGAGCCTTCACTATTTTTTCATCACTTAAGCTGTTTTTCTCTTGGTAATACATCAAAACCGAGGGCAAAACTCCAGAGGAGCCACAGGTAGGCGCAGTTACTATTGTACCACCCGACGCGTTTTGCTCACTAACCGCGAAGGCATATGAGCAAACTAAGCGGTTTTCTCTTGTTTGTGCCGACTCGTCGATATGTCTTTGATTGTATAAAAATTGTGCCTTTCTTTGTGTTTTAAGACCGCCCGGGAGAGTACCCGTTGTTGTCAAGCCCTCTCTTATTGAGTTTTTCATACATTCCCAAACGTTACCCAGATATGAAAAAATCTCCTTGCCCTCAAATTCCTCCACATACTGCCAAATTCTTATATTCTTTTTAGCACAGTAATCGGCAATCTCGGTAAATGAATTGTGTGGGTAAACCTCTTTTGTTTCCTCTTTGATTTCACCGTCAAAAACAACCGTGCCTCCGCCAATGCTGTAAACTCTTTCCTTAGAAAGAAGCTTGTCTGCTTGATAGGCGTATATATCCATTGTGTTTGGATGAAAATTGCAAGGGGATTTTTTGTCAAGCGTAATTTCGCATTTAATAGGCGAAAGCGTTTCTCTTATTATTCTGTCAGTGCCGTGCCCTTCACCGGTCAAGGCAAGCGAGCCAAAAAGCTCAATTTTGAAAAAATCCGCCGAGGGGTATCTATCTTTTATAGTCTTTATTGCCCTTTCAGGGCCCATTGTGTGAGAGCTTGATGGCCCTCTGCCAATTTTATACAGCTCACGTAAGGATTGCATAATTATCTCCTTTTTAGTTCTAACTATATTTTATATTCTTTTTTATAAAAAGTCAAGACTTGCTTTTCAGCTTGAATCTAATCGGCAATTCTTCCGTTTTAATTATCGCTTCCTCGTTTTTTGACATCAAGGCTTGGCTTGCAAAATCATTTGCTTGTCCATAGAACACAATTTTCTCAGCATATGGCATTTCGTAGTAATAAGTTTTATTATATGTCGGTCCATATGCTCCAAAAATCACCAAATCGGCTAAATATGCCTTTTTCCTTGTGAAATAGTCGAAAACCTCATAGCTGCCAGAGCCGAGATAAAGTATATTTGTATTGTTTATGCTTATGTCAAAGCTAATGCAGCGGCGAGATGACCTTTCAATATAATCGTTCTCGGAAAATTCTATTCTTATTTTATCAAGCTCAAGCACCGACGGGCGTTCGTATACCTTTATTCCTTCTTTCTCTGCCACCTTCAATATTCTTTTATGCGTATTATTTTCGTCATCGTCTAACGGCTTTGGTAAATATAGATTTCTTACCCTTGTGTTTGCAGCAACCATTTTAAAATACATATCTGTTGCGCGAGAATAATCGCAGATTATGTAGTTTTCTATTTCGCTATAATGAAGATGCTTGACAAGACCTAACGTGCCCTCTCTTACTCCCTGCGTTGTTGTGGAAACGTCAATCAGGGTAAGGTCGTTTTCCTTTTCTATTGCCACAAAATCACTTGATTTATAATTGTACGTTGTTACGTAGACGTTTGTCATTCTATCAGTATAATTTATCACTGCTCCGCTAGCGAAAATTATAACGGACACACCAAGCAAAACCAAGGCTTTCTTAAATTGCTTTTTCCTTGAAGCTATCAAAACAAGAAGTGAAACAAAAATCGCCACAGTGCCTATAACTTGAACAACGGAATACGTATGAAGCATTATATTTTCAAGCGAAGCGACCCACTTTATAACAAGCATAAGCCAAGAAGCAAGCCTTTCTCCTATAAAAAAGAGAAAATCCGAAGCATACGGCACGCCCGAAAACAAAAGTAAAAACGGCGCAAGATAAATCAGCACTGTAAAAAATGGGATTATTATTAAATTAGACAAAGGCGTTAAAATCGAAAAGCTACCGAATACGTTAAAAACAACCGGTAATGTAAAGCCGATAACAAAAAGCGTTGTCACGATTGAAAACACTATAAATTTAAAAAATCTAGGTCTTATTTTTCTTAGTCTGCTTTTATAGAAAAACCTAACGCTAACAAGACAACCGAGCATTGCAAGAAATGAGAGCGAAAGTGAAACGGAAAATATAGAATACGGAGAAAAGGCGCATATTATTGTCACCGATAAAAGCAGCGCGGTTATATTGTCGGTTTCCTCTCCTGTCATTTTTATTAAATAATACAAAATCATCATAAGTCCTGCCCTTGTTGCGGAAGGAGAAAAGCCCGTTATACCAACAAATAAGACTATGAGCAATATTATAATTAAGCTTCTTGAAATTCTTCTAAGAAAGGGTACAAATCTTAAAAGAAATCCGACAAGCGTAGCAAGAATAGTAATATGCATGCCGCTAAGGGAGAGTGCATGACTAACGCCTACTCTTTGGCAATCCCTTTTTAAAGCATCATCAAGCTCCTTGGCGTTGCCAAGCAACAAAGCGGAATAAAGAGAGGCTTCCTCTTTTCCCATATTTTTATAAAACGGCTGTGATAATTTATAGTTTATTCTTTGCAAAAACGTCAGATTGCGATTACCTGTTTTTAATATCTCAACATTCTCTGCGTGCGAATTAAAGGTTATACCCTTTTCCAGATATATTTTTTCTTGATTATATCCAATACTCGATTTTTCAATTGGTGTAAAAGCTGCGCTCGCCTTTATCTTATCACCTACGTTAAGTCCGTTACCTTCAAGCGTAAAAAGAGCCTTGACGCTTTCTCTTTCATTGTCTATTTTTTCGATTTTTAAAATGTATAGGCTCTCATATTCACTTTCGTAGTGTATATCCTTAATTTCACCTACTATTTCGTGACTCGTATTATCAATATATTTTTCCGTTCGTTGACTAACACCAAATGAAAACGTAGAAATAAGCATAGAAATTAAAACCAAAACAAAAATAGGAGCATACTTGATTATTTTGTCAAGCATGCTCTTTTTCTTAAATATTAAATATGACACCACTAACAAAAGAAACACTGACAAGCTCAAAGCAACTATAAGAGTTTTAGTCAAATTGTCCAAATAATATGAAGTGTATAAGCTAACTAAAAATGCTCCGCATCCTAGTGCTACACCTCTATGTCTAAATATGTCCATGACTAATTCCCACTATTTAAAATAGCTTCAAATTCTCCCTTTGAATATAAAATGTTTATTGCTTGTAGCATTGCGTTTGGACTCATATTCGTCGGCAAATCAAGCTTTTTCAAAATTTTCTCTCTTGCCTCTTTGCTGTTTTCTCGACCACTTAAGCCATACGCGTAAAAATCCGCCTTTGTTATTTCGTTATGGATTTTTTCCTCATTGTCATCGCTAAACGGTGCTAAAAGTGCTAACAGCCTTTCAGAGTCGATTCCCTCAACCCCAAGAGCGCCCTCTTTTGATGCTTCTCTTTTTCTTTTTTCCTTACCCATAACGTAAGGTGTATATAAATTTATTATTTGCTCGGGCTTTAATGCTCTTTTTATATACGAGCGAATAAGATTGCCCGCACCGTCTGAGTCAGTTAAAATAATAATTTTTGACTTATCAGCCAGCTTTTTTATTAAGCTGATTTTTTCCTTGTCATTAAAAACACTAAATCCACCTGTTGTTACTACCCTTGCGCTAACAAGCGAATCTATTTTGATTTTATCGTACTTTCCCTCAACTATTATTGGATATTTTATCTTCATATTTCACCTGCAAAACAGAGCGCAAAGCGAGCTCACAAGTCTTTCAAGAGCTATATAGGACGTTAAATTTGAGAGGGATTTGGATTTCATATCCGCCTCTTGGCAAAGCTCAAGTGCGCGTACAAATTTTTTAGGATTTTCACCATTTATGCATTTTAAATATTTGCCAACCTTAAATTCGTGCATTTTAAGCGCTGTTGCAATTTGGCTCTTGTTATTGCCTGAGCTGTAAAGCGTTTCAACGAGTAATAGGTCGGAATATAGGCGCACAACGGAGGCAAGAATTGCCATTGGTGGCTCATGTGATGATTTTTGACGATACATGGTTTCAAAAACAAGCGATTTATTCTTTTCAAGCAGTGCGTTTGTCAACTGAAAATCATCATATTCTACCGTTTGGCAGGATACGAATTCAATATCCTCACAGTTTACCGTATCGCGCCCGTTTTGCTTAACGTAGCTTGATAATTTATCAATTTCATTTGAAAGTATCCACATATCGTGTCCGCATATTTCAACCAGCTTGTCCGGAATTTGTCCATCGCATTTTACATCATTGTCGGTAAAGTGACGCAAAACCCAAGATTTAAGCCTTTGAGAGCTTGGAAACTCAAACTCAACAGGCTTTAAATATTTAGTCAAAATTTTATATGCCTCGCTCGGAGCTTTGGGTAGCTTTCCTGCGTTAAAGCAGTTGTTATCCGCACGAAGAATAAGCACTGTATGGTCGTTTTGGTCAAGAGTCGATAAAACGTCGTCAACAGCCTCCCAAGTATCCTTTTTAAATGCAGTATAGTCAACTCCGCGCACCTCGACGAGCTTTTTCTGTGCCATCATAGGGAAAGCGGAAATCGCTTGAGAAAGCGAGGACGGTGAAAACTCCTCGGCATATAAAATTATGTGGTTAAATTCATCAAAGGAGCCATCTAAAATTCTCTTTTGTGCTTCCTTTGAATACATATACTTTAAATAATCCTCACCGCCGAAAAATAAATATCCGCCATTTAGATTTTTAAGCTCGGCCTTGAATTCGGATTCTGTCATATAGCTTCCACTTCCATTTTCATTACTGTTTTTTGAGCACACGCGCCTCTTATCTCAATCAAATATGTGATTTCAATATAGCCGTCTGTCAAAAGTCTATTGTCAATAGATTTTGAATATATGCAAATTTCAAAAGGCATAATGCCTGTATTATATACACAAATATTGCGCTTGCCCTCTTCAAAATACATACAGCTGTCAAGTGCACCTGTGCGAATAATGCTTACCTCCTTTGGCTTATCCATATCGAATTTAAGCTCGGTATAGACACCACCCATTCCCTCGGTTTCCTCCTCGTATTTCAAGGAATAAACGCCGTTCTTGGTTGAAAATCTACCGTAAAGCGTTGTTTCAACCAGCTCGCTTCCGTCTAAGACATCAAAGGTTTCTTGAATCATAAGCTCACTCGCAACTCTATCAAAGATAGATTTACCCTTATATTCAGTTTGGCTTGTTGTTATTTTTATTTTTGCGTCCATTTTTTGTCCTTTAATTTTTAATTATGTGCTCCGGCTTTTTAACGTAAACCCTTGAGCCTGCCGATATGCTTTCTGTAATAAACGAGTTGCCGCCGATAACTGCGCCCTCACCAATCACTGTTTCTCCACCAAGAATTGACGCGCCCGAATAAATAGTAACGTTATCACAAACAGTTGGGTGACGCTTAACACCGGAAAGACTTTGTCCCTTTCTTGGGGATAGTGCGCCCAAGGTAACGCCTTGATAGATTTTAACGTGATTTCCGATTTCGGTGGTTTCACCGATAACTATGCCTGTTCCGTGGTCGATAAAGAAATATTCACCTATTGTTGCGCCAGGGTTAATATCAATACCCGTCATTGAATGCGCGTGCTCGGTCATAATTCTCGGCACAAACGGAACTCCACTTTTGTATAGCAAATTAGCAACTCTATAAACAAAAATTGCATATAGACCAGGATAACAAAAAACAATAGCCTCCTTACTTTCAGCCGCCGGGTCACCCTCATAGGTTGCCTCAACATCCTTCAAAAGCATATCGTGTACACGTGGCAAATTTGCAATAAAATCGTTCGCTATTTCCTTTGCTTTTTTGCCCGCCTCCGATTTATCCTTCAACATAAGCGCAAGCTCTATTTGCTTTTTTATTTTGAAGCTTATTGAGCTTATTCTCTCCTCTGCAAAGCTTCCGGCACAATGTGTGCAATCAGCAAAGTAAGCAGGGAAAAATAGCCCTTGTATATCGTTTAAGATTGAAATGATTTCCTTTTTATCTGGTAGCTTTAATGATGAGGAAAAGGTTGTGATGCTCGCTTTTTCATATTGTTGTACCATTTCCAAAGCCGCTTTTTCATTAATTGTCATATAAATATCTCCTTTCAAGGTGATACTAGAATATTATGAGTTTATATAAAACAATGATATCACAAAGAAATAAAAATTTCAAGTATATTGTTTATTATAACAGAAAAAGAGCCGTTTGGCTCTTTTTCTTATTCGTCTATTCCTAAAATTTCCTTAGCCTCGTTAGCTGAGATTGTATCAACGGTTTTTAGCTTTCTTGTCATAACGTTAGTTCTTGTACCAATTAGGTTGGCAAGATCAGCGTCCGCCTGTTCAATATGCTTTTTGGTCTTTGAAAGAGCATCTGCAAACGTTTCAAATTCGGTCTTTACAGCCTCTAGAAGCTTAAATACATCTGCACTCTTTTTCTGAATTGCAAGGGACTTAAAGCCTTGCTTTAAAGCGTTTAGCAATGCAGAAAGCGTTGTTGGTCCTGCAATATTTATGCCGTATTTTCTTTGACATTCTTCAAAAAGTCCAAGCTCAATCGCTTCGATATAAAGCCCCTCGTTCGGCAAGAACATAATGGCAAAATCGGTTGTGTTTGGTGGGTCGATATATTTGCCCGAGATATCCTTAGCAAATACAAGCATTTTCGCCCTCAACTCCTTGCGAGCAAGCTCAAGCATAGCCTTATCGCCTGCGTCTATTGCATCCTTGATTTTATAGTAGGATTCAAGCGGGAATTTAGAGTCGATTGGCAAATAAACATACTCCTCATCACTTGCCGGCATTTTAATGGCAAATTCAACAGGGTCGCGTGAGCCTTGCTTGGTCGGTACGTTTTCCTCGTACTGCTCCTTTGTCAAAATATCACCTATAATTCCACCGAGAATAACCTCTCCGGCAATACCCTTCGTTTTAACGTTGGTTAGTACGTTTTTAAGCGAGCCAACGTCGGTTGCAATGCCCTTTATTTCACCGATTGCCTTGTTTACGTTGCCAATTTGAGAAACAACGTTTTCAAATGACTCCTTCAAGCGCTCGTCAATAGTCTTTTGAAGCTTTTCGTCAACTGTTTTTTGTACGCCGTCAAGCCTCTCCCCTACTGTCTTTTGGATGCTTTCAAGCTTTTCACTGTTTTCGCGACGCAAATCGGAAAGAGATTTGCCAACGGTCTTGTCAATAAGGTCATATTTTTCTGCCATATTCTTTGAAAACTCGTCGAACTTCTTGTTTAGGTTTTCTATGGCCTTTTCGTTTTCCTCACGTGTTGATTTTGACATCTGATTGATAGATGCATTAAGCTTCTCCATCATATCAACGTAGTTTTTGTTGTTTTGCTCGTTTAGCTCCTTCATTGCTTTTTCAAGCATTGAAATTTTTTCACCCATATTATTTGCAAAATGCCTATTTTCTGTTGAAATTTGATTGATTTTTAAATCAATCACTTCCTTTATAGGTGAAATATCAACGGTTGGAGCTTTTTGCTTTTTTAATGCCATTATGGTATATAAAGACACTGCACCTATCAAAAATATAAGCGCTAAATTAAAAATCCCAACCACAAGTAAAATAATTTCTCCCGTTGTCATTTTCCCTCCTAAAATACTTCTTAACGTCTTTTATAAATCTACAAAAATATTCTATCATTTTTTTATCCATTTTTCAAGTAAAGTATTTGAATTTGTTATAAAGATGTGGTATAATATATGGGAAGTAATATTTTTACGACATATGAGGTAAAATTTATGGCTAAATACAGAAGAAATAGAATAAATGACGCAGTAAAAGAGGAAATGGCACTCATTTTGCGCGACGTAAAGGACCCCCGAATTGCAGGAGCTTTGGTTTCTATAACAGGTGCTAACGTTTCGGGTGATTTAAAATTTGCAAAAATATACTATTCCGTTCTTGGCTCTGACCCAAAGGAGGTTGGCAAGGCGCTTAAAAACGCGAGTGGATTTTTCCGCTCCGAGCTTGCAAGACGTATTAATTTAAGAATCACACCCGAACTAATGTTTGAGCACGATGCCTCGGCTGAATATGGCGCAAACATTTCATCAATTTTAAAAACGCTTGATATAAAAGACGACGAGGAAGAAAATGATTAAGGAAGCTTCATTAAACGAGGTGGCAAGGAAGCTAAAGGAGATAAAATACACTCTTATTCTTTGCCACAAAAATCCCGACCCGGATACGCTTGGCAGCGCGTTTGCCTTGAAGGAAATTTTAACCTATCTCGGCTCTCCCTCCGACGTTGCTTGTACAGACACTCCCCCCTCTAAATTCGGATTTATAACAGGTGGAGCTACGCTTGAATATACGGAAAAGGGATACGAAAGATATATCGCAATTGACGTTGCATCTCCTATGCAGCTTGGCGAGCTTTCTTATCTTGCCGAAAAGGTTGATTTAACTATTGACCACCATAAAATGTGCACTCGCTTTTCCGAATATTATGAGAATTTCAGAGCATCCTGTGCCGAAAACGTTTATCTTTTAGCTCAAGAGCTTGATATTTTAAACGATTTGCCCTTACATTTTTATGAATGCTTATATGCCGGTATGAGTGCGGACACAGGTGGATTTAGATATTCAAACGTAACGCCGGAAACTATGTCACTCGCCTCCGAGGTTATCAAAAAAGGGATTGACCATGCGGAGATTAACCGCATAATTTTCGATTCAAAGTCACTTGAGGAAATCAAGGCACAAAGGCTTACATACGAGAAAATGCAGCTTTACTACGACGGCGCACTTTCTCTGATTATGTTCACAAACGAAATGAAAGCCTTAAACGGAATAACCGATGGCGATATTGGCGACATTGTAAACACTGTGCGCTCGGTTGAGGGGGTTTTGGTTGCAATTTCCTTAAAGCAACAAAAGGACGAAACCAAATATTCTCTATCCTCTCGCGCAAATGCCGAGATTGATGTTTCCAAGGTTTGTATGGCTTTTGGTGGTGGCGGACATATCCGTGCGGCCGGTGCAACGGTTGTGGCAAACAGCCCAGAGGAGGCTATAGAGCTTGTCGTTTCTAAATTTGGAGAAGCTATCGAGGAATATAAAAAAGGTATAAAAAATGGATAAAGAATTATCTGGAGTAATCCTTATAAACAAGCATAAGGGCGTCACCTCCCATGATATTGTTTTTAAAATTAGAAAGCTTTTTTTGACAAAAAAGGTTGGGCACACAGGCACGCTTGACCCTTTAGCCACTGGTGTTTTGCCTGTTTTAGTCGGCAGAAGTGCTAAGGCATCTGAATATTTGCTCTCCGAAAACAAAAAATATGTTGCCGAAATTAAGCTTGGCATCACTACAGACACTGAGGATATTACAGGCAAGATTCTTACAAAATGCACAACACTCCCAACCAAAAGCGAATTTTTTATGGCTTGTAAAAAATTTGAGGGGGAGATTATGCAGGTGCCCCCTATGTACAGCGCATTAAAGGTTGACGGCAAAAAGCTAGTTGACCTCGCAAGACAAGGTGTGGAAATTGAACGCCAAGCAAGAAAAATCACTGTTTTCTCTATTGAGCCTGAGGCTCTAAACGAAAGTGAGGGCGTTTACAAATTGACTGTTGCTTGCTCAAAGGGTACATATATCCGCACGCTTTGTGCCGACATCGGCGCACATCTTGGGTGCGGTGCGACAATGAAAGAGCTAAAAAGAACCGAGAGCGGCGATTTTAAGCTCGAAAACGCATACACAATCGCAGAGCTTGAAAATATGCCATATGAGGAAAGAGTAAATCTGCTTTTGCCACCAGAGGAGCTTTTCAAGGATGCCGAAAAAATCTCGTTTAGCGAGTTTTATACACGCCTTTTTAAAAGCGGATGCGAGATATATCAGAAAAAAATCGGCACTCACTTCCCTGTGGATACATTTTTGCGTGTCTATGAAAATGGCGAATTCATTGCCCTTGCCAAGGTGAAAGACTTTCCTGATGGCACAGCTATAAAATCAATAAAATTCTTTAAAATATGAGGTATATATTATGAAAATCATTAAAAATCCCGAACAATTCCACTGTTGGGAGCATTACGCTGTTGAGCTTCCTGTTGAATATAATCAAAGCTACGAGGAAGGACTTGACATCGAGCCTTACAAAGAATTGATTTTTGCGACTCATAAGCTTCCCGACGGAGAATTTAAGGAAGAGGTTGCAGAAGCGATTGCCAAGCTTGTTAATGAGCTTCCTATCCGCGAAGGATACAAGTATAACGAGCCAAGCGACCTTGAAGGTATAAGAGCCTTACGCAATCTTGATTTATTAAAGGAAGACAGCGCATCCGTTTCGCTTGAGAAAAAGATTGCTGGTGCTTGGTATGGTAGAATTTCAGGATGCTTCCTTGGCAAGCCAATTGAAGGACTTTGGACAAAGACCTTGACCGCTCTTTTGAAAATGTCAAATAACTACCCAATGTCAAGATATATTTTGAGCACAGATGTAAATCGTGATGAGCTCGCAAAAATCGGACTTCAGCCTTGGCATTTGTGGTCGCAATGCTATGCTGACAAGGTGAAGTTTGCTGAGGCTGACGACGACACAAACTACACGGTTATGGGTCAGCATATTATCAACCGCCACGGTGGAAAATTCACACCTAAAAATGTTTTAGAGGCTTGGATGGAGCATCAACCGAAGAATGCTTACTGCACTGCCGAAAGAGTTGCTTATATGAACTTTTTGAAGAGCTACGTTCCACCATATACTGCTTACTACAAAAACCCATATAGAGAGTGGATTGGCGCACAAATCCGCGGTGACTACTACGGCTACGTTGCAGGTAACCCTGAGCAAGCGGCTGATTTTGCTTGGCGCGATGCGTCTATTTCTCATATCAAGAATGGTATTTATGGAGAGATGTATATTTCCGCTATGCTTGCTTACGCAAAGACAAGTGAAAACATCTTAAACGTTATTTATGCAGGTCTTTCACAAATTCCATCAACCTCTCGTCTATATGAGCAAGCAATGGAAATTGTTGACGGCTATCTAAATGGCAAAACCAAAGAGGAAGCATTTGCAAGCATCCACGCTCGCTATAACAACGAAAATTCTCACGACTGGTGCCATACAATTTCAAACGCATTAATTGTAACCGCAGCGCTTCTCTATGGTGAGGGCGACTTTGGCAAGTCAATCTGTATGGCTGTTGAAACAGGCTTCGACACCGACTGCAACGGCGCAACTGTTGGCTCAATCGTCGGTATGACCTATGGAATTGATAACATCGATGAAAAATGGATAAAACCATTTAACGGAGTTTTAGAAACACAAATACTAGGTCATGATAAATCAAACATCGACGACCTAATCGCAAAAACTATGGAGCATATTGAGTGGTTTAAATAATCAAAAAAATGAGCAGAGAGCCTTTCTCTCTCTCTGCTCATTTTCTTAATAAAAAATAAGTTTTATTATGCTTGAGATAAAAAAGTATTTTCTTTTTTCAAAAAGATATTGACATGACGAAAAAAATGTGATATTATACATAGGCACAAGAGATTGTGTGAAAAACATGTGTATTGAATAGGTAGGAATAGCAAAGCTGCACTTTGTGTTCCAACGAGCCTTTTGCTTGCAAGCAGACAACGGCTTTCGTTGGACATACGAAGCGAATTCGCAAACAAGTTTGCGAGCCGCATCTCTTTACCCTGCTTATTTAATTGCAAAAAATACAATCAAATAAGCAGGAATATCGAAGCGGTCATAACGAGGCGGTCTTGAAAATTTGCAGTCGCGAATTTCTGCAAAGTGCCAAAAAGCCTTGAAGTGCCCGACATTTCTGCCCTTCCGACAATGCAGAAAATAATTCTTTCTAAAACTTTTTCTAAAAAATTCGCAAATCTAAAAACTTAATAGTCTTACACGGAGGGTTATCGAAGTGGTCATAACGAGGCGGTCTTGAAAACCGTTTGCCTTCACGGGCGCGTGAGTTCGAATCTCACACCCTCCGCCA
>SVRK01000002.1 GCA_015064855.1 Oscillospiraceae bacterium | reverse complement strand
AACTCCTTTGTGTAACTGTTGAATTTTTGTCCTTTTTTAGCCATAATTAAAAACCTCCTATGGTTTTATTATACCATAAGAGGTTTTATGCTTTTTATTTTTTGTGAACTAAACGGGGTTCACTTCATTTAACAGTGCCTTTTTTATGCGCTCACGTAATAATTTAGTATTGACATTTAAGATACTTTTTGCTAAAATATATATACTTATAATATAAATTATACGTCTAGGAGGGTTAAAATGGATAAAAACGATATAAAAAATCCACAAAACCAATCCGCAAGCGAAGAAAATAAGGCTGATGGAGTCACCACTCCAAATAACGAAAGGATACTGTCAAGGGTCAAGGAAAAAACACTAGAGCTTATTGACAGTGGTGCTTATTCAAAGAAGCAAAAAAGAATAAAGAGCATCTACTCCCCGCCTGAAATACTTTTGCCAAAGGATGAAAAAGCCGACACAAAAAAGAAATATATTGGTCTTGGTAAATATGAAAGGAGACTTAAACGTGCAAGAAACGTAAAGGCTATAATGATGGGCTTTGCGCTTTCTTTTATAGCACTTGGCGTCTTACTTCTTCTTTTTAAGCTTGAGGCTTTGAATATCCATCCCGCTATAATTGCGATTGCATCTGTGGGTGCTTTCCCACTTGGATTTTTACCGGTTTTCTTTTTAGTTAGAATAGATGAGAAGAAAATCGCACACGAGCTGGATAGACGCTTTGGACTCAAGGAAAGAGTCAGCACGTCAGTTGAATATTTAGAAGATGATTCAGAAATGAGCATTCTTTTGCGTAACGATGTACGCGAAAAAATCAAGAAAATAGATGCAGGGGCGATAAAAGCCTATAAACGAATGCCACTCTTTGTGTGTGCGCTTGCTTTGGGCATGGCTATGTTGCTAACAGGTGCGATTTATCCTCGTGCCGAGGGCGAAGATAACACAGAAACCGACCCCGATGCAAATATCTTATTTGAGCTTACAGAGGAACAAAAGGACAAGCTAAACGAAATTAAGGCTCGTGTTGAGAGCTCAAATATGGAATCCGAGGCAAGGGATAAGGCTGTAGCCGAGATAGAAAACCTAATCATTGTTCTTGATAATGTTGCAATGTCAAGAAAGGATGCACTTGCTCTTGTAAAATTAACAACGTCTAAAATAGATAAGATTACAGATGATACGGGCTCACAAACCGAGATTTATACAGCACTTAAAAAGCAGAATACACCTTATACAAGAGAGCTTGCAAGATTAATTACCAAATACGATTGGGAAAAATTCTTAATCAAGCGTGCTGATGTAAGAGCACTATTTGTACATAAGGATGCCGGCAGTGAGGTTGCCGACCTTGCTCAAATCAAGCTTGAGACCAAAAGAACCCTGGAGTTTTCATCAAACGAGCTTCTAAAGGCTCTTGAAACGTCCGGTGTTGGCGAGAATGATAAGTTATATAGCTTGTTATATAAATTCACAACGGAAAACGACCCCAAGCATAAGCAAACTGATGGCGAAGGACTTTTTGGCACACAGGAAATAGCCAAGGAAATGGAATATATGTCGTATAACTGGGCGCAGGGCAGACTCAATGACCTATTTTCAATAGTAGGCGAGGAAATATATAGAGAGCTTGATTTACAAAATCAAAGCTACGCAGTCGGTTTCGGCGCATCAAACGATATCCGCTCTATATTTGGACTCCAAAAGGTTATAAGAGAGGATAACACCAAGGAAGAAGCCGAGGAGGACACCGAAGAAAAGCTCCCTCCGGAGGGTGCTGACGGCGGTATGGGAGAAGGCAGCGTCTTTGGTAGCGACGATGCGATTTATGATAAAGAGCATCAAAGCCACGTTGCTTACGGGGATGTAATTGATAAATATTATATATTGATGGGTAGCACCGAATATACACCCGAGCAAAAGGAAATGATTCAAAAATATTTTGAAACCTTGTTTACGGGACTTGAAGAGAAAGATGAGGATTAAAAAATGAGTAAGAATGAAAATATAGTAGCACAAGAACAGCTTGAAAGAGTAAAGGCGTTCAGCGAAAAGGTTGCAAAAATTAAAGACGAGCTAAAAAAGGACGTTGTTGGTCAAAAGGAAATTATCGACAATGTAATTATCGCAATAGTAGCAGGTGGTAACGTGCTTTTAGAGGGCGTGCCTGGCGTTGGTAAAACACGTTTGGTTCGTTCACTTGGTAGAGTTCTTTCTCTTCCATTCTCGAGAATTCAGTTCACCCCTGACCTAATGCCATCAGACGTTACAGGCTCGAATATCGTTGAAAAAGACGAAAACGGAAAGCTCAATACATCATTTAGAAAGGGTCCAATTTTTGCAAATCTAGTTCTAGCTGACGAAATCAACCGTGCAACTCCAAAAACCCAATCAGCTATGCTTGAGGTAATGCAGGAGCACAAGGTTACAGTAGGTAACGACGTACATAAAATCGCAGAGCCATTCTTTGTATTGGCAACGGAAAACCCAATCGAGCAGGATGGTACATACCCACTTCCTGAAGCTCAAATGGACCGTTTCGTTTTCAAGCTTATCGTTAACTTCCCATCAGATGATGAGCTTGCTGACATTGTAAAAATGACGCAGGTAACACTTGACGAAACCGCAACGGCAGTAGTTAGCGGAGATGAAATTTTGGAAATGAGAAAGCTCGCTTCCGGTGTAAACGTAGCTGACGAGGTTCTTATGTACGCAATCAGACTTGTGTCAGGCACACATCCTGAGCTTGAAAAATCTTGTCCAAGCACTAAAAAGTACGTTAAATATGGTGCATCCCCTCGTGCAGGACAAGCGCTTATCACATGTGCAAAGGCAAAGGCACTTATGGAAGGTAGATACAACGTTTCTTATGACGATATTGACGAGCTTGCATATCCTGTTCTTCGCCATAGAATTAAGATAAACTTCACAGCAGTAAACGACAAGCTTGGTGTTGACGACGTAATAGCAATGATTATAAAGGAGACCAAAAAGGTTCGCTAAAATGAGTAAATTCACAATAAATGAGGAGCTGCTCGGTGAGATAGAATCACTTGCCAGCGTACTCAAAAACAACGTAGCCGGTATGTTTGGCGGCAACCGTCAATCAAAAAGCTTTGGCTCGTCCTGTGAATTTGCAGATTATAGAGATTATCTCCCCGGAGATGATATAAACAGAATAGATTGGAATGCATATGCAAGATTCGATAAGCTTTATGAAAAGCTTTACTACGATGAAAGACAAATGCACACAAGAATTTACATTGACGCCAGCCGTTCAATGTGTCACGGAAGTGATGAAAAGGCAAGTCAGGCATTAAGGATTGCCGCATGTCTTGCTTATCTTTCCGTTTGTGAGATGGAAAAGGTTTCAATCTATGCAATTCACGGCAGCGAGATTGAAGAGGTTATATCGGGAATGGTTGGAAAGGAGTCCTATATTACCTATATCAACAAGCTAAATGATATAGAGTTTTTAGGAGACAGCCATATAAGTGAGGCTATTATCCCATCAAACGTAGGTCGAGGAGATGGCTTTTCCGTTATAATTTCTGACTTTTTGACGGACGAAAATTATGAGAGTGCAATAGACCACCTTGTTTCAAAGAAAAAGGATGTTATTTGTATTCAGGTTTTATCCGCCGAGGAAATCAACCCTCAAATGAGAGGAAAAATGCATCTTTTCGATTCAGAGGATGCAACCAAAACTTACCGCAAAAAGATAGATAATGATATTGTCAAGGCATATAAGAGTGCCTTGAGGTTTGTAATTGAAAGAATAAAAAATTATTGCGAGGCAAGAGGTGCATATTATCTTTTAGCACCGGGTAACGCAACAATTTACGATATATTCTTTACAAAAATGGTTGATATGGGGGTGCTTAAATGAGCTTTATGTATCCTCTATGCTTGCTCGCGCTTTTGGGCGTGCCGGTTGTTATTATAATTTACATTTTAAAAAGGCATTATACCGAGCAAACAGTAAACTCAACCTATATTTGGACGTTAAGCGAAAAATTCTTAAAGAGAAGAAATCCGTTAAGCGGTCTTACAGGAGTTATTTCGTTAATCCTTCAAATATTAATGATTATTTTGATTACACTTGCCCTTGTTCATCCATTGTTTGTTTTGAAGGATAAAGCAGACGAATATTGCTTTGTTATAGATGCCTCTGCCAGTATGAATATGGAAGAGGATGGCAAAACAAGATTTGAGCGTGGCAAGGATGAAATTGAAAAGGTAATTTCAAGCTCTACAAAGGGAAGTAAATATTCCCTTGTTGTTGCAGGAGATGAAGCGGTTACAGCTTTTGAAAGAATAAGCGACAAGGAAAGTGCGCTTAAGCTTCTTGAACAGCTTGAGCCGTCATATTCAGGTGCTGATCATACCGAAAGTGCGTTGGTTGCTCAAAGACTTTTCAACGAAACCCCATCAATAAATGTTTATTTGGTTACTGATAAAACCTTTGCTCATAAGCAAAACGTTACAATTTTGAACGTTGCGAAGAATGAGGAAAACGTTGGTATTACTTCGCTTAACGTTGTTATTGAGGATGGTGCTTTAAAGGTAAACGGAATTTTAAATTCCTACAAAAAGCAAAAAACAGTAAACGTTGATATTTACATTGACGGTGCGGAAAAATCATCCGCCAGCTCTACTGTAATTGTTCCGCCAATCAAGGAAATGCCGGCAGGTATAGACACGCCGTTTGATGTTCCGCCTATTCCTTTTAACTCGGATACCTATACAAGCGTAAAGGCAGTAATCAGACAAGCAGACTCATTTCTTGACGATAACCAAGTAATTGTTTATAATAAGGAAAGCAATAAGCAAAGCTCTATTATTCTAGTTAGCGAAACGCCATTCTTTATTGAAGCGGCAATTAAATCGATAGGAGATTACAGCATAAAAGCTGTAACTCCCAAGGAATACGAGGAAAGCTATATAGGCAAGTCCTATGGTCTTTACATTTTTGATTCCTATGCTCCAATTAATACACCGAGCGACGGTGCCGTTTGGATGGTAAATGTAAGTGACAGTCCAAAGGATTCTGGCTTTAGCTATCGTTCAAAGATTACTTTGAAGGAGCAGGAGCAGCTTGAAAAATCAAGCGACTCCTCATCGCTTGCAAGGAAATTGCTTGATGGAATTAAAACGAAGGATATTTACGTAATTGAATATTTGAGATATAGCACGTACACAGATTACACAACGCTGTTTTCAATAGACGGAACACCTCTTGTTATGGCTGGTGAGAATGCTCACGGAAATCGTTCTGTAGTTTTTGCATTCGACCTTCATAACTCGAATATTACAATGACAGGAGATTATGTAAATCTAATTTCTAATTTCCTTAGCTATTCCTTCCCAAGCGCACTTGACAAAACAGGCTATTTTGCAGGAGAAACGGCATCTATAAATACTGTTGCTAACTGCAAGGGCATTAAGGTTGAGTCCCCGCTTGGCAGAATTACGCATTTAGATACAACAAAAACAATAAATGAAATAAAGCTTGACCAAATCGGCACATATAAGGTTACAGTGGCACAGGGTGGCACAGTAAACGAATATATGATTTATTCGGAAGCCCCATTGGCTGAACGCACGCCGAGCTCGGTTGAGGAAAACTACAGTATATACGGTACTCCAAGCAACGACCGTATAGATGGTGAATATGACCCCTTGGTTATCATATTCATTCTTATAGCAGTGATATTCTTGGCGGATTGGATGGTGTATATGTATGAAAAACGTCAGCTTCGATAATCCGTATTTATTGCTTCTTGCAATACCGCTTTTGCTTCTTGTTATAGTTCCTTTTATAATTGCAATTAGAAAGGAAAACAGAAGCAAGACAACAGTTGCATCACTAGTAATTCATCTGGTTATAGTTTGCCTTGTTACCTTGGCGGCTGCCGGTACTATGATAACGACTATTTTGACTGAAACAACCGTTTACGTTGTTGCAGACGTTTCATATTCAGCAGATAGAAACCTAGAAGAAATAGATGAATATATAGACAAATTAAGAGAGGATTTGCCAAAGAAAACAGAGCTTGGGGTAGTTTGCTTTGGTGAAACCGCAGAAATACTTTACCGTCCGGGCGACGAGCCAAGGAGCGTAAAGGAATCAAATGTTATTAATTCAAGCACTAATATTGTGAATGCTATCAGATTTACAAAGGAATTATTCCCCGATAATTCTATTAAGAAAATGGTACTTATTTCTGATGGTAAGGATACTGATACAAGCGCACGTGGCCGTTTGGTTGCTGAGGTTGAGTCACTTACACAAAACAATATACGCCTAGATGCCATTTTCCTTGATAACAACTTGAAGGATAATGAAAAGGAAATCCAAATTTCAGATATTGAGCTTGGAAATACAGTGCTTTCAGGTACAGACTCAGTGGCGAAGGCGCTTTTACAGGTCAACTATGATGGGGCTGTCAAGCTTACCTTGTCGGTTAAAGAGCCGGACAGCGACACATACAAGGAGCTTCCATTTACAATGAAGGACGTATCCTATGGATACAATATGATAGAATTGCCACTAAAAACCGAAAAGGTTGGAGTTTATGACTACAAGCTTGAGGTGTATAGCAAGGATGATATTTGGAAGCAAAACAACACACTTACCTTTGCCCAAGAGGTAAAGGACGAGCTTAGAGTTTTGCTTTTGACAGGCGAAAAGACTGATAGTGAGGAAATAAACAAGCTCTACGAGGGCAAGGCAACTATTGATTCATTTGTTGTAAATAAAACCTTTAAGGGCTCTATTCCTTATTCTGTTGAGGAGCTTTCAAGGTACGATGAGTTTATAATCTCCAACATTGATATAAGAAATGTTACAAATATTACCGCGTTTTTAAATTCCGTTGAAATCTTGGTTTCTCAATATGGCAAAACCTTGACAACAATGGGCAACTTGAATATTCAAAATAAGGTTGACGAAACGCTTGGTTCTCTTGGCGAAATGCTTCCAATAAATTATGGTAACGCTAACGCTGACAAAAAGCTATACACCTTGGTGCTCGATACGTCTCATAGTATGAATCAAGCATCAAAGCTCCCAACGATGAAGGAGGCGGCAAAATCCCTCTTGTCCCTTTTGGATGACGAGGATATTGTTTGCATAATTACCTTCTCCGGAGACGTTGAAACACGTCAGCCGCCTATTGCTATAGGTGAGAAAAGAAACGAAATCAATGAAATGATTGATGGGCTTAAGCCGTCGCAAGGAACATTCCTTGGTACGGGTCTTAAAAGAGCCTATGAAATTGCCAGCGTCTATGATGCAAAGGAAAAGCAGGTTATGCTTATTTCCGACGGTAAAACAAACGATTACGATATAAACGGTGAGCTTATAGCAACAAAAATGAAGGCACAGAATATAGTCGCTTCAACTATAAATATGCTCAACACATCTGACGAAAAGGCATCATCCTTGCTTGAAAAGATTGCAAAAAAAACAGGCGGAAACTACTATCCGGTGGCTAGACTTGATAAGCTTAACGAGCTTATTTTTGCAGACATTGCTGACGAAATTACAGAGTCAATAGTGGAAGCAGAAACAAGAGTAAACATTGCTCAAATCAAGGATAAGCTTCTTGTCGGTACAGATGAAAGCGACGACGATATTATTTATATCGATAACATTTTTGGATTTGTCCAAACCGGCAAAAAGCTTGATGCAACAGTTGTTTTGACCGTTGACTATGTCAAGGAAGAGGATGTCGTGGTAGAGGTACCTCTTTATTCCTATCGTGATTATGGTAACGGTAGAGTAGCAACCTTTACAAGTAGCTTGTCTAATGGTTGGCTTGACGGATGGAGCGATGAATTCAAGGACATCTTCTTTGGAAATATGCTAAATCAAAACGCTCCAAGTGAAAAAAGGCAATATCCGTTTACACTTGAAATTGATTACGACGGAATGTATACAACGGTTTTGGTGACCCCTGCGTCTTTAAGACCGGATTCCGAGGTTCTTGTGAAAATCACTTCGCCAAGCAAAGAGGTTTTAACTCTTATAGAGACTGAAAACGAGCACGTTGAATTTGCAAGCATGCTCTTTGATACTCAAAAGTATTATTATGAGTTAAAGGCACAAGAGGATGGCAGATATGATGTAGAAATCATATATAATTACAATAAAACCAAGGATGGATATGCAAATTCCAGCGAGGCGAAATTCTTCTTTAATATTTCATACTCACCGGAATATAACGCATATGAGGTTTTCTCACCGGCTAGCTTAACTGCGTTTGTAAGCGGAGAGGTCGTAGAGGGAGACGGACTTGTAATCGAAAACGATACAAACGAGCTTGATACTTATGAATATCGCTTTACAATTCCATTCTTAATAATTGCAATGATACTGTTTGTAGCTGATATTGCTATAAGAGTATTGAAATTCAAGAAAAAATCAAAGGTCAAGGGAGGAAGAATATGAGTACAGTTAAGAAAATAACCGCATTTGTTTTGACTCTAATATTCATTTTTTCCTTGGCTTCTTGTGGAACGTTTAAGCCTGCTATAAGCACAGATTCTGATACAAATTCAGACACAGAGTCCGATATAACCACTGATACGGATACAGAAACCGATTCTGACGAGTCTGAATTTGACGATGATGAAACAGGCTTTGACGAGGATGCCTTTACAGTTGCATTAAGATATAATGATAAAAAATACATCCCCGATGAGGAAATAACCGTTTATTGGAAAAATAGCAAAACGCTTGAAAGCTGTGAAATAAATGAATACGGTTATGCTGGCTCAACAAAGCTTGACGGAGATTACACAGTTACGCTTTCTTCCTTGCCAGAGGGTAAGGTATATAATCCAAATGTACATATTGCAACAAATGATGACCGTAATGTAGTCATTGATATTTACGACTTGAATAGCGTAAAGGTGTCAGGCGGCGGTAGGGATCCTTATAACGGAATAAGGCTTTCAAGAATTGCTGTTTACAGCATCACCTTGAAAAACGCAAAGCACACCGTTTATTTTGACTTTGTACCTACCACAAACGGTATGTACACCGTTGAAAGCTGGATGGATATTTCCGAGGGTAAGTTTAATCCGCTTTGCGATGCCTATACAGGCTCTGTCGTGTATAAAAATTTTGATAAAACAATAGATGGCGGTGGCGCAGAGGGAATATACACCAAGAACTTCAAAAACGGCATAGACGTTACTGATGATATGATAGGAAATGTATTGACCTTTGGTATACACGCAGATGCCGAGAACGCAGAGAATTATCCCGTTACTGTTGTTTTTGCAATTCAACTAAACGGTGAGCTTGACGGAACAAATAACCCTGAGTACGATATGTACGTTCCCGAAGATTTAAATGCATATGAGGCGGGAAGTATTTTCTATGGCTCTGAATACGAGATGGTATTTCCCGAAAGCCCTATTCCTGGCAGAGATGGCGCTTACTTCTTTGATAATAATCGTTACAAGCTATGGACAAAGGATTCAGGTGGCGACGGATATTATCACGTTTACGACATAGAAAAATATAGTCGTGCAAATTATCCAAGCGGATATGCCCCTGGATACCCAGAGGGATATGGACCGATTTTGTATGCACAAATCAGCCAACCTTGTCGTTTCCTTGATAGACCGTTTACAAACTTTGAAATAGAAAGTAAGCCATTGTCTATAAAGCTGAGCGAGGACGAAAGAATAAACTATAAGCATTTTATAGAGGGTTATACTTCATTGGCAACAAGAATATACGATGGGCAAATAGGAAAGTATCTATCAAGCTATTATTGCTACGTTGACTGCACCTGCCATCCCGCAGAACAGATAACGAACTTTGCGTGCCTTGAGGGATGTAGCAACTGTCATCCTTGGTGTAGACAGGTTAAAAAGGAATTTGTTACATCTTGGGATGATAAAGGCAATCCTACCTCATTTTTCGAGGGAGTGCAGGCTTATTCAACTCTCGGTGGCGGTGTTGCGGTTACAGAGGAGCTGAAAACCTTCCTTTTAAGACTAAGCATCGCACAAAGATATTATGCCGATGGCGAGGGCTGGATGGAAACAAACGAAGAGCTAAATATTGATGCATCTGATGCGGCACAATGGCTATTTGCTTGCTTCTATTTTGAAAAAATCGACTAAATTTTCAAAAATTTACTATTTATATATAGAAAATTAACAAAGAATATGCTATAATGTATTTTACAATATATTTTTAACTCATTTTTGATTTCAATTTGAGAATTTGAAATATATAAAATTTATTTTAAGGAGGTCCTTTCAAATGAAAAGGAAACTAACACTAGTTGTATGTGTTGTTGTGGCTATCGCAATGATGTTCACACTCGCTTCATGTGGCGGCGACGACCATTCACACTCATACGACACAACGAAGTGGAGCTCCAATGAATACGGACACTGGTACGCAGCTACCTGTGGATGTGAAGGAGAGACTTCAAACTATGGTGCGCACGTTGATGCGGACAAAAACGGTGTTTGTGACACATGTGCATTTGTTACATGCGAGCATACATACGAGACTGAATGGCAAAGCGACGAAACAAAGCACTGGAATAATTCCAGCTGTGGCTGTAACGTAAAGGGCTCATATGAGGATCACGTTGACGAAAACAAAGACGGCATCTGTGACACATGTGATTACGTTGTTTGCTCACACACTTACGATGACAAATGGTCAAGCGATGGTGAAAACCACTGGCATGCAGCTTCCTGTGGCTGTGATGTAGTAGCAGACAAAGCAGCTCACGTTGATGTAGCTAAGGATGGCGTTTGTGATGTTTGTGAATATGTAATTTGCACACACACCTACGCTAAGGAATGGTCAAGCGACGGCGCATATCACTGGTACGCAGCTACCTGTGGATGTAATGTTATTGACAAAAAGGCAGAGCACGTTGACGCTGACAAGAACGGCGTTTGCGAAATCTGTAACGGTACAGCATGCGCTCATACTTACGCTACCGAATGGTCAAGCGACGAAACAGGTCACTGGCACGCAGCTACATGCGGTTGCTCAATTACAGACAAATTTGCAGCGCATACACCTAAGGTAGGCGAAACAAACACAATCTGTGAAATCTGTGAATATGTAATTTGCGCAGAGCACACATATGCAGAAGAGTGGTCAAGCGACGAAACGTCACACTGGAGCGATTCTAGCTGCGGTTGTGCCGGCATCATAGCAAATAAGGCAGACCACGCTGATGAAGACAAAGACGGCATTTGCGACACATGTGAATATGTAGTTTGCGCTCACACATGGGGCGAAACTATAAAGTCTGAAGGCTATCACTGGAACAACCCAACCTGCGGATGCGAGGTATCTAACAAGGCAGAGCACGTTGACGAGGATGCTGATGGCGCTTGTGATGTTTGTACATACAAGTCTGCAGTAAAGGACGCTGTTAACTCACTCGATAGCACAGCATCTAATAATACTAACTCAACAGAAACCATAAAAGACAAGGGCGCAACAAGTTCATACACAAGTAGCTACACATACGTAGTTCTTGATGATGGACGTTTGTCTCTATACAATGGATATGGCGAAGAGCAATATATGTATGTTACTCTTACCGATGGCGTTCCAACAATGATTGATGACGTTTACGGTGCTGGTGAATCTGTAATTTCGCCTGTTGAAGGAAAAGAAAACGTATATTCATATACTGTAGGCATTTATACGTATTACATAACAGTTTATGCAGATAGTAATGTTGTAGATGTTGAAACCGTTTGGTCAATGGAAAAGAACAACTACTACAAGGTTTATGACAACTACTTTGTTGTTAGCGATATTTATGGTAATGTTAAATATTATTCATACTATGGCACAGACGGAGAGTTCCTCTTTGTTATGTCAGTAGACGAATATGGCAATGTAAACAGAGAAACCGATGCTTCAGAGCTTGATGCAATTGCAAGCTACAATGCAGTTTACTGGAACGTTCAAGCCTCTAACCACGAGGACTTTATTAAGGGACTTTACAATCTTGGCGTAAACGGCTCTGATTATGGAGCAAGCTACGGCTTTGTTGGCGCAGAGAACGAGGGTGCTTACTCATTCTCATACCTCTATGTTGAGGATGGTATGTATTTTGTAGTTAAAGTAAGCTATACTGTTGATGCTAATGAAAACGGTATCGCTACTGCAAGCGTTTCAATCACAGAATATGGTGAGGAAGATGTTACAGTTGATGCTTCACTTGACACATATACTGTTTTAGACGAAGCAGAGGCTGACGGCTCTGAAACCTATGAAATCACTCAAGCATTTGGTGCTCCAATGGATTCAACAAGCAATCCTAACCCATACCCGGCATCAAATTATATCGTAACTGATTTCACACTCACAGACGGAACAAATGTTTACGAGGATGGCGATGAAATCGAGCTTGATGCAATGGAAGAGCTAGCTCTCAACTTCAATGCTGAAATTGCTGACAAGATTGGCTTCAACATCGTTACTGCTACAGCAACAACAAGTGATGGCACAGAGCTTTCTAGCTGGTCTTCACAAGGTACTATTAATGTAAATACTTGGGCAGACCCACTCGCTATTGAATTTGTTGGTAAGCAAGCAGATACATTTACAATAGTTATAGATGTTGAGGGAACAACCTTGACACTTACAGCAAAGGTTAACTACCTAACACCTGATTCAATCGACTCCGTTGTTTACGACGAGGATGATGAAAAGGTTATAACAA
This sequence comes from Oscillospiraceae bacterium, assembly GCA_015064855.1. Taxonomy (GTDB): domain Bacteria; phylum Bacillota; class Clostridia; order Oscillospirales; family CAG-272; genus RGIG2000. Next base: position 225,877 of record SVRK01000002.1, on the reverse strand, counting down.
GCGAATACACAATCTATAGAGGTCAAGCTCTTAAGATTACAGCTTCAGTTGCTGCAGGCTGCAACCCAGCATACACAGCAACACTTCCACAAGGCGTAGCAGCTACTCTTACAGATAACGATGATGGTACATGGACATTCACACCTACAACGGCTGGCGAATTTGAAATTACATTAACATCAACAGCTGCTGACGGCGTTTCAACAGTTCTTACTGTTACCGTTGAAGAGCCACCGGCAATCAGTGATGTTCTTAACGGCACTCATACAGGCGATAATATGTATTCAGGTCTTACTGTAGGCGCTACATTTACTCCAAGCGAGGAAGATGCGGAGACTGGTACAGTAGTTGTTACTGTAGAAGGCGAAATATATGATTATTCAATATGGGATTGGGCAACTATTAATTATTCCGCAACATATACATATGCATACAATGAAGAAACAGACGCAATCGAACTCACATATGTTGAGGGCGATGAGTTTGAGGTTGAACTTTTTGTTAATAACTACAAGGTTGTAGCTATTTATGAGTTCAATGAATACAAGCTTGTAAAAGAAGAACAAGAGCCAGAAAATCCAGATGGACCAGTTGTTGGCGGAGCTACAGAAAGCCCAATTACTGTAACAATGACAGGTGCTTATACATATTGCTATGATTACACATTTACATTCGTAGCAGGCGATGCAGGCTATTACACATTTACAGTTCCTTCAGGCTTTGGTGTTATTAGCCAAGAAGCATATGATAACCGAGGCAACCCATACATTGACTTCCAAATGGACGATGGTGGAACATTCACAATTCAACTTTCAGAGGGTACGTCGTTTGCACTTCGCTTTGGTTCATTGGAGGCTAAGGATTATGAGCTTTCATTCACATACTCAGCAACCGACCCAGAGGGTGGAAATGTTGGCGATACAACAGGTCTTGAGGGCACATATACAGCAGCAGATAACTTTGATAACACATTTGATGTTGTTATTACAGGTACAACAATCACATTTACACCTGCTGGTGCAACAGACCCAATTTCATACACATATCAATATGCAAATGGTGTAGCTATCTATTTCGATTCACTTGGTATGCAAGTAACAATGGGAATGCAATTCTCACTCACTATTACTGATGGTGAAGTAACAGGTATGACATACAACGGAACCGGTTATACTCTTACAAATCAAAACTCTTCAAATGAAGATGACGACAACAACCAAGGCTCAGTAGAGGCTATCACAGGTGACGGCTCAGAAGAAAATCCATTTGTTATTGCAGGCGCAGGCTCAACAATGATTTCTGCTAATAAATTCATGCCTTTATTTGTAAAAGTAAATGCAGGCGTAACAGCTACTCTTCCAGCGGGTGCTCAATTCTATACTGACCCAACAGATACAACAACAGCAGTTGGTGCAACAGTAACACCTGATGTAGATACACTTTATTATGTATATGCAGATTCAATGGCTGGTTGCATGGGCAATCTTACAGCAACTGTAGGCGGTGCAACAGGCGGAACAGAGGGTGGCTTAGTAGTTGGCGAAAACGAAGTTGTTGTTACAGTAACTAACTATTTTGCTAATGCAACAACTGTTACATTTACAGCAACAGAGGCTGGCACATACACAATCAGCCCAGCTGATGGCGAAACAAACGCAGATGTTTATATAGCAAATGGCGATTGGATTGAAAACTTCCCTTACACATTTACCCTTGAAGCAGGCGAATCAATTTCATTTGACGTTTGCTCAGCAAATGTAATGACAGTAACAGAAGATACAATCAACCTTGTTATTGCAAAGGCATAATTCAAAGCTTAACAAAAAACACACCGAGCAATCGGTGTGTTTTTTCTTACAAACAAAAGGCCTCCCATTTGGGAAGCCTTTGTTTTTATTTCTCAATCTTAAATTCAAACCAGAAGGTTGAGCCTAGCCGCCCTTGTGCAAAGGGAGGGGGACCACTTGTGGTGGAGGGATTGAGATTAAGCATCTTGACTTTTCTCAATCTTAAATTCAAACCAGAAGGTTGAGCCCTTGCCAACCTCGCTAGAAACACCAAAGCGTGAGCCATGGATAAGAAGAATGTTTTTAACAATGGAAAGACCCAGCCCTGTGCCCAAAATAGCACGCTTATGGACTTTATCAACCTTGTAATATCTATCCCAAATAAGCGGTAGATTTTCCTCGCTGATGCCCTCGCCGGAGTCGATAACTGAGATTCTGACAACATCTGCATTAACCTCTTGGCGAACAATTACTGTTTTGTCCTCGCCTGTGTAGTTAACAGCGTTGTTTATAAGGTTATATACAACCTGTAAAAGCCTTGTTTCGTCTGCGTTTATAAATACCTCGCCGTCGGACTCAAATACGATTTTATAGTCCTTGTGCTCAAGTAGCTTTTCGTAGCGTTTAACGGTATCGCGTACCGCCTTTGTTAAGGAAATCACTTTTAAATCCATAACCTGCGTTCCTGATTGTAGCTTGGAAACGGTTAGTAGATCGTTAACGAGAGAATTAAGCCTTGCGGTTTCATCAATGATTATTTGCATATTTTCGGGAGAACGCTCATCGGGGAAGTCACGCATGACCTCGCTATATCCCGAAATCATTGTAAGAGGCGTTCTTAAATCGTGTGAAATGTTTGCAATTAGTTCCTTTTGCGTATCGCTTAGCTTCTTTAACTCCTCGGTTGCGGAATTAAGTGAAACTGCAAGCTCACAAAGCTCGGTAGGACCTTTTTCCTCAAATGTTACGTTATAGTCGCAAAGCGTTAAGCTCTTGGCTTTTTTGCTCATTCTTGAAATTGGTAATGAAATGCTTCTTGATAAGAAGAAGGCGATTATCGCCGAAACAACGAATGATACAGCCGAAAGCATAGCAAGTAGGCTTTGCAACGCAACAATAGTGCCACGTGGAGGTGCTATTTCCGTGTTTACAACAATCATATACCACGACGATTCGTTTTCTGGGCTGGTGTCAACAGAATGCTCAAAAACCTTGACGTAAACTATTTCGCTTGGCGTTTTAACGGGAATATAAATCATATCCTCGTTTTCGGAAGCCATATTAAACCAATTTGCAAGAGTTTTTTCGTTGTCCTGACTTGTTATAATAGTTGCTTCCTCGTCGGCGTATATATCCTCAATGCTTGTTTGACTAATATATTTAAATACAGAAGCTGAAACGTCATAATCAGCAGTTTTATTTTCAATATAAGATTCCCAATTTTCTTCGTGACCAATGTGCTCAGCAATATCCGTCGATGCTTTTTCAACGGCTCTTTCCTTAACCGTTTTAAAAACAACCCTTAAGAACATCATTTGAAATGACCAAATTAAAAGAATAATAACAAGCGTTAAAGCTATCATTGAAATGAAAATTTGAAGGTTTATAGATAGCCTAAATTTTTTATTTTCTTTTTTCATTTTTCCTCAAAGCGATAGCCCATACCGCGAATGGTAACAATGAAATCGCTATATTTACCAAGACTCTTTCTTAAAATTTTGATATGTGTATCAAGGGTTCTGTCATCGCCGAAGAAATCATATCCCCAAACGTCTGAAAGAAGCTTGTCACGAGAGAGAGCGATGTTCTTATTTTTGAGCATATAGAAGAAAAGCTCATATTCCTTTGGTGACATATCAATGCGCTCGCCATCAATATAAACAATACGTGCGGTTAAATCGGCAACAAGTCCGCCATTTGCCAAGGAAATAATTTCGTTTTTGTTTTCTTCCTTTTGCAAACCCTTGCTTTTAGCTCTTTTCATTATAGCCTCAACGCGAAGCATAAGCTCTTTGGGAGAGAATGGCTTTATAACGTAGTCATCAATACCTATTTCAAAGCCGTTTATTTTATCATATTCCTCACCGCGGGCGGAAAGCATAATGATAGGCACGTCACTTGTTTCTCTAATTTTTCGGCTGGCAGTAAAGCCATCAAGCTCCGGCATCATAATATCCATAATTATAATATCAAATTCACCGCGATTAAATTTGTTAACAGCATCCATACCGTCAACCGCCTCGGTAACGGTAAATCCGTCAAACTCGGCATATTTTCTGATAAGCTTTCTTATCATTTCTTCGTCGTCAACAATTAAAATGTTATACATTTTTATCACCTCTATTATATTTTAGCATATATAATATAAAATTTCAACAACAATATATAGTGCTCTCTGGTTATATAAAATAACTAATAATGGCAAAATGAACAAAATCAAAGATGCCCAAAGCCAAAGACGAGCCCAAAGACGTGCCCGAACTCCAAGACGCACCCTGAAACCAAAGACGCGCCCTGAAACCAAAGACGCGCCCCCAACAGTGGGTAGCGCGTCTTTGGTTATTTTGAAGGAGAGAAGATTGAGTCGATTTTAGATTCCTTCATTGTGGGTAATAAGAAATCTTGCAATAACAGGTTCTTATTACGAAGTAACGAGGTTCTAACGCTATGCGTTAGGTTCTCATTTTGAAGGAGAGAAGATTGAGTCGATTTTAAGATGCTCCATCTATGGAGCTATATATTTTAATCTCGCCATTTGTGAACCTTGGGTGTTATCCCCGCATCATGCAGGGATAACAGGTTCATTTAAAGGAGAGAAGATTTGGGCTTATTTGTTATATTCGTAGGTTGTTACCGTAACGTAAAACTCGCGGTATCCTCTTTCGATTTTTAATTCAAAAGTTTCGCCAATTTCCATATTGTCAATAGCGTTTACAAGTCCTTGTGCTGTCGCGTGAACGTATGAATCGCTACCCGGTAATTTAACACCGACAATTATATCCCCTGCATTTAATGGGGAGCTGTTTGAAGCTGAAACAACCTCAACTCTGCCAAAACGGTTTGTTTTAATTTGAATACCTATTGTGGGTCTACCCTTAACGTAGCCAAAATCCTTTAGGTCGTTATAAACCTTCAATGCTTCATCGTAAGGAATTGCGAAGCCAATGCCCTCAATATCCTCGTCAGCGATTTTTGCATTAACAATACCGATAAGCTCACCGTTTATATTGAAAAGACCGCCACCGGAGTTGCCAGGATTTACAGCAGCATCAGTTTGTAAAAGATTCATTTTAATTCCATCAATAGTAATTTCTCTGTCAAGAGCGCTCAAATATCCGTTGGTAACGGTACCGCCAAGAACTCCTAAAGGATTTCCAATAACGATAACCTCTTCACCAACCATAAGCTCGTTGCTTGGATTTGCCCAAACAGCGCAGGTAAGCTCTTTTTCATTTTCCACTATTTTAAGAACAGCAATATCACTTTTTGAATCAAATCCGCAAAGAGTAGATTTATACTGTGTTCCGTCATTTAAGGTGATTGTTGAAGGAGCGTACATGTTTGCATTTGCACTTTCAACAACGTGTGCGTTTGTGATAATGTAATATCCCTTTTGAGAATTTGAGTCGGTATATTTACCAACAATAACACCGCTGCCCGATGAGCCTGCTGATGTTTTAATTTCTACAACGCTATCTTTAATGTTGGCAATTACAGAAACTCTGGATTGACCGTTTGCAAGGAGAGAAGCGCCATGATTTGCATCATTGGAAACAAAAGATGTGTTGTTTGTAATTTCGGGAATTCTTTTGTTTTCAATGTGAGAGGACAAAAAGTTTAACGCGCCACCTGCTAAGAACATTACTCCTGCAAGAGCAACCACTACTGTGCAAAGCACCATTGCAAGCATCGGCATAGTGCGCTTTTTTGCTCTTTGTGTGTAAACGACGTTAAAATTATCGTTCTCGTTATCAAAATTATTGTAAATATAATTTGACATTTGATTGCCTCTATACTTCGAAATATTTTTTAGAATCACACCACTATCGGTTGATTACGATATTATTTTATACCATCAATGTGAAAACTGTATGAAGACATACAAAAAAATAATTGAAAAAACGGAAAAATAATCTTGATTTTATTGATTTTTTATGTTACAATACCGAATGTAAGTCGGTTTTCGACTTTAAATGCTATGATGAAGCTAGCGTTTGTTCAGTTACCATTCACAGAGAGGGCACACAAGGCTGAAAGGTGTCTAATGGAGGATAAGTGCATTTCCCTTCGGAGCAGATTTTCTGAAAAATTAGTAGGAAAATACGGGCAGTCCCGTTATAGACTAAGGAAGTGATTGCTTCTAAAGTGCCGTTTTTACGGAATTTGGGTGGTACCGCGGACATTTTTGTTCGTCCCTTGCTTAAAAAAGCGAGGGGCTTTTTTTATGCACCGCCTTAATTATATATAATGTAGAAAAATCCGAGAGGAGTAAAATAATGAAAGCAAAATTAAATCAAATCAGAGAAGAAGCCTTTAAGCTTCTTGAAGACGAAAATTGCAACGTCGAGGAAATTAGAATTAAATATCTCGGCAAAAAGGGAGAATTAACCTCAGTTCTTCGTATGATGGGACAATTATCTCCGGAGGAAAGACCTATTATGGGTCAGCTCGCAAACGAGGTAAGAGCAGAGATTGAAGCAAAAATTGCTGAAATGGCAGAGGCTAATAAAGCAAAGGAGCTTGAAAAAGCACTAGTTAGCGAAAAGATTGATGTAACTGCTTACGGCAAGGAGCAAAAAATCGGCAAATTGCACCCACTAACACAGGTTCAAAGAAAGATGGAGGACATCTTTATCGGTATGGGCTTTAGTATAGCTGAAGGACCCGAGGTAGAGTATGATTACTACAACTTCCAAGCGCTCAATATTCCTGAAAATCACCCTGCAAGAGATACACAGGATACCTTCTATATTACAGATAACATCTTGCTACGTTCACAAACCTCACCGGTACAAGCAAGAGTAATGGAGAAAACCCAACCACCAATCAGAATTATTTCTCCAGGTAGAGTTTACCGTTCTGACGAGGTTGACGGCTCACACTCTCCACTTTTCCATCAATTAGAGGGACTCGTTGTTGACAAGGGTATCACTATGGGTAACCTTCGCGGTATGCTTGAAACCTTTGCAAAAACAATGTTTGGTGAAAAGACAAAAATCCGTTTCCGTCCTCACCACTTCCCATTCACAGAGCCAAGTGCAGAGGTTGACGTTTCTTGCTTCGTTTGTGGTGGCAAGGGCTGTCGTCTATGCAAGGGCGAGGGCTGGATTGAAATTCTCGGTGCTGGTATGGTGCATCCAAACGTACTTCGCACCTGTGGTATTGACCCGGAGATTTACAGTGGCTTTGCATTCGGTATGGGTATTGAAAGAATTACAATGTGTCAATACGGCATTGACGATATGCGTTTACTCTACGAGAACAACATTAAGTTCTTGAAGCAATTTTAACTTTGGGCAGAAGGAGGTTATAATAGTATGAATTTATCAAGAAAATGGCTTACTGATTACGTTGACGTAACAGAAGTAAATAATAAAAATTATTGCGATAGAATGACCGACACAGGCTCTAAGGTAGAGGGCTTTGAGGTGCTCGCTTCCGACATTGACAATGTTGTTGTTGGTAAAATCACAAAAATATCAAAGCATGAAAACTCCGATCACCTACAAATTTGTATGCTCGATGTTGGAGAGGAAAATGAAATTCAAATCGTTACAGGTGCGCAGAACGTATTTGAGGGCGCGGTAGTTCCCGTTGCAAAAGCACCTGCAAAACTCCCTGGTGATATTGTAATTAAGGCAGGCAAGCTCCGTGGAGTTGAATCAAATGGTATGCTTTGCTCAATAGCCGAGCTTGGATTAACTACCCACGATATGCCAACAGCTATTGAAAATGGTATTTTTATCCTAAACGAGCTTGATGAGGCAGTTAACTTCACACTTGGTATGGATATTAAGGAAGCGCTTATGCTTTCTGATGATGTTGTAGAATTTGAAATTACACCAAACCGCCCTGATTGTCTTTCTGTTATAGGTCTTGCTCGTGAAAGCGCCGCTTCATTTGATAAGGAATTGACAGTTAAAGCACCGGTTGTTAAGGGCGCAAACGATGGCGACAAGGTTGAAAACTACGTTAAGGTTGATATAAAGTCAACACTTTGTAAGCGCTACGCTGCAAGAGTAGTAAAGAATATTAAAATTGAGCCATCACCTATGTGGCTAAGAATGAGACTTCGCGCCTCAGGCGTACGTCCAATCAACAATATAGTTGATATTACCAACTACGTAATGCTTGAATATGGTCAACCTATGCACGCATTTGACTACAAGTGCCTTGATGGATCACATATTATCGTAAGAGAAGCAAGCGAAAACGAAACGTTTAAATCCCTTGACGATATTGACCATACCTTAAAGAGCGGTATGCTCGTTATTTCCGACGAGCAAAAGGCAGTAGCTCTTGCCGGCGTTATGGGTGGCGCTAACAGCGAAATCACAAATGATACAAAGACAGTTGTTTTTGAAAGTGCTAACTTTGACGGACCAAGCGTACGTGTTACCTCTCGCGCACTCGGTATGAGAACGGAATCAAGTGCAAGATTTGAAAAGTGCCTTGACGAGGAAACAGTAATTCCTGCAATTGAAAGAGCTTGCGAGCTTGTAGAGCTTCTCGGTGCGGGTGACGTTGTTGATGGAATTATTGACGTTTATCCAAATCCAAAGAAGGTAAGAGAGATTCCTCTAAACGCTGATAGAATCAATGCGTTTTTAGGCACTAACATCTCAAAAGAGGAAATGGTGAGAATTTTAACCTCACTTACCTTTAAGGTTGAAAATGATACAGTTTACGTTCCATCTTATCGCGACGACGTTGAAGGTATGCAAGACGTGGCCGAGGAAATAGCAAGAATTTACGGTTATAATGAAATTGAAACAACTAACGTAGTAGCATCACTTACACAAGGTGAGAGAACTCCACGTCAAGCGTTCGACGTTAAGGTTAAAGATGCACTTTGCGCTATGGGTATGTATGAAATTAACACATTCTCATTCATTTCTCCAAAATACTACGACAAAATTAATCTCCCATCAAACGATAAGAGAAGAAAATCAGTTGTTATTTCCAACCCACTGGGTGAAGATACAAGTGTAATGCGTACAACCTCTATCCCATCAATTTTAGAGGTTCTTAATAAGAATAGCAACCTAAAGAATGAAGAGGCTATGCTTTACGAGGTAGCTACAATTTATATTCCCGACGAGGATATTAAAAATCTTCCAAAGGAGCCAAAGGAAATTGCCCTTGGTATGTATGGAAGCGTTGATTTCTATGATTTAAAGGGAGTAATTGAGGGGCTATTTGGCGCTTGCGGTATAAAGGACGTTTCATTCGTTGCAGAAGCTTCCGACCCAACGTTCCATCCTGGCAGATGTGCAAAGGTTTATGCAAACGATGGCACATACCTCGGAATTTTTGGCGAAATTCATCCACTGGTTGCCCAAAATTATTCATTTACAAAGAGAGTTTATGTAGGTTGCCTTGATTTTGAGGCTATGTTTGACTCTCGCGAGGAAGAAGCAAAATATAAGCCACTACCCAAATTCCCAGCACTAACACGTGACTTCTCATTTGTTTGCGAGGAAGCGCTTGAGGTTGGTACAATCGAAAGTACAATCAAAAAATCAGGCGTTAAGCTCCTTGAATCTGTAAGACTTTTTGACGTATATAGAGGCGCACAGGTAGGTGAGGGCAAAAAGAGCGTATCATTCTCCGTTTCCCTCCGCGCATCCGACAGAACCTTAAATGACGAGGAAGCAGATAGCGCAGTTAAGAAGATACTAAAAACACTAGAGAAAGAGCTTGGAATTACATTAAGAGCATAACTAGAGGACGCAATAGCAGGCATAGAACGAAAAGCACAAATGCCTCCTTTGAAAAGGGAGGTGCCACGATATATCGTGGCGGAGGGATTTTATCCGTGGTTTTCATATAATAATTATGTAGAAAACAGGCTTTTGCCTGTTTTCTTTTTATGTGCTTTTCTAATCGCGATAAAAGGCTCTGTCGTACACCAGTACGCCGACGTTCCTTTTCTCGCACTTTCTACGCCTACTCTTGTTCCTCTAAATTTAAATAATTGGTTGAAATATTTATAAAATAATGTTAAAATTAATATATACTAAAAATCAGAGGTAACTTATGGAAATTAAAGAATGTATAGAAACGCGCAGAAGCACAAGAAAATATGCTTATGCACTAATATCAGAGGAAACAATTAAAGATATAGTAAAGGCGGGTCAATATGCGCCATCGTGGAAAAATTCACAAACGCCAAGATATTATGTTGCTTTGTCAGATGAAGCAAGAGAAAACGTGCGCGCGCTTTTGCCTGACTTTAATAAGGAAAGAACAGAGGGCGTTGGCGCTTTTATTATAACCACAGTTAAAAAGGGACGTAGCGGTTGTGACAGAGAAGGCAAGTATTTTAGCCATCTTGGAAATGGGTTCGAGTGCTTTGATAACGGATTGGCAGTAGAAAATATGCTCCTATACGCACATTCCATCGGATATTCCTCGCTTATTATGGGTCTTTACGACGAGGCAGGATTGCGAGCATATCTTAATGTGCCAAGCGATGAGGACTTAGTGGTTGTTATTGCTCTTGGCAAAAAGGATATTGACCCCGAAATGCCGGAGAGAAAGACGCAAGACCAAGTTCTAAAAATATTTTGAGGTGAAAAATGAAAGCATCAAGAAAAACCTTAAAGAAATTTATAAAAGGTGCTCTTACAATTAGAGATGAGGGCGCGTATATTTGCCCACTTAACTATGAGGAAGCACAAATTGAACAGTTTAGAGCTGCTGACCCAGGTTGGGTTTGGAGAAGCCAATTTTCCTCAGGCACAAGAATAGAGCTTTTAACTGATGCAACTGAATTGCGCTTTGACTATAACGCAACCGATTTTTCGTCATCCGATAACACCTTTGACCTCTACGTTGACGGTGTATTAAAGTGTGTACATAAGGTAAAGAAGTTCAACTTTGATAGAGCCGTATATACAATGCGCGAGGGCTGGAAGCTTGTTCAAGTTTATCTCCCAACCGATTGTCATATAGGAATTAAAAACTTCAATATCAACGGCGGATATAAATCAGTTAAGGACAAGGGGCAAAAGGTTCTTATCATTGGCGATTCAATTACCCAAGGCTATGGCACCTTTATGTCAGGAGCTACCTATGCAAACGTGCTCCAAAGAAAAACAGGATACAATATAGTATCGCAGGGAATAGGCGGCTTACCGTTTAAGGATTGCGTACTTTATAAGGGTGAATATGAACCGGATAAAATAATAGTTTCACTAGGTACAAACTATTATGATACTCCAACCTATGAATATGAAAAAGAGGTAGAACACTTCTTCAAAAAGTTAAACATACTTTGGGGCGACAAGGAAATAATCTATATTTCCCCTCTTTGGCGCGACAATGACGTAAATTGGGATAGATTTTTGTGGTGCAGAGAAACTGCCACGAATGAAGCCTTGAAATACGATAACGTAACAGTAATCGACGGCTTTGATTTAGTCCCACACGTGCACGAATGCTTCCACGACAAAATACATCCAAACGCATATGGATGTGAGCTCATGGCAAACAATTTGGCGTTCATATTTAAGGAAATAGGATTCTAAAATAGACACAGGGTGAGCAAATTGCTCACCCTGTGTACGTATTAATATAATTTTTTTGGTGTATCGGATATACCAACTAAATAATCAATGCTTATATTATAGTATTGTGCCAATTTTATATATTTGTCAATACCCATAAGCTGTTTGCCAGTTTCGTACTTACTAATTTGCTCTTGTGTAGTATCAAGAAGAATTGCAATATCGGATTGCTTTAAATCTCTATCTTCTCGAACATCCTTTAATCTATTTTTATATTTCATATAAACCTCTTATTATTCTATAATCTATTGACATTATAACTTAAAAGGTATATAATGATATTTAAATATGCCTTAAAAGGTATAAAGCGAAAGGAGAGAACAAGTAAATGCTTGAAAGTCAAAGGGTTTTAGGAGAAAAATTAAGGGAATTAAGGAATAAAAAAGGTAAAACCAAAAAAGAAATTGCGAATGTTATGGGAATTTCTGTTTACAAATATGCAAAAATAGAGAAGGGCGAGGGTGTATTTTTCGTAGAGCAAGCAAGGCGTCTTGTGGAGTATTACGGCATTTGTCTTGACGATTTAATAAAATACCATTAAAGCAAAAAGAAAAATGTAGGGGAGGATATTATCCTCCCGCAAAATATGCACTAATAAAAACGGGAGGCAAATTGCCTCCCCTACAAAAAAAACACCCATTAAAAAATGGGTGGTTTAATAATTATTTAGTATGATAGTGGTCCTTAACAAACGAAGAATTCATATCAACAGTGCCAACGTCAACAACTGTTGATTTTCTCTTTGAGGTTGCGATTCTTTTCTTTAATTCCTCATAGAAAAGCTCATCGTCGAAGTTAGTTAAATCAACTTCCTTGCCAAGCCAAGCAGAGAGGTGCATTGCGTTTGAAATGGTTAAACCATTTATACCCTCTTCGCCGCGGGCAACAAGCTCGCCACCATTTAAGATAGCATCAGCAAATGCGTTTAATACACCTGAATGCTGTGGGTTTTCTCCGTCTGTCTCAACGTCGATAACCTCAAAGTCAGGGCGTGCAAACGGATTGTCGTTTGTACGTGAAAATTCCGGCTCGCTCATTACGTTTTTCCACATTGTGAGCTTATTGTTTTCAGCTATTAGCTTACCTTTTTCAAAAGTAATTTCAAATCTGTTTGTGCCTGGGGTATCACCTGTTGTGGTTACAAATACTCCTGTCGCGCCGTTTGCATATTCACAGTAAGCACTAACGTCGTCCTCAACCTCAATGTCGTGCCATTTTCCGAAGTGTAGCTTTGCTTCAATCTTTGTTGGCATACCGCAAATCCATTGCCAAAGGTCAAGGTTGTGCGGACATTGGTTAAGTAAAACACCACCGCCCTCACCGGACCAGGTAGCGCGCCAATCCCCTGAATTATAGTAAATTTGTGGACGGTACCAGTCGGTAATAATTAGGTTTGTACGTCTAATTTCTCCAAGCTCACCACTTTTTACAATCTCTCTCATTTTACGATAAATGCAGTTTGTTCTTTGGTTCATCATAAGACCAAAAACAACGTCGCAGTTCTTTGCAACCTCGTTCATTTCCTTAACCTGCTTTGTGTATACGCCGGCAGGCTTTTCAACGAGAGTGTGAATTCCGCTTTGCATTGCCATGATAGCAAATCTAGGGTGATCATAGTGCGGAACAGCGATAAGAACAGAGTCAATTTCACCGCTTTTTAGCATTTCCTCGTATGAAGTAAATAGTTTAGCGCTTGGCGCTTTTTCCTTTGCTTCTTCAAGTCTTGCTTCCTTGTGGTCGCAAATAGCGGCAAGCTCAACGCTTGGGCATTTGCCACCGATAATATTGTCGGTATGTACCTTACCGATGTTACCAAAGCCTAAAATACCAAGTTTAATCTTTTTCATATTATAATCCCATCGCTTTCAAGTTTTTATAGCTTCTTTTTAAGCAGTCAAACGGACATTCGCCGTGTGTGTCGTCCTGTTCAATTAAGAGGTGCTTTGTGCCTGCATTTTCAAAAAGCGGCATTAGTTTTTCAAAATTGATATTACCTTCACCTACAACAGCCATTGAAGGGGCGTTATTTACAACCGCCAAATCCTTTAGATGTACGCATTCAAGACGGCCATTTAACTTTGGAATTAAATCACAGAAGTCCATTCCTGCGAGTGCCGCCCAATAGGTATCAAGCGTAATTTGCAATTCATCTGGTGAAAATGCATTTAAAATTTTGTCAAAGTAAGAGTCACCCTCGGGAGTGCGGCTAAATTCAAATGCGTGGTTGTGATAAAAGAATTTTGAACCGTTTTCCTTGATTAACTTAGCAGGCTCCTTAAAGTCACGGGCAAAGGCAAGGTAGTTTTCCCAGCTAACCCAACCGGGCATAACACCGATACCGATGTTATCGCAACCGAAAATCTTGTGTTTTTTAATAACCTCAAGTGTATTATCACGTACGTCCTCTGCGCCCCAGTGTGTTAAAACGCATTTTAGTCCGTTTTTCTTTAGTTCATCTCTTAACCATTCAGGCTCATATTGGCAAACACCCGAAATTTGCACTTCTTTAAAGCCGATGTCGGCAATGCGCGCAAGTGCTTCGCTAAAATCATTCAGGCAAGTACATTTATCTCTTAAGGTGTAAAATTGTGCTCCTATTTCCATTTCCTATTCCTCAATATTTCAAATTTAATTTATCAAGAGTTGCTTTAAGCGCTGTAACGCCTGCATCGAAAGCAACGTTTGTGTCGCTATAAACAGGTATTTGGCTTACACTTTCACCGTTTTCAAGGGCGGAAAGACCATAAAACTCCATAAGATGTGGCTCAAGCGTTAAAACCTCGCCACCCTTTTTTGCATATTCGCTAATTAGATATTCGAGGTTGCCGTATCCCATACCGCATGGAACAACGCGCTTATCCTTTAATGCGTCTTTAATATGCATATAATCAACGTGCATATTTAAATTCGCCCAAGCCTCCTTTGTGTCAACCTCGCATTGAACGAAGTTTGCAGGGTCAAAAACAGCCTTGATTTCGGGAAGAGCAGTGTGAATTTTTTTGCAATTCTCCCAAGTATCACCAAAAATTCCCTTTTCATTTTCATGGCAGAGAACCATATCGGAGGGAGCTGCCTTTAAAAATTTTTCAAGTCTGTCAAGAGCCAAAGCCTCGTTGCGAGTGAAGAAGCTGAAAAGACGAATTCTTTGACAACCTAAAATTTTTGCACTTTCCATTAGGTGCTCAAAATCATATAACTGCTTTGAAAAATCATTTTCGGGATCGTTTTTGCCCATAGGTGAGCCAAGAGACCAAACCCTCATTCCGTTTTCGTCAAGCTTATTTTTGATTTCTAATATTTTTTTGTGTGAAATATCCTTGATGTTTTCGCCGTCAACACCGCGAATTTCAAGAAGCTTTATATTATTTCTGGCAAGCGCTTCAATTTGACCGCCAAGGTCGTTGCTTGCCTCGTCAGCAAATGCAGAAAGAATCATTTTATACCCCCGAATATGCAGAAAAACCGCCGTCGACAGGAATTATAACACCTGTTACAAAGCTTGATTTTTCGTTGTCAATAAGAAAATCAAGTGTGCCAAGAAGCTCGCTAGCCTCGCCAAAGCGTCCCATAGGAGTTGCACGCAAAATCTTTTCTGTACGAGGCGTTGGCTCACCATTTTCGTTGAATAGTAGCTTCTCGTTTTGCTTTGTTACAAAAAATCCCGGAGCTATTGCGTTTACTCTGATTTTTGCAGTTGCAAAGTGAACGGCAAGCCACTGCGTTAGGTTGGAAACACCGCTTTTTGCAGCGCTGTAAGCCGGTATCTTTGTAAGGGGCTTAAACGCATTCATAGAAGAAATATTAATTATAACTCCGTTGCGATTAATCATATCCTGGGAAAATACCTGTGTTGGCAAAAGCGTACCTATAAGGTTTAAATCGAAAACAAAGCCGAAGTCGTTTTTGTCAAGATTGAAAAACGTTTTGATGTCGTTTCGCGCTTCGTCCCCATCTTCATAATATTCGTGCAAAAGAGTTGCGCGTGGATTATTACCGCCTGCACCATTAATTAAAATATCGCACTTGCCGTATTTTGTTAAAACGTCAGCGCGCACCGCCTCAATTGACTCCTTTTCAAGCACGTTGCAGGCGTAGGCATAAGCCTTGCCACCATCGTTTCTGATTTGACTTGCTACCGCTTCCGCGCTATCTAAATTTATATCAAGTAAAATAACGGTTATATCATTTTTTGCAAGATATCTTGCAAACTCGGAGCACAAAACTCCGCCGGCACCCGTTACTACCGCTAGCTTTCCATTAAGACTCATTTTAAAATCTCCTTGAATTTTTTCATATAAACGTTCCAGTCGTATCTGGACAAGAAATGCTTTCCGCTTCTTAAATAAAATCCAACGCTGCCATCTAAAAGCATATCGCCCATCTTTGGCAAGCTGTTTGCTCCAACAAGACCATTTTTGCCATATAGCGCCCAAACAGGGGAAGCAAGATAAGCTGAAAGAAATTGCCCCTCGTTGTCCGCCCAAAAGTCCTCGTACGCACCACCAATTATTACGTTTCGCGGTGCAACTAATGAAAGAAGCATATGCTGGTCAAATGGGAGAATGCTTTCATTATCCCTATACTGCATAAAGCTCTTTTTAAACCAGAATGGAAATACGTCTGTTATAGATGTAATATTTTCGTTTTTGTCAATTTTTCCGCGCGAAAGCGACGCACCACAGCATCCGCTATTGTTTACACAGGTTAGGACAAAGCGACTGTCAAGAGCAGAGGTCAAAAGTGCGGTTTTGCCAAGACGCGAGTGACCTATAATTGCAACGCTTTTACTGTCTACCTCATCTCTTGTTTCAAGATAGTCCATACAGATAGATGCCATATATGACCAAAGTGCAATTTTGCCATATTCTATACCGCCGTTTGGAAGTAAGGCGCATAGACCATTATTAAAATCGCCATCGTCACTTGTTGCATCCTCATAGCAAAAATAGAAAACACCGAAGCCGTTATCAATTATTTCTTCCGTCGGAAAATACTTGTTTGGTATTTCTCGATTAAAGCCGATTTCCAAAAATACAGGAACCGCTTTGTCGCTTATCGGCAAAATCAAATCCGTTTTTACAGTATGGCTTCCTTTTTCATTTTCAAAGGTAAAGTAAATGCTTTCCCATTTTGCTTTACCTGCAAAATTTATTCCTTGCTCCTCAATTTTTATAGTTGGAGTGGGTAACCCTTCTGCTTTTCCATACTCTTCGTCCAAAATAAGAGAGAGAAGTGTGGACTTGTATTTTTCCCAGCTTTCTACCGATGAAAGGCTATTTCCAAAGAAATCGGGAATTTGTCTTCTTTTTAATTCATTATTCATATTAGCACCTTATTTTAGAAGCTTTTCGCACGCTTCAAAAAGTCCTGCAATATATGTAGCACCTAGGGCGCGGTCATAAAGACCATAGCCGTAGCGTCCCTTTTCACCCCAAATCATTCTGCCGTGGTCAGGGCGAACGTATCCGTCAAATCCACCGAGAACAAGGGCGCGAGTGATACCAAACATATCAATAGAGCCACAGTCGGTAGGGTGTCCAACCTCGTGAAATTCACGATTATCAGTGATTTTAATATTGCGTAGGTGTAGAAAATGTATGCGGTCAGCGTATTTTTCCGCCATTTTAACAAGGTCGTTATCCTTACTTGCCCCTAGTGAGCCTGTGCAGAAGGTAAGACCGTTTTCCTTCATAGGAACGATATTTAAAAACCTGTCTATGCTTGCTTCATCTGTTATAATTCTCGGAAGACCGAAAATTCCCCACGGTGGATCGTCCGGGTGTATTGCCATATTGATGCCAACCTCGTGCGCTACAGGAATTACCTTATTTAAAAATACCGAAAGATTTTCAAAAAGTCCCTCTTTACCGATTTTTTTGTATTTTTCAATTAGTCCCGCAAGCTCGCTCTTTGTATAGCTTTCGTCCCAACCCGGGAGAGAAAGCTCACTTGTCAAGGGGTTCATTGAAAGTACAGTTTCCTCGTTATATGCAAGGGAGTTTGAGCCATCCTCGTTTTGATGCTCAAGCTCGCTTCTTAACCAGTCAAAAACAGGCATAAAGTTATAGCAAACGCATTTTACACCGTGCTTAGCCAAGCGTCTTAAATTTTCACAGTAGTTTTCAATAAGCTGTGGTGCGTTTTCTCCACCATATTTAATTTCCTCGGCAACAGGAACACTCTCAACAACCTCGAATTCAAGTCCGTTTTCTAAAGCTTGATTTTTTATTTTTAAAATGCTTTCCTCACTCCAAACCTGTCCCGGTGGCACGTCGTAGACAGCGGATACAATACCACTCATTTTAGGGATTTGGCGTATTTTTTCAAGAGATACAGGGTCGTTTTCCCCATACCAACGAAATGTTAGCTTCATAATTTCTCCTTTAAATAATACAGTTTATATAATCATTATAATATAAATGTTTTTACAATGCAATTGCAAATTTTATCAAAATATATTGTATTTCTTGTCATAATGTGATACTATTAAACTCGAGGTGATATTATGGATTACATACAAGGTGATGAATTTTCAATTTCTCATACCATTACTAAAGCGCCAAGGGACGATGATTTCGAGCTTCATATTCACGAGAGCTATGAGCTTTTATGCGTGGTTAAGGGTAGCGTTAGTTATATAGTTGAGGGACATAAATATAAGCTTTCGGAGGGGGCACTTATGCTAATGCGTTCAAGTGAAACTCATAAGCTGGTTGTTGAAAAAAGCACAGAATATGAAAGATACGTTTTGAACTTTTTACCCTCACTAGTGTCTAAAATAGGGTTATCGCGTGAGCTTTTAGCTCCTTTTAAGGACAGAAATATAGGGGAGAAAAACCTATATTTGAGCGAGGAATTCAAGTATTTACCACCCGCTGTTTATTTTGAAAGAGCCTTTAGTGATATTGAGATGTCAAGGGAAAACGATGCCATAATTTCACTTTTATCCTCGCTTCTTTTAGAGATAAAGCGTGCGTTTGATAATAAGGAGGAGTTTATCACAAGAAAGCGCACGGTCAGCGAGGAAATAATATCTTATATAAATGATAATTTGAAAAACGATATAACAATTGAAAAAATAGCGAATAGCTTGCATATAAGCAAAACACAGGTTTCAAGAGAGTTTAAATCGGCTGTTGGCACGTCGGTATACGATTACGTCTTGACAAAAAGATTGATTTTATTCAATAAGCGCGCAGGAAAGGAGAAAAACATACAAAAATTATCACAGGAATGTGGATTTCATGACTATTCCTCGTTTTATAGGCTTTATAAAAAACGATTCGGCGTTTCTCCCGCCTCTATAATAAAAAATAAAAGCAACTAAGGATTAGCACCTTGGTTGCTTTTTCCGTTTCACATCAAATTGGTTTGATTTTCATCGGGCAGTCCTCACTGTCGGGCATTGACAAAAGCTTTTTCCTTGCATATCTTGATATGGAAAAGAGAGGTGCTTATGGAAAGGCTTAATGTTGCGGTTTTATTTGGTGGAGAAAGTAAGGAATATGAGGTTTCGCTTTCTTCTGCTTATTCGGTGCTTTTAGAAATTGACAAGGAAAAATACAACGTTATAAAAATCGGAATTACAAAAGACGGAAAATGGTATTTATACGAGGGAGAAAGCTCGCGTATTTTAAATGACACTTGGCATAAAAGCAAAGAGAAAAAGGAGCTTTTTATAGATGTAAACAAAGGCTTGCTTATAGCAGAGGGAAAGCCCTTGAAAATTGATAAAATTTTGCCTGTTTTACACGGTGAATATGGTGAGGACGGGCGGTATGCTTCAATTTTTGACACCATAAAAATAAACTATTCCGGCTGTGGCTTTTTCGCAAGTGCTATTTCAATGGATAAGGACGTAACAAAGCTGATTGCCAAGCGAGAGGGTGTGCCGGTTGCCAAATGGACGACTGTTTACAAGAGCGAGCTTGAAAATATGTCCAAAATTTATAAAAAAATTGAAAAAATAGGTTACCCTGTGTTCGTAAAACCGTCGCGTACAGGCTCAAGTGTCGGGGTTAGTCAGGTCAATTCCAAAAAGGAATTAGAGGGCGCACTTTTATATGCCCTTTCTCTTTGCGATAAGGTGCTAATTGAAGAAAAAATAGATGGACGCGAAACAGAAATAGCCCTAATATCAAAGGACGGAGAATTGATAGGCTCAACAGTCGGACAAATAAAATATAAAAGCGATTTTTATGATTACGACACTAAATATAATTCGAGTGAGGTTGAATATGTTATTCCTGCCAAGCTGACAGCTGAAAGTGAAAGATTGGTAAGAAAATATGCAAAAAAGCTTTGGCACGCGCTTGAAATCAAAGACCTTTGCCGTATGGATTTCTTTGTAAATGACAACGGAGAGGTCGTTTTCAACGAGGTGAATACCTTCCCGGGATTTACAGGGATTAGCATGTTTCCTAAGCTTCTTATGTACGACGGACACAGCTTCAAGGATATTATTAATTATATTTTAAATATATAAATAACCTATTGAAAAAGCTTTATCGGTAATGTATAATTAATAGGAGAGAATATGAACGCTTCGCTAGGCTATCTCAATAATAAAAGCATCACCTTGATTGGATATGGGCTTTCAAACAAAGCACTTGGCGACTATTTTATTAAAAATGGGATAAAATTCTCGGTAAGGGACAGAGAAAGGGTAGATTTACCAAATGGTATAGTCGGCTTTTTCGGAGAAGATTATCTTAATGCTTGTGAGGATGTTGTTTTTCGCACACCCTCGCTTCACCCAAAGCTAATTCCACAAGGCAAACAGATTTTTTCGGAAATTTCATTTGGCTTGGAAAACATAAAAGGCGTAAAAATAGGAGTTACAGGCTCGGACGGTAAAACCACCACGGTATCTCTTATTAATGAAATGCTTAAAAAAGAGCATACCTCTTATTTAGTTGGCAATATAGGAGCACCACTAGTTTCCAAAATGGATAAAATCGGCAATGACGATTTTGTTGTTTGTGAGCTTTCGTCGTTTCAGCTATATGATTATACCCCGACACTCGATGCTTGTATAATAACAGGAATTACAGAAAACCATCTTGATTGGCATACCTCAATGGCTGATTACGTGTTTGCCAAACGAAACATTTTGAAAAAATCCAAAAAAGCGGTGGTTAATTACGACTCCCCCTACAAAGAGTTTTTCTCTCACCATAATACAACGTATTTTTCATTAAATGATTTAAGTGCGCTTGCAAAAAGCGGTGTATCCTGCACTTATTTAAAGGACGGATACGTGTATTATAAAAATCAAAGACTTTTCCCGATTGATTATATAAAAATCAAAGGGCAATACAATATTTTAAACGTGCTGGGCGCACTTTCTTGTGCTGTTGACTACGTTTCACTTGATTCTATTATAGAAGCGGTGAAGGAGTTTGAGGGCGTTAGTCACAGGGCGGAGGCTGTTTGTAAAATAAACGGAGTAACCTTTATAGATTCGTCAATTGACTCAACCCCATCACGTTCAAAAAGCACACTGACTGCATTTGAGAATAAAAAAAGCGTTGTTATAATGGGCGGATATGACAAAAATCTTTCATATGATATTTTAAAAGACGCTCTGACTGATGCTAAAATGGTTGTTTTGTATGGCGAAAACAGAGAAAAAATATATGAGGCTATAAAAAACAGCCCACAAAAAACAATAATAGTTAATGATATTTTTGAAGCAACGAGAGTTGCATATAAGGAGGCAGAAAACGGTGATTTTGTCATTCTTTCCCCCGCCTCTGCAAGCTTTGATATGTTCAAAAGCTATAAGGAAAGAGCAGAAAAATTTAAGGAAGCAATAAGGGATTTGGAAAATGGAAAAAATAAAAGAAATTTTAGAAGCCTTGATGAATAGCGACTCCCCAACAGGATTTGAGTTTTATGGCGAAAGCACCATAAAGGATTTAGCAGAGGGACTATTTGACGAAATTAAAACCGATAAAGTTGGCAATTTCCTTTTAATTAAAAAGTCTAATAAGAAGGGCGCAAAAAAGCTCCTTATAGACGCGCACTATGATACAGTTGGTCTTATGGTGACAGGCTTGCACAAGGGCGGATTTTTAAGCGTTACCTCACTTGGTGGACTTGACACAAGTGTGCTTCCGTCTACCGAGGTTACTGTGCTCGGCAAGGAGAAGGTATACGGCATTATTACGTCTACTCCGCCACACTTGAAAACCGGTGACTCAAAAGCTCCTAAATTAGACGATTTATACGTTGATACAGGCTACTCAAAGGAAAAATTAGAGGAGCTTGTTTCAATAGGCGACCCTATTGTTTATAGAAACCGAGTTGACTATATAAATGGTGATTATGTAACAAGCTCATATCTTGATGATAAGGCTTGTCTTACTGCTTTAATAAATTCCGCTTGTCAAATGGACAAGGATAAAATGGAATTCGACCTTTATATAACAGCATCAGCGCAAGAGGAAACGGGCAAAAGCGCGGTTGCGAGAATAACTTATGATATTCAACCCGATTTAGCTATTATAACAGACGTTAATTTTGCAAGAACGGGCGAGGATGACTCCTTTGATTGTATAGAAGCAGGCAAGGGCGCATCCTTCGATATTTCAGCAGTAACAGATAGAAGAATTACAAAAAATATTATGAAATATCTAACCTGTGAGGGCGTTGATTACCAATGCTCCTGTGAGCCCGGACGCACCTCAACCAATGCAGATTACGTTTCAATAAGCGGAAACGGTGTGCCAACCGTTTTAATAAGCGTACCGCTGAAATCTATGCACACACCAAGTGAAACAGTAAATCTAAACGATATAAAATCCTTGTCAGACGTTTTGATTAAAATATCGTATAACAGTAAAATTTTAGATTAAGAGAGGGCGAAAATGAAAAATTTATTAAAAAAGCTTTCTCTTGAATTTGGGCCAAGCGGATGCGAGGATAAGGTAAGAGAAGCAATTAAAGAAGAAATAAAGGATTATATAGACGGCAAGGAAAATTATATAGATGCGCTTGGCAACTATATAATTCATATGGGCGGAAATGGTCCTAGACTTATGATAAGCGCGCATATGGACGAGGTTGGCTTTATGGTGAAGGGCATAACCGAGGACGGACTTTTAAAATTTGGCACGGTTGGCGGTATTGACCCAATATGCTTAGGCGCTAAGCGTGTTGTTTCCGAAAGCGGAATCAAGGGCAATATTGTTATGAAGCCTATACACCTTTTGTCAGCAAGTGAACGCGGACAAGCCCCGAAAATAAAGAATCTTTCAATAGATATTGGTGCTAATTCAAAGACCGAGGCTGAAAAATTGACCTTTGTAGGCGATTATTTCACCTTCGACTCCGATTACGTTGAGTATGGCGAGGGCTTTATAAAGTGTAAAGCACTTGATGACCGTCTTGGTTGTGCTATTATGTGCCAGCTGATTAAGGATATTTACGAGGGTAAAATCGAGCCTAAATACGACGTTTATTTCGCATTTACAACTCGCGAGGAAATTGGATATTCAGGCGCATATGGCGCTAGCATGAGAATACGACCCGAATATGCGATAGTTATCGAATCAAAGGCGGTGGCTGATATTCACGGTGTTGACGAGGACAGTCAGGTTTCTTGTCTTGGTGACGGAGTAATTATCTCCTTTGCCGATAGAGGCGCAATTTACGACCACACCTTTGTTAAGCACATAAAGAGAATAGCAGATAAAAACGAAATTAAAAACCAAATAAACAGATATATTTCGGGTGGCAACGATTCAATGCATATTCAAAAGAATGCAGAGGGCGCAAGGGTTTCAACCTTGTCCTGTGCATCGAGATATATACATTCACAAAGCGACGTTATTCACGCGGATGACTTCGTAGCTACTTATGAAACGGTAAAAGAGGTATTAAAAAATGATAGACCTAATTAAAAAGCTTATGTTTACCCCCTCGGTTTCAGGCAGAGAGGAAAAAATAAGAGAAGTAATAAAAAATGAAATAACCCCATATGCTGACGAGGTTTATACCGATAATATGGGCAACCTTATCGCAAGAAAAAAAGGAAACGGCAAAAAGATTATGTTTTGCGCCCATATGGACGAGATAGGATTTTTTGTAACCAGCATTGGAAGTAACGGAAATATTAAGGTCAGCCCTGTTGGCGGAATTAAAACCTTGAGCGCTGTTTTCCAAGAGGTAGTTAGCGAAAATGGCGTTTATGGCGTTTTGGTTGTTGACTCATCAAAGGAAATCCCCAAATGCGAAAATCTTTATATAGACATTGGCGCAAAGACAAAAAAGCAAGCTGAAAAGAAGGTTCAGGTTGGTGATTTCTTCGTTTGCCAACCAAAATTCAGAAAGCTACAAAATCAAAGATACGTTGGAAGACCGTTTGATGATAGAATCGGCTGTGCAATTCTTTGCGAGGCAATAAAAGAAGTAAAAAGCGAAAACGATTTATATTTTGTTTTCTCCGTTCAAGAGGAGGTTGGCGGACGCGGTGCAAAGCCTGCGGCATTCGGTATCTCTCCGGAAATCGGCATTGCTCTTGACGTTACAGCTACCTGTGAAAAGGACGGTGCGCCTTCAATGGACGTTAAGCTTGGCGGAGGTACCTCAATTAAAATAAGTGACCCGGGCGCAATTTCTGCACCTCAGCTTGTGAAGGCAATGAAGAAAATTGCCGAGGACGAAAAAATCAAGTATCAAAACGAGGTTTTGCCGTTTGGCGGTACAGATGCCTCACCTATACAAATAGCGGGAAAGGGTGCTATGGTTAGTGCAGTTTCAGTGCCGACATCTTTTATTCACACAAGCTGTGAAATGATTGATATGAGTGACGTTAAGGAATCTATAAAGCTTACCGTTGCGCTTGCAAACAGATTATAAGGAGAGCAAAATGAAAAGAATAATAGCACTTTCTTTGTGCCTGATAGTTATTTCTATTGGCTTGGTTGCCTGCGGAGGCGATTCCGAGATTCCAAAGGGAATGAAAAGAGCAAAGGAAGACTCAAAATTATATACACTGTACGTGCCTGAAAGCTGGGTGGAAATTGAAACCAACTCCGACGCTGCGCTTGTTCAAGCAAAGCCTGAGGGCGTTATGGGTAGCGCAAAAATAAGACCCGAAACCGTAAACGCTATGGTTTGGGGCGTTAGTGATAAAATTCTAACTGACAAGAATTTAGATGCCGAGGCTAGAATAAACAAGGCGTTTGAAAGCTTTATTGAAGAATATAAGGCTCAATTAAACGGTGCGTTTACCGAAATATCCGAGTTCAGCGAGGAGGAAACGGTGCGAGAGGATGATGCAAGAGCATATGTTTTCACCGCAAAGCACAACAAAATTTATTATAAATATTATGTGAACGTAATTGTGGCAAATGGTTACTACTACGTTGTTACGTTTAATTTCCCACAAAACAATTTAACTCTTAATGACGACGGGGGCTTTAACGAAACGGAAACAATAGCTGACGCTAAATTTTCCGATGATGAATACCTCGAAATTATGGACGAAATAATTTTAAACTTTAAGACGCACGGCTGATATGGAAATAGTATATTTTGACAATAGCGCAACCACCAAAATGAGTGAGGGAGCTAAAAAGAAAATGCTTGAAATGGCGGAAAATCATTTCGGCAACCCCTCATCGCTTCATTTTCTCGGTCTTGACTCTGAAAAGGAGCTTTCAAGGGCGCGTGATATAATAGCAAAAAGCCTTGGTGTTTTACGTGCATCGAAAAATGAGATTGTTTTTACCTCAGGCGGTACGGAATCTAATAATATTGCAATTTTAGGCTCTGTTTTCTCTAAAAAAAGAAAAGGCAACGAGAAAATCTTAACAACAGAGGGCGAGCACGCATCCATTGAAGAACCTCTTGCTTTTTTAGAAAAAGTGGGATATAATGTTATTCGCGTTCCAACAAGAAACGGTGAAATTGACCTTGATTTCATAAGGCAGAATGCAAAGGATGTAATTCTTGCCTCTTTTATGCACGTTAATAACGAAACAGGTGCTCTTTATGATGTAAAAAAAGCGTTTGAGGTAGTAAAGGAATGCTCGCCCGATGCGGTTTTGCACTCCGATTGCGTGCAATCGTATATGAAGGTTAAATTTACAAAAAAATCGCTAGGAGCCGATTTGATTTCCGTAAGCTCACATAAGGTGAACGGACCAAAGGGCGTTGGCGCGCTTTATATTAGCCCTGAAATAATAAAAGCGAAGAAGATTTCACCGCTTTTCTATGGCGGCGGACAAGAAAGCGGACTCCGTTCAGGCACGGAAAACGTATATTCAATTTGTGCATTTGGTGAGGCGGTTAGTGAGCATATGAATTCTTTTTCGGATAACTGCCAAAAAATCACCGAGCTAAAGGAATATATAATTGAAAAGTTGGGCGAAATTGATGGAATAAAATTAAATTTACCTAAAAACGGAGCGCCTCATATAATAAACGTGGCGGTTTTAGGTATAAGAAGTGAAACGGTATTACATCACCTTTCCTCAAAGGGAGTTTACGTTTCAAGCGGTTCGGCTTGCTCGTCAAACTCGCAAAAAAAGACAAGTAGGGCACTTTCTGCCTTTGGTCTTGAAAACAACGTTATTGATTCTTCAATTAGAATATCGTTATCATATGAGAACACAAGATATGAGGCTGATATTTTAATAGAAGCGATAAAAGATGCAAAAATAAAGCTAGTAAAAAGATAAGGAGAACACAAAGTGGATTTTGATTTAAGTGTGCTTTGGCAAAACGTGGCAGAGCTTTTTTCTGATGGTGGATGGAAAATGGTTGTCATGTGGATTATCGGTGGACTTTTAATATTCTTAGCGATTAAGAAAGAGATGGAGCCAACACTCCTTTTGCCAATGGGATTTGGAGCAATCCTTGTAAACCTACCAAACTCAGGCGCTACCGAGGTTATTGACCATTTATTTGAGATAGGAATTAACTCACACGAGCTATTCCCGTTGATTTTGTTTATCGGTATAGGAGCGATGATAGACTTTGAACCGCTTCTTACAAACCCTAAGCTAATGCTGTTTGGTGCGGCGGCACAGTTCGGTATATTCTTCACCTTGTGCGTTTCATCCCTTATCGGCTTTGATTTAAAGGACGCAGCATCTATTGCAATTATCGGTGCGGCTGATGGCCCAACGTCTATTTTCGTTGCAAATATGCTAAATTCAAGCTACACAGCGGCAATTATGGTGGCGGCATATTCGTATATGGCGCTCGTTCCAGTTGTTCAGCCACCGATTATCAAGCTTTGCACAACGAAAAAGGAAAGAAGAATCCGTATGGATTACAAGGGCAGAAAGGTATCAAAGCTCACAAAGATACTTTTCCCAATAGTTGTTACGGTTATTGTAGGACTTGTTGCACATGATGCAGTAGCGCTTATCGGATTTTTAATGTTTGGTAACTTAATTCGTGAATGTGGTGTTCTTAACTCACTTTCAGAAACTGCACAAAAGGTTCTTGCAAACCTAATTACAATCTTCCTCGGCATTACAATAGCTTCAAGAATGACTGCAAACGAGTTCTTAAGATGGGAAACAATAGTTATTATCGGTCTTGGTCTTGTTGCGTTTACGTTCGATACGTTTGCAGGCGTTATGCTCGCTAAATTTATGAACCTCTTTAGTAGGAAAAAGATAAATCCAATGATAGGCGCTGCGGGAATTTCTGCATTCCCAATGTCTGCGCGTGTTGTTCACAAGCTCGGACTTGAGGAGGACAACCAAAACTTCCTTCTTATGCACTCCATAGGTGTCAACGTGTCGGGTCAGGTTGCATCGGTTATTGCGGGAGGACTACTCCTTTCGTTCGTGCAAAAATTACTATAAGGGGGTAAGCGACAATGAAAAAGAGAATTTTAGCAATAGTAATCGTAGTCTTATCCCTTATATCAGTTCTTGCTTTTTCATCCTGTGGAAAAGCAGAAGAGGATATAAATTGCCCTGTTGAAAATTGCGAGGGCGTGCTCAAGGAAACAGAATCAGGCGCAATCTGTGACAAAGAAATAACCCACGTTTTTGATATATGCGTAAATGAGGAATGTAACAAGCCTATTCCTAAAAAAAGCAAATTCTGTCCAAGCTGTGGCGTATCTCAGGTTGAGTGCAAGGACTGTGCAAACGGAGTTGACAGTGTATATTGCCCAAGCTGTGGCAAGCAAGTGCTTCAATCAGGAAAAATGAAGTTTGGCTTTGATGTTGTAGCGCTTGGCGAGAGCGCAATGATACTATGCAAGGGTATGCTTGGCATCTTCATTGTAACAGGTATAATAATCACCTTCATTTTGGTTCTTAATACCGTTGTTGAAAAGATAAACCAATCAAAGAAAAAATAAAATAGAGAAGGCATCGCTTTTGGCGATGCCTTCTGTTATGTAAAAGGTTATATTATTAACGTAAGCACAAGGCAAAAGCCGAGCAAAACAATTAAAAATCCAAAGTTGAATGCGCTGAACAAAAGTATATATTTTTTTGTAGCTTTTGGATTGTGACTAACAAATTCACGCAAGGTAATTAAGCTTGCAAGAGATGAGATAAGTGTGCCGACACCGCCAATATTTACGCCGAGAAGCAAGTCGGCATAATTATCGGTTGTAAATTGCGATAGTAAAATTGCCGACGGCACGTTACTGATAACTTGACAAGAAAGAGTTGAAAAAACAAGAGTGTTTTTTTCAAGCAAGAAGGAAAAGAACTCGCGCACATTATCAATTCTTGCCATATTACCGGCAAAAATAAAGAAAAACACAAAAGTCAAAAGCAAAGGATAGTCAACCTTTAAAAGCGCGCGCCTGTCCAAAAACAAAAGAGCTATTGGAATGACGATTAGCCCGACAAAATAAGGAATCCCTTTGAACACTATCACAATAGATAGGGCAAAAAGCAATAGGTAAATAATTGTGCGAACCTTGGGCAATTTCACATCTTCTCCTACTATTGAAAGAGGCTCGCTTTTAACGAAAACAAGACAGCAAATAGTTATCAAGGTTATTGAGAAGATAAAGGGCGCGAGCATAATGCCCATAAATTCAAGAGTGTTTATATCAAAATATGAGTATAAATAAAGGTTTTGCGGATTTCCAAAGGGCGTTAACATTCCACCTAGATTTGCTGCAATATTTTGCATAATAAAGGTAAACGCCATATATTTTTCTTTGCCGGTCGAGCTTAAAACGAAGTATCCAAGGGGCAAAAAGGTTAAAAGAGCCATATCGTTTGCGATAAGCATTGAGCCGATAAAGGTGATATAAACAAGTGCCAATATTGAGATTTTGGTGGTTTTAAAAACAGAAACTATTTTCCTTGCAATTATGTAGAAGAATTTGATATTTTTAAGTGCACAAACAACCGCTAAAACACAAAACAGGCAGGAGAGTGTCTTAAAATCAAAATAATCAACGTATTTTTTGTCAGGTGGGATGATAAAAGAAGTAGCTATCGCAAGAAAAAATGCTATTAGCATAACTACGTTCTTTTTAGCAAATGAAAAGCTGCGAAGTCTTATAGAAATTAAAAGCTCCTTAAAAGACGCGTGACTTTGGCGTTTAGTGTTTTCGTTCTTCATTTTCCCCCTCCTTAATTTTATTAAGCGCATAAAGTATAATATTTTTAATCTTATTTGTCAAGTCTACTTGAAGAATTTTTAATTATAATATATAATTAATCTAGAATGTCTTTTTTGGAGGAGCTATGAAAAGAATTTTTGTTGTCGGTAGCTTAAACTATGACCTTGTAATTAATGCGCCGTATATGCCGATTGGCGGAGAAACCATAAAGGGTAGTGGTTTTATGACAAACCCCGGTGGCAAGGGCGCAAATCAAGCGTATGCTTGTGGTAAGCTTGGCGGGGAAATATATATGTGTGGCGCGGTTGGTAATGATTCCTTTGGTGAAGCACTCCTGAAAAGCTTGGAAGGTGTCGGTGTAAATACCGATTCTATAAAAAAGGTTGATGGTGTTTCAACCGGTGTTGCCGTAATCGTTGTTACAGAAGGGGAAAACCGAATAATTATTGATAGCGGTGCAAACGCGTGCGTAAACGAAAGCGATATAGATGCTTTTCTTGAAAAAGCAAGCGAGGGTGATATCTTTCTTACACAGCTTGAAAACCCGATCGAAGCTGTGGGATATGCTTTAAAAAGAGCGAAAGAAAAGGGACTTTTGGTGCTACTTAATCCTGCACCGGCAAGCCGTGACATTATAAAATATCTAAAATATGTTGATATAATTACTCCAAACGAAACTGAGCTTGAAATCCTAGGTGGCAAGCAAGCCTTGTTCAACGAAGGAATTACAACAGTAATTACAACTCTTGGCTCGAAGGGCTATGAGATAGCAACAAAGGCGGGGGCTAGCATATATCCTTGCATTAAGGTAAAGGCAGTTGATACCACAGCGGCAGGAGATACAGCATCGGGTGGCTTGGCTGTCAAGCTCGCAGAGGGCAAGACTATTGAAGAGGCAATAGCCTTCGGCTCACTTGCCGCATCAATCGCCTGTACAAGACGCGGGGCGCAAATGTCCGTACCAAGCCTTGAAGAAATTGAAAATTATAAAAAATCATAAATAAAAGGTGTACTATTTGGGTACACCTTTTTAATTACTCAATCACGAGTCCTTTAGATATTTCCTTCTTTTTCCACCTCGCATAGCTTTGATACTATTTAACTATTAAATTGTGGCTTTTGCAATAGTGCTATACTTGACAAAAAAGTGCTAATATTATATAATAATGACGGAATAAAAATCTGTTAAGGAGAGCGCCTATGGATGCAAAGGAACAATTCACAGAACCTCAAATTGTAGATAATGGGCTTGAAGAAGCGGTGTGCGTTGAAGCCACAAGCAAAAAAGAAACAAAAAAAGAAAAAAGCAAAAAGCTTAACCTCGATTGGTTAAACGGAATAGAGGAGAAGCCAAAGAAGATTAAGGGTACTCCTGATGTAAATATAGAGCCAACAACTAAAAAGGCAAAATTTTTCAAGGGCCTTTGGTCGTATGTTTTAATAACAATAGGCACAGCCTTGGTCGCTGCGGGAATTTACTTCTTTAAATTTCCAAACCACTTCACAATAGGAGGCGTCAGCTCCTTTGCCGTGCTCCTTTCCGAGGCTATTGGGCACGTCGTTTCCGAATCTATGATTATGTCTATTGCAAATGTAGTCTTACTGATTATAGCGCTCATTATTTTCGGAAAGAATTTCGCAATAAAAACAATTTATTCAACAATGCTTTTAAATGGTATTGTTTTGGTGCTTGAAAGGGTAGTGCCAATTAGCGAGCCACTTACAGAGTCGCCATTTCTTGAAATGCTACTCACCATCGGTGGCATTGCCGTTGGTAGTGCAATTCTTTTCAGCCAAGGCGCCTCATCTGGTGGCACTGATATAATAGCTATGATACTAAAGCGTTTCACTAATTTGAACACAGGTACAGCGCTGTTTATTTCAGATGCAATTATAGTTGCACTTTCGCCGTTTGTTTTCAAATCCTTTGAAACAAAGCATATGACAACGATATTTTTATGCTCCGTTGTTGGACTTATTCTAAAATCATTTATAGTCGACAACGTAATAGATGGTATAAATATGAATAAGTGCTTTATAATAGTTACCACAAAGGAAAAAGAGGTGTGTGATTTTATAAACAACGAGCTTCATAGAGGCGCTACAATTTCAGATTGCCGCGGCTCGTTTTCACACGTTGAAAAGAAAATGATAGTAGCGGTTTTAAACCGCCAACAAGCCACAATGCTAAAGCTTTTCTTAAAGCAAACAGACCCAACAGCATTTACGGTTATCACGAACTCAAGTGATATTTTAGGTAAAGGCTTTAGAATAGTTTAATAATGCTATAAAAAAGGACGTCCGTTTTGGACGTCCTTTCAGTTTTATTATTTCTTTTCCTTTGTTAGAGCCATATGAACAAACGCGGCTATTGCTGCACCAACAAGTGGGCCAACAATGAATATCCAAATTTGAGCTAACGCATCTGTATTGCCAGCAAATGCTTGCAAAAGAGCAGGGCCGAAGGAACGAGCAGGGTTAACGCTTGTGCCAGTAAGACCAATGCCAAGCAAATGAACAAGAGTAAGAGTAAGACCGATTACAACACCGGTAACTGTTGAGTTTTCTGTTTTTGATGTAACGCCAAGAATTGCAAAAACAAATACAAATGTCAAAACTACCTCAACTAAAAGCGCAATAAAGAGTGAGCCAACATCGCCATAAGCGTTTACTAATGTAGCTTGAGCAACGTTACCGCCAAGATTTTCAAACTGCTTTGTAAATGCACCTAAAACCAAAGCACCTGCCGTTGCGCCTAAAAACTGTGAAATTACGTAGAATAGAAATTCCTTGCCGGTTATCTTTTTTGTGATGAGCATCGCAAGAGAAACCGCAGGGTTGATGTGACATCCGGAAATATTACCAACAGAGTAAGCCATAGCAACGATAACCAAACCAAACGCTAAGGACGTTGCAACCACTCCACCCGCTGTGCCACAGCCGACAACAACCGCAACGCCACAAGCGAGGGTAACAAGCACGAATGTACCAATGAATTCAGCAATGTACTTTTTCATAAAATCCTCCTTCTTGTAAAACAAAAAGTTTTACAATTTCATCTTAACATTTTTTATTTAGAAATTCAATAGTTCAATTCAAAAATTATTGGCATTTTGAAGGATGCATTGTTAGTAAAGGGGTTATAAATAATACTGTATTATAGTATAATTGCCCAAATGTAAGAAAAAATTACACTTTACAAAATATAATCAGTATGATATAATACATTTATATTTTATATCAATTAAAGGAGAGACTATGTTATTTACCAGCTTAGAGTTTTTGTTTATGTTCTTCCCAATAACCATGGGCATAAACTATTTGCTGCCGGCAAAGGCTCGCAACTATTGGCTATTACTGACAAGCTTGTTTTTCTACGCATGGGGTGAGCCTGCGTTTGTAGTAGTAATGCTAATATCAATACTCTTTAACTATTTTATGGCTATAAGAGTTGCGGAAACGAAAAGGGGAGACAGGCATTCAAAATTAATGCTTGCAATAGCGGTTATTGGTAACCTTGGCTTGCTTTTCGTATATAAATATATGAACTTTGCGACGGGAACTCTTCACGACATTCTCCCGTTTACAAAGGAGCTTTTTGAACAGACAAAGTTCGTTCTACCTATCGGTATTTCGTTCTTTACGTTCCAATCCATGAGTTACGTTATTGACGTATATCGTGGTACGCCTGTTCAGAAAAATCCATTCTACGTTGGACTTTACGTTTCACTTTTTCCACAGTTAATAGCGGGTCCTATCGTTCGTTATACAACCGTTGAAAATGAAATTAATCACCGTGTTGTTACGATGGATATGTTCACTAAGGGAATGTATCGCTTTTTAAAGGGCTTTAATAAAAAGGTGCTACTTGCAAACATTTTGGCACAGGTTGCCGATTATGCGTTTGACTCGGCAGAGCTTACAGTTTCCCTTGCTTGGCTCGGTATTATATGCTATACACTTCAAATTTTCTTCGACTTCTCGGGATATTCGGAAATGGCTATCGGTATCGGTCTTATGCTGGGCTTTAATTTCCTTGAGAACTTTAATTTCCCATATATTTCAAAAACAATTACAGAGTTTTGGCGCAGATGGCATATGTCACTCGGCACGTGGTTTAGAGATTACCTCTATTTCCCACTCGGTGGCTCACGCGTAAAATCAAAATGGCGTCTTGTTTTCAACCTAGCGGTTGTTTGGTTGGCAACTGGTATATGGCATGGCGCAAGCTGGAACTTCATTTTATGGGGTGTGCTTTACGGAGTTCTTTTGATATTTGAAAAGCTCACCAAATGGCCTGAAAAGGTAGAGAAGCATATTGGAATTAGAATCCCATATCAAATCTTTACGCTGCTAATGGTTATGCTCGGTTGGGTTCTTTTCCGCGCAATAGATTTGCCAAGCGCACTTAACTATATGAAGGCGATGTTCGGTCTTGCCCCTGGCGGATTTATCAACGATACTGCGATTATGTATATAAGAGATTATGCAGTTATGGTGGTAGCTGGTATAATTTGCTCAACACCACTTATTGGCTTTATAGCAGGCAAAATAAGAAACAAAATCAAATGGACAGACAATGCGTTCCAAATCGGTGGATATTTGGTGCAAACGGTTTTATTTATCATAAGCGTATCATTTATCGTTATGAACGCACACAATCCATTCATTTACTTTAATTTCTAAAGGAGGCAACAAATGAACACAAAATTCAAAAAAATAACAGCGCTTGTGTTTGCTTTCTTAATAGTTGCTTTCCTTGTAGTTTGCTTCTTTTTAAACACAAAATCATTTACTGTTCCATTTAAAAAGCTATCAAATGGTGAGATAAACGCAACGGAGTTTATTGCAGAGGTTAAAAGCTCTTATATATCAAACGTTAGATTTAAGGAAGAGTTTATCAACGTAAACGGCTTCTTTGCTCGTGTTACAGGCAGAAATCACTATAACGAGGTTTCAAGGCTGAAAAACGGGATGTTAACCTATGGTCAAAGAATAAGCTATGATATGAAATACTTTGGCAACGGCATTTCTGACTTCAATTCGTATTTACAAAAGAATGATATAGATTATCTTTACGTTCAAGCGCCTATAAAGGTTGATAAAAACGACACGTTACTGTATAAAGGAACTGTCAACTACGCCAATACAAACGTAAACGAGTTAATTGAAATTTTAGAAAACAAAAAGGTAAGCTATATAGATTTAAGAGATGATATGGCATCGACCAAAGAGGACCTCGAAAAGTATTTTTATAACACAGACCATCACTGGACTAACGAGGGGGCGTTTTATTCGTTTCAGGTTGTGATGAATTACCTAAACGAGCATTATCCTGATGCCAATATTGATATGTCAATAACAAACAAGGATAACTGGAAGACAACAACCTATAAAAACGCATTTCTTGGTAGCCACGGCAAAAGAGTAGGCAAACTATACGCAGGGGTGGACGATTATAATTTATATACGCCGAAATTTGAAACAAGCGAAATTTCCTTATATGTACCTAAATATAAGAACTACTACGATGGCTCCTTTGATGAAGCGATTGTTGTTAGAAAGGATTTTATAGAAAATTACGATTTGTTTAATGAAGATCCATATAGTGCATATATGGGCGGCGGATTCCCAATCGTTCATCACCGAAATCCAAATGCACAGTCAGACTTGAAGATTTTGTTAATAAAGGATAGCTTTACTATCCCTGTCCAATGCTTTATGTCGACGGCATTCAAGGAAATAGACGCTATTGATGCAAGATATTTTACAGAATGCTCAATAGCTGAATATGTTGAGGCAACAAAGCCCGACGTGGTAATTGAGTTTATAAACCCATCATCTTTTGCACATAAGCAATACGCTACGTTTGGGATAGACAGGGCTGAAAAGCAAGGATTAGAAACTAATGAGAGCAAGACAGAGAAGGGCAACGTTACAATAAAAGCAAGCGACAAGTATGCTTATTATACTCTTGTGAACAAAGCAAGCTTTAACACGAAATATAAAATTTCCTTTGAGGATGTTCAATTTTTAGCAGGGAATTCCGAATGTATCACTGTGGCGCTTTACAACTCCACAACAAAGCAGTTTGTTTCGAATTTTGCACTTGATATAGATTATTGTAGGGAAAATGGTGGATTTGAGTGGACGGTTGTAACACCCGAAAAGGGAACTGACAATTTGCAAATTCTCATTTACGCAGGAAGACACGGACAAACAGTAGGCAATAACGTTGTATTTAAAAATGTTGAGGTTGTAAAATATTCAAAATAAAAAACTCCCAAACGGGAGTTTTTTATTTATTATAATTAGTCTTTTCGGAGTACTTTTTTGATAATCCTCTTAATTTTGCGAAGAACAAATCTTAATGCTCTTGCAGGGAGGGTTATAAATCTTCCTATTCTATAAGAAGCGGACCTTTTGATATTCTCAATTTCCTCAACTGCGTTAAGATATCTTCTGTAGGTAGGGCTTACATTGGATTTTACTAAAATGTCCTTATAAAATGGTGAGCGCTTTGCGTACTCCCAAAAAACATCACCAAAGCGAGGCTTTGAGTTTTTCCAAGGCTTTACGTCGCCTGTGTAGTGGAGAATGTTTATGCATTCTGAAGCTTGCTCATATTCCTCGGTTTCAGTTTCTAAGAGGTGATACCTTTCGTCCTTGAAGTTGTTAAGACGTTCGTAGTGCCAGCCGTAGTTCCAGCTCATATCAAGATACTTAATGCTTCCTTGACAAGCAAGGTTTATCGCATCTTGGTCCATAAATTTCAATTCGCGAGTTGCTAAAAGCTCGAAGCACGTGTCTTCAAATCCCTTTTTACGCATCATATCAAGGTTCATCAAAAGAACGCCTGCATTTATATACTTGTATGGGTCAAGGCCAAGCTCCTCAATATGCTCCTTCATAATTTCGTGAAGTGGGTTTCTTACGCCCGCCA
The DNA here is from genome assembly GCA_015064855.1 of Oscillospiraceae bacterium. Lineage (GTDB taxonomy): Bacteria > Bacillota > Clostridia > Oscillospirales > CAG-272 > RGIG2000. The sequence goes on along the minus strand of SVRK01000002.1, from coordinate 189,790 downwards.
CCATATGCTTTGAAACGTCAAAATCATAGAATTTTGAAATATCACCAAGAACAACTAGGTCGCAATCTATATAGATTGCCTTGTTATATTCGGATAACAATGAAGGAATTATTATTCTATAATAGGTTTCCTTTGTTATATACTTTGAGTTCTTCGGCAGATTGTCAAGATGAGGATTAATATATTTTGACACGTCAACACATCTTACACTGTAGTTTGGCGTTTGCGCCTCAAGTCCTTTTATAGATTGACGTGAAAGGTCTGTGTGCAATACATATATATCGTAGAAGTAGAAAAGGTCGGAGTTGTGAAGAAGTGATTCAATAGTTACAGAAACAAACGGTGCATATGGATTGTTTGTTGCTAAAACAACGGGTATGCGCTTCTTGGAATGCTGTATAATGGGTTGCATCTTTGCAAGGTCCTCCATTTTCAAAATCGAGTCAACTATACGTTTGCAGTTATTTTTGTCTGTGTATTTGAAGAATTTCTCAATTCTTTCCCTATATTCGTCCTTAAGCTTGCACTCATTTTCCATATATTCAACAAGAGTATCTATTGTTGAGTTTGCATCGTAGAGCACCTCGCCAAATCCGTCGTTTTCATAACTGAAATATCCCTTTTGATATGTGTGTGAATCAAAGAAGAGCTTTGAATCGAAATGCGCGTAAACAACGGGCTTTTTCATATATGCAAAGTCAAATGCGGTAGATGAATAGTCGGTTAGCATTAGAGAAGAGTGTGAAAAGATATCTCTATAAACAGGATTTGATATTACTGATATATATGGGTTAACATCAAGCATATCTGTTAGTGGCATTACGTTTGGATGAGGAACATAATGAATCTTATACCCACATTTTTTTGCCGCCTCTACGAGCCTTTCGCTTGAAAGGAGTGCCTTATAGTATGCAACAAACTCCGTGTTTTCAATATTTGATACGTATATCCATTTGCTGTTTTCATCAAGGCCGCGCACAAGGTATTTTCTCCATGTAGGCATAACGGTGATGATTTTTTCGTCATTGTTTTCAAGATAGTCAAAGCGGGCAAAGCCTGTTGTTTGAACATTACTCTTGAAAAATCCATATCCCTCGTTTTCGACAATGGAAGCATTCTCCCTATCCGATGCACAAATGAACAAGGATGTGTTTTGCTTGTATCTAGAATAAACAGTGTGGATATCGTCCTTGGTCACGCCGTGTTGTAAGAAAACAACCTTTTTGTTAGCTATATAATCTCTATAAAAGTCATGCTTAACAGGAAGAAGCGTTTCGTAGTCAAGATGTGCTGAGATGTTAACGTCTGAAAGCAAATAATAAATCTTATGCTTAATAGAGCCTTGCTTAATCACCTTGCCATGTTTTTTCATACGCTCAAAATCGGCGCAGTTTTCGTTTATAACGAAATAAGGCTTTATACCCTTTGGCTTGTTTTTGTTAACATACTTGAAAAGCGCTTCACCATTGTCACCGGCAACGTCAAATCTATCTGAAATAAGCCAAATTTTCTTTTTGAAAAGCTTTTTCAAAAGGTCAACTGTGCGTCTTACAATATAGTGCTTTTTGTGCTTTTCCTTCAAATATTTAAGATGATTTTTGTAAGCCTTTTTTGCATACTTTTTTGAACGATTTTCAAGAATGAAGCCGTTTTTTGTAGGTCTTAAAACGAGCTTGTCTTGCACGTATAGCTCACCACCGGCGGTGTTGCTGATTGGCGTATATCTGTCAAAGCCACAATGTGCAGGGAATGAGAGAATTCCATCAGGAAGACCATATGCCATAGAGAAGCTTGTTTTTTGTGCGTTTGAATATGGGATAGAAACGTTGAAGTAATATCTATAGAAGATTACCTCATCATCAAAATAATAGCAGTGGTCTTGGTTGTTTTGGAGAGCAACCTCAAAAAGAGAATTGTATCCCTTAACATATATTTTTAATTTATCGGCATCATCGAATGGCAAGACAGTAACGTATCCACTTATTAGAAGACCGTTTTCCTTTAAATTGATTCTGTCTAAAAGGCTAAAGCCCCACCACTCGATTTTTGTTTTAGTTGGGTTGCCATCATCGTCAAGCTCCTCATAACAGTCAAATTCGTAAGCAACACGACCATTATAGAACGTAACGTCAGCAGAGCGACCATATTTTTTAGATAGCCAGAACACTTTATATTCCTTAGCCAAAAGCTCAAGCTCCAAAATGATTTTATCGGAGAAGGTCTTCATTGCCTTATCAACAAGCTCGCGATATACATTAATATCATCCTTAAGAACGGATTTTGCACGATTGTTGGGCTTGATTTTTTCTTGAAAATCACTTGCTATTGTGTATTGCAAGAAAAGAGGGTAGTCGCCATAGGTTGACATAGAATATTCATATGCCCAAAGGGTTAGGTTTTGAACCTGTGGGATATAATATTGAGGCAATAAAAGCTTGGTAGAAATAAGAGATGGTGAGCCGTCGGAGTGCTTTCTGTACCAATATTTTCCATCGTTTAAAAGTGCAACTGTGCGCTTTTTCAAAAGAACTGTGTTTATAAATTTCAAGTCCTCACCTATGCAAATAGAGGTATCAAATGTAATTCCCTTACAAGCCTCTGCCTTCATAAACGAGAAGGTAACATTCATAATTGAAACCTTATATTCGTTTTCAAGGTTGACAAGACGTGAGCCGTACGCAAACTTTTTGTTTTGTATATGGTCCTTTCCGCCCGTTGCACCGTCAAAATATTCAAAAGGAATATTAACAACGTCTGTTTTGTCTTGATATTTTTCAAAATAATTATAAACCTTTTCAAGAGTGTCAAGCGAAAACTTATCATCGGAGTCTATGAAATTAAGGTATTTTCCTTCAATATATTCAAGACCTGCATTGCGTGCAGAAGAAACGCCCCCGTTTTCCTTGTCGATAACACGAACGTTTTGTGGATATAGCTCCTCATATTTTTGACAAACAGCCAAGGAATTGTCCTTTGAGCCATCGTTTACCAAAATAACCTGAATGTTTTCAAAGCCGATGGTTTGCTGTATTAGGCTTTCCATAAGCTCATCAATATATTTTTCAGCATTGTAAACAGCAGAAATTATGGTAAATAAATATTTCGTTTCACTCATCATTGTCACTCCAAAATGTATTTTATATAATTATAACATTATATGTATGATAAAGTCAAGATGTTAATAAATGATTAACTACAAAATTTGCGAGGTAATTGTTGGCTGTAAATCTAGATTTTAGAATGCTTCAATAAAATTATAAATCCTTGACAATAATTTGGAAATCAAGTATAATTTAACTAACAACAAAATTGTAGGAGGGCAATATGAAAAAGAGAATATTTTTGGCGTTTTTAGTAGTCATTATTTTTGCGCTTGTCTTTTCCTCTTGCAGAAATGGTATAGATACATCGACTGAAACAGACACAGAGACAGCAACCGACACATCTATCGAAACGGGAACAGAAACCGAAACCGATACGTCTAGTGAAACAGAAACGGAAACCGAAACCGATACGTCTAGTGAAACAGAAACAGAAACACAAATAGCCGACGTATTACTTGAAATAAATGATAAAAAATCGCGCGTTGGACAAATTGCCTTTGATATAACCTTTAATAAAATCGAGGGTGAGTTTTCACTTTTCTTTGCTGATAAAGAAAAAAACGTTCTGCCATATTATTCGAGTATAGCGAAAATTAAAGGTAAAATCGGAAAAACAGAAGAATTTAGAGAAATAATATTGCCAAAAAACTGCAAATATATAATGATATCGGGCGAAAGCAATTGGTATTTGGAAATTCCAAACGAATATTGCATAGAAGACAGCTTCCGCTTTAGCGCACTCTCCGATATACACTACAATAAGGGTGATTATTTCGATTTCGCACTTGACTTTTTAGATACACAGGACATAGATTTTGTTGGAGTAGCAGGCGATTTAACAAACAATGGTGAGCTTGAATATTTGAAAAAATACAACAACGCTATAAAGGATAGAGAATATAAGGTATATACAACCAACGGAAACCACGACGTAGGCGCTATTTTAAGTGGCGCTTGGGAAGAAAACATAAACACTAAAATCTATGCCGACGGCGAGGTTTTAGATGTTTCAAGAAGTGGCTTTGATTTTGTTTATCAGTCGCAAAAGGGCGGGGGCGTGTTTGTTTTTCTTGCCCAAATGAGATGGAATTATCCCAAGAAAATTGACAATACAGAGTACACTATAATCGACCAAAGTCAACTTATTTGGCTTGAAGAGATGTTTGAAAAATATAAGGACGAAACAGTTTATCTTTTCTTCCACACGTTTTTGAGCGACCCCGATGGAAAAGCAGAAAATTCAGTGGGCAACCTAAAAACGTCAGCAGGGTATGAATATGATTTGCCGTTTTCTTATGGCAGTGCTGACGAGGAGGAGCTTCGTCTGCTTTTAAAGAAATATAAAAACGTTATTTTCTTTAGCGGCCATTCTCATTGGATGTTTCAACTGGAGGAGCTTAATGAAAACTTAAATTTCTCTAATTTCGGCGGAGAATATGGATATATGGTTCATATCCCCAGTGTTTGCGATCCTCGCTATATTGAGGACGACCAAGCACAAAGAACGTCAATGGTAGGAAAATCGTCTCAGGGCTGGATAATTGACGAAACCGACGAGGTAATAATCCTTACTCCCGTTGATTTTATTGAGGGAATATATTTTACAGAGTATATGAAAATAATTTACAAAGGATAAGAAATGAAAACAAAAAGAGCGCTGATAATAGTCAGCATTTGCCTTGGAATAATTCTTGCTTACGGAATAGTAATTTCACTTATACATTTTGTGCCTTGGCAGCCCAAGGCATTATCGGTTGACAAATTTTACGAGATGCTGGACGGCGAAATAAAGACACCGATAATAGAAATCAACACTAAAAACGGAAAAGAACCCAAGAAAAAGGGAGAGGAAATAGCCTGTGAAATCAAACTCTCTAATAGCCTAGAGGAATATAATTTTTCATTGGGCATGGACGCCTTAACGACAATAAAGGTAAGAGGCAATTCGACAGCGGGGGCACCGAAAAAGCCATATGAAATTGAATTTTCAGAGGACTTTTCTATGCTTGGCTTGACAGAGGAGAAAAAATGGGTTCTCCTTGCCGATTACTACGACCAATCGCTTGTTAGAAACTATGCCGCGCTTACTTTGGCACAGTGTTTTGATAATATGGATTTTAATCCAACTCCAAACCACGTTACCCTGTTTATAAATGGCGAATTTAAAGGACTTTATCTTTTGACCGAGAAGATAAACGAGGAAAAGGGGCGCCTTGATATTGATAAAAATCTAAGCGGAATGACAAAGGATTTTCCATTCCTTGTTGTTTCCGACACCGGTTATATTGAACAGTCTGATACCCTTTGGGATGAGGAAAACTGCTTCAAGTTTTATTATACCGAGGACGGGGATATCGCATTTGAAATTAAATATCCAAGTCAAAAGGATTTAAGCGAGGCTGAAAATACGATAGATGCACACGCCTATATAAAGGAGTATGTCGAGGCTGCTTATATTTCGTTAAGGGATAATAAGGCTGTCACTGTTTCATTTAGCGAAGCCCCTGTAACCTTTGAGGACTTGGTAGACGTTGATTCTGTAATTGACTACTATTTGGTAAATGAAATAATGCTAAATCGCGATTCTGCCAGAAGAAGCATTTATATGTATAAGGAAAAGGGCGGAAAAATGAAGCTCGGTCCTGTGTGGGATTTTGACTATTCAATGTCAATAAAGCCATGGGAGCTACCATATAACGAATCGGAGATTGAGTCCGCACAGGTGGTTGATATCGCAACACGCTCATACTTTTTTAACGAGTTTTTCAAATACGATAAGTATTATGAAATGACAAGAGCTAGATTTAACGAGAAAAAGGGTGCAATTTTAGAGGTTGCGGATTCACTTCGCGACTATAAAGATACAATCAAAAATGTGGCAATCATAGATGCAGAACAATGGCATGGCGAAACGGGCGAGTTTGAATTTGGTATGCAGTATGATTATGTGCGCCTGTACCTTTACGACAGATATGAATTTTTAGATAGTGCCTTTAAAAAGCCACGCGAGGAGTTCTTAAAACTATAGTGTTGACAAAATTAAAACAATGGTGTAAAATTAAAATATAAGCTTTATATATGAGGAGAGAATTTTAAATGAAGAAAAAGTTGATATTGTTTTTACTATTGGCAACGTTAATTGCAATAGTACTAATGTTAACGTCCTGCTCGATTTTGGGCATTGGTGACAACGCGGATCTTGGTAGTGCACAAGGCAATCAAAACCAAACGAACCAAACGGTAGTTTGCAAAAACCATACATTTGAGAACTCAGATTCCGTAGCTCCGGGATGTACAACTATGGGATATGATGTTGAAACCTGCTCGGTTTGCGGATTTTTCGAGTATGATTTTAAGCCTGCTGTAGGACACAGATTTGATGCTTCACTTACAATAAGTGAGCAACTTAGCGACGGCAGAACTTTAAAAACCCATAGGTGCTCTATTTGCAGAGAATCTATGCTTGAGCTTGTGAGTCCAAGCTTTTCAACCGGTCTTTTGTATGAAAGACTTGAGGAAGCCGATGAATATCGTGTTGCCGGCATGGGCACGTGCACAGACAACAACGTAATAGTTCCGGCTACACACGAGGGCTTGCCTGTTACAGAAATTGGCGAAAAGGCGTTCTATAACTCTAGCGCGTTGGTTTCTGTTGTGCTACCAAATTCAATCAAGAAAATTTATGACAAGGCATTCTCTGATTGCGAATCGCTTGAAAAGGTTGAATTGCCTGATGACGTAGAATTGGGTCTCGACGTTTTCCGTGGTAGCATTGAGGTTATACTTGGTTATACACACATTCTTAATTACGTTGAGGAAAAAGCACCGACCTGTACCGAGGTAGGAACTATTGCACACTATTACTGTGAGCATTGTGATATGTACTTTGCTGACGAAAAGGGTGAGGAAAGAATTTACGATGTTTCTATCCCGACCGCACACTCATTCGTTGAGGGATACTGTGAAATTTGTTACGTAAGCTATGATATGGTTAATATCGTTTCAATTCATCAACCGACTCATCTTGGCAAGTTTGCGCTTGGTACTCTTGAAAACGCAATAGGTCTTCCTGAATATGTTGCGGCATATACGGCAGATGGAAATGAGCATTTAATTTATGTACAATGGGATCTTACAGAATATGATAAGACCACAGTTGGTACATATACAATAAAAGGCGTTCTCCAAACCGGATTGTTTGTTCTTTCAGAGGAGCTTACAAATGAGGTTTACGTTGATATTGAAATTGTTGACTATATGGAGGGTACTGCCGATATCGTATTCATTCTCGACATTTCAGGTTCAATGAGTGACGAAATTGCAAGCGTAAAGGAAAATCTTGTTTGGCTTGCACAGGCAATAGAATCATACGGCGTTTCTGCACGTTGGTCTGTAATTACTTACAGTGACTTCACTTATTCAAGCGACCCTAACGAAATGACAACCATTATTAAAAACGGCACGGGTGAATGGTACACATCCGCTGCGGAATGTGAAACTGCAATCAGTGGCATATTGCTTGCACATGGTGGTGACGCTCCAGAGACTGCTATTGACGGCTTGATGATGGCAAACACGTTGACAACGCGTCAAGATGCAAGAACCTTCTATATTCTCTTGACAGACGATGAATATAAGATTGATAATAATTTTGATGTTGAGAGCATGGAAGAAGCAATTGCTATTTTAGACGATAGGAATGTAAATGTCAGCGCAATTATAAGTAATGAATTTGATGATTGCTATACCGATTTGACGTCAACAACAGGAGGCATTACAGTTGATATCTATTCCAACTTCAGTCAAACGTTATACGACACATTGATTCCTATTATTTACGAAAACGTAGTTTCATAATACATAATTAGAGTAAGATTAAAAGCAGAGGCAACGACAAGAGTCAATGCCTCTGTTTTCTAATTATATGGCATCAAAAGTTACGTTTTTCTCACAACCTATTGAAAAAACAAAAGGAGTAGTATATAATAGGAATATATTTTTTGAAGGACGGAAACAAAAATGGAGAAAATCAAAATGACCACACCTCTCGTTGAGATGGATGGCGACGAAATGACAAGAATTATTTGGAAGATGATAAAGGACGAATTGCTTCTTCCTTTTGTTGATTTAAAAACCGAATACTATGATTTAGGACTTCCTGAAAGAGAAAGAACAAAGGACAAGGTTACTTTCGATTCAGCTTACGCAAACCAAAAATACGGTGTTGCTGTTAAGTGTGCGACAATCACACCTAATAAGCAAAGAGTAGAGGAGTATAACCTCACAGAAATGTGGAAAAGCCCTAACGGCACAATCCGTGCAATCCTTGACGGTACAGTTTTCCGTGCGCCTATCTTGATTGATTCAATCAAGCCGGCTGTTCGCAACTGGAAAAAGCCAATTACAATAGCTCGTCACGCATATGGCGACGTATATAAGGCGACAGAATATAGACCAACCGAGGAGGGCAAGGCAGAGCTTGTGTTTACCGATAAACAGGGTAACGAAAAGTTCCGTCAGACTATCTATGATTTTGAGTGCCCAGGCGTTTTGCAAGGACAATACAACAAGGACTCATCAATTCGTTCCTTTGCTCATTCATGCTTTAACTACGCAATAAACACAAAGCAAGACCTTTGGTTCTCAACCAAGGACACAATCTCAAAGCAATACGACCAAACCTTTAAGCTCATTTTCCAAGAGATTTATGACGAGTGCTATAAGGCTAAGTTCGAGGAGCTTGGAATTACCTACTTCTATACGCTTATCGATGATGCAGTAGCAAGAGTTATTCGCTCCGAGGGTGGCTATATTTGGGCTTGTAAGAACTACGATGGCGACGTTATGTCCGATATGGTTTCAACTGCATTCGGCTCACTCGCTATGATGACATCCGTGCTCGTTTCCCCAGACGGAAAATTTGAATACGAGGCGGCACACGGCACAGTTACAAGACACTACTATCGCTACTTAAAGGGCGAGGATACCTCAACTAACCCAATGGCAACAATCTATGCGTGGAGTGGCGCACTTCGTAAAAGAGGCGAGCTCGATGGTCTTTCCGACCTCGTTGACTTTGCAAACAAGCTTGAGGAAGCTTGCATAGACACACTAAACGACGGTATTATGACAAAGGACTTAGTCGGCTTGGTAGAGCCCGGATTTAACGCAACCGCTGTTAATACAATTACATTTATCAAAGAAATCAGAAGCCGTCTTGAAAAGAAATTAGCATAACAAAAAAGCCTTGCAAGTGCAAGGCTTTTTCATTTGTTTATTTTAGGATTGTCAGTACGACCGAGCAAATAGTCAATAGAAACATCAAAGTAGTCGGCAAATAAAATAAGTGTTTGATAATCAGCTTGTCTTTCCTCGTTTTCATAACGGCTTATACTATTTTGGTTCATATTTAAATCCATAGCAAGCTTCAACTGAGAAATGCCACGTTGCTTTCGTAACAATTTGAGTCTCATATTTCACTCCAATATTTATTCTTGACAATATTATACCATTATGGTATAATGTGAAATATCCCAATTTGGTATATAGGAGAGAATATGAAAAGAAAAATAATCATTTCAATATTGTTAGTGTTAATATCTATTATCGTGCTTGCATCCTGCGTGGCAAACGTAAAAGACAATACAAATACAGATACTGGAAAACCAGAAACCGTATACGTTACTCTAAAATTAAACGGCGGAAATATGTTTTTGGCAGCTAGCGAATTTGATTGGGAAATTGAAGAGCCTGTCGATGGCTTGCCCACACCAACCAAGGATGGCGCAACCTTCCTTTATTGGAGTGTTGACGGCAAAGAGATATCATTCCCATATTTTTTAAAGGGAGACACTATATTTGTTGCAGTTTGGGAAAGCGAAAATGATACCGAGAGTGACACAAGCAGCGACACAATGATAGATACTGAATCGGATACCGAAACCGATACAACAACAGACACAGAGTCCGATACCGATACAGGCACTGACACAAACACAGAAGCTGAGGTTGAGTCTGATACCGAAAGTGAAACAGAAACCGACACAGAAACCGAGGTTGAGTCCGAAACAGAGACCGAAACTGAAACAGAGACCGAAACAGAGACCGAAACAGAGACCGAGACAGAAACAGAGCCCGAGCCCGAGCCAACAACAGATTTTGTTTTTGAAAAATATGGAAATGGTTATGCAGTAATTGGGTATACAGGCACAGACACAAGCGTGGTAGTGCCCTCAACATATAATGGAAAAAATGTTATCGCTATAGGTAGCGAGGCGGGTAACAATGGCTTTTATAAAAATTATGATATTGAAAATATAGTTTTACCTGATACAATAAAGGAGATAAACAAGGGAGCGTTCTCATACTGTGCTTCGCTTAAAAGCATAGAAATTCCAAGCTGTATGATAATAGGGGAAAACGCCTTTTCATATTGCACGTCTTTAACCAATATTGAGTTTCCTAATAATGTAGTGTCGTTTGGAGACGGTATTCTTTCTTATACATCCAGTCTTGAAACACTTATTATAAATGGTGGTGTAATTAAGACGGGAACCTTTAGCGGATGCTCAAATGTAAAGCACCTTACTTTTGGTAAAGACGTAGTATGTAGCGAGGAAAAGTCATTAAAGGATATGACAGCTCTTGAAAGCCTTACAGCTTATAAGCTGGACATTGCCATTGGTAAGCTTTTTGATACTATCAGCTTCGTTTGTAATGACTATAATGATATGATTTTTACAGATGGTGAGGGTCACACAGTAAATGGAACGACGTTTGAAACTCCTGCCGCAGGCACAAAATGGGTTTATGTAAACAGATGGGTTTATGTAAACGGAGAAATCCCTGCGCTTTATCAAGGCTCATATGGAGATGTATCTGAGTATATTATGCTAGGATATAAGGGCTATACTTGGAATCACGCAAGTAAAGCAACCTTTAAAGCGTATTTAGTACCTGAATCCTTGAAGCTCAATATTCTTGATTGCAGGTGGAATGGTGGAGATAAGCTTAAAAACTTCACTAATATTTCATATACTCATAATATAGGCGATTGGAATCTTACATTAGCGCCAACCTGTGGTAGTGTAGGAACAGAGTCAAGGCTCTGCACTGCTTGCAACAAAACGCTTGAAACACGCGAAGTTGCAAAATTGCCTCATACATTTTCTGATGAATGGACGAGCGACGGAGCTTATCATTGGCACGCTTCAACCTGTGGACATACAAGCGAGATTGTTGGAAAAACAGAGCATACCTTTGGTGAGTGGAAAACTATAATTGCTCCTACCTGCACAAGCAGTGGCACGAAAACCCGTTCTTGCACTGTATGTAAATACTCAGAAAATGGGACAATGCCAATAACCGCACACGATTATGACGAGGAATGGCTTTGTACCTCATGTGGAGTATATAAAGATTCACGAATTGAATTTACTTTGAATCCCGACAATCAATCATATAGCGTAAGCTCTGCGTCAACATCTATAACAGAAATTGTTATTCCATCAAGGTACAAGAGTCTTCCGGTTACCCAAATCAATGGGTGTGCATTTGATGGTTGTACCTCTCTTAGAAGTATAGTAATACCAGATAGTGTAACGTCTATAGGAAGTTATAAAGCGTTTTCTGGTTGTACCTCTCTTAGAAGTATAGTAATACCAGATAGTGTAACATCTATAGGAAAAGAAGCGTTTGATGGTTGCACTTCTCTTAAAAGTGTAACTATTGGCAACGGGGTAACGTTTATAGGCCATAATGCGTTTTCTGGTTGCACCTCACTTACAAGTGTAACAATTGGATACAGCGTAACATCTATAGGAAAAGAAGCGTTTGATGGTTGCTCTTCGCTTACAAGCGTTAACTATCTTGGTAGTATTGATCAATGGTGTAATATATTGTTTGAGGATTCTTATTCAAATCCATTATATTATGCAAAGAATTTGTATCTTAATGGAGAAAGACCGCAAGGAGACTTGATTCTCTCTGGAGGAATAACAACTATTCCTAATTATACATTTTATAATTGCTCTTCACTAACAGGTATAACAATACCCGATAGTGTTGCTTCTATAGGAAGCTATGCGTTCTATAATTGCACATCGCTTATAAGTATAACAATACCCGATAGTGTTGCTTCTATAGGAAGATATGCGTTCTCTGGTTGCTCTTCGCTCGAGAAGATAACAATACCCGATAGAGTTACTTCTATAGGTGAATATGCGTTCAATGGTTGCTCTTCGCTCAAAGAAGTGCATATAAGTGATATAGCAAGCTGGTGTAATATATCATTTGTCAATATCTCTTCAAATCCATTATATTATACAAAAAACCTATATATAAATGAAGATTTAGTAACCGAGCTTGTAATACCCAATACAGTAACTAAAATAAAAGATTATGCGTTCTATAATTGCACTTCGCTTACAAGTGTAACAATTGGCGATAGTGTTGCTTCTATAGGAAGCTCTGCGTTCTATAATTGCACTTCGCTTACAAGTGTAACAATTGGCGATAGTGTTGCTTCTATAGGAAGCTCTGCGTTTTTTGGTTGCTCTTCGCTTACAAGTGTAACGTTTGAGAATGAAAGCGATTGGAATGTGTATTCAGGCACAACAAAAATAAATATTCATTCATTTGAACTTGCACTTACGTACCGTGCAGCAAATTATTTAACGTCTGAGTATTGTAGTTATAATTGGAAGAGAGCATAATTATGGAAATTTATGCATTACAAGGTGTTTCAAACACGGGAAAATCTATTACCTTAAAGCTTCTTTTCTTGGAAATTTTAGAAAAGTATTTTGATAAAATTGAAGAGGTTAGGGAAAAGAGTGTTGGAATTTGTGACAAAAAGCAGGCGCTTGACAAAATAAAAGCTCAAATATTTAAAGAAAGCAAATTTGAAGAAAACAGCTACGTTGAAAATATCAACTATTCCGTGAAAATAAACGGCAAGATAATTACTGTTGCCTCGGCGGGAGATTCCGAAAAAGAGGTTAGTGAGGCTGTAGCTTGGTTTGAAAAAACAGGATGCGATATAGGATTTTGCGCTGTGCGAACAAAAGGAAATGGTGTTGAATTGTTAACCCAAAAGGGCGCAGCCTTTATAAAAAAAGCGCACCTTACCAACGCAACCGACTGGAGCAAATTCAAAGAAACGGCATATAGCCTTGATATTTGGCAAGCTAAAGAAGTGCTACTTCCCTTGATTTCCAATTAATATAAAAGAAAAGCCTTGCAAGTGCAAGGCTTTTTCTAATATAAATCAATAACATAAACAAATCCCTCCGAGTTGCTATCGCAACCCACCTCCCTTTACAAAGGAGGCTGGGTGGCGCAAGGCTTTACTAAACACTATTTTGTTTTTATAGTATTTGTCAAAAACACAAAGCATAAAGTAGCTTATTAACGCCTCCTTTGTAAAGGGAGGTGGCGCGTCTTTGACGTGACGGAGGGATTTTATATTAAAAAAGAGGCAAAAGCCTCTTTTTTAAATTATCATAATAATTAGTTCAGTAACAAGTGCGCCGAGTGAGGCGGCGATTGCAACAACTGTAAGGCTCTTGTTCATAAACGCAAGCGCACCGCCAACCAAAAGTCCAACAAAGCCCGATGCTATATTTCCCGTTGAATAAATAACAGCGGGGAAGGTCATTGCTGATAAAACTGCATAAGGAATGTAGTACAAAAATGACCTTATAAAGCGGTTTTCAATAGTCTTTTTAACACACGCAAACGGTATAGCTCTGATTAAATATGTAGAGCCGGAAAGAATAAGCAAATAAATCCAAAAATTAGGCATTGTCGGCATCCTCCTTATCTTTGATAGGGAAGAAAATTGCGCCTGAAACAGCGGCTAAAATCGCACATACGCTTATTGAAATGCCAGAGGGAATTTCGCGCAAAAGTGGCAAATAATAAAACGCACAGTGTAAAAGCGCAGCCACTATAATAACGATAAGAATAGGCTTGGATTTTTTAGCAGGTGGAATAATTATCGCTAAAAACATACCATAAATTGCAATACATAGTGATGCCATAATAATAGGTGGTAAAATGTTACCAATAAGTGCGCCAAGCAGTGTGCCAAGAGTCCAACCAATCCAAGGCAAGGTGGAAAGCCCTAGGAAAAACACGGGTTCAACCTTATCCTCAGTTGATGCCACAGCAAAAATCTCGTCAGTCATAAAAAAGCCGAGTAGCCATCTTTTAATACCAGAAAAACGCTTTGACACCTTTTGAGAAAGCGACACCGACATAAAGGAATAGCGCATATTTATAGTAATCTGAGAAATCAGCATTGTAAAATATTGCCCTGGGTTAACCATAACCTGAATCGCAGCAAGCTGACCCGCCGAGGTCAAGGTAAAAGCAGAAATAATAACCGCCTGCCACCAAGAAAAGCCCAGAGAAATAGCCATAATTCCAAAGGTAAACGATACCGAAAGATACCCAAGCCCAATAGGAATTCCAGCCTTAAGGCCCTTTAAATATAGTTTCATTTTATTGTCCTTTAAATAATTTATGTTATGTATTATAGCACAAAGAAATTATCAAGTCAATGCACAAATAAAAAATAGGCGAAGCATCTTGCTCCGCCTAAATGCGTTGTGAATTTTTAGCCAAGACTTCATCTGCTAAGCAGATTTATCCCACGCACACGTGGTTTTAATTGCATTTGCACACGCAAATGCTGTTTTTGACAAACCTTTCTATCGTTATCGGGGCAAAGTTTTTTATCGTCATTAAATGAAGATAAAACAATTATTTTATTCACACTTTCGCCCGAAAATCAAGGTTTTACGGCACTTTTTGAGTAAAAAAAGACCTCAAAGGAAAACTCCTTCAAGGTCTGATTTGATTATTCAATTTTGCCTTTTGTGGTTAATGGGTTATGCCCAAAAACATAGTATCAAACCTTGTGTATGTATTATATCATACTTTTACCCAAATTGCAACCACAGAAAGAGAATTTAACTCAACGATTTCAAAAAATCTTTCATTTTTTTACTGGGTCTAATTTTAAGAGTTTGCACCGGTGGGAATGTCTCAACTTCATTTGTATTTGGATTTCTGCCTCGTCTCTCTTTGCGATTAACCACCTCGGCAGTTAAAAAATTTTGCCATGTTATTTTTTCTTCCAAAACGCATACATAATCATAAAAAATCTCAACCAGTGTGTCACAGAATTTTGTGCATTGCTTAACGGCAGAATCTTCCTCATGCCCATAAATTCTATTTGATAATTCTTTTATAATATCGCTTTTATTCATTTTTGTACCTCTTTTATATGTTTTTCTTCACTCTGAACGATTTATTTTTGTAAATAAAAACCTTCAATATTTCGCATCTTTTATTTCCCGAAACACTCAAAACCATCGAAAGTTTCGTACTTTTTAATGCTTAATAATTCAATAAAAATAACAAACATTTAGTAAAATCACGACAACATTTCACCGAAACATAATATTGATTACATAATCCTATTAACCAGCAGAAAAATTGCAATACAAAAATAGGATTATGTAACATTGGTTGAGATAGAAGCAAAGAAAATTTATAAGCAATCTCAACCAATGATAATATAGTAATGACAATCAAATGCTATTGTACTATATATGTAATATTAATATTATATTTCTCTATGGTTTTTGCCTATATTATCCTGTGGAAAATCCATATACTGTCTGTGGTTTTTCCGTAGATTGACCATTTTCAACGAAAGTATATCTGTTTCCGTTTTGTTGAACTAAATAGCCTTTTTCAATTAGTTTTTTTACTGCGGAATGGTACGCATCGGTTTTTAATCCGAATTTCTTACAATGCTCTAAACTTAATTCGCAAATATAATTGTCTTGATTCTTTGCCAAATAAAGCCAGAGTTTCATTTCGCCCATTGTGGTTAGTTCTTGCATAGCCTTTTGCAAAGTAGGCAAATCAATTTTGGTATACAGGTCTATATCATTACAAGGAACTTTTTTAATTTTAATTGTTTTCTGGTTAGGGTAACTCAATATTTGTTCTTCCTTTCGTTTTGTATTTCAAATCCGCTACTTCTGCACGAATTTCAGAGGATGGAATTTCGCTCCACGGCATTCCGTTTTGCAGCATCTCATAACCTTTGACTGTAATATACACCCAATAGATAAATTTTTCATCTGGATTATATTCAGGATGTGCAATAACCCTTATATCTTCCGTCCACGCATTGTCTCTTTTCATTCTTTCAATGAACAAATGATATAATTTAGGATTGCTCTTTTTTAGTCTTTCGGCTAAATCGTGTTCTTCCGGGGTCAGCCAAATAAGATTATTTGCATCGTTATTTTCTTTATCTGTACCGTAAATATGGTGAACCTCTGTTTTGTATTTACCATTTGGACACCACAAGTAAGCCACCAACCTATGTAAACAAACGGATTGATTACGGCGGCAATAGCGCAAAGATACCTGCGGATACCCATTTGAAGCCTTGGAAATCGCTACTTTTTCCATCTTTTTTAGATTTATGCAAGTGCCACGATTGCTAATAGCATATTTGTGCAAGGTTGTATAACGGTTTGGATTAACCATAGGCATATACGGATTGTTGTAACTATCCAAGAACTTAAAAGATTCATCACGAGACGGAATAAAAGATAGAGGAATTTCTTTTTTTCTGGATTCTTCGTTTTTTGCTATGTGTTCAAAAAGGGCGTTGATATTAACTTTTGTAACACCGTCTTTATTACTTTTAATAAATTCGTCATCTATCCATTCTCTGATTTTGGTGGTAGAATAACTGGAAATTTGGGATGCCTCTTTGATAGTAAGCCAGTCAGCATTGTTGTCAATAATATTTTCTCTTTTAATCATTTCACTCATTTTTATATAGTCCTTTCATAATTAAACTTCCATCCAATGATAGCAGTCGTTTTTTTCATCATAGTCGAATATTTTGAAATATACTCCCTGGGTGTTAGGTATATATGCTTCGGGGTGTTCAAGTAATCGCTCTAAATCTTCTAAAACAAGATTAGAAAGTGCAGGAATAATAATGTTGTAATTAAATAATTTTTCAGTTAATGTATGGTATTTTTCAAAGTACGCTTTCCAGAATCTTGCTTTTCGTTGCTTTGCTTCTGCTCTTTCTCGTTTTAATTTTCTTCTGTGTTCGTCCTCCTCTTTGAGCGTCTGTTGTTCCTTGGCGTTTATGGTTGTTTTAATTTTTGCGATTGGCATTTTGAATTTTTGATATGCCGGGTCTGAAGGTGAGATATGACCTTTGATGCAAACAGCATATCCATCGTCAAGAATGTCAAGTACGGTGATTCTGTCAACCATGTTGTAAGTGTGGGTTTTGTGTTTGTAATAGTGTCCGAATTTTACAATTTCCATTTGATAACTCCTTAATTTTAATATATTTTTTTGAAAACAAAAAGGCTATGCAACGAACATAGAGCGCAGATAGCATTCATAAGAATACACCTACAAGAGCCAAAGGAAATTTGGCTTTCTCTATATTCATCAGCATAGCCTAAATATTACGTTATAGTAATAACTGTTGCTAATAACAACATTAGGAAATCGCCTCTACTATTGAGAAGCAAGCATGATGATAATTTTTTCTATGCTGATATTATATCATATTTAGTTATGTTTGTAAACACGTTTCAAAAGATTTTTTCATTTTCGTATGCTTGCACAACAAATGATACTACGTGCAGTATGTCAATTTTTAGTATGTTGCACAATAGAGTTTGCTATTTTACGGAGGCTTAAATATTCTTTTATTCGTTCTCATGGTTTCTCCTTTATTTGAACCACAAGAGACACAAAAATGCACCCATAGACATCTATGAGTGCATTTTCTATTACTCGCATCCCATAGAATCAGCCATTAGCACCTTGCCTTTCGGTAGGTTGCTGTGCGGTCAAAGGGGCTGTCCCTCGCGCATCTCTTTATGGTTATCAGTATTATTTAATTATGTTTATTTACTCCATTGAATTCCGGCGGCGGTCAATCCATCTGTTCCTTTACTATCTATAATATCGCAGATTTTCCATACTCTTTCACCCAAGCAACAAACGTCTGTTTCATAAGAATCTTGTATGAATATTCCGTTATATTCAAAAGAAATATAATCCTTTTCAACTTCGATGCATCCGTCACCGTCTTTGAAAATATTCACTTCTAATTTCTTTCGGGTAGAAAAACGCTGCCACCTTACAGAAATAACTTTTTCGTTTCGTGTAACATTTTCAATATCGTCAAATAATTTTTTCACGTTTTAATCCTCCTTTATATATTCAACAAGTTCGCCAGGCTGACAATTCAACAATTTGCAAATCACTTCCATATTACTCCATGATAGCAATTCGCCGTTTCGTATTTTCTGTATTGTGGCTTCTCCCATTAGTTTTTCTTTCCTTAAACGAAAGGTAGAATATCCAGCTTCTTTTAATTTTTCTAATACATTTACTTTATATCTGATAGGCATTTTATAAACCTCCTTTTTCAACTTTATATTATACACCAAATATACACTTTTGTCAAGTGTACAAAACAGCCTGGATGTACACTAAAATTTTGTGTATATTGTATATTGACATACACTTGTTTTTAGTGTATAATTGTATCGTAAGGTGGAGAGCAAAATATTAAACACCGGAAAGAGGTACTATATGAAATGGTTTACAAATCCGCAAACGCTTGAAGAATTGAAAAAGGAATACAAGCGGTTAGCAATGAAGCATCACCCGGACATAGGCGGCAACGATAGCGATATGAAAGAAATCAACGCCGAATATGACACGCTGTTTGAACGGCTGAAAAACATTCACCAATCCGCCGATGGTAAAACCTATACGGCAAAAACGGAAACGACAGAAACACCGAACCAATTCAAAGACATTATAAACCGTTTGATTACTCTAACAGATATTACTATTGAAATATGCGGCTCTTGGCTGTGGATAACCGGAAATACATATCAGCACAGAAATGTATTAAAGCATTTGCAATTCAAATATAGTAAGTCCAAAAACGCTTGGTATTATCACACAGAAGGCTACCGCAAGAGCCACGGCAAAATATACTCTCTTGATGAAATCAGAGATTTATACGGCAGTGAAACAGTTATGAGCAAACCACAAATGCAACTGCAAGTTGTTTGATATATGGCGGCTGAAATATGCCGCCTTAACTTAAACAAACGCAGTATCAAAAGAAACGTATCTGAAAAAGTATCAAAAGCAACACCGATATTATCAAAACAATTCAATCAAATCTAACGCTCGTTAAATTTAATACGGAGGAAAAAGAAAGATGGCAATATACGGATATTGTAGAATTAGCACCCACAAGCAAAGTATAGAGAGGCAAATACGAAATATCAGAAGCAAACACCCGAAAGCAGTCATATTTCAAGAAGTATATACCGGAACGAAAACAGACGGTAGGAAAAAATGGGAGCAACTTCTGCGGATAGTCAAACAAGATGATACAATAGTTTTTGATAGCGTATCAAGAATGAGCAGAAACGCCGCTGAAGGATTTGCTACGTATCAAAAATTATTTGATGGCGGAATCGAACTTGAATTTTTGAAAGAGCCTCACATCAATACCGCCGTTTATAAGAAAGCCTTAAATAATCACATTGCAATGACAGGCACAAAAACCGATATTATTCTGAAGGCTGTTAATGAATACTTGATGGAACTTGCAAAAGAGCAAATTATAATCGCTTTTGAGCAAGCGGAAAAAGAAGTCACAGACCTACACCAGAGAACAAAAGAAGGCATTGAAACGGCAAGATTAGAAGGTAAGCAAATCGGGCAACGTCCCGGGGCGAAACTTACCACAAAGAAAAGCATTGCAGCAAAGGCGGATATTGAAAAATATTCAAAGGATTTTAATGGAACTCTAACTGATGCGGAATGTATGCGGATGATTGGAATTGCCCGAAATACCTACTATAAATACAAAAAAGAATTGCTGGAGGCAAAAGCAAGTTAATTGAATAAGGGGGAGCGGTTTACATTTGTAGCCGCTCTTTTCTCATGCTCGAACTGGGTATGTGATATTCTTCACTGCAAGAGAAATTTTTTATAATCAATTCGCAAAATATTCTCTGCGCCGCATTGATACGCCACACGACCTATGAAATTGATATAATTCACGGTCAAATTTTTGTTGAGTGCGTAGAAATTATCTAACGGCATATCCGAAATACGTTTGTTTTCTAAAAATGAGAATCCCTCTTTTTCTGCATTGTTAATAAACATCCGTATTGTTTCTATATCGGATAAATGTACATAAACTCTTTTGTTTGTGCTATGCACTAATTCTGTTAGTGTTTTAGACATTAAAAACGCTCCTTATGGTTTTTCCATAAAGAGCGCAGAAAAACAAAAATGCACCCATCGTTAGACAGGTGCATAATTATCAAATCATTTACACCCATCGTTCAAGCATTAGCACCTTGCCTATTGGTAGGTTGCTGTGTGGTCATAAGGCTTGCTCCCTCGCACACTCTTTATGGATGTAATCATTATATCATTGAATTAGAGATTTGTCAACCCCTTTTCAAGTTTTTATTTGCCATGTTTATTATATCTCTGAATGATTTTGTTGCATTGTGACGGTGACTTGCCGACCATTTCACTATTCATCCTTCTTATCTCGTCAGGCGTAAATGCTCTGCAAGGCGGAGTTAATGCACCTTTTAGCCATATCACGAACCATACAAGAAGAATTCCTAAAATAATGATTATAGGCATATTCTACTCTCCTTTAATATATCAGTCAAAAACATAGTCTACGAAACTTTCAAAGCAGTCCTGGCAAAACTCTGTTTCTCCATCACCGCCATACTTTGCCTTGCGCCCACAATTATCACATTTTCCGTCATATGAATTTGCAGGGTCATCTTTACCGCATAAAGCAAAGCAAGATATGATAACTACAATAATTGCTATTATACCGAATATTTTCAATCCATTGTTTTTGCCAACATTGGTGTTTGGCATGGGAGTGCTTGTAGTTGTGTTGTTGTTTTCTCTATCGGTATCAAACTTGGGGATTTCTTCTTTTCCGCCATTTTGCTTATATGTTACGGCGATATATTCATATCCAGATTTATAGGACATATATGGATGTTTTAATACTTCCATCAATTTTTCTTTGTTAGATTCGCTGCCATATTTCATAATCATAAAAGAGGGATAATAAAATATTTGAATATAGCAATAACCGCCGCTTCCGTCACTATAATATTTTTTTACAGAAAGAGTTTCAAATAATTTATCTGTGCAATAATTCAATGCATCTTCCGATAATGCTTTGTAATTTATCAGTTTGCAATATGAATCTGCCGCCATCCAACTTAAATGTTGTGGTGCTTTTCCCAAGCCTTCAATAATACCTTTGGCAATTTCGTCATTCGCAATATTTTCTGGATTAGATGCTTTGATTTTTTCTACTTCATTTTCAACTTTTATGTAAATGCTTTCAGCATGGCTATGTAAAGTTGCTGTTGACGCAAATTCTTCAAAAACTTGAACGATATTTTTTGCGGAAGCATTATTTTGATTATTTGTAGAGATAGGACAGCCGCAGTGAATACATACGTTAGATTTGTCTGATATTTCACGGTTACATTCCGGACAATTTATAAGAGCCATTTTTACACCTCATATGTTCCAAGATTTATTATTTTTAGATTCTTTTTTATTGCTTTTCTATACGTTTGTGCCGCTCCGCCCCAGCCGTGATTGACATAGCACACGGCGGTGGATGCATTATCAATCATATATTTGTTTCTCGCTGGTATAGCAGCCTTAAAGTGATATTTTTCAAATCCTTCGGGGTAAATGATTTCATCAAATATATCTTTATTAAAAATGCTAAAGGTCAGGTAAGGAATGACAAGATAATTTTTTATTTGTGGGTATTCCTTTTTTAACCTATATACACACCTGGCGCACAATCTATCAAAACCACCTTGACCGCCGCTATAAAAAATATATACACCTTGATTTATCAAATCAATTATTATAGGCTCTACCTGTTCAGCAGATATACCGTAACACTCACTATGACCGATAAATAACGCCGCATTTTTTATCATTGATTCAATTTTTCATTCTCCCGAATATCATTTGGTTATTGTTTTTGTTGCTACACGTATATTATATCACAAAAATCTCGTTTTGTCTACATATAGATAACTAAAATTCACCTTGGGTGGAGATAATTTTGGTATAATATTATAATAAGATTTTTGCATAGGAGGTTTTATGTTTTCTGAAAAACTGAAGGCTTTACGCACTGCAAAGAAGATGAGCCAAAAAGACTTGGCGGATAAAGTCGGCGTTGCAAAGTCTGTTGTTTCGTTCTATGAGAGCGGAGACAGATTTCCGTCATACGATGTGCTTATAAAGATTTCTCGTATTTTCAACGTAACAACGGATTATCTTTTAGGTGTGGAGAGGGAAAGAATGTTGGATGTTTCCGAACTTTCCGAGGATGATATTTCGGTTGTGAATACTGTGGTTGAAGCACTGAAAAAGAAAAATCAAAATTGAACTCTTGCTTATTGTGTAGATAGCAGGGGTTCATTTTGTTTATAGGAGACTTTCACTGTGATAATAATTAGAAAATATCAAATCTATTTCAAAAAAAAATTACCACGTGTTGAGCAGAGAAAACACACTTTGCCCCTCGTGTAACGGCAAATTAACGGTCAGAGACAGCCGTAAAAGAGCGGTTAAGGATTCTAATGGAGCGGTTTATATATTCATCCTACGGCGTTTATATTGCCGCTCCTGTAATCAATTACACTTGGAAATTCCGGATTGCATAGAGCCACAAAAGCACTATTTCAAAGCCACTATACAAAGCGTTGTTAATGGTGAGTGTGAATGCTTTTCGGGCGATAACCGCACTATATCAAGGTGGAAAAAGAACTGATGCACACCCGTTTTGTCTTTCAGAAATAATTATTATTGATTTATAATGATAGCAAGCATAGAAGTGGAAGGAGGCTTGCTATTTGTGGGATTCAAGTTAGCGAAAAAACATATTATAATTATCTCGATTATTGTCGTTGTAATAGTCGCTGCAATATTTACACTGGTTATTATAAATAATCAGAACGGAGATAGCACCCCAAACAACAATAACGATATTCCGCAGACTGAAATCGGAGATAAGCCGCTGGATTTCATTCCGGCTGGGGAAGAACGGCGAATTACTATCCCAGGCTATACAGGGATTTACCTCCAGCACGGAACAACATCTCAAACGGTTGATTTATACAATCCCGAAAGTAACAACTGTTATTTTGTTATATCAATATATCTCTCCAACGATACAAGAATTTTTCAAAGCGATTACATAAGACCGGGAGAGCATATAACCGATATTGAAATTACGCAGGAATTACAAAAAGGAATTTATAAAAATTGCCGTTTGGTATATGAATGCTTTTCGCTTGATACCAAAACGCAATTAAACGGAAGCACACAAAACATTGAAATCAATTCAAAATAAACACGAAAGGACAAAACAAATGAAAAAGATTATTACAATTATTTTGGCATTGGCTATGATATGCTGTACAATGTCTATTACTGCATTTGCCGCAAATGAACCCTATTTCGGTTATGGAGAAATGACCGCTACGGCGTATTCTTATTCCTCGTTTGAATATTCAATTCCCGAATCTTGCAACTTCGATATTGGTTCAGGAAATACGTGTAAAATCAGTATCATTTCATATGATTTAGACACCAATTACGAGATAAATGTTAGAATTGGAAATTTAACTATGGATGGCACTATTTTAATGACTCATCAAACAAAAGAGGGCGTAACTGCCGACTTGGAAATTTACAAATCCAACGGTGAAAGATATACGCAGGGTGATAAACCCATTATTACGGCAACTCACGAACTTCTTGACGAACTCAATATAAGAGATTATACATTTACCGCCCTTTTAAGTCAGGATGCAGCAGCCGGACAATATAGCGGCGTAATACAATTTAATCTCTCCGCAGACCCGGTACAATAATCATTTTTATGCTCCTTGCTTTATTTGGCTTGGAGCATATTTCTTTCCCATGAATACAAAGCATTTTCTAACGGTGTTGACAAAGAATATTGTTTTATATACGGAAAACAAACAATTAAATTTCTCTTTCGGATATTAGTTATTTTTTGAATGTTGGTAAAGGTGAGAGGGATATTTTGGGATGTTATTTGATTAGCCGCCCATATAATCTCCCTCGCCCAATATTCCTCTTGACTCTCATAATTCTTTTGAATTGCCGCCATACATTTAGGACAATTATAAAGGCTTTTCTTTGGATAGCCTAATAATCGTTCTATCAGACCGACAGATATTTTAATAGGTCGTTTGTCTGAATTTTGCAATTCTTTTATACAGTTAATAACCGTTGATAATCTTTCCGCATCTATGCTTTCCCAGTCCTTTTTCTTTGCGCCGCCCTTTTGTGGATTCTCGGAGAGATAATGATATTTGCCATATCGCCCCTCTCCGATAGATTTAACCACATCATAAGAAGCATTCAAACACCTCGCAATTTCCGCATAATTTAACCCTTGCTTATGTAATCGCTTGATTTCAGTATCAAATATATCTTGCTGCCGTTTGCGTGGTAATTCCATATGTATCAATTCATCGGGAAAAATATTTAAGAACATAGCCAGCAAGCATATTTCGTATGTGCCGAATCGGTCATTGGTGAATATCTTTTGTAATTGCCACTGCTCGAATAGCGTATTATTCAAGAGATTTTTATAATATGCGCTATAATCCGTAAAAAGAGCGGTTATGTTCCGTTGCTGACCTCTCAAAGATAAATATTTTGTATTTGCCATCTTGGAATGTAAATAATCACCTATACGAGCGGTTGAAATCATATCCACCGGAGATGAAAAAACAACCGCTATATACTGTGCTAATTTACATTCAATCTCATTATCAGATATAACTATTTCCGCATCGTCTCTTATGCTTTCTTCTGCCGTTATCAGAGAGGGCGAGGCTTGGCTATTTATAGGTATTTCGCTATTTATCAATCGGCAATAATGCAGAGGGCATATATCCACGTTTATCATTTGATGTTGTCTATGCCAGTAAGCCTCCCCATATTGTTGACGGTCAGCCTTCGCACACACTGGGCAATAACGCAAATAACGTATTACAGCGTTTTTATTCTTTGGGAAACAAAGCAGATTATAATAATCATTCCGCATCTCTGAAACCGCTTTTAATGCTTGATTCCGCCACTCGCAATTCAAGAAACGTGCGTAATATGGAAACATCGTGTGTGTTAATATTACTTCCTCAAAGGTAGTACCATTTGTTATGGCTTGCAATGCTTCCTCCGTAAAAGCGTTTATAAATTCTATATTTGGCTTTATGGTTTTGTTTTTATATAAAGCCTCCGCCGCAAATCTATATGCTGTGTAACCGCTCTTGATATAATACCTGGCTAACTGACTATAAAGCAATTCATCGGGATATGCTTTTGGAAAATACAAAATCATATGCTTACCTCTAATACTTCTATTTTTTCTCTCAACAAATCCACAATATCCAACTGCTGATTTTTGGCTTTCAAAGCGATATTA
This sequence comes from Oscillospiraceae bacterium, assembly GCA_015064855.1. Classification (GTDB taxonomy): domain Bacteria; phylum Bacillota; class Clostridia; order Oscillospirales; family CAG-272; genus RGIG2000. The sequence continues at coordinate 164,041 of SVRK01000002.1, read as the reverse complement.
TAAATCAAATTATTTACGCTTTCCGTCTCCATTTCTTGTATAATTATGGGAGAGGGATTTTTTCTTTTTGGAGCGGTTTTCTGTGCGTTAGGTCTGATATATCCGTGTAATAACGCTAACCGTTTTTGATAGGCTTCATTGAGCGTTTCTATATTAACTGTCTCCTTGCCGCTCAATATGGCTATCTCTTGGGCATCGTGTATCAAAGATATAACAACGGAAACAATACCGCCGCTATGCTCATAAAGCCATTGTATCATAGCATCCGACACTATTATTTTTTCTTTTACATACCTATATGACAATACCGATTTGCAGAAATTATAAAAATACAAATCATAGTCAATCGCCCCATATTGTAACCCCAGAGAACGCCGGGCAAGTTGCATGGCTTGCTCAAAAAACATACTGCTTTCGGGTGTGCCAACCATGCATATTGAAATACCGCTATTGTTAATTAACTGTGTAAGCATTCCGACAAGGCTTGTGCCGTGCTTATTATTTACAACGTTTTGAATTTCATCAACAACCAGCAACCCGATATGATTTAATGCTACTTGGCTGACACTGCCGATTAACATATCCGTTGTTGCTCGTACCCTCATAGCGTTATTATAATAATTGCTGCCTATGGTATCATCAACTTTTCGTAGTATTTCTAACAATAATCCCTTTACCGAGGAATCAAACGGACATTGAACAACAATACACGGAATGATTTTTGTATATGGTTCATCCACCGTAATAATACCGTTTGCCGAAATCAAATCAATAGCACGACTGATAGCAGAACTCTTTCCAATGCCAGATGCGCCTATTATTGTAAAACTGTCCGAGCCGCCTATAATGCCGCTATATTCATGTTGCCGTATTGCTTTGTAATTTTCGTTTTGCTGTCTTACCGCCGTTATAGTGCCTTTCTTTTGTAGGGAGCGGAGCAAAGCCAAATACAACTTGCTGTATATCTCTTTTGACATAGGAGAGGGAATATAGATTTTGTAGAGGTCTGATAAAGCAATTAGCCGCACCGCCTCATTTTCGTTGCTTATGCTTTCATCATAATCGGGTAAACATTCCAACGCTGAAACAAGGTCGTTTCCGCTTCTCATAGGCGGCAAGCATTGTATTATATTTTTAATAGCAATCATTATCTGTACCTCTCATAAAATCAATGTGTGTTTTGGTTTGTTCTCTTTGTCTGGTTTTCCGAATTTGCTTGATTGAAGTATCACCTTCAGAGAATACCGAATGTGCAACGGCTTCTATGTGTTCTGCAAGGTCGATTTGAGCCTGTAAATTAGCCGTAGAAGCGTTTTTAATAATGGCTCTTTGATTTACTTGCATATCGCTTACTTGTGCCAAATTACAGCCTATAAAGCGGCTTTCTATCAATTCAAACACGATATACACGCCATCATCTATTAACCATACTTGTGAAACGTCATCGGGATTATACGCCACTGTAACCGTGCCACCGTTCAAATAACTTTCCGTATAATCGGGATTGGAATACCTCAATTTGTTGACCGCTAACCCTTTACGGCTGAATGTGCCGTTTGTTCTTGGTAATAGTGTTAGCATTAGTGTTTTAATATCTGTTGTAATAAGATTCGCCCCAGGCTGATTTATGGCATAATTCCATATACGAGCAGAATATGGTTCTATGTTTTTTGATAGCATTTCCGCAGTGTACGGAAAGTTTTCAATAACTCTTTTTGCATTGTAATATATAATGCAATGCAACAGAATTTTTTCAAAACTCGCCATAGTCAAGCAAGCATCTTTCCTATAATCGTGTGCGCCTCTCTCTTGATAATCGGATTCTATAACACCCTTACCCCTCAAATGCGGTTTATATAGGCTTTGTACTATATCAAAGAACTTTTCCACAACGCCCTTTAATTCCGGTCTGTATGGTGGCAAGTTTACGATGGTAACGCCTAAATCCGCTATTTGTTCAAAGGTCATAGAGGCGTATTCTTTGCCCATATCGGTCACAAGAGTTGCAGGAAGTGAAGAACAATTCCAATCTGCTTGATTGATGATAATTCCAAATTGCTTGCACCAATCGACCTTGTTTGTAATAACGTTGCTCATAAGGCTTTTAAGGCTATATACGCCGCCTTCCCACGAGAGCGAATAACCGCAACACAAACCACTATAAGCATCCACACACGCCGTTAAAATAGGTCTGCCAACGAGATTTCCGCCATCGTTGATTAAATATATATCACATATGGTTGAATCAAGCATACCAACGCCAACCGAGGATGCAAAGGCTTGTACACCGTCACCCAGCAACGGTCTATTGTTGCGCTGGTAATTTTTCAATCCGTCTCTTGAAATATAATAATTCTGCATTTTTCTGTGTTTACGGTAAAAATAACGGAATTGATAGAACGAGGGATATTCAGAAAAGAGAGAACCGCAACCGTCACAATACTTTGCTTTTAGCATCATTGTATAGGCTGTATGTAGACTGTTTTTATCGGTAGTATAAAAGAATTTATTTAATGCCCAGCGCATATTCTTTTCATCTTGCGATAACTCTTTTTCAGTCGTTTGTGATTTGGGAGCAAGAGCGGCAATATCTTGATAAACCAAATAAAGATATAAATAATTCCGTATGGTTTGTTTACTGATTTTCTTATCATCCGCAATAATCGAAATTGCTTCGCTGCGCTTCTTTTCGTTATCTACAAATGGCAACACTCCGGCAATCAAAGTATATCGCTCGTGCATTTTTCGTTTGCTTATGACATCTAGAGATTCTATATCACAAAGAACCGTATTTGTGATAGATAACAAATCCGCCTCAGTACATTCTGTATAATTGAATATATCCGCTTTATCAATCCATCTTGGCATGGTTTTTTTGATACAATCAACAATAAAAAAACTATTGTCTGTGGCTTTTAGAATTCTAATAATACCATCACCATATTTGAATAGTTTATTTTTCATCCACAACAATCCCCCAGTCCGTTATACCGTGTCTTTGCCAATACTCCCTTGAAGCATCTAACAATTTTATAGTTAAAGGCTTCATAAGCAATTTGCGATATACGCACTCTCTAACCATCATATCACCGTCCGATTTTACGCAAACAAAATCCGTCATATACTCTCCGATAGTCAGAGCATCGAGAGGGATATTACACCGAAATTCTTTGATATTCTCGCTGTTTTGAAGAATGTCGGCATAGGCGTATTGAATAGCATCAAACGTTCTGCATACTCCTTGACATTTGCTTAAACTTCGTTTTTCGCATCGTCCTTTGTAGTTTTTGTTTCTCATTTTTGCACCTTCCTTTTTGTTTTTTATGTGATTAAAATAATCCCCAAAAGTTTCCCAAAAACATTTGTAATTTTCCCAAAAACGAAAATGGGAGATGGATTTTCCCAAAAAGCAAATGGAATTCAAGCATTTTGGGGGCGAAATATCATCCCAAAAACATACTTTTGAAATATACTATGTTTTTGACAAACCTTTCTATCGTTATCGGGGCAAAGTTTTTTATCGTCATTAAATGAAGATAAAACAATTATTTTATTCACACTTTCGCCCGAAAATCAAGGTTTTACGGCACTTTTTGAGTAAAAAAAGACCTCAAAGGAAAACTCCTTCAAGGTCTGATTTGATTATTCAATTTTGCCTTTTGTGGTTAATGGGTTATGCCCAAAAACAAATGCATCACTCCCACTCAATAGTGCCTGTTGGCTTTGGTGTTAAATCATAGAGAACACGGTTGATGCCCTCAACCTCGTTTGTGATACGAGCTGTGATTTTGTGAAGAATTGCGTATGGAATTTCTTCAATTGTTGCGCTCATAGCGTCTGTTGTATTAACAGCACGAATGATAGCAGGCCAACCCTCATAACGGCTTTCGTCCTTTACGCCAACGCTCTTCATATCAGGCACAACAACAAAGTATTGCCATACCTTCTCACAAAGACCATTAAGGTCGAATTCCTCGCGAAGAATAGCATCAGCCTCGCGAAGTGCGTTAAGTCTATCTCTTGTGATAGCGCCAAGACAACGAACGCCAAGACCTGGACCTGGGAATGGTTGACGATAAACCATAGCGTGTGGAAGACCGAGTGCCTCACCAACAACTCTTACCTCGTCCTTAAAGAGAAGCTTGATTGGCTCAACAAGCTCGAATTGAAGGTCATCGGGAAGACCGCCAACATTGTGGTGGGATTTAACTGCTTTTTTGCCCTCGGCTTGCTTAATGCTTTCAAGAATATCAGGGTAAATAGTACCTTGAGCTAGGAACTTAATATCGTCAAGCTTTCTTGCTTCTTCTTCAAATACACGGATAAATTCTCCGCCTATAATCTTTCTCTTGTCTTCTGGAGCGTCAACACCTGCAAGCTTGTTAAGGAATCTGTCAGTTGCATCAACGTAAACAAGGTTAGCGTCAAGACCGTTTCTAAATACTTCAATAACGTTTTCGCTTTCTCCCTTACGCATTAAGCCGTGGTTAACGTGAACACAAACGAGCTGCTTGCCGATAGCCTTTATTAAAAGTGCGGCAACAACGCTGGAGTCAACTCCACCGGAAAGAGCAAGAAGCACCTTGCCGTCGCCTACTTGATTTCTGATTTCTTGAACCTGCTCGTCAATAAACTTGAGGGCAAGCTCTTTGGTTGTGATACGAGCCATTGAATTTGGACGTACGTTTGACATAGGAAAATTCCTCCAAAATAAAAAGAATAAAAAAATTATAGCATAAAAGTTTTTTACGTGCAATATAATTTAAAAATTTTTTGAAAAATTTTTTAATGACTAAAAGCGCTAAAATTACATAGCGCTTTTAATTATTTCATAAGCGTTTTTTGCATCCTCGTCATCAAGTGCCGGGGTTTCTTTTAGATGGTACTCAATGTCAAGATTATCATATTTAGCTTCACCTAATTTGTGAAAGGGAAGAACCTCGATTTTTTCAATATTTGAAAAGCTCTTTAAGAAAATTCCAAGAGAACGCAAATATTCGGTTTTGTATGTATAGTCCGGCACGATAACGTGGCGAACGCGCATAGGAATATTCTTCATATTTAAATAATAAGCAAAATCCAATGCGTTTTTACCTGAATGACCGGTTAATTTAATATGCTCCTTTTCATTTATGTGCTTGATATCGAGCATCACAAGGTCACAAACCTTCAAAAGGGCATCAAATTTGTGCAAAAGCGTTTTGTTTGATGAATCAAAGGTAGCCCCTGATGTGTCAAGACAGGTATGTATGCCTTTTTTCTTTGCTAAGGTAAAAAGCTCAATTAAAAAATCAATTTGTAAAAGTGGTTCACCACCGCTAACGGTAAGACCGCCTGTTTTGTAAAACGAAAGATTTCTTGTCATTTTTTCAAGAACCTCCTTCGCTTCATAAGGTGTACCACCGCCACTCCACGAATCCGGGTTGTGGCAGTAAATACAACGCATAGGACATCCCTGTAAGAAAACGACAAATCTAACGCCGGGCCCGTCAACCGTACCGAACGATTCAAACGAGTGTACGTATCCTGTCATAATTAAATGCGAGAATGGAAGGTTCTTGAAATAACCTCATCCTGCTGTTCCTTTGTAAGCTTTATAAAGTTAACGGCATAGCCGGAAACGCGAATTGTAAGCTGTGGATAAAGCTCCGGATGCTTTTGTGCATCAAGAAGAAGCTCTCTGTCAAACACGTTAACGTTTAGGTGGAATCCACCCTTTCCTGTATATCCGTCAAGAAGAGCAATTAGGTTGTTAATTCTTTCCTTTTCTGTTTTGCCAAGGGCGGATGGAACGATTGTAAAGGTGTTGGAAATACCATCCTGCGAATCCATAAATGGAATTTTAGCAACAGATGCAAGTGAAGCCACCGCACCGTTTGCATCTCTTGAGTGCATTGGGTTAGCACCTGGGGCAAACGCCTCTCCCGCTTTACGTCCGTCAGGTGTTGCACCTGTGTTTTTGCCGTAGGAAACGTTGGAGGTGATTGTCAAAATAGACGTTGTTATAATGCCGTCACGATACGTGTGGTTTTGGCGGAGATATTTGATAAACTCGTGCAAAACCTCTTTTGCAATATCGTCAACTCTATCGTCATCGTTGCCGTATTTGGGGAAGTCACCCTCAACTATATAGTCGGTAACGATACCACGCTCATCTCTAACCACCTTTACCTTTGCATATTTAATGGCGGAAAGTGAGTCAGCAACAACGGAAAATCCCGCAATGCCCGTAGCAAACCAACGGCGTACATTCTTATCGTGAAGCGCCATTTGAAGTCTTTCATATGAATATTTATCGTGCATATAGTGAATGATGTTGAGGGCATTTACGTAAACGCCGGCAAGCCAGTTCATCATAGCCTTGTATTTGGTCATAACATCATCGTAATCAAGGTAATCGCCGTCAACAGGGCTGTATTTTGGACCAACCTGATCACCTGAAATTTCGTCAACACCGCCGTTTATAGCGTAGAGAAGACATTTCGCAAGATTTGCTCTTGCGCCAAAGAATTGCATTTCCTTGCCTATCTTCATTGAAGAAACGCAACAAGCAATACCGTAGTCGTCACCGTGAAGTGGGCGCATTAAATCATCATTTTCATATTGAAGCGCATGGTGAATAATAGACATTTCAGAGCAGTATTTTTTAAAGTTTTGAGGGAGCTGACTAGACCAGAGAACAGTTAAGTTTGGTTCAGGAGCTGCGCCTAAATTGTTAAGAGTATTTAAGTATCTAAAGCTCATTTTTGTAACGAGCGGACGACCATCAGTGCCCATACCGCCAAGAGATTCAGTTACCCAAGTTGGGTCGCCTGCAAAAATAGAGTTGTACTTTGGTGTTCTTGCAAAGCAAATCATACGAAGCTTCATAATAAAGTGGTCAACAATTTCCTGTGCCTCTTTTTCGGTGATAACTCCGTTTTTAATATCTCTTTCTGCGTAAATATCAAGGAAGGTAGATGTTCTACCCAAGCTCATTGCAGCACCGTTTTGCTCTTTAACAGCGGCAAGATAACCAAAGTAAAGAGCCTGTGTTGCTTCCTTTAATGTGCTTGCCGGCTTTGAAATATCACAGCCGTATTTGGCAGCTAATTCCTTGAGCATTTCAAGTGCACGAATCTGCTCGGAAAGCTCCTCGCGCTCTCTTATAACCTCGGAATACATAACGGTAATTGTTGATTCCTTTTGCTCTAGCTTTGATTCGATAAGCTTGTCCACGCCATAAAGAGCAACACGACGATAGTCACCGATAATTCTGCCTCTGCCATAAGCATCAGGCAAGCCTGTAATTATATGGTTAGAGCGACATCTTCTCATTTCAGGTGTGTAAGCGTCGAAAACACCTGCGTTGTGTGTTTTTCTGTGTTCAGTAAATGTTTCAACAACCTCGGGGTCTATTTCATATCCGTGATCTCGACAAGCCTTAACGCTCATTCTAATTCCGCCATAGGTGTGTAAAGGGCGTTTAAGTGGCTTTTCAGTTTGTAAGCCAACAATTTTTTCCTTGTCCTTGTTGATGTATCCAGCCTCGTGTGAGGTGATAGTGGAAACAACCTTTGTGTCCATATCGAGAACTCCACCCTGCTCGATTTCCTTACGTTTCAGCTCTTTGATTTCATTCCAAAGGGCGATGGTGTCATCGGTTGGCCCACACAAAAAGCTAGCGTCGCCTAAATATGGTGTGTAGTTTTGTTGAATAAAGTCGCGCACGTTGATTTCTTTTTCCCAAACGCCGCTAACAAAGCCATTCCATGCATTTGCCATAGTTTTTACCTCCTAAGTCTCGCCAAGCGAGAGAAATATAAGCAGCCTTAATATGAGTATCATATTAAAGGTGCTCTTGAGTACAGTATATCATTTTACTAGTGCATTTGTCAATATTAGTCTTGTATAAAAATTCTGAAAAATATGTGAAAGAACGTAAAAAAATAATTATTTCAGAAATGCTAAAAACAATAGAAGGGAAGAGGATAAATAAAAAGCGGATTAATGTCCGCTTTTTGACTATAAAAATTGTTAATTTTTAAGTGGGATAATCTGCTTTCTGTAATTAGACGGAGAAACCCCAACGTATTTTTTGAAAACTCTGGAAAAGAAATTTATATCGGGATATCCACACGATAAGCCTATTTCTTCAATTGGCAGATTGGTGCTTTCCAAAAGCTCTCGTGCGTGTTCAATGCGAAGCTTGATTATGTATTTAGTTGGCGCCATTCCAACCTGCTCCTTGAATAAAATATTGTATGAGGTTACACACATATTTTCAAGCTTTGCAAGATATGGAATGCTTATTTTTGTTGGATAATTTTCGTTTATAAATCTTATTGATTTAGCGAGTAATACTTTTTCCGAGGTTGCATTCTTGATTCCACGAGAGGCTTCAATGAAAAGTCTTTCAAGCAAAAGCGCAAGCTCCTTGTCACGTAGGGAGTCGTTTTTTGCAAATCCGTCAAAAAGTGTATTAAAACGGAGTAGCATATGATTTTTATAGCTTAATTTATTGATTTTGGGAAAAAGAGATATTTCATATTCGTTTAAGATTTTTATCACGTCAGAGCCTGTAAAATGTACACATAAATACCTTAACGGTAGATCCTTGGTTTTTATTTCATATGAGGATTTTGGCGGTATTATAAAAAGGTCATTTTCAAAGGCATCGGCGCCCCCGTGTCTGGTTTTTACAGTTAAAGAGCCGGAAATTATGTAAATTAGATAATAATCAAGGCGTCCTTGTTTGTTGTAGTTTGTGCTGCTTTCAGCAGCGTTTACTCGTGCGGCAACATTGACTAGCAGAGGCATAGAACTACATTCTCGGCTGTTGTGGTTTATGTCCCACCAATTAAAGTAGCTATCATTGGTTAGTGTTGAAAGATAACGATTTTCCATATTGTCCCCGTAAAATGTTAAATAATGCTAAAATTTTGTTAAATAATGGATTGATTTGTGCTTCATTTGATTATAACATAAAATTGAGGAAAAGTCAAATAGTTCAAAAGGAGAATTTAAAAATGAAAAGAAAATTTATAATTTTTATGACTTTGGTGACGATTTTGTGTGTTGCTTTTGCAATAGGTGTATCTGCCACTACATCTAACGAATTTGGTGAGGTTGAAGCAATATCAAATATTGATTTAACGAATATGAACACCGATACAACATCTAGGGTTGTGATTGTTGATGCAAATGGTGAATATCACACTTATCCTGCTCAATATGTTGTGTCAAATAACACAAAATTTTCCTACAATTTCAAGCCTATCAACGATGCACTCGGCACAGCTTATAACAAGCACAGTATAATCAGAATAGAGGTTCCTGACAACATTACTATTGCTACAAACTGCGGTGATTTGTCACAAACGAATAATCTTGTGGAAATTAAATTTTCACCTAGTTCCGAGCTTAACACGCTTGAATATGGTTGCTTTTATGCTAACAAAAAATTAGAAAAGCTTAATATCCCACCAAAGGTAACTACGATAGGAACACTTATTATAAACAAATCAACATTAAAAGAGCTTGTATTTATGGATGGCTTTTCAGCTGTTCTACCAAAAGACTCCTTTACAGGAGCGGCAGGTGTTGAAAAGGTTGTTTTTTCAAATCAAATGACAACTGTAGAGGACAGAGCACTTGACGGTACGCTTGGTGAATCGCTCAAGGAATTTCGTTTTGGCGCATCTCTTATTGACCTCGGCACAAACAATATGTCTTGGGTTAAGCAATCCGTTAAATTCTATATGCCTGAGCAGTTTTTAAGCAAGGTTGATTCCATTACTATGGAAACCTTCTCGTGGTGGGATAGCGCAGCTTGCTTGCCAACCGGAGTTATTTTCTTCACTGGTACTCGCGCTCAAATGGAAGCACTTATTGAAAAATCAACGTACAACAGAGTTATTTGTTCAGGCGCAGAGCTTGTTGAGTGGGATTCTTCAAAAACAGATAATGAGTATATACCAACAAGTGGTTGGAGAATAGTTTGTGGATACAACAAATGCCGTGCATTTTATGACAACACACATGAGGAGCAAGTGCTCAATGGCTGTCAATTTGGTTGCGCTCGCGGATGCGGTGCAGTTGAAATACTTGATAACCCAACACACGATTTTGCAAGAGCATTAAAAGATGGGGAAAACGACCAGCTTAACTATTTTGCAAACATCACAGTATACGAAAATTGTGTAAACTGTAAAACGGCAAACGGAGAGCCGGTAGTTATCGCCCCAATCTTTACCGATATGGGATATTCAGTAGCTATGGAGGGAGATTGCGGTATAGTTTATAGCTATACTGTGAATTTTGAAGCACTGGAAAAATATAACGAGTTAGCATCAACTAAGCTTGAATATGGTGTGGTTGTATCAGTTTTTGTGGGAACGCCTTTGACGGTTGAAGATGAACAAATAAAGACAGCAGCCGGAACTGTATATGCAAACACAAGCAAAGAAAAATTTGCATCTGTCAAAATAAAGGTTGCGGGATTGGGAGATAACAATCTTGACACAAGTATTGTTTGCTGCGGATATGTTCGCGATAATAACGATATTTATTATTTGAGTGATGGTTTATCAGCTGCAACTGCAACCGGAAAAACCTACAATGGATTAAAGACCGAATAAAAAACAAAGCCAAGCGCGAAAGTGCTTGGCTTTTTTTGTTAAAAAATATTGAAAATGAGAAATCTATATGCTAAAATAAAGTATATTTATTAGAAAAAGGGCAATTTGCGTTCCCGAAGAGGTGATTTTGTGATAAGAATAGGAATATACGGATACGGTAATTTAGGCAGAGGCGTTGAGCTTGCAATAAGACAAAATGAGGATATGAAGCTTGTCGCGGTTTTCACACGCCGTGACCCTGAAAAAGTTAAATTAGTCGACCCCAGTGTCGCAGTTTATAGGGTAGAGGACGCTATAAAAATGGTTGATGACATTGATGTTATGATACTTTGCGGTGGTAGTGCAACTGATTTGCCTGTGCAAACTCCTTATCTTGCAAAATACTTTAACGTGGTTGATAGCTTTGATACTCACGCAAAAATTCCCGAGCATTTTGCAAACGTGGACAAGGCATGTAACGAAAGCGGCAAGATTGGTTTAATTTCCGTTGGTTGGGACCCCGGTATGTTTTCACTTAACCGCTTGATGGCAAACTGCATTTTGGTTGACGGAAACGACTATACATTTTGGGGAAAGGGCGTTAGCCAAGGTCACTCCGATGCCATTCGTAGAATAGAGGGCGTAAAAAACGCAAAGCAATATACAGTTCCTGTTGAAAAGGCGCTTGCATCCGTAAGAAACGGAGAAAATCCAACTCTAACAACAAGAGAAAAGCACACAAGAGAGTGTTTTGTTGTAGCGGAGGAAGATGCTGACCTTGATAAAATTGAAAATGAAATCAAAACTATGCCAAACTACTTTGCTGATTACGATACAACAGTAAACTTCATTTCGGAGGAAGAATTTTTGAAAAATCACGCAGGAATTCCTCACGGTGGAACTGTTATACGTAGTGGTAGAACCGGTGAAAGCCTTGAAAACAAGCATATTATCGAATATAAAATAACACTTGATTCAAACCCTGAATTTACAGCATCTGTCATTGTTGCTTATGCTCGTGCGGCATATAGACTCAACAAAGAGGGAGCAGTTGGATGCAAGACTGTTTTTGATATAGCACCTGCGTATCTCTCACAAAAAACAGGCGCAGAGCTTCGCGAAAAATTGTTATAAGCCTAAAGCAACACGATTTCGTGTTGCTTTTTCTTTGTTGACAAAAGCATTACAATATGATAAAATTATTATGTACACTTTAATTAGAAAGAAGGGGTTGTTTTGGCAATAGCAGATATTATTAAATATGAGGGCGATAATAGCACGTTTATTTGGAAGCATCCTAAAGAAGATTTCAATACGATGTCACAGCTTATCGTTCATGAATCACAAGAGGCAATCTTTTTTTTGAATGGTCAAGCACTTGACCTTTTTGGCCCAGGAAGACATACTCTTGAAACACAGAATATTCCTTTGATTGGAAAGGCATTGAACGTTGTAACGGGTGGAAAAACACCGTTCCATTGTGAGGTTTATTTTATCAATAAGACTGTTCAAATGGGATTCAAATGGGGAACTCCTGAACGCGTTCGCTTTATTGAGCCAACCTATGGTGTTCCGGTTGAAATCGGCGCATCTGGTGAGCTTAACTTGGCAGTAGCCGACTCACGTAAGCTGCTTGTGAAATTGGTAGGCACAATGAAGGGCATCGCTTGGAATGACAAGAGTGGCTTCACACAATCAATTCAAAGCTCGTTCCGTCCTTTGATTTCTACCGAGGTTAAAGCGCATTTGGCAAGTGCTATAAAGTCGGAGGGCATTGACCTGCTTGAAATCGACGAGAGACTTCCTGAGCTTTCCGAGGGACTTCGCAAAAAGCTAATTCCCGGCTTTGAGGAATATGGTCTTACAATTCCTCAATTTTACGTTACAACAATTAGCCTACCCGACAGTAAGGCTTTTGACCGTATACGTGAATTACATACAATCAATCTGCAAACCAAATATGTCGAGGCAGAAACTCTTATTAGAACTGCAAAAGCAGAGTCCGAGGCAGCTGTTACTGCAGCACAAAGAAAGATAACGCTTGAAGAACAAGCAACTGAAACCGAAATTGCAAAACGTCAAGCAGAAAGAGAGCTTATTGCTGCTCAAGCAAAGGCAGAGGCAGCTAAAGCGGAGGGCTTTGCTAACGTTGAGGTAGCAAGAGCACAGGGCTTAACTCAAGCTGAGGTTATGAGAGCGCAAGGCTACAATCAAAAGGATGTTTTACAAGCGGACGTTCAAAAGGCATATGCCGAGGGACTTGGAACTATGGTTGCTAACGGTGGCGGAGGAGTTACAGGCGACATCGTTGGCTTGGGCGTTGGATTGGCTGCTGCTGGTCAAATCAGTAATCAAATGGGAGATATGGTTAAGGGCTTTAACGCTGATAAGCCTTTAGATACAGTGCAGTGCTCCGGTTGCGGAACAAATGTTCCCGCAACAGCAAAATTCTGCCCTGAATGCGGTGAGAAAATAGTAAATCTACGTGAAAATGAAATAATTTGTCCAAGCTGTGGCGCGAAAACATCAAAGGGTAAATTCTGTCAAGAATGCGGCGCACCCTTGATACGCAAGTGTGCAAAATGCAGTGCGGAGATTCCAAACGGAGCAAAATTCTGTTCTGAATGTGGCGAAAGAGTTTGATTGAGAGGTGACTATAATGAAGAATAAGAAGAATTTTATTATTTATAAAATTGGCTGGGCTTTAGTATTAGGCTTGTTCAATTTAATCACCTTCGTTACTCCAAACGAAATAAATGGTGGAACTAAATTTAATCCATTGTTTTGGGTAGCATACTCACTTATTACAGTTATGTTTATAGGTCAGCTTGCATGCTCATATTATGTTTTAAAATCGGACGCTCCAAGAAGATTGTTTTATAGAATTTCTTTAATTCCAATCACCATTGGCGCGATAGCTTTGATGTTTATAGTGGCTACTCTTTGTCTTGCCGTTATTCAAATTCCTGATTGGCTCGGCATTATTATTTGCGCTGTGATTTTAGTAGTAAATGCACTTGTTGTTTTGAAATCGGCGGTGGCAATAGAGGCAATCGAGGCAGTTGACAAAAAAGTAAAAGTAAAAACGATGTTCATTAAGATGCTAACAGCTGATGCTGAAATTCTTATGAAAAATACTGCATCAAACGAAGAAATGGCACCACTTACTAAAAAGGTATATGAGGCTGTAAGATACAGTGACCCTATGTCGGATGATGCACTTTCTGTTGTTGAAGATAAAATTACAGTTGCATTTAACGAGTTTGCAACGGCAGTTAATGATGGCAATTTCGCTCTTGCAGAGGAAAACGCTAAAGGGGTAATTAATTATATTACCGAAAGAAATACAAAGTGTAAAATCTTGAAGTGATAAGCTAGGGAGATTTTATGGCAGTTTTTAAATGTAAAATGTGTGGCGCGTCACTTGAGCCGAGTGATGGCGTTACAACTATGACCTGTGATTATTGTGGAAGCTCACAAACGCTTCCCAAAATTAGCGATGATAAAATAGAACGCTTGTACGAGAGAGCAAACCACTATCGTAGAAATGACGAGTTCGATAAGGCGATGGCGATATATGAGCAAATTCTCAACGAAAATCCCGAGGATGCTGAAAGCTATTGGTCAATCGTCCTTTGTAAGTATGGAATAGAGTATGTTGAAGACCCAAAAACGAGAAAAAGGGTTCCAACAATCAACCGTACTCAAATGACATCTGTTTTTGATGACGACAATTATAAGTCTGCTCTTAAATACGCGGATATTTCTCAAAGAGTAATCTATCAAGATGAAGCAAAAACAATAAATGATATTCAAAAAAGAATTCTAGATATATCAAGACGCGAGGAGCCATTCGACGTATTTATTTGTTATAAGGAAACGGATTCAAATGGCAGAAGAACGCACGATTCGGTTTATGCAAATGAGCTTTATCACGAGCTAACTCGTGAGGGCTTCAAGGTTTTCTTTGCAAGAATCACCTTGGAAGACAAGCTTGGCACGGCATACGAGCCTTACATCTTTTCGGCTTTAAATAGCTCAAAGGTTATGGTCGTTCTTGGCACCAGAGCGGAATATTTCAACGCCGTTTGGGTGAAAAACGAGTGGTCAAGATTCCTTACCATGATGAAAAATGGCGAAAGAAAAACACTTATCCCTGCATACAAGGATATGGACCCTTATGATTTGCCGGAGGAGTTTTCTCATCTTCAAGCGCTTGACATGTCAAAGCTTGGGTTTATGCCTGACCTCGTTAGAGGAATTGAGAAAATAGTTGGATATGAAAAGGTTAAGGCGGGGGCTTCTCTTCAAAGCCAGATGAATAATACCGATACATATATTCAAGCACAAAGAGTAGAGGAGATTGTGACCCCTACCCCTATTGTAGAGGAGAAGGAGCCGATGCCTGACCCCGAACCGCTTTTTGAGCATAATACGTTGTATGACGTAAGATTTTGCTCGTTCGGTCCAAACAAAAACAAGACCATCAATCTCTTAAAGGAGAGGCTTGGATTTGAATGGAATCAGGCAAGCCTTTTTGTAGAAGGTAAAAAACCTCTGATTATAAAAGGCTTATACAGAAGTGAAGCTAACTATATAGTTCAAACCTTTGAAAAGGTTGGATGCGTTCTGCAAATGGATTTGGCAGAGGTGGAAAACAATCTTAAGGGACCACTGAAGTATAGAGAATATAAGCTCAATATGGTTTCATTCTCCAATCAAAAGTATAAATGCCGTGATTTTATAATGGATGTAACAGAAAAAAATTGGGACCAAGCTTGGAGTGCACTTCTTGGAAAAACTCCAATACTTGACCGCGTTTCTTTAAAGGAAGCACTTCGTATGAAGGATTTGTTTGCTGGTAGCGGCTTTATTGTTGGTGTTGAAGAAATCAATATTGACCCTGCATCAAAGAAGTTCGGAAACAAGGCAAAAATAGAGGAGCTTGAAAAGGAAAAGATGACAAATCTAATATTGGCAATAGTTTTATTGCTATTTTTCTGGCCGGCTTCAATATTCTTCTTTATAAAAATGGGACAACTGCAGCAAGAAATTGATAAGCTCAAAAAGAAATAAAAAATACCGAGAGGCGTTAGCGTGTTATCCTTAACGGAGAACACGCAGTCAAATCCGTCTTCGACGGGTGAAATCCACCTTTGGTGGATGAAATCGCTTTCGCGATGAAATCCTGCTTCGCAGGATTGTTTATAGACGGATTTGATTTCATCCAAGGCTTGTCCTTGGATTTCATCTGAACGAAGTGAAGATTTCATCGTTGCCGTGCAACGATTTCATTAAACCGACAGAAAAAGAGATAACATTTCGGCTATAAGCTGATTTGTTATCTCTTTCTGCTTGTGTAGGGGTTCCCCGAAGCGAAGTATGAGCTTTGGGGGTTCACGTATAATGGGTTTGGGCTTAGCCCATAAAGTATTTGACTAGTCAAATGCGATGCTCGCACTTAGCGGTATTTTCAAATTCTCCGCTAAGAACATCACCCTTTTAGCTTCTCGGTTTTTTATGTGAATTTAATTTTTAATTACGTAAAAGCTGTCTATGCCGTAATATTTGCAAGCATTTATAACATCTTCACTGATTTCTTCACCGCAAACCGCTATGCTGACAGCGGGAGGACAGGTGATGCTGGTTACAGCCAAAACGCGACCAGGGGCATCTGAAACAGAAACCTTTTCTCTCGGCATAAAATATGCGTTTTTCGTAGAAAATATCGTTTTGGGTAGAGAAAAGATCGGGGGAGTGTCTAAAATAGCGTTTTTCTTTGGTAAATTGAGAAGAATGGATTTAAGACGCTCAATGTCGGAATCAGTGCTTTCGGGAGTGAACATCATAACCAAGAAATCAGGATCGCAAAATTCACATACTATGCCATCAGAGTAAAGTATGTCGTAAAGTTCTTTTCCATAATAGCCATACGGCTTCGGCATGATGGTTAGCTTTAACCCTTCATCTCCGATAATTTTATACCCATTGTCGATTAATGCGGACTTAAGGTTACTGATTTTGTTTATAGTCTTGGATAAATTTTCTCTATATCCATTGGATATATATCTGTTTGCATTGTCTAAAGATTTAAGAATCAAATATGATGGACTGGTTGAGCCAAAAAGTGACAAAGCAATTTTTGCATTCTCCTTAAAAAATGCAGGAGCGTCCTTGCTTATGTGCAAATACCCACCGCCTGTTAAAACTGGAAGCGTTTTGTGTGCGGAATCTACACACAATGTTGCTCCAAGATCAATAGGATGCTTGCTTTTTTCTAAAAATTTAAGATACGCACCATGGGCATTGTCAACTAAAAGCGGAACATTATATTTTTTGCAAACTGCTGAAATGCCGGAAATATCAAGAGTATTTCCAAGATAGTCAGGACTTGTAATATATACCGCAAATGGCATTTTATCCACACAGGATAGGCGTTTTTCTAAAATTTCCGCATTTATTTCACTACAAATGTAGTTGCCCTCGCTATGCATCCATTCAATGTAGAAATCTAAAAGGACCGAAGCGGAAATAAACGATGAGTGAGCGTTTCTTGTTGCTAAAATGTAATTGCTGTCAAGTCCGTTTGACGTTGCATATGACTTCGCAAGGTAGCAAATAGCACGAATAGAAAGAGAAGAACCCTCGGTTGAATAAAGTGTTTTACTTGTGCCAAAAAGACAAGCTGCGTTTTCTTCACTCTCCTTTATAATTCCGTTTGCATGATAAAGAGAGTCTGCGCCTGAAATTTCGGTTAAATCATATTCTTCGCATCCAACAAATGAAACGCCTTTATGTCCCGGCATATGCAAGCGAGAAAAACCATCATTATTATATTTCTTTAAAAAATCGCAAATAGGAGTTTTCATTATTCGTTAAGTGCGCGGTTGACCGCTAAGGCAATAGCGCATTCCATTCTTTTTCTAAATAGGCGACATCCATATTCGTAAATGCCTTTAACTGAACCGGTTGCATGATATGCGTTTGCGGCACATCCGCCGGAGCAATAAAGCTTAGCCCAGCAATTTTTACAATCAGGGCGAGCATAAACGTTGCAGGATGCAAATTCGTTTTGGGCTTCCTTGTTGGTAACGCCATTGTAAATGTCACCGAGCTTGTATTTTTCCTCGCCAACAAATTGGTGGCACGGGTATAAATCGCCCCAAGGGGTTACTGCCATATATTCAGTTCCTGAACCGCATCCGGATATGCGTTTGTAGATACAGGGTCCGCCCTTTAGGTCAATCATATAGTGATAGAAGGTGAATGGGTCGCCCTCCTTATCCTTTTTCATCATAAGATTTGCAAGGTCCTCGTATTGCTTGCAAACGACTGGGAAATCTTCCTCGGTTAATTCCTCTGCGTCACCTTTTGCACAAACAACGGGCTCCATAGAAAGCTCCTTGAAGCCTAGATTCAGCATAACCTTTATATCGTTTAAAAAGTCGGGATTGGAATGGGTAAACGTTCCGCGCATATAATAATTTTTGCCACCACGGGCTTCAACAAGCCTTTGGAATTTTGGAACGATTTTTTCCCAGCTTCCGTTGCCTGCATAGTCAACGCGATATTTGTCGTGTACTTCTTTGCGTCCATCGAGGCTTAAAACGACGTTTGACATTTCGCGATTGGCAAAATCAATAACGTCATCGTCAATTAAAACGCCATTTGTTGTCAGGGTAAAGCGGAAGTTTTTATTATGTATTTTTTCTTGTTCTCTTGCATAGGCTACAAGGTCTTTAATCATTTGGAAATTCATAAGAGGCTCACCACCGAAAAAGTCAACCTCAAGATTGTGCCTTTTACCGGAATTTTCAATTAAGAAATCAAGCGCGCGCTTTCCAACCTCTAAAGACATAACCGCACGTTCGCCATGATATTTGCCTTGAGATGCAAAGCAGTAAGAACAGTTTAAGTTGCAGGTGTGTGCAACGTGAAGGCAAAGAGCCTTGATTTGTCCACTTGTTTTTTCTTTTAATTTGTCCGCCATAGGCTCAAATGTGTCGGGAGTAAAGAGAGTGCCGCTAGACTTTAATTCTTCAATTTGCTCATAGCAGGCTTTTATTTCATTAAGTGACACGTTTTTGTCTGCGTATTTCTTTGAAATTTCAGAAAAAACCTCGTCACGTGTCTGTTTTTCATATTTTTCGATAATGTCATAGGCGATGTCGTCAACTATGTGCACAGAGCCAGAGCATATATCTAAAACAATATTTAATTCATTAAATTTGAATTGATGTACCATATTTCCTCTTTTAAAATTAGCAATAAAAATTGGACTGCCAAATATTTTCTTGGCAGTCCTAATTTAGCTATGCTCAAATTATTTTCTTTCGTTGTTTTCGCATGCTTGGTTAGCGATACCGCAGCTTGTCTTACAAGCAGATTGGCAAGAAGTTTGGCATTCGCCACAACCGCCATTTTTTGCGCTCTCGCAAAGATTACCTGTTTTAAGAGTTTTGATGTGTTCCATAATAATTAACCTCCGAAAAACTGTTTATGAAACGATTATATCACAAAAAATTCCCAAAGTCAACACAATTTTCAAAAAGAAATAATCAAAAATCCATTGATTTTATTTAAAAAGTATGTTACAATAGTCAAGAAATAAAATTCAGAAAGGAATTTTCTATGGCAAACAATAAGAAAAACGCCAACTATGTCACAGACAAGACAGCTGTGGCTAAAGTTGAAAAAAACAAAATCAAAAGAAGCAGAAAGGTGAAAAAGACAACATTAAACGTTGTTTACATTGTTGTGGCAGTTTTAGCAGCAATTCTCTTTGTTACTGGATTTGTGCATATCTTTAAGGCATGCTCAAAAACGACTCCAAGAGAGTTTATAGATCCATCAAAGGGCGACTTTAAGGTTACAGATATTGTTCAACTTGATTTTGCTGATTACGGTAAGGTTATAATTGAGCTTTACGGTGAGGAAGCACCCGAAACGGTTGCAAACTTTAAGAAAAGAGTTGAAGAGGGCTACTTTACCGATAAATATTTGACCATCAGCACAAGCACAAGCACAAAATACGTTTCCTTCGTAACAGAAAAGGAAACTGATGAGCACGGTCACTCCGCTGATGTTGAGCCGGGCATAAAGGGTGAATATTACGACAACAACTTTGAAAACAAGATTTCCCATACCTATGGTGTCATTACAATGAATCGTAATGGACACGGATACAATTCATCCTCCACAGATTTTATGATTATCACCGATAATAGCACATATGCAAACGAGAAAACCGGCTTCAACGGAAACAACGCAGCATTCGGTAGAGTTGTTCCTGCGGATATGGAAAAAATCGAGAAGATGGTTTCCGATTATCAAGGAAAGTCTGATGAAGAAAAGGAAGAGGAAACAGATCCAAACGCGCTTTCATCTGGCTCAAACAAGATTGCTCTTACTGAGGCGGACATTGAGCTTGGTTACGTTGAGCGCACCTTTACACCTAAATATGAAGGCTACTACTTCTTTGATACAACAGAAGAAGAGCTTGTAAGCATTATCATAAACGATGGCGAATCACAAGCGCTTGGCACAGGCGATAAGGCAGTTCAAAGATATTTTGAGGCGGACAAGGAATACAAGCTCAAGATAAACATTAAGGCTAGCTCAAAGGCTGGAGACGTTAAGATTTCTATCAACGACCGCGTTTTGACTTCCGGCAGCAATACACTTGACAAAATTACAAAAGACGATATAACAAATTCAAAGGTGTTCTATTACACCTATACAACTCCCGTTACTGGTGAATATATCTTTACATTAACAAACATTAAGGGTGTAAAGGTAGTTGGCAAGGACGGCGTGGCAGTTGCTGATAAGGACGACAAGGACGAAACACTTACCCTTGACCTTGTTGCCGACGTGGTATACACATTTGAGGTTTCTGCTAAGGAAGCTTCAATCACCGGCACTGCAACATCAGTTGTTCCTAAGATTGAAGTAAAAGAACAATATTTTGAAATTGGCGTAGAAGAAAAGATTAAGTTTACAGAAGCTCAAATCACAGCTAAGAAAGTAGTATATACCTTCGTTGCAGGCGTTTCTGGCAAATATTCAGTTTCAAGCACTGATATTAAAGAGGTAACGTTCTTAAATCTTGATGGCACAGAGCTTGGAAAGAATTATGCAAATCTCGAGGCTGGCAAGACCTATAAGCTTTCAATGAAAACCGAGGGCCTTACAAAGGATAAGGAATATAAGCTTACAATAGTTGAGCCAAAGCTTGTTGCGGGCGACAACACAATTAAGCTTTTGCAATCAGATATTGATGCGAAGAAAGCGATTTACTCATTTACTGCTGAATATACAGGAAAGCACACATTCTCACTCAGCGTAAACAGCAAAAAGGACACGCTTGTCTTCACTGTTAAGGACGAAAACGGAAAGATTGTGAACGAGTACGTTGAGGATGGCAAAAACGTTGTAAAACCATATGCACATCTTGAAGCAGATAAGGAATACACAATCGAACTAGGCATTGACTACAAGGAAACAAGTGGTGGCAAGGATGTTGACAAGAAATTGGCGAAGGACACCAAATATACTCTTACAATCGACGACCCTGAACTAAATGCAAGCTCTAACCAAAATATAGTTTCTTCAAGCACAACCGAGCAAACTGACGGAAATACTATCACTATTACCAAAAACGATTCAGCAAAGGGTCCAATGACATACGTATTTAACGTAGATGCAAGTGGTATGTATGAAATCAAGATTGCAACTGATATGAAGGAAAACATCAAGCTTCGTATAAAGAGTGGCGATAAGGTTACAGAGGTTACAGATTATAGCCATATTAGATTAAACAAGGGCGACGTTTGTGAATTTGAAACCAATTTCGAATTTGCCGACAGCACATCTACTCAGGAAAAGACCACAACAATTACAGTTTACCAAACATATCCAAAGATTATTGGTTCAGTTGTGGCAGATAAAATAGCAAAATAATTAAACAATTAAAACCGCCGATTTCGGCGGTTTTTTGCTTTATAACTTTTTGCTTGACAAATTTTGCTTTATAATATATAATAATAATGTATATAAATTTTATATTACTTATTTTGAGGGAAAACTATGCTTGTTTCAATTATAACAGTTGCCTACAATAGTGAAAAAACTATTTCAAGAACAATAGAGTCTGTCTTAAATCAAACCTATTCAAATATTGAATATTTGATAATCGATGGCGCATCAACTGATAAAACAGTTGAAGTTGCAAAATCATATGAGGAGGTATTTGCGAATAAAGAAGGGCGCACTCTTCGTATAATTTCCGAGCCAGACAAGGGCATGTATGATGCACTTAATAAGGGCGCTAATTTAGCAAGTGGAGAACTTGTTGGTCAAATAAATGCAGATGACTGGTATGAGCTTGACGCAGTTGAAAAAATGGTAGCGTTTTATGAAAAGGAAAACTATGACGTTGCATGGGGCAATATCAATATAATTAAAAAGAGCGGAAACAGGGTTAAAAAAGCGAAGATTGGTAAGCTGTGGACAACCTCTGGCTGGTGCCATCCTGCTATGTTTTCAAAAAGAGAAATATTGTTGGAATTTCCATATCCCTTGGAAAGCATGTATGATGATTTTGATTACATAACAGCTGTTTATAGGGCAAAAAAGAAGGTGCTAACTATAGATGAAATGATTTCAAACTTTTCATTTGGCGGTATGAGCACAAAAAAGAGTATAAAGGAAACGCGCATGCGTATTAAAATAGGTTATAGAATCTATAGAAAGTATGGTATGTCACGCTTCTATTGGTTCCATCGTGTATTTATGGAGAGCGCAAAATATATTTTAGGTTAAGAGGGTTTTATGAATTATTTGTGGATAGGAGTAGGCAATTCAAAGGAAGCAAGGGAAGAAATTGCAAAAAAAGGTGGAAAGCTTCTTTCGGCTGAAATTTCAAACGACGCGCTTCTTTCTGGACTTGAAGCAAATGGTATATTTTGTGATACAATCAATTCAAGCAGACTGCCGGCTTATCCCGAGTATCCCGACAAAATAATAGTGCCTAACGCTTGGACTTATAAAAGTGGCAAAACAGGAATCAGCGTAGGCTACAAAAACAAAAAATACATAAATCTTCTGTCAAAAAAGAAATCACTTGTTAAAGAGGCAAAAAAATGGGCGCGTGAAAACAAAGACGAGGACGTTACAGTTTTTGTTTATCAAATGACAGCGTATTTCATGGCTGCGGCAAGCGCGGTTAAGAAAATTAATAAAAACGCAAAAATAGTTTTGATAGTTCCTGACCTTCCACAGTATATGGATATGAATATGTCCACCATTAAAAAGGTTCTTAAAAAGATAGACTGGCTTTCAATTAAGCGTCATATGAAAAAGGTGGACAAGTATATTTTATACTCCAAGCATATGGCAGAGTTTCTTAGCTTAGAGGACGGCACGTGGACTGTTATGGAGGGCTCATATGATGCATCTTTAATGGCGGATGAAAATATAGAACCCAAAAATGACATTGTTTCGGTTATGTATTCGGGCGTGCTTGATTTGAGATATGGCATTAAAGAGCTGCTTGATGCTTTTGCCGAGCTGCCGGATAATTATGAGCTTTGGCTAACTGGCAATGGCAACGCCGTTCCACTTATAGAGGAAAGGGCGAAGGATGACAATAGGATAAAATATTTTGGATATTTGCCAACTCGCCTTGATTTATTAAACAAGCAAAGAGAAGCAACAATGCTTATTTCTACTCGCGACCCTTCCGAGGAGGCATCGGCTTATTGCTTCCCATCAAAGATATTTGAATATATGGTTTCGGGCAACCCCGTTTTATCAACAAAAATAAAGGGCATTCCCGATGAGTATTTCGATTATTTAATTCCGCTTGACACACTAGAAAAGGACTATTTGAAATCGAAAATTCTCGAGGTTGGAGAGTTGTCAATGGAAGAAAGGATTGTATACGGTGCCAAGGCTAAAGATTTCATTTTGAAAAAGAAAAACTGCAACGAGCAAGCTAAAAAAATTATAGGTTTTATAAATAGATAGATTTGCTAAACTATAAAAGGAGAAAAAATGGTTCATTTTACATTGTTAACATCGTCGTTTATAGCTTTTTTGAGACATAATAAAAAATCGCTTTTGCTATTTTCTTTTATGCTCTTATTCATCTTCTCTGCGTTGAGAGATGGATTTGGAAACGACTATGATTCGTATAAAAACATATACGAAATAATAAAATCGACGGGTACCAATAGCTTTTACGATGATAACCCACTCTTTATTTTATTGAATAAGATATCTCCCACTTTCCAATGGTTTATTGCCATAACAAGCTTCATTTTTCTTTTTGCTGTTTATAAATTAATAAAGAAAAATGTCGGAGAAGAATATCATGGTTTGGCATTGCTATTATTTTTGCTCAATCCATATATATTTTTAATTAATCTTTCTTCAATTAGACAAAGCATAGCACTAGCGTTATTCATATGGGCGGTTAGCTTTGCTGTGAAAAGAAAATTAATACCTTTCATTCTACTTGTTTTTTTTGCATCACTTTTCCACACTAGTGCAATCGTATTGCTTCCAGTTTACTTTTTAGCAAAGCCTAAAAAGGTGAGCAGAGCGTTTTTGATTGTTTTTATAGTTGTTCTTGCGTTTCTTGTTTTAAATCCGCTTTCATATGATTGGATGGTTGGATTGTTCGAGGAGTTTTTGAGTGACACAAGATACGATAGATATTTTGAGGATGCACAAGGAAACGGATTGGCGGCTACCGCTGTTGCGGTTGTGTATTTAATATATGTGCTTCTGAACATAAGAAGGCTTGACGGCAAGGCCGCTGCTTATGGTAAACTCTATTTGATATCTACAGCCATTTCTGTTTTAGCGTATAAGACAAATTTGTTTACTAGATTTGATATTTATTTCATTATTTTCGGCTTGATTGCTATTCCAAGTATAATACAGTGGAATAGAGAAAACGAAACAAACAGGTTCCTTTATATGCTAAACGTATATGTTTTCCCAGCGTTCATTCTT
Source organism: Oscillospiraceae bacterium (assembly GCA_015064855.1). Lineage (GTDB taxonomy): Bacteria > Bacillota > Clostridia > Oscillospirales > CAG-272 > RGIG2000. The sequence continues at coordinate 139,421 of SVRK01000002.1, read as the reverse complement.
GGAACGTACGGAATAAAATATTATAATTTCTTTGTGCGAGATGAAATTTGGGTTAAATTCAGAACTTATAAAATGAATTTTGTGGGGTTCATTGAATAATGAAGATCTTCTTTTTAAACGCTGTGCCTTACGGTAGCACGGGTAATATCGTAAAGGGTATATCCAAGGTTGCAAAAAACGAAGGACACGCTACGTTAAAATATTTTTCTTGGACTAAAAACTATAAAAAGAGTGATAATAGTGACACTCGTGTTGGCAAATTCCTCGGCAAGTTTTTACATATAAATATGTCGAAAATAACAGGCAATAACGGTTGCTACTCTAAGCATGAAACTAAAAGAATAATTAAAGAAATAGAAAAATTCAAGCCTGATATTATAAATTTACACATTCTTCACTCGTGGTACGTTAATTTGCCACTATTGTTTGAATATTTAAAAAAGACCGATATAAAGATTGTTTGGACGTTTCACGACTGCTGGGCTTTTACCGGACAATGCCCTTATTTTGATATTGCAAAGTGCGATAAATGGAAAAACGGATGCTATGAGTGTCCCCAATATAAGCTTTATCCTATGGCGTACGTTGACAAAACCGAAAAAATGTACAAGCTCAAAAAGGAATGGTTTACCGGGATTGAAAATATGACAATAGTAACTCCATCAAAATGGCTTGCGTCGCTTATTCCCGAGTCGTTTATGAAGGAATATTCAGTTAAGGTTATAAATAACGGCATAGACCTTGAAATTTTCAAGCTAACGGAAAGCAATTTTAGAGAAAAATACGGCATAGCTGAAAAGAAAATTGTTTTGGGAGTTGCCTTTGATTGGGGCAAGCGCAAGGGACTTGATGTGTTTTGCGAGCTTGCAAAAAGGTTGCCTGACAACTATCAGATAGTGCTTGTTGGAACTGATGATAATATTGACAAGGAGCTACCGAGCAATATTATATCAATTCACCGTACCTCAAGCCAAAGGGAGCTTGCAGAGATTTATTCAGCAAGCGATGTGTTTGCTAATCCTACAAGAGAGGACAACTTCCCAACTGTAAATATGGAGGCACTCGCTTGTGGTACGCCAATAGTTACATTTAAAACAGGTGGCTCACCTGAAATTTTAGATGAAACATGCGGAACGGTTGTTGATGTTGATGATATTGACTCCTTTGAACGCGAGATAATCCGCATATGTGAGGACAAGCCTTATTCTTGTGAGGCGTGTGTTGCACGCGCACAAAAATTTAACAGAAACGATAAGTTTAAGGAATATGTTGAGCTTTTTGATAGCATCATAAAATAATTTTTATTGAGGGGTGATTAGATGAGTCAGAATAAAAAATACAATGTAGTATTTATATCGAATTATTTAAATCACCATCAAATCCCCTTTAGCCAAGAGATGATGAGCTTGACGGGTGGCAGCTATTTGTTCATAGCAACTACTCCTACACCCAAGGGCAGACTAAAGCTTGGTTATCGCGACGCAAACAGCTCATACGATTTTGTATTAAGAGCATATGAATCGAAGGAAAGCTTTGAAAAGGCAAAAAAATATGCCTTGGATGCTGATATTGTTTTATATGGCTCTATTGGAAGAGAATTGATTAAAGAAAGACTTAAAAAGAAAAAGCTGACGTTTAGATGTACTGAAAGGCTTTTTAAAATAGAGCCCAAAAAATCCGAGATGCTAGGCTTGAAAATAAGAAATTATTTTGCAAATGCCATACATAAAAATTTTTATCTTTTATGCGAGGGCGGTTATGTAGCCGAGGACTACAAGCGTGTTGGTTCGTTCAAAAGCAAATCGTATAAATGGGGATACTTTCCGGAGCTGAAGGAATATGACGATATAGATAATCTTATTTCCGAAAAGGAAGAAAATTCGCTACTTTGGGCTGGCAGAATGATTGATTGGAAGCATCCCGAATATGCGATAGAGGTTGCAAAGCGCCTGAAGGCGGAGGGCTACAAATTTAAGATGAATGTGATAGGCACGGGCAATTTATACGTCGAGCTTGTAAGACAGGTGTTCCTTGAAAGCCTTGATGACTGCGTTTTTGTTCTAGGTGCTATGAGCCCCGAAAAAGTAAGGGAATATATGGAAAAGAGCCAAATTTTTCTTGCCACTTCAGACAGACAAGAGGGCTGGGGCGCAGTTATAAATGAGGCAATGAACAGTGGATGCGTGGTTGTCGCAAACGAGAATATAGGTGCGGTACCATATCTTCTTACAGACAAAGAAAATGGATATATATATCAGAATGACAGTATAGATGAGCTTTATATCAAAACGAAAAAGCTACTCGATAACAAATCGGAAGCGAAAAGGCTTGGTAAAAATGCATATCAAACGATGCTGAATGAATGGAATGCAAAGGTTGCGGCAGGCAGGTTGTTAGCATTATCTGAAGAACTAAAGAAAAACAAAAGAAGCACACAGTTTAAATCAGGTCCATGCGCTTATGATCTTAAATAAATGCAGAGGGAAAAATGAAAAACGGTAAAACAAGCATTATAATTCCTGCATACAACGCGCAGTCTTATATAGAAAGAGCTATAGAATCGGCATTAAGGCAAACATATGATGACATTGAAATAATTATAATCAACGATGGTTCTACTGATAAAACCGGCGAAATAATTGAAGAATATTCACAAAAGCATACCAATATTAAGGTAATATCTACGGATAATGGCGGAGTCAGCAGAGCGCGAAACATAGGAATAGACAATTCAAGTGGCGAGTATATTGTGTTTTTGGATGCTGACGACGAGCTATTACCATATAGCGTTGAAAACATGGTAGAGTGTTTAATTGAAGCTGATGCGGATATTGTTAATCCTGCCAAGCTTTTAAAGACCAACTCTCGTATATATCAAATGTCGGGAGAGAGTTATTTGATTAACTGCATAAATGACCACCCGATTGGCTATTCAATAAGAAAGCTTTATAAAAGGAGCTTTATAGAAGATATCCGTTTTACCGAGGGCAAAGCAATTCACGAGGATAGCTTTTTCAATTTTTTGTGTGCTCTAAAAAAGCCACGGGTTTTGCATTTAAACGAGGACGCATATAAGGTGTATCCAACCCCCAACAGTGCATCAAGGAGCGCGTTTTCCGAAAAATATTTCGATATATTATATTTCGCAAAAAGAAAAATCGAAATTATCAATCAGTATTATCCCCAATATAATGATAAAATGATAAATTTGCAGATAAAGGCTAATTTGGCATTGCTTTATAAAATGTGCAGTGGTCGTGCAAAGGGATATACAAAAATCGAAAGAGAATTAATAAAATACGTTATAAAAAATAAAGAATATTTTGTTCCTGTTATTGAGTTTGACAAAAAATGGTTTTCGGTAGTCAAAGGAAGAAGATATTTTATATACAAATTCTTGTATAAATTAAAAAATAAAAAAATGATTTAACAAGAATGACAAGGTCAAGGAGAATTGAAATGTTAGAATTAAAGCCGTTCTTAGTTGACGTTCCCGTAAAGGTTAATATTTGGATAAGATATGAGTGCTTAAGAGAGCAATTTGAGGTTCTCAAAAAAGCACGTCCCAGCATTTTGTTTATCCAATCAGACGGTGGCAGAAGCGAAAAGGAATGGGATGCTATAAACAAAGGCAGAGCAATGTTCGATAATGAAATCGACTGGGACTGTACGGTATATAAGCTCTATGAGGAAACAAACCAAGGACTTTATGCAATGAGTAAAAAGGTTGCCGCTTTCCTCTGGGAAAAGGTAGATAGATGCATTCTTTTAGAGGATGATATTATTCCTTCAGTTTCGTTTTTTAGATACTGTGCAGAGCTTCTTGAAAAATATAAGGACGACCAAAGAATAGAGTGTGTTTGTGGTATGAACCACTTGGGCGTGTACGAAGACGTAAATGCTGATTATTTCTTCTCTCGTCAAGGCTCTATTTGGGGCGTTGCTACTTGGCGTCGCGTCGTTATGGAGCGTGGGGATTTTTCGTACGGACAAGACGAGTATGTCATGAAAAACCTCAAAAAGCATACGAAGAAAAACAAAATGGCTTGGAATAGAATTGATGCATATTCAAAACAAGAATATTACGAGGGACACGTAGCAGGCGGAGAATTTTGGTACGAGTTTAATATGTATGCACAAAATCGTTTACAAATTATTCCTAAATACAATATGATATCTAACATAGGCGCAGGTAAGGACTCCGCGCATATGGATGAGTTAAAGAAATTTCCGCGAGGATTTCGCCGTGTTTTCAATATGAAGACATACGAGATAGAGTTCCCTCTAAATCACGCAAAATATGTTTTCAATGATGAAAAATATGAGAAAAAGCGCAATAGGATAATGGCTTATAACGCGCCTTGGACAAAATTTGTAAGAAGAATAGAAAGATTTTTTATTCTTTTACGTTATGGAGATTTGTTCAAAGTAATTAAGAAGAAATTTAAGAAAAGAAAGATAGAAAAATAATGGATCAAAATTTGCAAAAAAGGGCGCTTGGAGGAATGATTTGGAAATTCCTTGAAAAGATATGCGGACAAGGCATGCAGCTTGTCATACAAATCGTTCTTGCAAGACTTCTTTTGCCAGAGGAATATGGACTTGTCGGACTTTTGACTATCTTTATTACAATATCCGACGTGTTCATTTTACAGGGATTAACAACCGCACTTATTCAAAAGAAAAGCGCAGATGAGAAGGATTATTCGTCTGTATTTTTCGCTAATATCGCAATGTCGTGTGTACTTTATGCGATACTGTTTTTAATTGCGCCTATAATAGCAAGCTTTTATAACGAGCCTTCGCTAACCGATATAATGAGAGTGCTTTCTCTAAACGTCTTGTTTGGAGCATTTGCGGCAGTGCCAAACGCAATACTTTCAAGGCAGCTTGATTTTAAAAAGAGCTTTATAAGAAATATATCAAACGTTTCCGTGCAAGGTATAGTTGGTATTACCTTTGCATTTTTAGGTGCAGGTGCTTGGGCTATGGTTTATTCAAAGGTGTTTGGCACCTTAGTGGGCGCGCTTGTCTTAATGGCGACTGTTGATTGGTGGCCTAAACTAACCTTTTCGTTTGAGCGTGTTAAGAAGCTCTTTTCATTCAGCTCAAAGGTGTTAGCCACAAATCTTTTAAATACGGTTTTTAATAATATTCATTCACTTATCATAGGTAAGGCATTTAATACTGCCGAGCTTGGATATTACCAAAGAGGTCAGCAAACTCCTCAGGTGGCAATGACCTCGCTTGATGGTAGTATGACAGAGGTTTTATACCCAACGTTTTCAAAGCTGCAAAACGATGTGAAGGCGTTAAAGGCAGCGGTTAGTAAATCAATCTCGGCAAGTATGTTTATTGTTTTGCCGGCTATGTTTGGCATGATGGCGATAGCAGAGCCACTAACACTTGTTTTACTCACTGAAAAATGGTTGCCAAGCGTTCCTTTTATGCAGCTTTCCTGCATTATTTGTATGTTCTGGCCTTTGGCACATCGTACACACGCTTTAAATGCACTTGGCAAAAGCAATGTGACATTAAAGCTGTCGCTAATAGGAAAGGGAATAACCCTTCTTATGATATTTGTGTGCATTCCTATGGGAATTTACGCAATAATGCTCGGCTCAATAGCTGCATCGTCAATCAATTTGTTTATAACCTCGCATTACGTAAAGAAATATGTTGGATATTCACTTTTTGATATGGTGCGTGACGTTTTGCCATCACTCATAATATCTGCCGTAATGGGTGGAATAGTATATGCTATCAGTATGATTCCGATAGCGCCAATTTTAACTCTTATAATACAAATTGCAACAGGAGTTGTTACTTACGTTGTGCTTTGTATTATCTTCAAGCCAAAGCCATACATAATAGTTTGGGGAATAATGAAAAGAACCCTCTCAAATAAGCTTGGCGGCAAATTTGGTAAATTTTTCAAGAAAAAAAGAAAATGCAACAAATGAAAATCAATAATGATAAAATGATAACCGAAGGGGAAATATATCGCTTTTTACAAAAGGTTGATGATAAATTTCCCATTCCGCTTTCAAAGAAGCAGGACTTAAAATGCTTTTCTAAAAAGCTCTTTGAAAAAGCCACCGTTGTTGTAAAGCACGAGAATGAGGAAATTGTCGCTATGGTGGCGGGATACACAGAAAATATAGTTGATAATATAGCATATATAACGATTCTTGCAACACTTGAATGTGCACGGGGAAAGGGATATGCAAAGGGAATAATAGAGGACTTTTTTGAGATTTGTAAATCTAAAAAAATTAAAGCTGTGCATTTATATGCGGCGCCTTCGAATATCCCCGCAGTTAATCTATATAAAAAAATCGGCTTCGTCCAATATAAAATAGAAAACGAGCCAAGAAAAGAAGATTTACATTTAATTTATTATTTTGACAAATAGAGGACAAAAATGAACGTTTTACTTACCTCGGTAGGCAGGCGTGCCTATATGGTGAAATATTTTAAGGAAGCGCTTATTGAAAGTGGAAAGGTGCACGTTTGCAACTCGGATGATAAAACCGTTGCCTTTCATTATGCTGACCAAAGCATTATTTCACCACTTATTTATGACGAAAATTACATACCATTTCTCTTGGCCTATTGCAAGGAAAATAAAATAGATATTTTAATATCGCTTTTTGATATAGACCTTTTGATTTTAGCAAGAAGCAAGAAGGAATTTGAAAAAATAGGAACAAGGGTGATAGTTTCCGAGCCCGAGCTTATAGAAATTTGCAATGACAAATGGAAAAGCTATGAGTTTTTAAAGGAAAACGGATTCAACGTGCCTAAAACCTATTTAACTCTTGAGGATACGATAAATGCTCTTGACAGGGGAGAAATAAGCTATCCTATCATTGTTAAGCCTCGCTTTGGATGTGGCTCAATCGCGCTATCCGTTGCCGAGGATGAAATGGCACTTCTTTACTATTTCAGAAGAAACACAAGAACAATAAATAAAAGCTATCTAAGATACGAGTCATCCTCTGTTGATGATAAAATCATATATCAGGAATGTCTTAAAGGACAGGAATACGGTGTTGATATTATAAACGATTTAGACGGTAATTTTAAAAACGCAATAGTTAAAAGAAAATTAGCTATGCGTGCGGGCGAAACCGATATTGCCGAGCTTGTTGATGAGCCAAGTATATACAATGAAACAAAGCGCTTAGGCGAGCTTACAAATCATATAGCGAATATGGACGTTGACGTATTTTTAGTTGACGGTAAGCCGTATATACTCGAAATGAACGCGCGCTTTGGCGGTGGATATCCGTTTAGTCATATGGCTGGATGCAATCTTCCAAAGGCTATAACAAGCTGGTGCAAGGGTGAATTTGTACCTGATGAATCATTAAAAGCGGAAATCGGCTCTATTGGATATAAAGAGCTAACAATAACAAAAATATAATTAGAGGAGAACCAATGTATAATTTAGAAGGCAAAAAGCTGTTGGTTATGGGTGGTGCATTTCAACATTGTAAGCTTGTTGAAGCCGCAAAGGAACTAGGTGTAATTACGTACGTAACTGACTATTTACCTCTTGAAAACGCACCTGCAAAGCAAATAGCAGATAAATATTTTATGTACAACATTACCGATATTGAGGGAATGGCTAAAATGTGCATGGAAGAGAAAATAGATGGAGTTATCTCAACGTCACTTGATGCGTGCCAAAAACCGTATCAAAGGCTTTGCGAAGCATTAAAGCTTCCTTGCTTTGGCACAAAGGAGCAATTCGATATATTAACAGATAAAAATTTATTCAAATCTCATTGTAAAAAAAGTGGAGTTGACACAATCCCTGAATATAGAGAAAGCGATTTTGAAACAGAAGAAATTTGCAATAAAAATGTAGAATTTCCTATTCTTGTAAAGCCGGGCGAGAGCCGTGGCTCACGAGGGCAGTCTATTTGCTATTCATACGAGGAAACAAAGGGTGCAATTGAGTTTGCAAAAAAGGAAAGCTCAAATGGTGCTGTCGTTATAGAAAAATATATGGGTCAAGCAAATGACTTTTCAATGACAATTCTTATGATAAACGGAAACGCATATCCAATCCGTACAGTTGATAGAATCCTTGGTAAATACGAGGACAAGCTTGATAAATTGGCGGTTGGCTCAGCATCTCCATCTATCTTTACAAAAATATATATGGAAAACGTTCATAAAAGAGTTGAAAAGCTTTATAGAGATATAGGCATTGTAAATGCGCCTGTTTTTATGCAAGGCTTTGTTGACGGAGATACTGTTCGTTTCTACGATCCGGGTCTTCGCTTGCCAGGTGGAGAATATGAAAGAATGTTCACTATAGCCACAGGCAAAAATCCAATGTTTCCACTTGTAGAATTTGCATTGACTGGAGAAATTAAAAACACACTTCAGGATATTTCCGAAAACGATATTTACGTAAATGGAAAGACAATAGCGCAGGTTTTACCAACACTTCGCGCAGGAACAATCTCAAAAATTGAGGGTGTTGAGGAAATCAGAAACCACCCATATGTTGTCGCGATGTTTACTAGATTTTCGGTTGGAGATACAATAGTTGAAACCCATAACGTAAACCAACGTTTTGCCGAGATTGACCTTGTTTGCCAAAGCGATGAGGATGCAAGGGATACAACAGAATTTATTTATAAGACACTAAAGATATATGACCAAGAAGGAAATGATATGTTGGTTTCCAAATTCGACCCGTCAATATATCTAAAAAGAAAGCAAAAATAAAGGAAAAAGGAAAATATGCCAATCGAATTTTTATATTTAGTTTTGGTCTTTGCAGTAGTAATATTCTTCTTTACTGCATTAAAAAGACCACTACATGAAGGCATGCTTGTCGCATTTATTGCGCTTGTGGCTGTAACAGGTAAATGGTCAAGCATAGGCACTTATATTTGGAATGCTATAACCAAGCCTGAAATGTATGTTATTATCGTGTTTGTTGTTTCGGCATCACTGCTGTCTAAAACCTCGGTAATTGATGACTGTGTTGCACTTATTTTATCTATCTTTGGTAGATTAAGAGGCGGTGCTGGTTATGTTGCTATCATAGGTAGTACATATATGGGCTCTCTTTCAGGAAGCGGCCCCGGTAACGTTGCGACAACAGGTGTGTTCACTATACCCGCAATGAAAAGGTCAAAATTTCCACCACATTTAGCGGCAAATGTTGAGGCGCACGCAAGTACAATGGGTAATATGATTCCACCGGCTGGAATGATTGCTGTTGCCTTTGGGCATCTTAGTGCAATGTATCCGGACAAATATACAATGTCTCAATTTTGGATCGTTCTTTGGGTTATCGCTGCTTGGTTTATTATTCAAAGAATAATCACACTTTATTGCATGTGTCGCTTCTATAAGGTTGAACCAATGAAGAAGGAAGATATTCCAAGCTTCAAACAAACCTTGAAAAAAGGTTGGAGAGCAATCTTTTTGCCAATTATTGTATTTGCACCATTCTTAATGACAAGCATATTTGATACATTCTTTGAGTCGAGACTTAATGTAGTTGATGAAGCTGGCAAGGTAATTGTCAATGGAGCAAAATCATTTAATGATTCTATTATTTTAATAATTCCGGCTGCTATAGTTATTTTTGGTATTTTGCTTTCCGGCAAGGATACTATAAAGAAAATGACCCCTAAGTTTATGCTTGAAGCCACTTGCAAGGGAATGAAGGGCGTGGTTCCTACATCTATGCTTGTTATGGCTGCTTATTTTGTGAGTAACGCACTTGCGGATACAGAAATTAACGCCAAGCTTGCAACTCTTTTCACTGAAATGAATATGCCGCTTTGGGTGCTTGCACTCATTTTACCTCTGTTTACAGCCATTCTTGGTATGCTTTTGCCCGGCTCAACACAGGTTACAATGTTTGGCGGAACAATCATTACAATTATAGCACTGGCAGGAGGCAGTCCATTACTTGCCGCTGCTATGCTGCCTTGCATTTGTGGCGCTATGCACGGAGTAACACCTCCATATTGCGCTTGCGTATATACAGCTATGGGTATTGCTCAGTCCGAATCTAAGCCAACGCTTTTAAACTGCGCAGTCTGGATAGGCTTGCACTATCTATTGTCGGCTATTATGATACTTTGTGGACAGTTTTTACTGTTCGGCTTAGTTTAATGGAGGTGCCATATGAGAGAAAAAATATACAATGTTATGAATAAAATCTACGGCATTTCAATACTTGTTTCGCTTTTTGCAGGATTTTTACCTGTAATCCCGTTTATATTAGCCATTATCATCGGCGGAGAGACAGGCGCTAATATTTCCGTATTTCTATACAAGCAATACTATCCTTGGGTTGCAGTGTTAGCATCCTTAGCAGTTATTATTGGTATTGTTGCTTTGTATATAGGTGGCAAAATTACCTTTAAGTTCCCCAAAAAAGCAAAAAAAGATAAGCTTGCAAAGGAAAAAAAGGAAGAATTGATGGCTATGGATGACGCAAAAAAGGCTGAAGAAAATCAAGCCATAGCCGACGATGCCGTGGCAAACGAAGAATCAAAAGAAGACCAAGAAAAATAATCGAGGAAAACTATGATAAACGAAACAAGCATAAAAGAAGTAAAGATTATTGAACCTAGGGTTTTTAAGGACGAGCGTGGTTCCTTCAATGAGGTTTTCAGCGTAAGAGAACTAAAAAAGAACGGAATAGAGTTTAATCCCGTTCAAGAAAACTGTGCATTTTCAGTAAAAAAAGGCACGATAAGAGGAATCCATTTCCAAAACGAGCCTTACGCACAAGCCAAGCTTGTAAGATGCACCAAGGGTGTAGTTAATGATTACGCAATTGATTTAAGAAAAAAATCTCCTACGTATCTAAAATACGTATGTGTTGAATTGTCCGAGGAAAACAAAAAACAGCTCTTTATTCCAAAGGGCTTTGCACATGCGGTAATCAATCTAGTTGATAATTCCGAGATTGAATATTTGGTTGATAATCTATATGAACCAACCTGCGACCGTTCAATAAATCCATGCGACAAAACTCTTAATATAGAGTGGGGATTTAGTGAGCTTGTTCTTTCCGAAAAGGACAAAAACGCACCAAGCCTTATAGATTCAGATTGCAATTTTGTTTACGACAATAATATTAATAAATAATAGGAAGTTTTAATTATGGAAATGAAGAAAATAAATGTTACAAGGTCATCAATGCCCTCATATGAGGAATATTGTGAGGAAATAAAGAGCCTTTGGGATTCAAGATGGCTTTCAAACAGAGGTATGAAGCATAGAGAATTTGAAGAGATGCTTCAAAAATATTTGGGTGCTGACAAGGTTGCGCTTTTTGCAAACGGACACGTTGCACTTGAGGTTGCAATAGATGCGTTTGGCTTTAAAAAGGGTAGCGAGGTTATTACAACCCCATATACACACTGCTCAACCACCCACTCAATAGCAAGAAATGGCCTAATTCCTGTTTTCTGCGATATTAACGATGTAGATTACACAATTGATGCTTCCAAAATTGAAGAGCTTATCACTGATAAGACATGCGCTATTGTAGCAACACACGTTTATGGCTACGTATGCGACGTTAAGAAAATTGAAGAAATTGCTAAAAAGCATAACTTAAAGGTTATTTACGATGCAGCACACGCCTTTGGTGTAACTATTGGCGGCGTTGGCGTTGGCACCTTCGGTGACGCGGCTATGTTTAGCTGTCACGCAACAAAGGTGTTCCACACTATCGAGGGTGGTATTACAACCTTTAAGGAGGAAGAAATATTTAAAAAGGTTGACCAATTAACAAACTTTGGCTTTACAAGCCACGAATCAGTTGCTTACGTTAGTACAAACGCAAGAATGAATGAATATGAAGCGGCTATGGGTATTTGCAACCTTCGTCATATTGATGATGAAATTGCAAAGAGAAAGCTAGCGGCAGACCGTTACGTTGAAAGACTCTCTGGCGTTGAGGGAATCAAATTGATTGCCCCACAAGAGGGTGTAAGACAAAACTATTCATATTTCCCGGTATTCTTTGACGGATATAAAATGGATAGAAACGAGGTTCAAGCAAAGCTTGCTGAAAACAATGTATTTGCAAGAAAGTATTTCTACCCATTGACAAACGAGCTTGAGTGCTACGCAAAGGATTATGGCTATACAGTAGAAAACACACCTGTTGCAAAGCATGCGGCGGAATGCGTTTTGACATTGCCGATGTATGCAGACTTGACAGTAGAAGACGTTGATAGAATTTGTGATATTATTTTAAATTAAGGAGTACATATGAAGGGTATTATTTTAGCGGGCGGAAAGGGTACAAGACTATACCCAATGACAAAGGCGGTATCGAAGCAGCTTTTGCCAATTTACGATAAGCCACTTGTTTATTATCCGTTATCAATTTTATTACTTGCAGGAATAAACGACATTCTTATAATTTCAACGCCCGAGGATACTCCTGTTTATGAAAAGCTGCTCGGCACAGGCGAGGAAATCGGAATTAAAATTTCCTATAAGGTACAGGAAAGCCCACGCGGACTTGCCGATGCATTTATTTTAGGTGAAGAGCATATTGGAAACGATAGCGTTTGCCTAATCCTTGGCGACAATGTTTTCTACGGTCCGAACCTAACAAAAATACTAAAAGAAGCTATGAAAAACGACACAGGGGCGACTATTTTTGGTTATCCTGTAAAGGACCCACGCGCTTTTGGCGTAGTTGAATTTGATGAAAACAAGAACGTTATTTCAATAGAGGAAAAACCGCAAAATCCAAAGTCGAATTATGCAGTTCCTGGTCTTTACTTCTACGATAATAGAGTAGTAGAGATTGCTAAAAACGTTAAGCCATCTGCTCGCGGAGAAATCGAAATAACAGCAGTAAATAACGCGTATAGAGAAATGGGCGAGTTAAAGGTTGCGCTTCTTGGCAGAGGCATGGCATGGCTTGACACCGGCACACCAGAGGGTATGCTCAAGGCGTCCGAATTTGTAAAAACAGTTCAGGACTGTCAAGGCTTCTATGTTTCTTGTATAGAAGAAATTGCTTGGAGACGTGGCTTTATTTCCACTGAGCAGCTTCTTGCGCTTGGCGAAAAATTGAAAATGACCGAATATGGGCAATACCTTATTTCTTTAGCAAAGGAAGGAAATTAATATGACAATTATTGTAACAGGCGGTGCGGGCTTTATCGGCTCCAACTTCGTTTACCATATGCTTGGTAAATATAGTGATTATAAAATTGTTTGTGTAGACTGCTTGACATATGCGGGCAATCTTTCAACGCTTGAAAAGGCACTCAAAAACCCAAATTTTAAGTTCTATAAAACTAACATTTGCGACCGCGAGGCTATCTACAAGATATTTGAGGATGAAAAGCCAAATATTGTTGTCAACTTTGCGGCGGAAAGTCACGTTGACCGTTCAATAGACAATCCCGAGGTGTTTCTAAAGACAAATATTTTAGGCGCTCAGGTTTTGATGGATGCATGTCGTAAATATGGTATCGACCGTTATCATCAGGTGTCAACTGACGAGGTTTATGGAGATTTACCACTGGATAGACCTGACCTGTTTTTCACAGAGGAAACTCCTATTCATACAAGCAGTCCATATAGCTCCTCAAAGGCGGGCGCTGACCTTTTGGTTCTGGCTTATTATAGAACCTATGGGCTTCCTGTAACTATTTCAAGATGCTCAAATAACTACGGCCCATATCATTTCCCAGAGAAGCTAATTCCACTTATGATTGCTAACGCTTTGAACGAAAAACCCCTACCTGTGTACGGAAAAGGCGAAAATGTGCGCGATTGGCTCTACGTTGAGGACCACTGCAAGGCGATTGATTTGATAATTCATAAGGGCAGAGTTGGCGAGGTTTATAACGTTGGCGGACATAACGAAATGACCAATATAGATATAGTTAGATTAATTTGCCAAAAGCTTGGAAAGAGTGAGGATTTAATTACTTATGTTGCCGATAGAAAGGGACACGATATGCGATATGCAATCGACCCGACAAAAATCCACAACGAGCTTGGTTGGTTACCTGAAACCAAATTTAAAGACGGAATAGACATAACAATTAAGTGGTATCTCGAAAACAGAGAATGGTGGGAAACCATAATTTCTGGCGAATACCAAAATTACTACGAAAAGATGTACAAAAACAGATAAAATTACTATATTTTTTGGAGAAAGCCATGCGTAGATACAAAAACCTATTCTTAAGACAATCGTATATCGATTCTTACGAGGAATATGAAAAGTCGCTGAAAAAAGAAAAATATCCGTTATGGGATTATATTGTCTTGACCGCCTCTAATGAAGCACAGGCAGATTTTTATCGTCTGCAAATTGCTAGCCGATTAAAGACTGGTAGGCTTCCAAGTAAAACTCACTATGCTGTCATTCCCGACCCTGACGGAAAACGTGTTGGCTCAGGCGGTGCGACCTTGAATGTGCTCAAATACATAGCAAATCATCGTGGCAGTAATGATTTTACAGGAATAAAAATTCTTTGTATCCACTCTGGCGGAGACTCAAAAAGAGTTCCTCAATATTCAGCTTGCGGAAAGCTCTTTTCACCTGTTCCGCGTGAGCTTCTTGACGGACGACGCTCGACTCTTTTTGACGAATTTATTATAGGAATGACAGGTGTTCCTGCGAGAATGAGCAGTGGTATGCTCGTTTGCTCGGGAGACGTTCTGCTTCTTTTTAATCCCTTACAGCTCGATTTCTACTCCAAGGGGGCCATGGCGCTTTCAATCAAGGAGAATGTTCAAACAGGTAAGAATCATGGCGTTTTCCTAGGTAATTCAAATGGAGACGTTGAGAGATTTTTGCATAAGCAAAGCGTTGAAAAGCTAGAAGAATATGGTGCAGTTGATAAGAATAATAACGTTGATATCGACACAGGGGCGGTTGTTTTTGAAGCAAACCTTCTTAATGACCTCTATTCTCTAGTCGATACGGAAAAGAAATTCAATGAGTATGTAAACGACCATGTACGTCTATCATTCTATGCAGATTTTCTTTATCCGCTAGCATCATCATCTACTCTTGAAGACTTTTATAACGAAACACCCGAGGGTGAATTTTCACCTGAACTAAAAAAATGTAGAGAGCAAATATGGAACAAGCTTAGCGGGTACAAAATGCGCTTGCTTCGTTTTTCACCTGCTTCGTTTATACATTTTGGCACAACCAAGGAGCTTTTAAAGCTTATGACAAAGGATATGCCGGAATATGCGTATCTTGATTGGTCTAGCAATGTAAATACAAATAGTAAAAACATAGCGTTTGCCTCCTCTAATTCATATATAAGCGTTAAGAATGCAACGGTGGGACGCGGTTCGTATATTGAGGACAGCTACATTCACAGAAACACAACAATTGGCAGAAATTGCGTAATTAGTGGTGTTACCTTGTCCGGCGAGACGATTCCTGACAACACTGTTTTACACGGACTTAAGCTTAAGGATGGTACATTCGTTGTTAGAATGTATGGCGTTGACGACAACCCAAAAGAGACAATGTGGATGGGCGAAAAACTTGATGAGCCACTTTGGACAAGCAAGCTTTTTGTGCCATGCAAAACTATCGAAGAGGCTCTAAAATCGACACTGGGTGGGCGAAAATCAGAAAATGCACTCTCTTTAGCTGAAAGCTTTAACCTTGCTGACACAAGCGCAATTCCAATGTGGCAGGCGAAGCTTGATGACAGAATAAAGGTTGAAACAATACTTGAGGCGATAGATAATAGAAATGATTTATCTTCACTTAAATCTATATTTAAAGATGGCGTGGCAAAGAGAATAGTTGATTATCTTTTAAAGATTGCCAACTCGCTCGATGACACGTGCCTTGAACAGTTTTCAAGAAAAATCAGAATATATTATTGCTTGTCACAGCTTATAGCTGATGATACTAATGAAATATATTTGAAAAAATGCTTTGATATAATCTGTCAAGCAATGTTAAAGACTCAAACTAAGGAGCTTTATAATCAAAGCTTGAAAATCTTACAAGGTGAGGTAGAAACACGACTTCCTGTCAGAGTAAATTTCGGTGGCGGTTGGTCGGACACACCGCCTTACTGTATTGAAAACGGTGGAAACGTGCTCAATGCCGCAATAAAGCTGAACGGCGAATTCCCTATAGAGGTAATTGTAAGAAGGCTTGATGAAAAAAAGGTGGTTTTGGCAAGCGCGGATAGTGATGCCAGTGCTGAATTTTATTCAACCGAGGCGCTTCAACGCTGTCAAGACCCGGGTGATCCATTCGCACTTCACAAGTCAGCGCTTATAGCATCAGGTCTTATCCCACATAAAGGCGAGGTAAACCTTGAAAGCATTTTAACAAGAGTTGGCGGAGGTGTATATCTTTCCACTCGTGCAATAGATATTCCGCGTGGCTCCGGACTTGGTACCAGCTCGATTCTTTCGGCGGCTTGCATCAAGGGACTTGCCGAGTTTTTCGGTGAGAAGCTTCAAAACGAGGAAATTTACGAAAGAGTAATGTGGATGGAGCAGATTATGTCAACCGGAGGCGGCTGGCAAGATCAAGTTGGAGGTCTTACCAAGGGATTTAAATTTGTTTATTCGGAAAAGGGCATAAAGCAAGACGTTAAGTGTGTGGAACTGAATATTTCAGATTCGACAGTAGATGAGCTTAATAAAAGATATGCTATTATCTATACAGGACAAAGGCGCTTGGCAAGAAACCTCTTGCGCGATGTCGTTGGTAAATATATTGCCTCAAACAAGCAATCTGTAAGTGCCTTGTCAGAAATTCAAAGGCTTTCTATGGTTATGAAGGCGACATTAGAAAAGGGCAATGTAACTGCTTTTGCCGAGCTTTTAAATCAACACTGGGAACTTTCGAAAAAGCTGGATAGCGGTAGTACAAACACTTGTATCGACCAAATATTTATATCTATTGATGATTTAATTGACGGAAAGATGATTTGTGGTGCCGGCGGTGGCGGATTTTTACAAGTAATTATGAAAAAGGGCATAACAAGAGAAGACCTAAGGGAGCGACTTGACAGTGTGTTTGAGGGCTCTGGGGTCGAGGTTTGGGACTCTGAATTTTACGTTTAATTTTAAAGAAAGTGAGGATTTAAGATGCTAAATTCTTTTGAAAAAAATATAATTGCGTTAGTTAAGTCCTCGCTGGACGGGACTGCACCGAGCATTAGTGAAGGACTTGATTTAGAGGTCGTTTACGACTTCTCCCAAAAAATGCAAATAACGCCACTTTTGTATTATGGAATTGAAAAAATACCCGGTGTATTTGACACTATGGCGGGTAAAAAATTCCTTAAGTCCTTTGTAACATACTCCTTTATCTGCCAAAATCAAAAGGCAGAATTTGACAGAATTTTGAGCGCATTTAACGAGAAAAAAATCGACCACATGCCGTTGAAGGGCGCGGTTATAAGAGACCTTTACCCACATATGGAAATGCGTCTTATGAGCGATGCGGATATTCTTGTTAGATCCGAGCAATATGAGCGTCAAAAAAAGATAATGCTTGAAAACGGATATAAGGAAATAGTTGAGAGTGACCACGAATACGTTTGGGAGAAGAAAAACACTCACATAGAACTTCACAAGCGACTCATTCCTTCCTACAATAAGGATTATTACGCTTATTTTGGCGATGGCTGGAAGCTTGCGTGCCTTGAAAACGGAAGCGAAAGCAAATACAGAATGCAAAAAGAGGACGAGCTAATATATATATTCGTTCATTACGCAAAGCACTATCGCGATGCTGGAATAGGCATTAAGCATATTACTGACTTTTATATGTATCTCAAAAAGTATACTGATATAAATTGGAAATATGTAGAATGTGAGTTGAAAAAGCTAAAGCTTTTGGAATTTTGGAAAAACACAAAAAGCCTTATTGACGTTTGGTTCTATGATAAGGAATGCGATGAAATTACAGCGCATATGACACACAAAATATTTAGCGGCGGTGCGTATGGTACTTATGAAGCACACGTGCTTTCAGAGGGTGTTAAAATATCCAAAAAAACCAAGAATGTAAGAAGGAAAGCACTATTAAGAAGCATTTTTCCATCATTTCAGGATATGAAGCAGGAGTATAAGTTTCTTTCAAGGGTTTCTATTCTTTATCCGTTGACATGGGTATTTAGATGGATTTCTGTTATATTCAATCCTAAAAAAATATTGAGAAAAAAGCGAAATTTAGACGCGCTTTCTGCAAAAAATATAAAAAATTATCAAGACGAGCTCAATTATGTAGGGCTTGATTACAATTTTAAATAAATAAAAATCGACGGTTCTTTTTTCAACCGTCGATTTTTATTTATAGATTGATGCCCAGAACGGTGTATGCGACAGTGCCGTAAATCAATGCTTTTTCATCAAATGTAGTAGATTGATGATGCAAAGGATAGCTGTAACCCTCTTTGGTTTTCCCGGCACAAATACCAATCATAACTGAAGGGATTTTGTGAGAAATATGTGAAAAATCCTCCGATGCCATTGATATTTTCACACCGTCATTTGAAGTAGAGAAAACGCTTGGAAGTAGTTCAAGCTTGCTGTAGCTTTTGAGTGAACCCCATGCGCTTTTTAGACACGTGTAAGTCTTTTTTGAGAGATTTTCATCAATTTTTAATGTCGGGGCGTTCCCAGAAAATTCGACCACGGCATCTCCGCCAAAGCATTTTGCTTGATACATTGCTATCTCTTTTATTCGGGTTATTAATTTTTTTCTTAAAGCTTCATCGTAGGTGCGTACGCTCCCCGAGAGGGTTAATGCTTCAGCTATTACATTTGCACTTTGTCCCGCTTCGATTTTTCCTATTGTCAAAGCAGTTCCTTTGCTTCCAATAGCTTCCCTCGTTATTAATTCTTCAAGCGCTAATATCGTGTGTGCCCCAATCAATATCGTGTCAACAGCTTTTTCGGGCATCGCACCATGTGCGCTTTGACCTTTAACCGTTATCTTGAAAAAATCAGCACCAGGAGAGGCATATCCGCCTTGAGGAACAAAAAGAGTCCCGGTTTCTTGGTCTGTGTCGGTCAAAACGTGAAGCATAGCACCATAGGTGACGGTAGGACTCTCTAAAGCTTCGTTTTCGATCATATTTAACGCACCCTCTAAAATTTCCTCCGCCGGCTGAAACATAAGCTTTACTGTACCCGAAAATTTATCCTTATTGTTCCATAGGATTTTAGCAGCACCGAGTAGCATAGCTGTATGCAAATCATGTCCGCACGAATGCATACAGCCGTTTTTTGATTTATATGGCAAATCGGTATTCTCATCCATTTTTAATGCGTCCATATCGGCACGAAGAAGAATACATTTTTTTGCATTAATTTCATCCTTTTCAATATTTTTACAAATATGTGTAACCTTTTCACGCGAAAAGTCGTCTAAATTAGTAGAGAAGTCGGAGGAATTGAATGCAAAAATCCCATTTTCTTCTCCTTCAACAGTGGCAATTATCCCCCCCTTGCCACATCTTTTTGGCTCGTACCCGATTCGTACAAGCTCGCCGAAAACATAATTATAGGTCTTTTCAAGATCAAATCCACACTCGGCGTTTTCGTGCAAAAATCGTCTGTGAGCTATAATTTCACCCTCAATTCTTTCGGCTTCTTCTACCACCCAAGAAAAAATCATTTTTTCACCTACCCTTAAAGTATAAGATTTCACGCATTGTGAATTTAATACCAAAAATCTTGGCCAAATGTGAACAAAAAAGAAAAATTTTCTAAAAAACAGACGAAAATTTGAAATTCAAAAATTCAATTGTGAAATTTTGGTGAAAGAGTATTGAAAATGTTATGAGCCTATTTTGAAACTTTCCGTTTAGTTACCAAAATGTGCTAATAATATGGTAAACTACTCAAGGCAAAAAGAATAGCCTTTAGTAGATACTAAAGTATTCGAGTCCAAAATCCGTATACAAAGTTAAAGAAAAGGAGTGAAACCGACTAAGAAAGGGCTTTGCGGGCCTCCCCACACTCGGGCAGAAAGAGTGGACACGTTTTATTATGGCTGTTAAAACGTGAAATGCAAAATCTTTTGAAAAACAAAAAGCCGATCTGCTCGATGGGAAAAATTACTCAAACTTTGATATAACATGCGCTTTAGTTTGGGTAAAATTGATAATTTTGGAGTCTTTTTCGAGCACTGAAAAAACGAAAAATTGTGCATAGTGACGAAAAATGTGCGTCAATGACTCAAAAATTTATTTTCAATTGCAAATTATAAATGTGCGTGTTATAATAAAATAGTAAATATATTCTAGGAGGAATTTATGAATCTTAATGAACTATTAAAACCATACAAGAAAAAGTTGGCTTTAGAGTCTATTGTTAGAGCTCTCACAACAGGTGCGTTGCTCGGCTCAATAGCTTCTGTGCTTTATGCTATCTTGTTTGGAATCGGAGCGGTAATATTCAGAGCTGTTTTGAAAAGCAACTGGACATTAACCTTTGATTTAAACCCTAATGTGGTTAATGTAATTACCAATGCATGGCTCTTGGTAGGAGTAATCGCTGCAATTTCATTGACGCTTGGATTACTTATATTCGCTATAATGGCTTTGGCAGTATTTGTTGAGTCATATAGAAAGGGAGTAAAAAGAGCTATCGGTGTTATTGACTCTCTCGGACTTGAAGAGCGTGTTGTAACAATGGTGGAATACCAAGAGGACCCATCATACGTTGCATTTCTACAAAGAGAGGATGCTCAAAAGCATTTGAAGGCATTCGATGCAGCAAACCTAGTTGTAAGAATCCCAAAGAAGAAGGTTCTTTCAACTGTTTCCCTCATTGTGGCATTCACAATGGTGCTTTCAACAGTTGCAGGTGCATTACACATTCCATTCATTAGTGATGGTTCAATGCAAAGCTCAGCTGAAAGCAGTGCTGTACAAAAGGAGCTTCTTGACAAGTGGGAAGAAACAATTGAAAACATTTATGACGTTATGCAAGAGTCTCCGCTTCCGGAAGAAGACAAGGACATTATCTTTGAAATAATTGATGCTCTTGATAAAGAGGTTGAGGATATTATTAAGGATAACACCTTAACTGATAAAGAAAAGCAAGATGCAATTAAGGATAAGATTGATCAAGCAATTAAGGATCTTGAAGACAAGGCTGAAAATGGCGACAAGGCGTTTAAGGACACTGTTGACAAGGTTATTGAAGAGCTTGAAAATGGTCAAAAGGAGCTTGACAAAATCTTCGATGCAAATAAGACAGAGGAAGAAAAGCGCAAGGAAACCTTCGATAAGATTGAAGACATAGTTGATGATTCTACAATTGAAGAAGATAAGAAGGAAGAAATCAAGGAAGAAATTAAGGACCTTGAAAATAAGCTCGACCAAATCGAAAAGGACGAAACCTTGACCGACGAGGAAAAGGAAGAGCAAAAGAAAGAGGAAATCAAGGATACTGTTGAGGACCTCGAAAACATGGTACAAGAGGAAAAAGAGCAAGTTAAGGCTATTATTGACGCATTAAAGGACAATGAAATTACAAAGAACCTTGGTGCAGCAATGGAAATTCTTTACCGTGGCGCAAAGGACAATGATAATGATAAAATAGAAGACGGCAAAGCAGCTATTGAAGACGAAATGAAGGATTTAGCTAATAGCCTTCTTACAGAAAGAGTTACTGCAGATGCTTTGATTTCTGCAATAAACGGTGCTATTGAAGAGGCAAAGGCTGAAGTTAATAAGCCTGATGCTTTACCATGTGCGCTTGAAAAGGCACTAGCTAACTTTACAACCAATCTTACAGAATTAAAGGTTGTTCTTGACGATGTTAATATTGGTATAGATACGAAAGATGCTAGAATACAAACTAAATTCAATGCTTCCACTAAAGAAATAATAGATGCTATCTATGAGATCAAGGAATTACAAGATACAATAGATAAAATTGAAGATGAGCTTGAAGATTTCATCCAAGACGAAATCATGACTCCTAACGATGAAGAAAACAAGGAAATCACCAAGGAAGACATTGATGATACCTTTGACAAAATCGAAGAGGATATTGACAAGTCCGAAATAACTGAGGACACTAAAGAAGAAATCAAGGAAGAAATGGATAAGGTTGAGGACGAAATCAAGGATATCATTGATAACGAGGAAATGACCGAAGAGGAAAAGGACGAGGCTATCAAGGATAAAATTGATGAAGTAATTAAAGACCTTGAAGATAAAGTTGAAAACGAAGAGCAACAACGTCTTTCACTCATCGAAGCTCTTAAGAAAAATGAAATTACAAAAGAGCTTGGCGAAGCAATCGAAACACTTGCTAAGGCTTCTGAAAGAGGCATAAAGGATAGAATCGAAAAGGGCGAAACAGCTGTTCGTTTTGCAATGAACAACCTAAGAGAAAAGGTTGTTGGTGGAAAGCTTAAGGCAACAACCTTGGCTAATGCTATTACCGAGGCAATCGCTATTGCAAATGAAGACGCAGAGGAAACCGTAGACCCAAGCGCACTTGAGGTTGCACTCAATAATTTCTGCCAGGGCTTGAATGAAATCCAAACAACTCTTGCAAGTGATGCAACTGTTGATGAAATGATTGCATTTATCAATGCTGAATTTGAAGAATCAACAGATGAAATCATTAAGGCTGTTAAAAACGTTGAAAACCTTAAGGATGTTATTGACAAGATAGAGGAAGACCTTGAAGAGATAACAGGCGAAAAGGAAGACAAAGAGGAAGAAGAGGAAGATAAATCAACCGAGGATAAGATTGAGGATAAATTTGAGGACATTGAGGATAAGATTGAAGATTCCGAAATGAACAAGGAAGACAAAGAAGACCTCAAAGACGAGATGGAGGACCTTAAGGATAAGGTAAACGACATCTTGAAGAATCCTGCTCTTAAGGATGAGATTGACAAAATCTTAGGCGACGAAAACAAGACAGACGAAGAAAAGAAAGAAGAGCTCAAGGATCTTGTTGACAAGAATGACGAGGGCTTAACCGAAGAAGAAAAAGAGCAAATCAAGGAAGAAATCGACAAGGTTATTGATAGTGCTCCTGATCTTAAGGAAGAGCTTGACAAGATTGTTGATGACAACGAGGAGCTTAAGGATAAGGTTGAAGATACATTAGAGGATGCAGAGGACCTCAAGGATAAGATTGAGGACACAATGCAAGACGCTTCCGACCTCAAGGATAAGATTGAGAACATCTTAAAGGATGAAACCTTGACTGATGACGAAAAGAAGGAAGAAATTAAGGAAGAAATCGACAAGAACGACAATCTTTCTGAAGAAAATAAGGAAGACCTTAAGGATAAGGTTGACGAAATCGTAGACGACCAAAACAAGACTGACGAAGAAAAATCAGAGGACTTGAAGGACGCTGTTGACGAAACAACAAAAGAGGAAATCAAGGACCAAATTGACAAAAACGATAGCATGTCCGATGAAAACAAAGAGGACCTCAAGCAAGAAGTAGAAGACACAATGAACGATTCTTCTGATCTTAAAGACAAGATTGATGACATCTTAAAGGATGAAAACAAGACTGACGAAGAGAAGAAGGAAGAAATCAAAAACGAAATCGACAAGAACGAAAACATGTCTGACGAGAACAAGGAAGACCTCAAGGATAAGGTTGACGAAATCGTAGGCGACCAAAACAAGACTGACGAAGAGAAGTCAGACGAATTAGAGGATGCTGTTGACGACGCAACAAAAGAGGAAATCAAGGATAAGGTTGACGAAACTGCTAAAGAGGAAATCAAGGACCAAATCGACAAGAACGAAAGTATGTCCGATGAAAACAAGGAAGACCTTAAGCAAGACGTTGACGACACAATGCAAGACTCCGAGGACTTGAAGGACAAAATCGAAGATACGTTAGAGGATTCTTCTGACCTCAAAGACAAGATTGATGACATCTTAAAAGATGAAACAATGACTGACGATGAAAAGAAGGAAGAAATCAAGAACGAAATCGACAAGAACGAAAACATGTCCGACGAGAGCAAGGAAGACCTCAAGGATAAGGTTGACGAAATCATAGGCGACCAAAACAAGACTGACGAAGAAAAGTCAGACGAAATCAAGGACGCTGTTGACGAAACAACAAAAGAAGAAATCAACAACGAAATCGACAAGAACGAAAACATGTCCGATGAAAACAAAGAAAACCTCAAAGACAAGGTCGAAGACATCATGGGCGACCAAAACAAGACTGACGAAGAAAAGTCAGACGAAATCAAGGACGCTGTAAACGACGCAACCAAAGAGGAAATCAAGGACAAGATTGACGAAACAACAAAAGAAGAAGTTAACGACGCAATTGATAAGGATGATACATTGTCTGATGAAAACAAGGAAGATCTCAAGGAAGAGATGGGCGACATCATTGACAATAACTCCGACCTCAAGAACGAAGCTAACGACACAATGAATGACTCTGAGGATTTGAAGGACAAAATCGAAGATACAATGCAAGATTCCTCCGACTTAAAGGATAAGATTGATGACATCATTAAGGATGACACAATGACTGACGACGAGAAGAAGGAAGAAATCAAGAACGAAATCGACAAAAACGATAGCATGTCCGATCAAAACAAAGAGGACCTCAAGGATAAGGTTGACGAAATCGTAGGCGACCAAAACAAGACTGACGAAGAAAAATCCGACGACTTAAAGGATGCTGTTGATGACGCAACCAAGGAAGAAATTAAGGATGCTGTTGATAATAACGACAGTATGTCCGACCAAAACAAAGAGGACATTAAAGACGCTGTTGACGACGCTTTCAAGGACGAAAACAAGACTGATAGCGAAAAGACAGAGGACATGAAGGACGCTGTTGACAATGCAACAAATGAACAAATCAAGGACAATATCGAAAATAATGATAATATGTCCAGCGAAGAAAAAGAAGACCTCAAGGATAAGGTAGACAACGCAACACAAGATTCTTCTGATCTTAAGGATAAGATTGAGGACATCATGGGCGACCAAAACAAGACCGACAGCGAAAAGCAAGAGGAAATCAAGGATGCAATTGATGACAGTAATATGTCAGAGGGCAACAAAGAAGACCTCAAGGACAAGATTGAGGACATCATGGGCGACCAAAATAAGACTGACAGTGAAAAGACAGACGATATGAAGGACGCTGTTGATGATGCAACAAAGGATGAAATCAATGACGCGTTTGACGAAAGCAAGAAGGACCAAATGGACAACGCTTTTGATGACGCTGTAAAAGATGAAATCTACGACGATATGGGTCCTATCGAAGACAATTACAACGAAAACAACAAGGAACAAATTGAAAACGATAAGAACCAAAGTGCAAACGATGCTGTAAGAGATGAGCAAAACAAGCTCGAAGAGGATGTTAAGAACGACAACCAATCTAAGGAAGAAATTTCTGACAACCTCCAAAACAATAATAATAAGGATGAACAATTAGGCGACATTCTTGAAAATCTCGGAGATGCAATCGAATCAGGCGACAAGGATCAGCTTGAGGATGCACTTGACAAGATTGAAGATTACATTAAGGGTGATGATACAACCACTGATGATCAAAAGCAAGAAAACGCTGACAAGGTAGCAGATGCGCTTGAAAATGCGACTTCATCATCTACAAATTCCGATATGAAGGATGCAATTCTTGACTTCGCAGACAAACTCCACAACAACAAGGAAAACGCTGAAAACAACAACAATAGCTTCGACGAGGAGCTTGAGGATGCATTTGATAAGGTTGAAAGCGATATCAACGATGCAAACGCAAACACTCAAACTAAGGAAGACATCATTGAAGACCTCGGCGGTATCCGTGATGAGCTTGTTGGTGGCACACAAACCGATATTGAGGATATGTTTGACGATCTCGAAAGCGAGGTTAACAATGCTCCTGTAAGTGGAGAAACACAAGATAAGATTGACGATATACTCGGCAAGCTTGAAGAGGATCTCAAAAACGACCTTGCAAGCGGAGAAACATCAAAATCTGAGATGATTGACAAAATCGAAGGCGCAAAGGATCAAATAAACGATCTTATCCAAAGTGACAAGAACGATTATATGGGTTCAATGAAGCCTGAATCAGGTTCACAACAACAACCACCTGAAGGTTCAGAGCAAAATCCTGACGGTTCACAAAATAATAACAACCAATCTTCCGACCAAACACAAGGCTCAATGGAGGATATCAATGATGCAATTCAAGATGCGAACAACGCACTTGAAAATGGTGACCAACAAGGCGTTCAAGATGCATATGATAAGGTTGATGGTGCATTTAAGGATCTTGAGGATCAGCTTAAGAACCCTGAAAACGGCGAGTGGCTCAAGGGAGACGCACTCAAGGAGCAGCTCGGTAATATGAAGGATCAGTTCGGCAATATGGCTGATAGCCTGCCGGAGGGAGACTTAAAGGACGTTTATGAGGGACTCGAAAACGCATTCCAAGGCGCACTTGATAAGGCAGAGAGCGGTGACGAAGAAGGTGCAATCAAGGACGCACAAAACGCACTCGGCAACGCTCAACAAAAGGTAGAAAGCATTCTTGGCAAGCTTGAGGATTATCAAAATTCACAAGGCAACATTAATGACACTATGAACAATACTCAAGAAAACATCATGGGCAAGCCAAGTGGTGAGCAAAGTGATCAAAATAGCCAAAACCAAAATAGCCAAAACCAAAACAGCCAAAATCAAAATAGCCAAAACCAAAGTGGTAACCAAAACAGTGATCAGAATAGCGATCAGAACAGTGATCAAAACAACGATCAAAACAGTGACCAAAACAGCGATCAAAACAGTGATTCTGAAAACAAATCAGAAAACGAAAGCAATAGCGAATCAGACAGCTCTAATAATAATGATGAAAACCAAGGCGGTGGCAACTCCGGCCCTCAAGAGGACGAAGGAGAGTACAAGGATGACGTTTACTTCATTCCTGGTCTTGGTGAAATGACTTGGGAAGAGCTTCTTGCAAGCGGAATCCTTGACGGAGTGCTCAACGAGCAATACGGCAAAGACTTAACTGAAGAAGAGCGCTTAGCTATTCAAAACTTCTTTGATTCGTTCCTTGAGCAAGGAAACACAAAGAACTAAAACTTATCTTTAATTTAAAGTATACGGAGAAGAATTATGGGAATTTTTAATAAGAAAGTCGAAGATAAAAAGACCGACGATAAAAACGATGTAAAGGCAGCAGAGGCACCGAAAAACGGTGCTCCTCTGGCGCCTGCAGAAGCTCCAAAGGCAGAAGAGAAGAAGGATGCTGCAAAGGTAGTAGCACCAGCTTCAAAGCCAGAAGAGAAGAAGGAAGAGCCAAAGGCTGACGCAAAGGCAGAGGCTCCAAAGGCAGAAGCTCCTAAAGCTGACGCAAAGGTAGAGGCTCCAAAGGCAGAAGCTCCTAAAGCTGACGCAAAGGCAGAGGCTCCAAAGACAGAAGCTCCTAAAGCTGACGCAAAGGTAGAGGCTCCAAAGACAGAAGCTCCTAAAGCTGACGCAAAGGTAGAGGCTCCAAAGGCAGAAGCTCCTAAAGCTGACGCAAAGGTAGAGGCTCCAAAGCCACAAGCTCCAATCATCGATCCAAGAACCGCAGAGGAATTAAAGCTTTTTGCTGAAAAATGCGAAAAGATTTTCCGTGAGGTTAAAAAGGATATTATCGGTCAAACAGAGGTTGTTCAATTTACAATTATCGCAATTATTGCGGGTGGTAACGTACTTCTCGAGGGTGCACCGGGACTTGGTAAAACACGTCTTGTAAGATCCTTGGGTAACGTATTTGATTTGCCATTCTCAAGAATTCAGTTTACCCCTGACCTAATGCCTGCCGACGTTACAGGTACTAACATTATTACAAGAGACGAAAATGGTAACTCTAAATTCGAGTTCCAAAAGGGTCCTATCTTCAGTAACATAGTACTTGCCGACGAAATTAACCGTGCTACTCCTAAGACACAGGCGGCTCTACTTGAGGCCATGCAGGAGCACAAGGTAACAGTTATGGGTGTTTCACGTAAGCTCGATGAACCATTCTTCGTACTTGCAACACAGAACCCAATTGAGCAAGATGGTACATATCCACTTCCTGAGGCGCAAATGGACCGTTTTATGTTCAAAATATTAGTTCCCAATCCTTCAGCCGAAGAGCTTGGACAAATCGTAACAATGACACAAAAAACCATGGACGAGTGTGCACAAGCCGCATGTAACGGCGAGGAGCTACTACGTATGAGAGCAGTTGCAAAGACAATTCCTGTTGCAAAAGAGGTTCTTGACTATGCCATGGTAATGATTGCTTCCACTCACGCGAGCAGTGCAGTGGCAACAGCAACAACAAAAAGATATATTAGAGAAGGAGCCAGCCCTCGTGCGGCACAGGCTCTTATCACCGCCGCTAAGGTACGCGCGCTTATTAAAGGAAGATACAATGTATCATATGATGATATCAACTCCTTGGCAGTACCTGTTCTTCGTCACAGAATTAAGCTTGGATTTGAGGCTGTTACCTCAAAGATGAGCTCTGATGATGTAGTTCTTTCACTCATTAAAGATTTGAATAACGCAGGTAAGGGTGCAACTGCTACAACTCTTGGACTTAAGAATCAAGCTCCGGCTGCACAAGACAAGAGCGAAGAAATGCTCAAGCTTGCAAAAAAAGACAAGAAAGACAAAAAGAAAAAATAATTTTTTAGGCGGTAAAAATGAAACGTAGAATATTAGACGGTGATTTTCTTGACCGTCTCGATGCCGCATCTTTGATTTTGAAAACACCAATGACGGGCTTTTTTGGAGGCTCTAGAAAAGCCCGTTCATATGGTAACACAGTAGAATTTGCCGACTTCCGTGAGTATGCACCAGGAGATGATATTAGACGTATCGACTGGAACGTGTATGCGAGAAGTGAAAAGTACTTTATAAAATTGTTCACAGATGAAAGACAGATGCATAACCGCATTATGATTGACTGTTCAGCCTCTATGGCATGTGGACAACCTGAAAAGGCAACAGCGGCGTTAAGAATTGCGGCAGCATTCGGATATCTTTCGGTGTGCTCAATGGATAGAGTCTCCTTCGAGATTATGAGGGACGGAAAAACGGAGGGACTTGGATTTACTATAACAAACAAGGACTCCTTCTATCGTGCGGCGCAAAAGCTTGAAACTACTGATTTTGAGGGCGAAACAGACCTCGAAAAGTCAATAGTGAAGATGGAAACACCGGGATATGATGATGGTCTTACAATAATAATTTCTGACTTTTTGACAGATAGCAATTGGAAAAAAGCCATAGATTTCCTTATGTATCAACGTAGGGAAATATTAATGATACAAGTTTTGTCACCTGACGAGTTATTCCCTAACTTGGATGGTAGAATTCAAATGCTCGACTCTGAGGCATCTTTTGCCGGAGATGATAGAAATATGAGACTTGTAATGACAAAAAAGCTTGTAAAGGCTTATCAAAGAGCATTTGACGAGTATGAACAGGAGCTTATTGACTTCTGTGCATCAAGAAATGTTACTTTCTTCACGGTATCATCTGAAGATCCTATTGAAAAAGTAATTTTTGGAAAAGGTTACGAAACGGAGATAATCAAATGAGGATTAATGAGTTATTGGGTTTACTGGGCCTTATTGCGGTACCGATAATCGTTATTATATATTTACTCAAATCTAAATATGTACCAAAGACTGTCTCCAGTACCTATATTTGGAAGCGAAGCTTAAAATATATGAAGCGTCGTATTCCTTTGAATTTTATTATGTCCCTTTTGCTTATTATTCAGCTTCTTGCCGTTGCTGCAGCAACCTTTGCTCTTATGGATGCAAGAGTGGAGAAGGATAGAGGCGATGACGTAATAGTTATTGTTGATGCCTCTGCAAGTATGGGACTTGAACGCAAAGACGACAAAATAACTAGATATGAGTATGCAATTGACAGAATTTCTGAAAAAGCAGCTTCTATCAGTGAAAAAGGCGGTATGTGCGTAATTTTAGCGGGCGATACACCGCAAGTATTGACAAAATCAGTTGAAAACGAAAACGACGAAAAGAATGAGCATACAGTACCATATCTTTTCGAGCCGGTTGAAATGGGGCAGGTTCTTGCCAGATTAAGAGAAAAATCATGCTCCAATTCAGATACAGATATCAATGAAGCATTAAAAATGGCACAAGAGGCTATTGATACTAACCCCGAAGCAAAAATAATTATTTATTCAGATAAGGATTTTGTAACGGATAGCGATGCTTCAATTCAAGTTGTTAGATGTGATGATAGATTAAACGATAGAAATATAGGAATTACCTCGTTTGTTGAGAAGAAAACAGACGTAAACGTTTCCTTTGTTGTTGATCTTGAGGCACAAGGAACTGACCAAAACTACACCTTCGACCTTATATTTGAGCTTGATGGCGTAGAAATGGACAGAAAAAATTTGCAAATGAATTCAACGGGATATGATGCTGATGGCAAGCCGGTGAACAAGAAAACAGTTACCTTTGGTCCTGTTAAGGTTTCTTCTTACGAAAGAGCAAGAGTGTATTTTGACATAAATGACCTAATTGACGAGGATGACGAGGCGTATTTATATTACGTTCCCGAGCAAACTGTTAATATTATTTATGTAAGTACTCAGCTTTCCTTTACCGATAAGGGAGAAATTGATTACGACAAGGGTACACCTCTGTTTAGAGGCTTACGTTCCAGCGGTTTTTCAATTCCAACTGAAAATATTTACCACGCAAAAAGCATAAGCAAGGTTCCTACCTCTGGTTATGACTTATATATATATGAAGGAGTTGCTCCTGAAAACATGCCAACAGACGGTGCCGTTTGGTACATAAACGCCAGTGGCAACCCAACGGGAACAAACATTCATGTAACTGATGTAATTAAAGAAAACAAAGAAACTGGATTTAAGGTAGACGAGTCAGTTGTTTACGGAAAGTATGCAAACGAGATTTTAACCAACGTAGACTATGGTAAGGAAGGCTCTCTTCTTTCCCCAGTAGTTAGAAAATTTGCAATTATTGGTGCAATAGGCGATGATAATGGAAAACCGGTTCTTGTTAGCGGTGTGCCAGAAAACTTTGACGTTATTTTGACAGCAGAGTTTGAGCATACCAGTGATTCCGGTAAAACAGAAAAGCTTTTAGCTCCAATTATGGTTGCAGGTACCATTGGTACAACGAGAGTGTTGGTTACTACCTTTGAAATAACCAACTCTAATACAACAATCCACTATGATGTAACAAACTTCGTGCTTTTGACAAGAAATGCAAAGGACTTCTCATTGCCTGATACGTTGCCAATTCGTACGCCTGCTGTTGGTTCACAGCTCGAATTCAACCCACCATCAGGTATTGAAAGCATTAAGTATGTATATTACACCCCAGAGGAGGAGGCTAATCGCTATCTTGAAGAAAGACCAATGGGAGTAATAGAGCATCAATGGTCTAAAAATGATGACACTAATTTGCCTGAGGTATCACTTGACAAATTAGGACTATATGAAATACAGGTTACTTATCAAACCGAATACATAACCGATTCAACAGGCGCAATTGTAGACGGTAAGCAAGAAACCCAAACGTTTTCAGTCTTTACAAAGCCATCAAGCACAGAAACAACACTTGGTAGTACGATGCCAACGAAAATATCCGTACCTGCAACAGGACTTTCCGATGCAGAGGCGTTTGTTCGTTATCATTCAATTTTGCCATGGATAATTCTTGTTTTAATCGTATTATTGATAATTGAATGGGGGGTATATTACAGAGATGAATATTAATTTTGCCCTACTATTCGCAGGCCTTAACTGGCCACCGGAAAAGCCATGGATTTTACTTATTACAATTCCTGCGCTTATTCTTGGTATTATTCCGTTTTTAAGACTTAACAAAAAACGTAGAATATCATCAAAGCACTTAATTCCGTTTATTATCCATATGTCGCTCATTTTGATTTTGTCAACGGTAGTTGCCGGCATTTCTTATACAAAGACGACCACCTTTACTGATGGTAAAATAGTTATGTTTGTTGTAGATATGTCAGACAGTAACGCACCGTCTAAGGTTCAAATGAACGAGCATATGCACCAAATAATTGCGGAGGCTGAAAGGCAAGAGGCTACATATCCTGAAAATTCTAAAACAAAGTTCGGTCTTGTTGTTTTCGGCGGTGGTGAGGATGGCATTATAAAGCGTAATCCTTCAGCTGAAGAGAAAAAGATATTAGAAAAGGGTAAGGACTCTGAAAAGGAAGAGGTTGAATTCGCTTTAAGATTTATTGAGCCGGGAAAATTGACCTCTAGTATTTCAGACTACCTTTACGAATATGTTGCAAAGGATGAAACAGATACAAGAGATAACAGTAACCTTGATGCTGCTATAAATGCCGCAATGGATGCCATCGTTGGCAAGGACAGACTTGACAAAAAGTATGAGCATAACGATAAAAAGGTTATTCTTCTATCAGACGGTAGAGAAAACGACGGAAACGTATTCTATGCTGTTCAAGATCTTGCGGAGCAAGACATATCACTTGAATGTGCATATTATAACTATCTAGAGTCCTCAAGGGTTGCATCCGAAATTCAAGTTATTGCACTTGAAACTAAGGGTGAGGCTATTGCGGGCAAGAATGTTACAGCAACTGTAACCTTGAACAGCACAAGCCGTATTTACGACGTTACTATTCAAATTAAGGATGTTGTTACTGATAAGGTTTTAGCAACCCAATCGGGTGTAACTGTTAAAAAAGGTATTTCGGGCTACAACCTAGAATTTGAAGCTGTTCAATATGACTACACAAAGGAGCTTTCCGGAATTCCTGAAAGCTATCTTAACGCATTTAATGCCATTGGCTCAAAGGGCATTCAAGCAATCAAGGTTGACGTAAGTGTTAAGAATAGAGTTAACTACGAGTGTCCTGAATGTGAAGGAATTTTTGCCAAATCCGAGCTTGGACCAAAGGATAAATGCCCTAAATGCGATGTTATTACTTACTCAAGACCTGACGATGCCATTTCACAGAATAATACTTATTGCGCTTGGTACAAATTCAAGCCACAAGGAAAGATTCTTGTTGTAAATGGTGACGGAAAGCAGCTTTCACAGATTAATCTAGCGGCGCTATCCGCAAGCTCAGGCTACGAATTCACCGAAACTACAACAAAGGCGTT
Source organism: Oscillospiraceae bacterium (assembly GCA_015064855.1). GTDB lineage: Bacteria > Bacillota > Clostridia > Oscillospirales > CAG-272 > RGIG2000. The sequence goes on along the minus strand of SVRK01000002.1, from coordinate 106,229 downwards.
CCCTGATACTCTTGAAAAGCTACTGAACTATGACGAAATCATTCTTATGAACGTTAAGTTTAGTGATTTGCCAAAAGGAGCTACTGCTAACATCAAGCGTTATGTAGAAGAGGTTGGTAGAGGATTGCTCTTTACCAGTGGTGATAATATTTATTCAGCAGATAATCCTGCAGACCTTATTAAGGCGGTTGCGGATTCAACAAAGGATGACGATGAGCAAATCGGTTCATTTGTTGTTGATGAAAACATTAGTGAGCTTCTCCCTGTTGAACTCAAAATCAGCAAGGAAAAGGAAACCATAGCGATGGTTCTTGTTGTTGACCTTTCTTCCACAATGAAGGAAAAGATTGATGGAAGTGCACTTGTATGTAAATATTGTCAGTACGAGGATACAGAGGATGAGTCTCCCGCAATCTGTCCCGGATGCTTTGCAGAAGCTAAATTTGTTGTACCAACAAGATATCAGGTTGCACTTTCCAGTGTTAAAAAGGTTATAATGGGTGACCTCTCGTTAAGTGAAAGCGAAGACGCAGAGGAGGGTACTGAAGAAGATGACGAAAGCACCGATGAAGAAACAGAGGAAGAGGAAAAGAATACTCTTCAAGACTATGACTACATTGGTATAGTTGCATTTAACCAAGGCTATCACGTTGCACTTGATATTCAAATGCTTGGTGACAAGGAAAACAGAGAAAAGCTTTGCGAAGATGTAACTAAAGAGTTTGATCACTTCTACTATGCTCACTATTTAGATCCAGATAAAAAAGAAGAAACTGATATTAGAGTAAATTCTGCCGATTCATTAACAAATATAACAGGCTCCGACAAGAAGCATGACCCTGTTTATATTGATGGCATTAAGTACGACTGGTATAAGGTTAAATATAAGAGAGTTGAAAAAAATAGCAACGGTAAATATACTGGCGAAATCAAAACCTACGAAGCAGAATATTTGCTTAAGGCAGGTGGAGAGGGTGAGTATGCTCCCGGTAAGGCGGATAAGGCGACCGACGACTTGATTAAGAGCCACGGTACAGCTTATAAGCCACCAATGCAAGAGGCTAGTGCAATGTTGACTAGAGCATCGAGCAAGACCAGTATTGAAATTAAGCAAATAGTATTTATGTCAGATGGTGCGCCAAATGACCAAGGCTCAGGATACGAGGGTATCGTTGAACGTTTGGCAAAGGGTGGTACTCGTACATCGGCTATCGCTATTGGTATTACCGAGGCGGATGTAAAGGCTCTCGATGAATTGAACAAGATTTCAACAGCAGGTAAGGGAGAAATTTTCTTGGTTGATAAAGCTAAAGACCTTGAGGATACACTCTTTAAAATCACTGACGAAATCACAAAAGAGGTTCGTAACGATGACATTCAAGCCGAAATCATGGCGGATTCTATCGACTCCGTGGTTTACGAGGGACTTGAATATGTTACTGGATATGATACGATTCACGGATATTATGCAACAACCATCAAGGGTGACGCAAACAGAATTTTCTATGTAGAAACCTTGCGTCCTCTATATGCAGAATGGGAATATGGACCTGCCAAGGGCAAGGTTTGTGTTCTTATGACAGACCTTGGTAACAAGGAATGGACCGGATCTCTCTTTGACGATACCGACGGAGTAAAGAACTCACGTCTTGTACAAAACATCCTTCTATCACCTATCCGTAATAGAGTCGATTCAACAGGACTTGAATACTCAATGGTTAGAAATGACGAGGAAATAGTTGTTAATATTTCTACTCCTTACGATATAACCAAGAGAGATAAGCTTGTTAATGACCCAATAAGCGGAAGCTGGTTCTATAAGGAAAAGATTAAGGCTGTTGTATATGTTCAAGAAGAAATAGATGGCAACAACCTCTGGAAAAACGTAGGTGAGTATTATGCTAACCACATTTCTGGAAATGATTTCAACCTCAGACTTCCAACGGAATTCTCTGATAAAACGTACGTAGTTGAACTAAAGCTTGTAAAAACAGGCTGGGTTGAGGACATTCAAGATGCTCCGGAAATAGACTACGAAAGCTATAAGGATGACCCTGTGTGCGATGCTGTTGCATTCGCGGTTGTTGGTCAGCCACTTGAAGAGTACGACATCTTGTCAGATAGCAACAATAATGAAGCAGGTGTAACCTTACTTTCAAGTATTGTTTCTAATAAATCACTTTCCGACGTTAATGAGGAAGAAGATCTTTCAAGACAATTCTTTACAAACTACAACTTTGATAAGATTGCAAAATTCTTCGTAAGAACTGATGCTGATATCAAGGAAATCGCTGAAAATCATAACATCGACGTTCCACTTGTAATTTTGGCACTCATACTATTTATCATCGACCTTATCTTTAGAAACTTCGTAATCAAGAAGAGAAAGAAGAAGATAAAAGAGATGACGGACGAGGAACAAATCGAGTCAATGAGAGGAAGATAATTCTTCTTAAAAGCATAATAAAAGCTCCACGCTTTTGCGTGGAGCTTTTTGCGTTATAAATATGAAAAACAGACACTGGGTGACACTTTTTTATAAAAGGTCGTCGTTATAAACAGCTCTTGAGCCACCGATGAACTTAGGGCGAACACGTGCACAGGTGATATTTGCTTCGCCGATTTTGGAAATTGACAAGCGAACAGGTACTGCAACTCTTTTTAGATGCATACCTATAAGCGTTGAACCAATATCAATTCCGGCGTCGGCTTTTATCTCTTCAACGACAACGGGGTCACAAAAACAGTTGTATGCATACGTTGCCAAAGACCCACCGGCATTCCTTTGCGGAACTACGTTTACCTCTTCACAGTAAGAGGGCATACACTCTCTTTCGATAACTATTGCTCTATTTAAGTGCTCACAACATTGAAACGCCGGGTAAATCCTTTTTTGGACCAAAACGTAAGTTATAGCATCATATAATTCCTCGGCAATATCATAGCTTCCGTTTGTGCCGATTTTATCGCCGGCAACCTCACTTGTTGAACAGCCAATAACTAAAATATCGCCTTCCTTTAGCTTTGCCGTCTCGCAAAGCTCTTTAATTGCCTGTGTGCATTCTTCTCTTATATTCATAGCATAAATCCTTTTGATGTTATTTTTAAAATATTCTACCATTTATAACTAAAAATGTCAACTATTTTGTGCTTGTTCAAGATTTGTTCATAAATATGGTATATACTATTATACGAAAAATATAGTTAATAAAAAGGAGTATTAAAAATGGCAAAAATCCTTAATAAGCTACAAAATCCTATCGGAGTAGAAGGCCCTGTTCTTACAATAGTTATGGACGGCGTTGGTATTGCCCCTGACACAGAGGCAAATGCAGTAAGCAAAGCGTTTACACCTACTCTTGATATGATTATGTCAAAGTACCCTTGCGTGAAATTGAAGGCGCACGGAACGGCGGTTGGTCTACCTACCGACGACGACATGGGAAACTCTGAGGTTGGACACAACGCACTTGGCTCAGGACAAGTTTTCGCACAAGGCGCAAAATTGGTTTCAGAGTCAATAGCTAACGGCAAAATGTTCGCATCAAGCACTTGGCAAAATATAGTTGCCAACGTTAAGAACAACAATTCAACACTTCATTTCATTGGACTTTTCTCCGATGGTAACGTTCACTCTCACATCGACCACCTAAAGGCTATGATAGATAGAGCCAAGGTTGAAAACGTAAAGAAGGTAAGAATTCACATTCTTATCGACGGACGTGATGTTGGTGAAACAAGCGCACTTGAATATATTCTTCCGTTTGAAGAATATCTTGATACACTTCGCACATCTGATTTTGATATTATGATTGCGTCGGGCGGTGGCAGAATGGTTATCACTATGGATAGATATGAGGCTAACTGGTCAATGGTAGAGCTTGGCTGGAAGACTCACGTTCTTGGTGAGGGCAGACAATTCTGCTGTGCTAAAAAGGCAGTTGAAACTTATAGAGAAGAGTATAAGGTTATCGACCAAGACCTCCCACCTTTCGTTATTGCAAAGGATGGCACACCTGTTGGTACAATCAACGATGGAGATAGCGTAATTTTCTACAACTTCAGAGGCGACAGAGCTATTGAAATTTCAAAGGCGTTTGACGATAAGGAATTCACAAAGTTTGACAGAGTTCGTTATCCAAATGTTGTATATGCAGGCATGCTTGAGTATGATGGCGACCTTCATATTCCTTCAAATTATCTTGTTAATCCACCTGAAATTACAAATACAATGGGCGAATATTTGGCTGACAATGGTATTTCTCAGCTTGCTATTTCCGAAACACAAAAGTACGGTCACGTTACCTATTTCTGGAACGGAAACAAGAGCGGAAAATTCAGTGACGAGCTTGAAACCTACATTGAGGTTCCATCTGACGTTGTTCCTTTCGAGCAAAGACCTTGGATGAAATGTGCGGAAATCACCGACAAGCTCATTGAATGTCTCGAAAGTGGCAAATACACAACATTGCGCGTTAATTTCCCGAATGGCGATATGGTTGGACACACCGGCAATATATTAGCAACAAGATGCTCAATGGAAGCACTCGACCTTCAATTGAAGAGAATCCTTGACGTTGTTGACAAGCTCAAGGGCGTTGCGCTTATTACTGCCGACCACGGTAACGCTGACGAAATGTACGAGCTTGACAAAAAGGGTATGCCAAAGCAAAATAAGGACGGCTCATACAAGGCAAAGACAAGCCACACATTAAACCCTGTTCCATTTATCATTTATGACAATTATTACAGTGATAAGTATACAGTAAAGGCAGACAATGGTGAGTTTGGTCTTTCAAACGTAGCTGCAACCTGTGTTAACTTCCTCGGTTATGAAGCGCCAAATATGTGGGATGCATCAATCGTTGAAGTGAAATAATAAACGCAAAGGGCTGACAAATCAGCCCTTTTGTATACAATACCTGCAAGAAGGGAGCGCCCAAAATGACAGTTCATTACGAGGATAATGATATCATAGTATGCGAAAAGCCATATGGCGTGTCATCACAGGAAAGTGATGGGGAAAATATGATAAATCTTTTAAAATCACACACAGGGTGCGACGTTTTTTGCGTTCACAGGCTTGATATTCAAACAACAGGACTTATGGTTTATGCAAAAAACAAGAATAGTGCAAGCAATATCTCCGCACAAATAGCTGATGGTAAATTTGTGAAAAAATATGTGTGTATATGTCATGGCGTGTGTGAAGAAAATGGCACAATGCAGGATTTACTTTTCCATGACAAAACAAAAAATAAAACCTTTACTGTGCAAACAAAAAGAAAGGGTACGAAGGAAGCAAGCCTTGAATATAAGCGTCTTGCAACTGCCAAAATCAAGGAAAAGAATGTCTCGCTTGTTGAAATTTTTCTTCACACAGGAAGGACACACCAAATAAGGGTTCAATTTGCATCGCGTGGGCACGTTTTATTCGGTGATGGCAAGTACGGCGCCAAGGACAATTCAAAAATTTCGCTACATTCCTGTAAAATCGAATTTTATCACCCCAAAAGCAATGAAAAAATGTGCTTTGAGTCTTTTCCAAAAGGCGAAATTTGGGATAGCTTCAATGTATAAAGAAAATTGATGAAATTTTGCAAAATAAGAAGCCTAAAATAAAACAAATAGGAAATGTGATAACGGAGGTCGTTAGTATCTCCGTTATCATTTTTTTGTTTACGCTTATCCTCTTTGCCCGTCCACATCCAACAATGGATAGGCTTTTTACGTTTCCTGTGCTTATCGGCATACCGAGAACAGAACAAATCAAAAGAGTGACAAAAGAACCGATGTCTGAGAAAAAAGCAAGGGAAGTGTCTAAATTATCCACTGATTTCGACAATGAATTGATTATTTTTTTGCCACCAAGCATTGTGGAAAAGCACATAACCAAGGAAACTGTAAAAATCAAGGCTAGTGGTACTTTAGTGCGGCTGGTATCGCTTATTCCAAGTAAAAACAGCATAATAGCGATGAATTTTTGCCCATCTTGACCGCCGTGCATAAAGGAGAGAGAGGCGCACGATATGTACAGGCTTTTTTTGTATTTGAGATTTGCTTTTGAAAAAAGCTTTGCTATTAGGTATGAAAGAAAAAAGGACAAGGCGCAAGAAATAAACATATATATAAGTATTTTTGCAATTTGCCATATTAGTGCAGAGCTCCAACCGCCAAAAACAAGACCTGCGCCGAGTAATGAGGAAATAAGTGCGTGGCTTTCACTTGATGGCATACCAAAGAGCCAAGCAATAAATCCAAAAATAATGACTGTTGCAAAGCAAGATATACATATAACGTTGCCCTCGGCTTTACTTGAAAAATCTACTAACGAAAAGACGCTTTGGGTTACTCTTGCACCTAGAAGTGAAAAGGTTAATACACCTAAAAGATTAAAAATTGCAGAAAGCAAGGCGCTTTTTCCTAGACTTGCTGTTTTTGATGCGACAAGTGAGAATATTGCATTTGGAGCATCAGTCCAGCCGTTGATGAAAACGACCAATATGGATAGTGAAAAAGCAAAAAAAGCTAGTGGAGTGTCTAAATTTGACCAAAAAATGCAAATCACCGCCCTTTGAATGCAATCATAAAACAAAGTTGAAAAGTAAAATAACCTTTTTTTCTTTCTAACATAAGATATATTTTGAAAGGAGTGATAATATGATTCTTGAAAAGGAATATTTAAGGGATAGGGCTGTTTTATACGCCGAAAAATACGCGCTTGTAAGAAATCCGTTGTTCTACACCTTCGAGGGCATAGGCGGGAATTGTACCAATTTCGTTTCCCAATGCATTTTGGCAGGAAGCTGCACAATGAATTATACCCCTATTTATGGGTGGTTCTATCTGTCGCTGAATCGTCGCAGTGCATCTTGGTCTGGAGTCGAGTATTTTTATAATTTTATCACCGCTAACCAAGGAGTTGGACCGTTCGGTTCACTTGTTGACATTTCAACTGTACAGGTTGGAGATGCTATACAGCTAAAAAACGCCGAGGGCATTTACTATCATACTTTACTTGTGAGTAAAATAGAAAACGGGGAAATTTATATTTGTGCCAACTCGAACGACGCCTTAAACCGCCCCTTATCAAGCTATGAATATGCAGATTTAAGGGTTATTCATGTTGATGGGGTGAGATATGACACGAGGTACGTTATTGACTGCTTCGACGCATTATATTCGCCAAACGTTGGCACTCAGAACCAAATACAGAACGAAAATCAAGCGCAACAAAATCAAAATTCTGGCTTGGAAAACGAGGGTGAAGCTCAAACGGATTGATAAGCAGTATAGAAGATATGGCAAAATCACCAAAAATGCTTTTGTTTTGACTCTCGCAAAAGAGGATTTTTTGGGCATTTTTAATAAAGTTGCACAGAACTCGCTAAATTTATAAGAAAATTTTGTTAAATAAGTATAAACTCGCTTGACAAAGAATTGGTTTTGTAGTATCATATATGTGTATTAATATTTTAATAAATATGTAGCAAAACTTATTCGGAGGAAAACAAATGAGTAAAAGATGGCTTTCAGTGATTATTTTGGCAATTTGCATTTGCTTGATTGTGCCAATTATCGCATCGTGCGGTTGCTCGGATAACAACACTGATACAAACACCGATACCGAGGATACGGTAGCAACGGTAACCTTGAAGCTCAACGGTGGCGAACTACCCGAGGGCTATGAAAAGGTATTTGAGTGGAATCTCAACGAGGAAATTGATGAGCTTCCGGCTCCTACAAAGGAAGGAACGGAATTTGTCGCTTGGACAGTTGATGGCGAAGCAGTTGAATTTCCTTATTTAGTTACAGAAGACGTTACTTTTGTAGCAACTTGGGCAGACGGCTCCGTTGAGGATGAATCTGACACAGAGAGTGAAGGTAGCAATACCGATTCATCAACAGATGATGAAAGCGAAAGCAATACTGACACAGAATCTGATGGTGGAGAATCTAATACTGATACAAGCACTGACTCTGGTTCATCAGGAAGCACAGATACAGGTAACACAGATACAGATAGCACAGGCTCAGCCAGCGAGCTTGAGTTCAAATCTATTCCTGTTTTGAAGTATTTCCGTATTGCAAAGCTTGAAAATGGAAAAATCACTTTAAAGGTTAATGCGCTTGGCGATATTTCTGACTATGAAATTAGATATTCCAAGAAGGAAATCACTTCAAAGAATTATAGCAAGGCAACTATCGTTGATTGCGAAGTTACAGGTAGTGGAGAAATAAAGACAATCGTTGTTGATGGAATGACAGCGGATGCCGATAACAAATACTTCTTTGCAATGACAGCGAAAAACGATTTTGGTGAATCTGAATTCGTTACTGTAAGAGCGGGTGGTATTGAGGCTATTGTTCGTGATAACAATAATCCACAACATATAGTATCTGGTGAAACTAACAGAGACTTAGGAAAAATTATTGATGAGCAAGATTTCGTTGCTCCAACAATGGATGAGTTTAACTATATTCCAATGTCACAAATTCAACAATTCTGGTATGAAAAGGGTCACGTATTCCCGAACTATACAAAGACGGAAACAGACGAGCGTTATGGCACAAAATTAGCTCCGATAATTGACCTTGAGTACGTTTATTATGTTGACAGCGTTATGCTCTACTATGGCGCAAAGACATACGATGTAGTTATACGCGCTTCAAAGAATGATGCAAACTTCCAAACACCTGAGCATTGGGATATTGAATACGTAGTTAAGGCTGAAGACCTTGAGGCTGAGTACGTTACCACGTTCCCAATAAATGCAGAGGTTAGATACGTTCAAGTTGAATTTATTGACGGTCAAGCTCCAGTTGAGGTTGTAGTTTCCGGCTATGCAGTTGGCGAGAGCGAAAATATGGAAATCAAAGAAACAACAAGCCATAAGCGTCCTACTATCGGTGAGATGATGGGACAATGCGGCTTCGTTGCCGGCGGTGGCGGTAACTGTTCAGTTGAACAGCTCGCTTGCTCATATGTAATTCGTGAATATCATAACGTTGGTTGGTCATATTCAAACGGCTCATTCCCAGGAAAAGCTGTTAACCTTGTAAACACTGTTGTTGGTAACTTTGACGCAGCTTATAAGACATATAGCGAGGCAGGCTTCCTTGTTATTCCTTGCTTACAATGGAATGAGGGCTCTAGCCCAGCAAGACTTTATGATGATTTTGAGGGCAAGCTTTCTGGCACAATTGCATCTTGGGAAGAAAAATATCTCCCATCTACATACGCTGCATACGCTGACTTAATCTATCAATACTCTGCACGTTACGGTAGCAGTAAGATGGGTTATCTCGTTGAAAATATGATTGCTCACTCTGATGCAGTTGCTGGCACAACAGCTGGCCGTGGCTACATTCAGTGGATTGAGCTTGGTAACGAGCCTAACGGTGAGGACGCAGCGGGTGCAACACCATATCAGCTCGCGGCTTTGCAATCTGCAGCATATGACGGACACCAAAGAACGCTTCTTGCAGACATTTATAATCCAAATAGCTTCTCTTATCCATTTGGCGGTAAGAACGCTGACCCTGATATCAAGCTTGCAATGGCAGGTCTTGCAGGTGTTGGTAGTAGATACATTATGTCAATGGCTTACTGGATGAGAGCAAACAGAACAGATAACTGCATTGCTATGGATGCATTTAACGTTCATACATATTTCGGCAAATACTTCACAATGAACGGTCAACAAATTATCGTTGGTGTAAGCCCTGAGGAATTTGACCTTATCGGCTCACTCTCACCTCTCGTTCAATATAGAGATAAGTACTATCCTGAGGTTGAGGTATGGCTTACTGAGTTCGGTTGGGATACAAACCAATCATATGAAACAATGACATCGGCACACGCATATAATACTAAGGATGCAAACGGGGACGGCATAATTTCCGATTACGAGAAGGTATTAAGAGCTCGTGAAATCCAAGGTATGTGGTTAACACGTGCATACTTGTTACTCTCAGCATGTGGTGTTGACAAAGCAACAATGTACATGTGCGAGGACGTAGGTTCAAACGAAGCAACGGCTATCGGTAAGTATGGTACATGTGGTATTTGGTATGCTCCTTATACAGAGGATAACTGGCCAATTCTCAAGGCTCAAATGCATGATGAAGAGGGCAAAGCAGAAGGCGAAAAGTTCTGGGTATACAAGGTTACTACTGGTGAAGGTGCTGATGAGGTAGTTAAGTACTACAAGGTTGATGATAATACTGAAGTGAAGAAACAGAATACTAGCGATCCTGATAAAGATTATTCCGGTATCACAACAGAAACAGAGTACCTTCCAAAGGATGGTTACTTCTATATGTACACACTTTCCGAAACAATTGGTCATATGACCTTCGTTAAGGAAATTGACTCTGGAAATCCGGATGTGTGGATTTATGAATTCTCAGACGGTAAGGGTCAAGTTGGTTACGCTGTATGGTGCCCAACATCTGATGGTACAGTTGTTGAAAACTTCAAGTTAAAGGTTGACGGCAATTCTGCTATTCATACAACAGCAAAGAACGGCGACATTGACGGTGTTTCAAAGAACGTTCAAATCGAAGATGGCTATGTAACAATTACAGTTACCGAAAACCCATCATACGTTGTTGTAAAATAAATTAACTAAATAGAAACGCACATCGCTTGATGTGCGTTTTTTGTTTTAATTATATTTTAGTATATAAATAATGTAGAAAAATGCCAGTTTTTAGCACGAAAAACACATCAAGCACTCGAAAAGCTTGTTTGCTAAAAAAGTTTGAAAAAAATTTGAAAAACCTATTGACAAACTTGAAATTAGGTGGTATAGTATTCATAGAGTTTAGCACTTGCTGTTTGTGAGTGCTAACAACGTAAGGAGGCGAGAAAATGAGCTTTGATGATGTTGTTTTAAGCGATAGAAAAAAACTTATATTAAAAGCCATAGTTGAAGCGCATATTAAGCTTGGTGAGCCTGTTGGCTCAAAGTATTTGACGCAAGAAACCGATATTGCTTATTCGTCAGCTACGATTAGAAACGAAATGGCAGAGCTCGAGGAGCTTGGATATCTTGAAAAGCCACATACATCAGCAGGTCGTATCCCTTCAGAGCTTGGCTATAGATTTTACGTTGACTCGTTGGTGTCTCAATATGATACTAAAACGAAGGAAGCCGGAGAGCTTAAAAAGCTCCTATCCTTCAAAATGTCGGAAATTGATAAAATTCTTGACAACGCAACGAAGGTGGCTTCAGCTATGACCAATTATACGGCGCTGTCCTTGCGACCACGTCCCGCTAGCATAGCTATAAAAAAATACGAAGCGGTTTATCTCGATACTCACACCTATCTAATAGTTATGATAACACAAGGCACGGAATCCGTAAAAACCAAAAAGGTTAGTGTTGGATTTGATGTTTTCCCTGATGAGATATCGGCTCTTTCCAAGGTGCTGAATGAAAACCTTTCGGGAGTCAGCATAGAAGGAGTAAACATCCAACTTATGATGTCTATGAATTTACAGCTAAAGGAAATGATAGATGTAAGCGCGGAAAAGGCAGAAAGCATTGTTTCAACCACAATAAAAAGCATCTACGAAACGATGAATGAGCTTGGCTCTGAAATTAAGTTTGAGGGCGTAAACAGGTTGCTTGAATATCCCGAATATAAAAATCTTGATAAGCTTCAAAAAATGATATCAACTATTGAAAATAAGGAAGATATCATAAGAGCAGTTAGCACCATAGATCAAAGTGACGATGATACAAAAATCTTTATCGGCTCCGAAAATATGGTTAAGATTATGGATGACTCCACGCTTATATATAAAAATCTGAAGCTAAACGGAAAAACAATCGGCGCGATTGGAATTATAGGACCTTGCAGAATGGACTATTCAAAGGTGCTTTCGACAATTGACCAGCTTTCAGAGGAAATCAGTAAGCTCTCGGATCTAAATGCTTTACCCAGCGCAAAAACAGAAGAAAGTGATGAAGAATAATGAAGAAAAACGAAAATAAAGACGTAAAAGAAGAAGTTACGGAAAGCACAGAATCTACCGAAACAGTTGACGAAGCTGTTGAGGTAGACAAAAGTGAAGAAAGAATAAACGAGCTTGAAGCAAGATGTGCCGAGGCAACGGATAAATATTTAAGAATAGTTGCTGAATATGATAACTTTAGAAAAAGAACTCTAAAGGAGCGCGATTCAATTTATCAAGATGCTTATCTTGATGCCGTAAAACAGCTTTTACCGGTTGTTGATAACGTTGAAAGAGCGCTTGAATATGCAAGTGATGAGGGCACTAAAAAGGGAATGGAGCTTATTATAGCATCTGTTCATCAAACTCTTGAAAAAATGGGAGTAAAGGAAATAGAAACAAAAACCTTTGACCCTAATATTCACAATGCGGTAATGCATATAGACGACGAGACATATGGCGAGGGCGAAATCGTTGAGGTTTTCCAAAAGGGCTATATTCTTGGTGAAAGAGTAGTAAGATATGCAATGGTAAAGGTTGCAAATTGACATATTGCGTGTCGTCTTTAGCGAAGCCAAGGAGCTATTGGCTTCAATTAACTTAGTACAAAACGCGAAAAGCGTAAAAATAAATAACTCATATGGAGGATAATTAAAATGGGAAAGATTATAGGAATAGACTTAGGTACAACAAACTCTTGCGTAGCGGTATATGAAGGTGGCGAGCCTGTCGTAATACCAAATCCTGAAGGAGCAAGAACAACACCATCAGTAGTGGCATTTACAAAGAGCGGAGAAAGACTTGTAGGTCAAGTTGCAAAGCGTCAAGCAATCACTAACCCTGATAGAACCGTAAGCTCAATTAAGAGAGAAATGGGTTCAAATTACAAGGTAACGGTTGACTCTAAATCATACACTCCTCAAGAGATTTCTGCTATGATTCTTCAAAAATTGAAGGCTGATGCAGAGGCTTATCTTGGCACAACAGTAACAGAGGCAGTTATTACAGTTCCTGCTTACTTTAGCGATGCTCAAAGACAAGCAACAAAGGACGCAGGTAAAATTGCAGGTCTTGAGGTAAAGAGAATTATTAACGAGCCAACAGCTGCTGCACTTGCGTTTGGTATGGATAAGGAAGAGGACCAAAAAATCATGGTATTTGACCTTGGTGGCGGTACCTTTGACGTTTCAATCCTTGATATTACAGGTGATGGAGTAGTTGAGGTTTTGGCAACTGCAGGTAACAACCGTTTGGGCGGTGACGACTTCGATAATAAGATTATCGACTGGATTGCTAACCAATTCAAGGCTGAATATGGCATTGACCTTCGTCTTGACAATATGGCTCACCAAAGACTTAAGGAAGCAGCTGAAAAGGCTAAAATCGAGCTTTCAGGCGTAACAACAACAAATATCAACCTTCCATTTATAACAGCTGACGCAACAGGTCCAAAGCACTTTGATGCAGACTTATCTCGTGCTAAATTCGACGAATTAACAGCTGACCTTGTTGAAGCTACAATGATTCCAACAAAGCAAGCACTTGAGGATGCAAAGCTTTCAACCTCTGAAATTAATAAGGTTATCTTGGTTGGCGGCTCTTCAAGAATTCCGGCAGTTCAAGAAGCACTTAAAAAGTTCATTGGCAAGGAACCATTCAAGGGCATCAACCCTGACGAGTGTGTTGCTATGGGTGCTGCAATTCAAGGCGGTGTTCTTGGCGGCGATGCAAAGGACATTCTTCTCCTTGACGTAACTCCACTTTCACTCGGTATTGAAACACTCGGTGGTGTTTGCACAAAGATTATTGAAAGAAATACAACTATCCCAACAAAGAAGAGCCAAGTGTTCTCAACAGCGGCAGATAGCCAAACATCTGTTCAAATTCACGTTTTACAAGGCGAAAGAGAAATGGCATCGGGTAACAAAACTCTTGGTCTATTCTCCCTTGACGGAATTGCACCGGCTCCACGCGGAATTCCTCAAATCGAGGTTACCTTTGATATTGACGCAAACGGTATTGTAAACGTTAGCGCAAAGGATAAGGGCACAGGCAAGGAGCAACACATCACAATTACCTCATCAACAAATATGAGCGACGAGGATATTGACCGCGCTGTTAAGGAGGCAGAGAAATATGCAGAGGAGGATAAAAAGGCTAAGGAAGCAGTTGAAACAAAGAACCACGCTGAGCATATGATTTTCCAAAGCGAAAAGACTCTTGCCGACCTTGGTGATAAGGTAACCGAGAGCGAAAAGGCTGACGTTCAAGCAGCTATTGATAAATTAAAGGAAACAGTAAAGGGCAACGATACCGAGGCAATAAAGAGAGATACCGAGGCACTTGAAAAATCCTTCTACGCTATTAGCGAAAAGCTTTACAAGGAAGCACAAGCAGCACAAGGCGCAGATGCAGGCTTCCAAGGTGGAGAAGCCGGTAACGACGGTACCTACTACAACGCTGATTTTGAAGACAAAACAGGCAAATAATTAATAAATACCAAGGGACTGCCGAAAATTCGGCAGTCCCAAATGGGTATATAGAAAAACTATTTTCGAGTACAAATTTGATTAACAATAAATTTCTACTAGATTGGATTTAAGATGGCAGACAAAAGAGATTACTATGAAACGCTTGGCATTGACAAAAGCGCAAGCCAAGACGAAATAAAAAAAGCTTATCGTAAAATGGCAAAGCAATACCATCCCGATATGAACCCCGGCAACGCCGAGGCGGAGCAGAAGTTCAAGGAGGTAAACGAGGCTTATTCCATTCTTTCTGATGAAGAAAAGAAAGCAAAATACGACCAATTCGGTCACGCGGCATTTGACCCAAGCGCAGGCGGATATGGCGCAAGTGGCTTCGGTGGCTTTGACGGCTTTGATATGAACGATATTTTCTCCTCCATTTTCGGTGGCGGTTCTTCTCGCGCAAGCCGTGCGAATGCGCCTATTGACGGAGATGATATAACCATTAGAGTTTCAATTTCATTTGAAGAGGCTGTTTTTGGTTGCAAAGAGGAAATAAACTTCCCGAAAATTCAAAAATGTGACGATTGTGGTGGCTCCGGTGCTGAAAAGGGCTCTAGTATTGATAAATGCGGCAAGTGTAACGGTAGAGGAACTGTTACCGTTCAGCAAAGAACCATTTTTGGTATGACTCAAACCACACGTCAGTGCCCTGAATGTAACGGCACAGGTAAGATTATAAGAAAGCCTTGTGGAAACTGTAAGGGTAAGGGACTTGTAAAAATAAATAAAAAGCTTAACGTTTCAATCCCGGCAGGAATTGACGATGGACAAAGAGTTGTTTTGCGCGGTCAAGGACACGAGGGCAAAAACGGTGGCTATCCCGGTGACCTTATCATTCTTGTTACAGTTCGTCCTCATACCTTGTTTGAGCGCGATGGATACGACTTATATTGTGAGGTTCCGATTACATTTGCAGATGCAGCGCTCGGTGCTGAAATAAAGATACCCACGCTTGAGGGCGAGGTTGATTTGACAATTCCCGAGGGAACTCAAACAGGTGCTGTATTTACAGTAAAGCAAAAGGGTGTTCAAATGCTCAATTCAAAGGGCAAGGGCAACCTATACGTTAAGGTTGTGGTTGAAACACCAAAGGGCTTAAACAGTGAACAAAAGAAGCTTATGCGCGCATTTGCGGAAAGCTGTCAGGATAAAAACTTTGCAAAAAAGAGCGGATTTTTTAAGAAATTTAGAAAGTAAGGTGCGATATGGAAGACAATAAGTGGATACAAATAAAGGTAACGTCTAAAACGGAAAATTTAGATGAATTAACCGCTGTTATGAGTATGATTTCAAACGGACTTCAAATAGAGGACTATTCCGATTTAGAGGAGAGAATTCTTGACGGGGTATACGGAGATTTAATTGACGAGAGTGTTTTAAATGCTGATAAAACGGTTGTTTCCGTTTCCGCTTATGTGTCTAACGACAAGCCTGTATCCGACCATACAGCATTTATAAGAGAGCGTCTTTCCTCACTTGGCATAGATGCAAAAATTGAGCTCATTTCTCTCTGCGAGGAGGATTGGGCAGACTCTTGGAAGCAATACTATAAGCCTATAAAGATTGGCGAGCATCTTGTAGTTGTTCCTATGTGGGAAAAATACGATGCACAAAATGGCGAAATTATAGTAAAAATGGACCCAGGTATGGCATTTGGCACAGGCACACACGAAACTACTCGTCTTTGCGCTACGCTTCTTGAAAAATACGTTGATAAAACCTCTACTATGCTTGACGTTGGTTGTGGTAGCGGAATTTTGGCAATTTGCGCTTCAAAGCTTGGTGCGGATAAATGTTACGCATACGATATTGACCCTGTTGCCGTTAAGGTCGCAAGGGAAAACGTAAAGGATAATGACGTTTCAAATATCGAGTGTGAGGTTTCCGACCTATTAAAGGGCGTAAAGAAACAAAAATACGATGTTATAACTGCAAATATCGTTGCCGACATAATTATTAGAATGTTACCCGACATCGGTGAATTTATGCACGATAAAACAACACTTGTAATTTCAGGCATAATTGATGAAAGATGCAGTGACGTATATAAGTCAATAAGTGATAATAAATTCTCGATAGTAGATGAAATTCACGAAAACGGCTGGTGTGCAATCAGTCTTTTGAAAAAAGCTTAATTAAAAACGCACTATTTCGGTAGTGCGTTTTTTATATTGACAAAATATTTTCATAGTGTTAATATAAATATAATAATAATTATAGCAAAGAGGTAAAAATGCCAAGATTTTTTATAGAAAAGGATAGCGTTTTAGAAAAAAACGGACAAAAGGAAATTGTAATAAGAGGCGAGGATGCACATCATATATCAAGAGCGCTTCGCATGGCAGAGGGCGAAAAAATAGAGGTGTGTGATATGCAAAAAACGGTTTACCTTTGCGAGCTTATCGGTTTTTCTGAAAAAGAGGTTTTTGCAAGAGTAATTGAGAAGAGCGAGGCAACAAGCGAACCAAAATATAAAATCCGTCTCTTTCAAGCACTCCCAAAGAGCGATAAAATGGAAACCATTATCCAAAAAACAACAGAATGCGGGGTTAGCGAGATAATTCCGTTTAGAAGCGAAAGATGTGTTGTGAGGCTTGACTCTAAGGATGCGGAAAAGAAAAGAGAAAGATGGCAAAAGATAGCTGAAAGTGGGGCAAAGCAAAGTGGCAGAGGCATTATACCACAGATTTGTTCCGTTATGAATTTTGAAGAAGCGATTGCCAGCGCCTGTCAGTCCTCTATTACTATTTTTTGTAATGAAAGGGAAAAGGAAATCACTCTCAAAAGGGTGTTAAATGAAAGCAAGATTGACAATGATATAGCGATAATAATCGGCTCCGAGGGTGGATTTAGTGAGCGTGAGGCAGAGTATATATCAAAGCAAGGCGCATATAGTGTAACACTTGGAAATAGAATTTTACGATGTGAAACTGCGCCTACGTTTGTACTTTCTTGTATTGCTTATCACACTGAGATGTAAACGGGCAAAAAATGCGTTTTTGGTTATTTTGACAAAAAAATGTGCAAATTCCACAAAAAAATATCAAAAAAACTATTGAAAAAGACAATAAAATAGTGTAATATAGATAATACAGGTGCACAAAATGCACAAAAATGTGTACAAAATAACAAATGAAAAAGATGAACAAATTGGAGGTTTCTATGTCAAACAGATTGTTTCAAGGTATAATTCATCAAATGCATTCAGCTCTTGACCGTGTTATTGGAGTTATTGACGACGGTGGCTTCGTTATCGCTTGTAGTGAGCTTGCTATGATTGGTGAAGCACGCCCAAAGGCAAAGGAAGAAATGTCGTATGCGACAGAAGCTTTTGCTCTTGAGGGATATACCTATCAACACATTGGCAACAGCGCAAACCCGGAGTTTATGGTATTTGTAGAGGGCGAAGATAAAACTGCAGAAAAATATGCTGCTATTTTGGCGATTTCACTTTCAAATATTAAGGACTTTTATGATGAAAAGAGCGATAAAAGCTCATTTATAAAAAATATCATAATGGACAATATTTTGCCAAGTGATATTTATGCAAAAAGCAAGGAGCTTCATTTTGATGGAGCAGAGCCAAGAGTGGCTTTGCTTGTTCGCTTCTACACAAGAAGTGATGTTTCACCATTTGACGTTATTCAAAATATGTTTCCTGATAAATCAAAGGACTTTATAATTCCAACAGGTGAACAGGACGTTGTTATTGTAAAAGGACTTGATAACGAGGCAACAAGTGACGACGTTGAGCAAATTGCACAAAATATTTGCGATACAATCAGCTCAGAATTTTATTGTAAGGTTGGTATCGGTATCGGTACAATTGTAGAAAATATTAAGGACCTTGCGCGTTCATATAAGGAATCGCAAATTGCTATCGAGGTTGGCAAGGTATTTGAAAACGAAAAGGAAATCATCACGTATGAAAACCTTGGTATAGGACGTCTTATTTATCAGCTTCCAACAACTCTTTGCGAGATGTTCTTAGCAGAGGTATTTAAGCACGGCTCACTCGAAACACTTGATAAGGAAACACTTCAAACAATTCAGGTTTTCTTTGATAACAACCTAAACGTTTCGGAAACGTCAAGAAAGCTTTTCGTACACAGAAACACTCTTGTATACAGACTTGAAAAAATTAGAAAAATTACAGGTCTTGACCTTCGTGAATTCGACCATGCAATCACATTTAAGGTTGCGTTGATGGTAAAACGTTATCTTGCATCGAAGCCTGTAAAATTCTAATTACCTCGTGGCAAAACCATCCCAATAAAAAAGAGGTATTTTATGCAAAAACGAGTTAGCATATTAACGCTTATTTTTTCAATAGCGTTAGCGATTTTTATAACGTTTACTGTTACGTTTTCCGTTGTTCAAGTCGCAAATTATATATATGATTTAGTAAATGAGTCCGACAGTGCAACAAGCGAGGTTGACCAGTGGCAATCTGCGTTGCCTGATGAAAAAAAGAATCCGGAGCTTTTTGAAACACTTGCAATGATTGATTATTATTATCAATCAGGATACGTTGATAAGATTGGTAAGGAAGAGCTTGTAAGCCGTCTTATGAACGCATATATTATTTGTGTTGGCGACCCATATGGTGTTTATTATACACCCGAGGAGGTTGATGCTCTTTATAGTGATACCGAGGGCGTAAAGGTAGGCATTGGCGTTTACGTTAGGGTTATGGGTGAAAATGACGATAGAATAAAAATTCTTGAGGTTATGGATGGCTCACCCGCAAAAAGTGCCGGAATATTAAAGGGCGACATTATTACTCATGTAGACGGAATAGATGTTAATGAAATTGGTTACAATGAAACGGTTTCTATGATTTCGGGAGAAGTCGATACCGATGTAAGCATTACCGTTTTACGTGGTGATATTATAAAAACAATAACAGTTAAAAGAAAATTATACACAGCACAAACGGTGTTCTATCATAAATATGCACTTGACACAAGCGTTGGCGTTGTTCGTATAACAGAGTTTAACGACGGAACACCAAATCAGTTTAAAAATGCAGTAAACACGCTTTTAAATCAAGGCTGTACGTCTCTTGTTTTTGACGTGCGCTCCAATCCCGGCGGTACGGTTGATTCGTGCGTTGAGATTCTTGATTTCTTGCTCCCTACGGGAGATATTATGTATATAACTGATTTAGACGGAACAGTGGTAGACGTCCGCTATTCCGAGGCAAGTCAAATCAATGTGCCAATGGCTGTTTTAACAGATGGCGCGACAGCAAGCGGGGCAGAGCTCTTCGCTTGTGCCTTGAAGGATTACGATAAGGCTGTTTTAGTTGGAACAAAAACCTATGGTAAGGGATGTATGCAAAGCATTATTACCTTGCCAAACGGTGGTGCGCTTCGCTATACGACACAGCTATATAATCCGCCAATAAGTGAGAACTATGATGGTGTAGGAATAGCACCTGATATAGAAATTGAGCTTGATAGCTCACTTACAAAATTAAATTATTTTGAAATTACAGATGCCCAGGATAACCAGTTGAAGGAAGCGTATAACGCACTAAAAATAGGGCAGTAAGAAAGGTTAGGTAAATAAAATGGCAGAGCAAAAGACAAAATATACTCAAGAAGGCTATCAAAAATTAATTGATGAGCTTGATTATTTAAAAACCACACGTCGTCAAGAGGTTAAAGACCTTCTTAAAGAAGCAAGAAGCTTTGGTGACCTTTCAGAAAACAGTGAATATGATGAGGCAAAGAACCAACAGGCACAGGTAGAGCATAGAATTGCCGAGCTTGAATTCCTTATCAAAAACGGTGAGGTTGTTTCAGAAGAGGATATTGACAAGAACCTTGTTAGCATCGGCTCTTCCGTAACAATCAAGTATGAAGACGGTAAGAAGGTAACTTACCATATTGTTTCCTCTAACGAGGTTGCTCCTATCGAAAAGAAAATTTCAGACGTTTCTCCTATCGGTATGGCTCTTGTTGGTCACAAGAAGGGCG
Organism: Oscillospiraceae bacterium; assembly: GCA_015064855.1. Classification (GTDB taxonomy): domain Bacteria; phylum Bacillota; class Clostridia; order Oscillospirales; family CAG-272; genus RGIG2000. The sequence continues at coordinate 85,749 of SVRK01000002.1, read as the reverse complement.
AAACAGTAACAATAGTTACTCCTGTTGGCGAAAAGGAAGCAAAGATAGTATCATTTGAAAGAACAAAGAAATAAGGATAAAAAAATGGCAGAAGTAGTAAATAACGAAAATGTAGCGCTTGAAGAGGATTTAAGCGAGCAAATGATTATAAGAAGGGAAAAATTAAAGTCCTTGCAAGACGAGGGCAAGAACCCCTTTGAAATTACAAAGTATGATGTAACACATTTAAGCCAAGATGCAATAAAGCTCTTTGAGGAAAAGGAGCCAACACTTGCAGAGGGCGAGGAAATTATAGTTCGAGTAGCAGGCAGAATGATGTCACGTCGTATTATGGGTAAGGCGTCCTTTGCACACTTACTTGACGAGGCTGGCAAGGTACAGCTTTACGTTTCCAAGAACGATCTCGGTGAAGAGGACTATGCAGGCTTTAAAAAGTGGGACATCGGTGATATTATAGGCGTTGAGGGCGCACTATTTAGAACAAGAACAGGCGAGGTTTCTATCCACGCAAAAAGCGCAGTGCTTTTATCAAAATCACTCCGTCCACTCCCTGAAAAGTATCACGGCTTAACAAATCAAGAGCAAAGATATAGACAAAGATACGTTGACCTAATCGTAAATCCGGAGGTTAAGGATACCTTCTATAAGCGCTCACAAATATTAAAGGAAATTAGAAATTATCTTGATTCAAAGGGATTTTTAGAGGTTGATACCCCTATTCTTGTTCCTATGGAAATAGGCGCAAGCGCTCGTCCGTTCAAGACACACCACAACACTCTCGACCTTGATATGACTCTACGTATTGAAACCGAGCTATACCTAAAGCGTCTTATCGTTGGTGGTATGCATAAGGTTTATGAGGTAGGTCGTATCTTTAGAAACGAGGGTATGGACACAAAGCACAATCCTGAATTTACTTCAATTGAGCTCTATCAAGCATTTACCGATTATTACGGCATGATGGACTTGGTTGAGGAGCTTTATAAGTTACTCGCTGAAAAGGTTTGCGGCTCAACAGTTATTACATATCAAGGCACTGAAATTGATATGGGCAACTGGGAACGCTTAACAATGGTTGAAGCAGTTAAGAAGTACGCAGGCGTAGATTATAACGACTGGGCAAGCGACGAGGATGCTCGCGAGGTTGCAAAGAAGCTACACGTTGAGGTGGCAGACGACGCAACTAAGGGTAGAGTTCTTATCGAAATCTTTGACGCATACGTTGAAGAAAAGCTTATCCAACCAACATTTATCTATGACTATCCGGTAGAGAATAGCCCACTTGCAAAGAGAAAGCCCGAAAATCCGGCATTTACAGAGAGATTTGAGTATTTTATCAATGCAACCGAATATGGTAACGCATTTAGTGAGCTAAACGACCCAATCGACCAAAAGGGCAGATTTGAATATCAAGTTGAATTAAAGCTCAAGGAAGAACCAGACTCAAAGGCAGAGGTAGACTACGACTACGTAACCGCCCTTGAATATGGTATGCCCCCAACAGGTGGCCTCGGCTTCGGCATCGACCGCCTCGTTATGCTCCTAACCGATAGCGCATCCATTAGAGATGTTCTCCTGTTTCCGACAATGAAGCCTTTAGCAGATAACTAATAAAATCAGCCCTTGCACAAAACGCAAGGGCTTGGTTATATCTGTGCGGGGTCCTCGAACCGAGAAAACGAGGTTTGGGGTTCACGCGGTGCCTTATACCACAAGGCTCCACGGCACTTTCGCTTTTTCCAAAAAGCCGTTAGTATGCCGGGAAGTATGCCAATTTGCAATCAAAAACACACGAAAAATAAATAATAAAGCAACCCACACTACCAATATCGTGTGGGTTGTTTTTTGTACTGTTAAATGTGCAACTTCTTTTAATATTTATATTTTAAAATCTACTGTCGGTAGATTTTGGCGCATCTAATACTCTTGTTTATCGGTTGACAACTAAATATAACTAAGATATAATTAATTTAGACATAGGATAGGTATACCCTAGGTAGAAAAGGAGTAAATATGTCAGACAAAAATAGTTATGAAAAAGCTTTTTCGATAAATGTGCGCAGGTTGCGCAAAAAGCATAATTTAACACAAAAATCATTAGCAGATGATATAGGATATTCAGAAAAAACAGTAAGTAAATGGGAAACTGAAGGAAGCGTGCCGTCTATAGAAGCACTTTTCAGAATAGCTAATATATTCCGAGTGAGTATAGTGGAGCTATTTAGATGTGATGAGGCTATATATTATTTGGGGATTGACGGAGGTGGAACAAAAACAGAGTTTGATTTGTCAGACCCTGAGGGCAACATAGTTTGCAGAATTTTTATGGATGGATGCAATCCTAATGCTGTGGGCATAGAACAAACAAAGCGAATTATTGAGGATGGCATTATTCAAGCGTGTAAGGATGTTCCTCTTTCATCTGTAGTTGTGTATGCGGGAATTGCCGGTTGTGCAACTGGAAGCTACGCAGATGAAATTAAGTCTATGCTGAAAAAAATGTCCTTTGCTGCCTGTGATGTAGGCAGCGATAATAACAACATTGTAGCTGCTGGACTTGGTGAGGGTGAGGGCATTACAATGATTCTCGGAACAGGAATTTGCTCTTATGTAGTAAAAAAGGAAGAAACAAGAAGAATTGCAGGCTGGGGATATTTATTCGATAATGGTGGAAGTGCGTTTCATATTGGCAGAGATGCTATAAATGCCTATTTTTCCGCATATGATGGCACTGGTGAGGAAACAACCTTAGTACAAAGGATAAAGCAAACCTTTAGCGATTCAAACGCCGAATTCCTTAAATACCTATATAGCGGTGGCAATAAATTGGTGTCTTCATATGCTATGTGTGTTTTTGATGAAGCAGAAAAAGGCGACAAGGTGTCCATCACTATACTTAAAAAGCACATAGCTGAAATTGCTAAGCTTATTCGCGCTTCGCTTTCTCATTTTTCAGATTATAAAGAAAGTATTCCAATAATACTCGGAGGTGGTTTGACTAATCAGGCACTATTGCTTCCATATCTTTTGGATGAGCTTGGAGATGATACAAAAAGATGCAAAATTCAGATTTTAGATGTTCCGCCCGTTAACGGAGCCTTGGAGCTTGCAAAATCTCTATGGAGGAAAAGAAACAACAATGAGTGAGCATAAAATATTAAAAACAGAGATGCGTAATCCAAATAGCACAAATATAGACCGTATGACAACCGCTAAGATGCTTGACTTAATTCAAAAGGAAAACGAAAATGCGGTGCTTTCTGTAAGAGGGACTCTTGGTAAAATTGAAATTGCCTGTGATATAGTCGCAGAAAAGCTGTCACAGGGTGGTAGGCTAATCTATATCGGAGCAGGAACCTCGGGCAGACTTGGTGTTTTGGATGCTACCGAATGTCCGCCTACCTTTGGAGTGCCGAAGGATATGGTAGTAGGCATTATTGCCGGGGGAGAAAGGTGTATGTTTCAAGCTGCCGAGGGAGAAGAGGACAACTACGAAAGCGGTATTAAGGATTTAAAGGAGAAGAATCTTACAAAAAACGATGTGGTTGTTGGAATATCCGCGTCTGGAAATGCACAGTACATAATAGGCGCTCTTAATTACGCAAATGAGCTTGGCTGTGAAACAATAGGACTTACCTCTAACGAGGATACTCTTATAACCAAATGTGCAAAAGTTTCAATTATATCAGATACAGGAGCAGAGGTTATTACAGGCTCTACGCGAATGAAGGCGGGCACTGCACAAAAAATAATTTTGAATATGCTTTCTACAGTTGCAATGATAAAGCTTGGTAATGTCTATGAAAATATGATGATAAATTTACGTCCAACTAACGAAAAGCTAAAGCAGCGTATGATAAGAATTGTTACTGAAATTACCGGTGTAAGTGAAGAAGAGGCAATAAAATTACTTGAACAGTCAGATTGGGACATAAGAACATCTGTTCAAAAGCATATCAAAAACACATAACAAGTTAGAAAAGAGATTTATTATGCGATTTTTAAAAACCTTTAAATTTAAAAACGGTTTCATTTTAAACCTAAATCTTGAAAATGGCAATTTATTTTATATGTTATCAAACGGAAAGCATGAATACAGGTTTTTCTCGTGTGACACCTTGAAAACCGTGGGCTATTATAATATGCTCGGCTCGGATATAGTATTTGAGGAAAGTGAAAATACTTTAACTATTCACGCTTGTCCAACCGATGAAAATAACACTCCCATAGGTCCTGTTAAGGTTCATTACAATTTTGAAGTTTGTGGTGACAATGCACTTCGTGTAAGTACATATTTTACATCAAAAATACAGCTACCTATTCATATGATGTCCTGGATGGATTTAAAATTTGAAAGAAGCAAATTTAATACCTTTCAAGGATTTGAGCCTGATTTTTCGGTTGGTGTCAACGGTATAACACATCAGGTTACACTTTTAAATGGTGCTTTATGTGACGATTACGGTTATGTTATGATATCAAATGCCGGTTGTACATCATTTGCACCCCAAAGCGTTAATGCAGTTGTTCCATATCTTTCGGGGGACAACGAGGTCGAATTTTGTTCCTTAAAAAGTAACGTGGGCACAAAAATAGATTTCTTTTTAAATATGATAAGCGAAGCTTATGCTTTGTGTTCGGTTATTTCCTTTGGTGAGGGCATGCCTGTATTGCCAACTGTTACGGCTAAGAAATTCGTACCCATTGCAAAAATAAGTGGGGATAGATACGATATTACAAGCGGGCGCCTTACAAGTGCTATCTATGTCAGAAAAGACGGAGCTTCACTTGCAAAAACCTCTCTTATAGACTATCAGCCGATAGAAGAGCCTTGTGTAAATCCTATGACTACTCTTAAAGTAAAAAATCTCAAAACAGGTGAGGTGGAAAGCTTTTCTTCCGAGCAAGGCTGGGACAATGTCAATGTGTGGAGCAGAAAAAACGAGCTTCGTGTAGTTTTTGAATTTCCTCGTTCTCTGCCGATTCGTGTAATTATCACCGCAAGAGCATACCAAAAGGATGAAATTACCTTTGGCTTACAGGTTATTAACGATTCCTCGGACTACACAGTATTATCAGCATCTGTTCCGTCAATTTCCTTTGTTGGATATGAAAAGCCGCATCTGCTTATAGCGCAAGCAAGCGGTCAGGTTTTTGATAATGCTTACGAAAAAGAGGTGCATTGGAACTCACATTATCCTAACGGATTCGGTTGCGTTTCTCCTGTGCTTGGAATTTACGAGCCTACAAAAGAAAAATCAAACGGACTTTATGTAGCCGTTCATTCGCCCAGCGCTGAAAGATGCGATATGAGATGCGATATGTTCAGACGAGGAGAAGGAAGCTTTTCATTTGAATATCCCTCCACCTCTATGGGAAAAGCATATAACTCATTTGAGCCGGTTGGAAAGGTTGTTGTGCGAGCTTTAGACGGTGACTGGTACGATATGGCGTGCATGTACGAGGAATATGTTAAAAATCACGCAGAGTGGTATGCTCCAATTGGCAGATACGATACTCCAGATTGGTTTAAGGATATTCCTGTTTGGCTTATGGACTGGATGCCTAATGATGATAACCCCTTAGCTGAGCCTGTTCCAATTTCTTTAAGAAGCCTTGTTCCGCCAAAGCCGGATGATTGGAAAAACAAGCCAATTGATTTTGCAAAAAGACTCGGTCTCCCTGTTGGTTATCATATTTACAATTGGCACCGAATTCCGTTTAACAATGACTATCCGTACTATTTCCCTGTGAAAGCGGGATTTATGGAAAGCATTGAAGAATTTCACAAAAACAACGTTTATGTAATGCCCTATATCAATGCTCGCCTCGTTGATACAAGAACAAGCGACCTTTCAACCGAAAAATTCGAGAGGGAATTTTTAGAGGGAGCAACTCTTGACGTAAACGGCAAGCTAGGCATTGAAACGTACGCCTCGCACGAGCCTGACGGTTCTCTTTGTCAGCTCACTGCTATGTGTCCGTCAAGCCATATTTGGAGAGAAGAGCTCGCAAAAATCATCAGAAGAATGTCAAAGGAATGCCACGTTGACGGCGTTTATCTTGACCAGGTTAGCGCGTCCGATGCAAATCTATGCTGTGCCCCTCACCATAATCACGAGGGTGGCGGCGGCTCCTGGTGGGTGCGCTCATACAAAAATATAATGTCGCGCCTAAAGCAAGAGTGCGATGAAAATTGCATTTTTACAAGTGAATGTAACGCCGAGCCTTACGCTGACCAATTTGACGGATTTTTGACCTGGGCGTGGGTTGCAACCAATTACGTGCCGTTTTTCTCAAAAATTTATGTAGGCCATGTGGTTATGTTCGGTAGAAGCACTAACGGATACAAAAAATCAGACAAGGAATATTTTAGATTCCATGTGGGTCAAAGCGTTATGTTCGGTCAGCAAATCGGTTGGATTAACGCCGACGTTATCGACGATGAGGAAAAAATGGTGTATTTGTCCCGTATGTGCCAAATGAGATATGAATTTAAGGATTATTTTAACTACGGTAAAATGCTTCGCCCACCAAAAACAAATGATTTCATTCCGACCTTTGTAACAGACAGTGCAATCGGATTTCCCGACGTTAACGAAGCGCCCCTGATTCTCTCATCCTGCTGGGAGTGTGAGAAAAACACGGCTATGCTTATCACCAACTGTGACAAAAAGGAATACACCTTGACGTATGATGCTCCATTTGATAGTTATGATGAGATTAAATATTACGGTCAAGGCAAGGTATCACCTGTTGTGGGTTCAAAAATCACTATCACAATTAGTCCAGAAAGCGCCATTGCAATTATAAAGAAAACAAAGGAAGAGAAAAATGGAAATTAAACGACTAAAAAAAGAGAATTACGATGAATTAATTTCACTTTTGAACCTTGTTTTCTCTAGACAGAATAAATGCATAATGGATTTTGAAAGGGAGCTACCCAATATGTGCTTAAGAGATGACGCGCATATGAGAAAGCATATTGGACTTTTTATTAATGACAAGCTTGTTTCGGTTGTTGGAGTTTATCCTTTGCCAACGAAGGTTTTGGATAAAGAAATCAACTTTTGCACCGTCGGAAATGTTGCCACGCATCCCGATTATGAGGGACGGGGATACATGAATATTTTGCTTAATCGCGCGATGGAAATTGTAAAGGAAGAAAAATATGACATTTGTAGGCTCGGTGGCGACAGAGCAAGATATTTGCGCTTTGGCTTTGAGCTTTGCGGTGGGAATTACTCTTATTACATAACGCCAAAAAATACAAAAAAGTCATTGCTTGGGGACTACGGTCAAAATACAAGAGCTGTTGAGATTTTTTCAAATGATGAAAAATCTTTAACCTTCGCAAGAGAGGTATATCATCAAAACAAGGTAAGTGTGTTGAGAAATGATAACGATGTAATGTACAGAGTAATGACAGCGTGGAAAAACACACCCTATTTAGTAACTAAAAATGATGAGCCCATCGGTTATTTTACTTTGGCATCTGATAAAAAAGAGGTGTCAGAAGCGTATGCAATTAATAAAGAATCATATTTAGATACGGTTGTTGCAATTTCGAATTACTTAAATGATGATTTTTCAATAACCTTGCCCCAGCACGATATAGATTTAATAAGAGAAATTAATAAATGCGCTGAATATATGAGTATTCAAATTCCATCGAATTTTAATGTAGTAAGCTTTGAAAAGGTGGTTGATGCTTATATCAAATTGAAAGCGAGCTATACTTGCTTGGTGTCGGGAAGCGTCGCTATTTCCATAAAGGATTATGGAAAAATCAAGATTTTTGCAAATGAAAATGACTGCGGATGTGTCAAATTTGATGGTGAGTGCGATTTTGAGTTATCAAAGCCCGATGCAACAAGATTTATTTTCGGAATGCATCCACCCGTGTCTGTAACTCAGCCAAATTTGTTTGCAAAAGCCAATTTTCCTCTACCCCTTTCTTGGAATACGCAAAATAGAGTATAAATATTCAATTGTGAAAAGCTTAGTGCGCCAAGTATGCAGGTTAGTATGCCAAAATGCTGCAAAGATATGCCAAGTTATGCCGAGTTATGGAAATAGGAAAATTCCAAAAGCCAAGATATGCAAAGCTTTGACAAGATATGCCACGCAATTAACACTGCTCCCAACCATGAAAAAATTAGCAGATAACTAATAAAAAGCCGACCATGTGTCGGCTTTTTGCATTTTATACATTATTTTAAAAGGCTTTTGCCTTCCCATTCGTCGTCGGGATAAACGCCAAGAAGCTTGGTTACCGTTGGGGCGATATCTTTGATGTTTGCATCTTTAAAATCAATCTCGATTTTTTCATTTTTGCTTAGCGCCATAATTGGAATAATCATATCCTCGTCCAAGGTCGTGCCGTGGGTTCTGTCGTGTCCGCCGTGGTCAGCTGTTACTATAATTACATAATCGTCAGGGAGGGCATTATACAGCTTGGAAATATTATTAAAGCTGTTTTCCATAGCCACCATATATTCCTCGCTCATCCAACCGTAGTTGTGTCCTGCCATATCTGTATAGCCTAAATAAAGGAATGTAAAATCAATTTCATTCTTCGTAAGAAAGTCAATTGCCGCATCCGTGATTATATCGTTCGCCTTATCGTATCCATATAGTCTACCCTTGCAAAAATATGAAAAGGCAAGAGAATTTGGCCTTGATAAATCTCTTATTTCCTCCCAGTTGTAAAAGAAGGCAGAGGTTTTTCTTGAGTTGAGCAAAACCTCACACAAGCCGTTTATTGGTCTTACGTTAGGAGTATAAACATTTGTGGTTGTACCGTGACGGGAAGGGTCTACACTGTGGAAAAGTGACATATGGCAGGGCAGAGTAACAGATGGCGTTACTGTCCTTGCATTTAAAGTGTATTTTGAATTTTCCAAAAGATATTTGGCGTTTTCTGTTTTGATAAGTGCATCAGGACGCATACCATCAACGACAGTTACTAAAATTTTCATATTTAACTCCTTGAAAATATATTTAATGAGGTGGGCGTAGCTTAAGGTACGCATTTACTAAATTATAGCACGATTGAGCTTGATAATCAATTAATTTTATATCAAACGAGAAATTTATTTAGTGCATCTAACCCACTTTTATACTTTAAAGCTTAATTTTGTTTTTGAGGACGTTAATTAGCGCCCTTGCTATAGAGTAAAAGCCCCAATCGTTAGGGTGGCAGTTGTCCACTGTACCCTCGTTATGGCAATAGCGCATAAGGGCTTTTCCGTCAATGAAATAAACGTTTTGGTCACCTAGGGCCACAGCGTTTTCATAGGTAGCTTTTATAATATTATGCCTGATTTTTTCTTCGCTTGTTATGGTGTGTTTTGGCCGTGTCATCATAATAATAGGAATTTTTGGGTGAGCTTCCCTTATTTCCTTAAACATTCTTTCGTGGGTGCTTTTTAGGTGCTCAATATTGGGGGCGTTATGGTCATAATCATAAACAAAGGCGCACATATCAAGGGAGCAAATATATTCGGAAATAGCCTTTTCTCCCTTTGCATTGCCCGAAAAGCCCAAATTGATGTGGTTGATGCCAAGGGCTTGAGTTATAAGTGCTTCGTATGAGTTGCCTGGGCGAGAAGCGCATCCGCCTTGGGTGATTGATGAGCCGTAATATACAATAGGCTTTTCTATACGGTATGGCTCACTTTCCAAAACCGATGCATCGCGCATAAGACCGATATGTAGCTCCTTAACCTCACTATACAGTGGAAAATTAATGGTAATTTCACGCATTTTTTTGCCATTAAGGTCAATTACGCTTTCGTATGAGTCAACAATGTCAAAGGGTGGGGTAAAGGTGGACGCGTATTTTTCTTTTATGTATAAATCAAAGCCGGCAGAGCCCGTCAAGGCAAAGTGAGGCATTTTCCCAACACTGCCAAATTTTGCGTGGATTGCAATATAAGGGCTATCAGTCTTGAATTTAACTCTGCCACCTGCTGTGTTTGCGTGTAAATGTGCTACTCCTTCGCTAACGCTTTTGGCAACATCCTCGGGTATGCGCCTAAACATTCCATTCTCATAAAAAACGCCGTAAACCTTAAATGGCGCACACAGGGAATTGTAAAATTGAATGTTCGGTCTATTAATTTTTGTTTCAATTTTAAAATTTTTGTCGATTTCTGCAATTTTCATATTATCACCGCCTATCACTTTAATTATAGCGCATCTCTTTTAAAAAATCAATTATACGTACACAGCTATATGATTTTATAATTTCTCGGGTTGTTTTTTATAACCTCTTTTCCCTTGAAAACTGAATTTTGTTGTGCTATACTATTTACAGAAATCGGTATAAGGAGCATTTGATGAAAAAAATACTACTTTTATTATCTATACTATTTGTATTTTGTACTTTAATATCATGTGGAGATGGAGAGTGCGAGCACGATTTTTCCTCCGCTAACTGCAAAGCGCCCAAGACCTGTACGCTTTGTGGCGCAACAGAGGGAGAAATAGGAGAGCACTTATGGAAAATCGATTGCACAACTCCAAAAACCTGTGGAATATGCGGTTTAACCGATGGCGAGGCACCGGGACACGATTGGTCGGTCAAGCTTTGCACGGAGGATAAGGAATGCAATGTATGTGGTGAAAAGGAAATAGCGAAGGAGCATACTTGGGACACGGAAGAATGCCTTATGGTTCCTGTTTGTGTGGAGTGTGATTTTGTAGGAAGCGAAATTCAGCACGCATGGGCAGAGGCTACCTGCGTTTTGCCTAAGACCTGTAAGCAATGCGCAGAAACAATCGGAGAAGCCCTTGGACACGATTGGATAGTGCCATCCTGCAAAAATCCGAAGATATGCGCAACGTGTTATGAAACCTCGACCGAGGATTTGCCTCATAGGTGGATATATAACGGGTGCGATAAGGAAAGAACGTGTAGCGTATGCTACTTAAATGAAGGCGTTATATACGGTCACCATTTTATAGATGCCACCTGCACCGCGCCCAAGCACTGCGAGGATTGTGGTAAGACAGAAGGCAATCTTGCCAGTCACAGTTGGCAAGAAGCGACTTGTGAGCGTGCTAAATTCTGTGAGAAATGTGAAACGACAGACGGAAGCCCCAAAGGTCACAACTGGATGCTAAAATCAACCGTTGAGGCATTATGCGAGGGTGAAAAGGAAGTGTATTTTTGCAACAGATGTGAGGGCAGTATAGAACGAGATTTAAATAATCCAAAAATCGGCTACCACGTTTGTGACACTGATGGTCTTTGCAGTCAATGCGGCAAGAAGTATGATACAGATAAAATGACCCTTGAATCCGTTTTGATAGCAAACGAGCATTCCGTAAAATGTGCTGGGATATTTATTAGCAAAGAATCGACAGTAAAGATATATAAGTCTATAACCTCCAAAGACGTCGGAATTCCGGTTGTTGATTTAGGGGGAAATCTGCCAACTGTCAAAGACGATATAAAAATAGTTGACGTTACCTATGAGTCGGAGATGCTTGATTTTGTTTGTGCAGCCGAAATTAAGGTTCAAGGAGCATCAAGTGCTGGCAAACCCAAAAAGAACTTCAATATAAAGCTATATGAGTTAGACGGAAGCAAGAAGAACATTGAGCTTTTTGACGGCTGGGGCGAGGAAAACAAATATTGTATGAAAGCCAACTATATCGACTTTTCACAGTCGAGAAACGTTGTTTCGGGTAAAATCTTCGGTGAAATTGTAAAATCAAGAAACGACGAATTAGCAGCTACTCCAAACGGCGGCGCGATTGACGGGTATCCGATTTTGGTTTATAATAACGGAGAATATCAAGGTGTTTATACAATGAACATTCCAAAGGATAAATGGATGTTCCATATGGATGATAGCGACGAGAAAAATCAAGCTATAATTATGGCTGAAAACTGGAATAATGCCGTTTCTTTTAGAGATGTTTCAACAAGCGGATTTGTTCTTGAATATGCATCAAACGAGGACAGCCTAATTGATGATAGTACTCAATGGGTGTATGATAGTCTACTCGATTTAATAAAGTTTGTTTATTATAATGACGGAGAAAATTTCAAAAACGGAATTCATCAGTATGCAGACGTTGATAAGTGTATTGATTCGATGATATATACGTTCTTTATTTGCGCTGATGACAACACAAGTAAAAACATACTTTGGGTAACCCTTGACGGCAAGGTGTGGTTTAGCAGTATGTATGATATGGACGGCACTTGGGGTATGAGATGGAACGGAAACATTGAATTTGATGAGAATACCCATCCAATATCTGCCCTTGTTGATGGTAAAGGACTCGCACCTGAGAGAAATCATTCAAACCTTAATCTTTTGTGGGAAAGAATTTACGTAAACTATTACGACCGCGTTTGTGAGCGATATTGGGAATTAAGACAAGAAATTTTGACAGAAGAAAATATATCTGCCCATTTTGAAGCGTTTTTTGATGCTATTCCCGATGCTATAAGAGAAGCAGAAAAGCAAAAATGGACAGGAGTTCCAACGCAAAACATTGACCACCTAGAGCAAATTTTAACCTTTGCTAAAAAACGTATTGAGGTTATGGATAAAATTTTAGTTTTGGAAGAATAAGTCAAGAACGAAAACGATAAAAATATCTCGTTTTAAAATTAATATATGCTCAAAATACGTTGCTAAGTAACTTAGAACCTGTTTAAGCTTTATAGAAAAATAAAACAAGCCTACACGGTAAAATCGTGTGGGCTTTCAATATTATATTGATTTTATAATAAATAAATGATATACTTTTTTTAGAATGAAAAACGTGAGGTGGAATTATGTTTGAAAACGCAAGCTGGATAACTCATCCGAATAATAGATTGCACGAGCCTGTTCGATTTATTAAAGAGATTAAATTAAATGGCGAAATAAAGAAGGCGACCTTGAATATCACCTCGCTTGGTTGTTACTATGCCACGATAAATGGTCAAAGAGTGGGCGATTTTATTTTAGCCCCGGGCTTTACCTCGCGCAAAAGAGTACAGTATCAAGAATATAACGTCACCAAAATGATTTCCCAAAGTAACAAGCTAGAGGTAGTGGTGGGTGACGGCTGGTATAACGGTAAAATAAATTTTGTCGTTGCAAACGACGTTCCCAAAGCGTTAATTTGTCAGCTTGATATCGTCTACATGGATGAAACAAAGGAAACTATTGTGTCGGATTCAAGCTGGCTTGCAAGAAAGGATAAATTACGCTTTGCCGAGCTTTATGACGGTGAAATATATGATAGCACCTATGAGGATGCACCAGTAAACGCAAGGCTGTTAGACCACGACAAGAGGATTATAGTAAAGCAACAGGGCGTATACGTTAAGGAGCAGGAAAAAATCGAGCCTGTGTCTATATTTAAAGCACCAAATGGTGACACCCTTGTCGATTTTGGGCAAAATTTAACAGGCTATTTTGAGTTTACAGTAGATGCAAAGAAAGGCGACAAGGTAGAATTTACCGTATGCGAGGAGCTTGACAAATTCGGGAATTTTTATAACGAAAACTACCGTGATGCAAAGGCTCGCTTTGAATATATTTGTCACGATGGAGTAAATACATATAAACCGATTTTAGCATTTTGGGGTTTTAGATACATACGTGTTGATAGCTTCCCCTGCAAAATAACAAAGGACAACATAAGTGCCATTGTCGTTCATTCGGATATAAAGCGTACAGGCTATCTTGATAGCTCAAGTGAGCTTTTGAATAAGCTGTTTTCAAACATAATTTGGGGGCAAAAGGGTAACTTCCTTGACGTGCCAACCGACTGTCCTCAAAGAGATGAAAGACAGGGGTGGACAGGTGATGCAACGGTATTTTGCAAAACAGCATCATATAACTACGACGTAGAAAAATTCTTCCTAAAATGGCTAACCGATATGCGTCTTGACCAAGGCAAAAAGGGTAATATACCGAATATAATTCCACAAACGGTGTGTTGGGACTGGTCAACCACAGAAAACACAGGCGCAGTTTGGGGAGATAGCGCAACGATAATTCCATATCAAATGTATAAAACGTATGGGAACACCAATATTCTTAAAAAGCAATATAAAACAATGGTGAAATATCTTAGCTACATATGGAACACAACAAAGAAAAGATATCTTTGGTACGGATGCGACCAATTTGGAGATTGGCTCGGCCTTGATGCCCCTGCCGGTAGTTATCGCGGTTCGTCAAATGAGGACTTTATTGCATCGGTCTTTTACTATAATTCTGCAAAAATTGTTGGGGAAGTGTCTAAAATTTTAGGCAAGGACAGCTTAAAATACGACACTCTTGCAGCTAAAATTCTTGAAAAGATAAGAAAAACCTTTAAAGAGTATAACACGCAAACAGAATGCGCTCTTGCCCTATATTTTGATATAGCAGAGGATAAAAGCAACGTGGCAAGAAAGCTTGATAGCTTGATAAAGGCAAATGGTGGTAAATTACAAACTGGCTTTGTCGGAACTCCATTTCTTTTACATGCGCTATCCAAGAATGGATATACTGAAACCGCATATGATATACTCCTTGGCGAGGAGTTTCCGTCTTGGCTATACTCGGTAAAGCAAGGCGCAACCACAATTTGGGAGCACTGGGACGGCAAAAACGAGCAAGGAGAATTTTGGTCAAAGGATATGAATTCCTTCAACCACTATGCATACGGCTCAGTTGCCGACTGGGTTTACGAGGAAGCGTGTGGAATCAAGCCACAAAGAGCAGGATTTATGGAGGCACTAATTGAACCGAAGCCAACCGATAAGCTTGACTATTTAAGTGCCACTATTGAAACAAGGCACGGCAGAATTTTATCAAAATGGTATCACGAGAACGGAAAAATAAAATACGAGATAGAAACGCCTGTAAAAGCCACAATAATAATCGACGGCAAGGCGCATTTAGTTGACAAAGGCAAATATAAGTTTTAAAGAGGGAAAAATGGACAGAAAAGTAAGAGAGTGCCTAAATGGCGAGCACGGCAGCTATATTTTGCCATTTCTTTGGCTACACGGCGAACCTAAGGAACGTCTTTACAAGGAAATATTGGCAATTAAAAACAGCGGAATAAAGGAATTTTGTGCCGAAAGCCGTCCTTATGATAATTTTTGCAAGGACGAGTGGTGGGATGACTTTGGATTTATTTTAAAAACCGCACGTGAGCTTGATATGCGCGTGTGGCTTCTTGATGACCAAAAATTCCCGACAGGCTATGCAAACGGCTATCTTGAAAAAGAGGAAAATGCTTGTCTTCGTAAGCGCTTGATAAGAGAAATACAGATTGATGTTGTAGGTCCAATGAAAAACGCAAAGGCTTTTGTTGGCGGAAGAATAGACAAGGACGAAAAAATAATAAAGATTATCGCATATAAGCATAATTCATCAGATGAAGCGCTTGACTATAAAACAGCAATTGATTTGACCGATAAATTAAATGACGGATTTGTTTATTTTGATATACCAAAGGGTGCTTGGCGTGTTTCGGTCACTGTTGAGACCTCGTATGAAAACAAAAACGAACGACTTTATTACTATATAGATATGTTAAATCCTGACTCGTGCCATGCAATGATTGATGCAATTTACGCACCGCATTACGAGCATTTTAAGGAGTATTTCGGCAACACCTTTGCAGGCTTCTTTTCCGATGAACCGGGCTTTTTAAACGTAGCATATACATACTATAATTCTCTTGGTCAAATTGGCTCACGCTATCCTTGGAGGGAGGATTTACCAAAAATGATAGCCCAAAGCGCTGGAATTGATGAAAAAGCAATATGGCTTGCTTTACCATCTCTTTGGGAAAATTTAGGTGACATTTCCTCGCTTGTAAGAATGCACTATATGGAGGTTGTCACAAGGCTTTATAGTGAAAATTTCAGTTATATGCTTGGCAATTGGTGCCGTGAGCACAACGTAATGTATATCGGTCACGTTATTGAGGATATGGGCGCACATACTCGTCTTGGGTATGGTAGCGGACACTATTTCCGTGCACTTGACGGACAGGATATGGCAGGAATTGATATAGTTCTTATGCAGGATATCCCCGGAATTTCAAATAGCATTCACCGAGCACCTTTAGCCGATGGTGGCGAGGCTGACCCGGCGTTCTTCCGTTATACCTTACCAAAGCTAGCTTCATCTCACGCACATATTCAGCCTCTTAAAAAGGGCAGAGCAATGTGCGAGGTCTTTGGCGCATTCGGCTGGGCAGAGGGATTACCCTTTATGAAGGGACTTGCTGACATAATGCTCGCAAGTGGAATAAATTATTTTGTTCCTCACGCCTTTTCGCCAAAGGATGAGGACACAGATTGTCCACCGCATTTTTATAACGGTGGAAAAAATATTCAATACCCACTCTTCAAAAATTTAATGGAGTATATGGGTAGAACCTCGCACATTTTGAGCGAAGGCAAGCACAAGGCAGACGTCGCTGTCTTTTATAATGCTGAGGGCGAATGGACTGGCGGGGAAAATCAGCTATTCTACAATCTTTGTCGCACCTTGACTCAAGGGCTTATCGACTTTGATATAATTCCATATGATACCCTTGAAAACGCACAGGTGAAGAACGGAAGGCTTCAAGTGAATGGTGAGGAATATGGCGCACTTATAGTTTCCGAAAGCGAAATTATGCCAGTATCTCGTCTAAAATGCTTTGCTAGGCTTGCAAACGAAGGACTTGATGTAATATTTACTGATTCACTTCCTCAAAAATGTGCAGAAAAATTTGACATTTCTCGCCTTTTGCCTTGCTTTGAGGCTGTGCCAACAAGTAAAATTGTATTAGAGCTAAGAAATCGCAATCTTTGTCATGTGTCGGGTGATGGAGAAGGAGTTGATTTCCTACGCTTCTATCATGTAACGAGAGAGAACAAGGATATCTATCTGTTTTCAAACGAGGGTGTTTTTAGCGATATTGATGCTAATATCACACTGAAACAGACGGGTAAGTGTCTGATTTATGACCCTTGGGACAACAAATGCTACTACACCGAGGCTGAAAACGGCAAGCTTCATTTATATCTTGAAAAGGGTAATATGATATTTGTTATTTTCGGCACAGAAATACCAAACGGCACACCAAAAATGACGTACGAGACTGAAAGAGAAGAGCTGCCTATTCGTTTTGAAATTGCAATTAAAGAGGAGGGCGAGGAAAAATTTGAAGTAATCGCTGAAAACTCGGAGTGCTTTGATATTTCCGCCCCGAACCAATATCCGCGTTTTTCGGGTGAAATCCGTTACAGAGCCAAATTTATGGCGAAGGAAGGCTTTGACGTGTTGGATTTAGGTCAGGTTGGTGAAATTGCAGAAGTGTGGCTTAACGACAAATATCTCGGAGCAAGAATAAATTCACCATATAAATTTAATATGGTAGAAGCCATAAAGAATGGCGAAAACGAGCTTGAAATAGTAGTAAAAAGCAACCTTGCCCATAAACGTAGCGATTGGTTTTCGAGCTATATGCAAATTCCACCGTCGGGTATTTTAGGCGAAATATCGCTTTGCAAATATCAATAATTAAAAAGTCAATATCACAGTTGAAAATATGCACACGGCGTGGTATAATACAATCTATAACAAAGAGCAAACAAAAGGAGAAAACTATGTGCGCTAAATACTCCTGCTACGGCAGTGATTTTCTTTCATATACTATCGACAATAAAAAGGGTAAAATCGCTTTTTTTGGCATTGAATCCTCAGGACGTGACAGAGATAAGCACGCAAGCTTTAACTTAATGCTTCCATCATATGGTGGATTTTACGGAGCTTTTAAAAAATCACTTCCTGAAAAATCTGATACAAACGAAACACGCGCATTTTACGAGAACAATAAGGGCGCAAGCGTCTCATATAATATGCTGAACGACCACACAATGGAAATTGATATGGTAAAGCCGCTCAAGGGCAATATTTACAGTGTGCGTTGGGCGATAAAAACAGCGCCACCTACAATTTGGACAAGGAAAGCACCAAAAAAATTAAAGAGCAGAAATCCGCTTTCTATATTTAAAACTGAGTATAAGCTCCCACTCACTATACATTTCCCTGACTTTGGTAGAGTTGAAATTTCGTCAAGCTCACCTGAGGTTTACTGCATAGAGGAGCTTCAAATGTCAAGCGAGTTTACAGGTCTTGACCTTGGATATCTTAACCATAGCTATAATCACAATAGATTACATTCGCTCCATTTTGGCAGTTCATTCTTGACCTTTAAATCTAAAAACGACATTGAAAGCGTATCTCTTACATTTAAAGTTATGGATGAGGCATATCCACCATTGCCCGACGAGAATGACGAAAGATTTAACGGATTAAAGCGCAACTGGATAAACTCCTTTGCTATGAATCGTGAGCTTTTTGACATGGGCGATAATATCTATTTTCACGGTACAGGACACCTGGCTATTCATATGAAATCTGATATGCTTCAAATAATTGACCATAAGGATGAATACTTCAAAATAGTGCGCCGCGTGTATGAAAAACAGATTGAAAGAACCTTTTTAATGTGTCAAGCATACGACGGAGAGGTTAGTGTTAACTTCTTTGGCAAGGAAAAGACGGACAAATACGGATGTGCCGTTGACTCAACTCCTGGCGCTATAATTGGACTTTGTGGTATATCTAATTGGAATTTACCATTCGCAAAGAAGCTCATCCCAAATGCATTAAAGGCGGCAGACTTTATTCTCGCTCAGGACACAGATGGTGATGGTATTTTTGAGGTTAAATTTGCAGGTGACTATATGGGTCAGTCGTCCGAATACGGCTGGCAAAGCAACTGGTGGGACAACTTCTGCTTTGGTCACAAGGATATTTACTTTAACTACCTTTGTCACAGAGCTTTGCGTGAGCTATGCGCGCTACTGCATAGAGTAGGACAAGATGACGTGGCAAAAAAATACGAGAAGCAGCTTGAAAAATTTGATAAATCCTTCTTTGATACCTTCTATAATCCGGAAACGGGGCTTATGGCAGGATGGATAAGCAGAAATGGCGAGGTGCACGATTACGGCTTTACTTTTGCCGTTTCAATGGGTATTAACGAGGGACTTATTCCAAAGGATGAGGGCAAGAAAATGATAAGAAAGCTTCTTGCTATAATGAAAAAAGAGGGATATGGCGATCTTAAATTCGGTATCCCCGGAAATGTTAAGCCAATTGCTCCAAAGGACACAATTTGTTGGCCGTGTATGACCGACTGGGGCAGATACGAAAATGGCGGCTTAAATGGTATGAATGGTTATCATTTTCTAACCTCAATGTATAAGGTTGGATTAGGAAAAGAGGCAGACAAGATTCTGTACGCTATTATGGATACATACGAAAAGGATATGACACACTCTGGACTTATGCCTGGCTACTGTCGTAGCATTGACTGGAGAACCAAGGAGGGCGTACCCTGTGGATATAATTACCTTGCAGACAACTATTATTTCTTGCTTTCTGTATATGTAGGAAAGTATAAGAGAAAGCACCCATCGGTGAATATCTAACGTAACTAAAAGAGGATGTTAAAATAAACGCAGACCAAAAATAGACACCCTTTGAATAAAATCTTTGCGTTACTATTGTTTTTTAATTAAATAAAATTGGGAACTTGCAAAATTTGCAAGTTCCCTTCGTTTTTTTGGTTTCTGTTTTTTATCCGCAACCTTGCACTCTATCTTACTAAGTACGACGGCGTGTGCGAGTTTACGGCTAGGCATCCACAAAAATGTGGTTCACTTTAAAATGCGTCATCACCTTTTATCTGCTCTCAGGTTTTGCGCCCAACGAAAAATTAATATATTTTTCCGTTCTTTGCTTTCTATACTCACTCGGGGAGATGCCTATTATAGATTTGAAGCTTCTGTTAAAGCTTCTTAGGCACTCAAACCCACATTCGTAAGCGATTTCAACCATAGTGTTGCTTGTGTTCACCAAAAGATAGCACGCCTCACTTATGCGGAAGCGAGAAACGTATTCGGTGTAGCTAACCCCTGTGCTTTTTGAAAAATGCTTGGAAAGATAAACGTAGCTGTAAGAGGTTTCCTTTGATAACTCGTAAAGCGAGCAATTTGTTTTGTAGTTTTTTGAAACAAAATTGAAAATTTCAAGAAGCAGGTCCTGCTTGTTGCTCTTGAAAGCTACATATTCCGCGGTTTTGTCAAACTCTGCACAAATTGAATATAAAAGCCCTTTTAATACAATGGGATTTTTCTCTTTATCAAGCTTGGTAATTTTGTCAATATAAAACTCATCCAAAACAAATTTGTTGCTTTTGGGCGCTTGGGTCTCGATTTTTTTGGTGAAAGCCCTGACAAGATGAGGCGAAAAAATCAAAATGGCATGCTTTGCGTGGTTTTCGGTTTTGATTTGGTGCAAATGATACGGGAAAACTAAAACGCACTCGTTGCCGCGGACTATATGCTTGTTGCCTAATACGGTTACCTCCATTTCCCCTTCCATCGCAATTATTATTTCGAAGCTATTGTGAATGTGGTCGGGAAAATTTAAGTCGTTTCCTGCTTCAAGTGTTACCTTGTCAGTTGTTATGGAGTGCTGTGTTTGGTATAACATATCTTCATCCTTCAAAATTAAATTTTGTCCTATAATTATATCACTAATGGAGTAATTTATCAATATTTTTTCGCTACAACCCTCAAATAATAGTGCTTTTTAACAATATTTGAGGGGGATTTGATGCAATTTGGGCGGATGGGTTGTTATCAAGGAGATCAATAAAGCTAAATTTTGTCTATATTTTGGCGTGTATTGTCTTGAATATTCGATAAAATTAGTATATCATAGAATTATAAAATTATATTTTAATATAAAAGGAGAACTGAAATGAAAAGAAGAATATTACTAACTATCATTATAAGCGTTGTTTTTATTATGACCTTTGCAGTATGTACTTTTGCTATTGATTATAACGAAAAGGCAACACTTGCAGATGGTGAGGTTTTGCCAATTTATGACGAAAATCAAAATCCGCTTATCTGGTGGGTTAGCGGCACAGATGCAGCGGGGAATAACATTTATTCATCCGTGCCAAACAATCGTAACGAGGCAAATGCTCAAAACGATACGTATGTTACTTATACGATAAACACAGGCTATAAAACTCAGCTTGAAAACATCAACATTCACATTTGGAATGATGACCTTGGCGCATACGAAATCTTTACTGAGGAAAATGTGCAGATTGTCGTTGTCAACCTAAGAGGGATTAGCTCCTTTATCTATATCAATAAAGGCTTGAAGGTTTCCGACATTCAATATATTTATTTCAACGAAAATCTTTTGGATTTTTGTGATTATTTTAAGGGAAGTACCTCGTTAAGACTTGTTGACTTAACTGTTTGTACAGAAATGACAGGTGGCTTTGGTGGTGTAAGAAACTTTTACCAGTGCTCAAATCTACATACAATTAGATTTGCCCCAAATGCAAGCTACTCGCTTAAATGCTCGCAAAACAATAACTGGCGTTTTTCAGGCACTGCCGTTGTTTCATTTATCTTCCCTGAAAATATAACAAGTCTTGGTATTGATAACTTCAAGGACAACTCTAAGCTTGAAAGCATATACGTTCTTGGAAATAATACAAGCCTAGGACAAAGAAACTTTTCTAACTGCCCCAAGCTCACAAATATTTACATTTTAGGTGATAACCCTCAAGTTACACCAACCGAATTTGCAGAAAACTTCTTCTCCTGTGTAGATGCAGGCAAGACACTTGATTTTTCAAACACAGGTAAATATTTCTTCTTTGCAACAGACGATGCTGATTACTTGGAGTCAATGAGAGCAGCAATAGAGGCAACTGCGGTTGTTCCGTACAATACCTTTATTGCAAATCAAGAAAACTATACAGAGGGCAGATATATTATTTCCGGAACAAACGTTTGTGATGCTCTTTATGATGGTATGCACACAATAGGCGAAGCAGTAAATGAATGTCAAGCAAGCTGTGGTAGAGGCTGTGGTGCTTTGACAGTTATTGAAAACCCAACGCACAGTAATGTAACAAAGGTTACTTATGGCGGAGACGAAGCTGTTGACTACACCAAAGAGGTTGCCGTTTTATCACTTTGCGAAAGATGTGCAACGATAGAAAACACAACTGTTATCGGCGTACTGTTTACCGAAAAGGGATATTCTGCACAAACGGACGGTATGGGAATCGTACGTGAATTTATAATCAATTCAAGTGCTGTTGAAAGCTACAAGGAGCTTGTAGATTCAAGCTTTGAATATGGTATGGTTGTTGCAATAGCAAATGAAAATCCGTTAAAGGTTGTAGACGGCAAAACCGCAACTATGGGAGGGGCTGTTGTTACAGCTAACCTTTCAAACGGTCGCTATGACAGGATTCAAATGAAGATTGCAAACATTTCCGTCGATGCGGCTGACACCGTAATTATGAGCACAGTGTATGCTCGTAATGACGACGAAATTTACTATGCAAATATTGGCGAAATGTCAAAGGTTGCAGAGGGTAAATCGTATAACGATTTAAACACAGACGAATAACAATCAGCCACTTGCGAAAAAGCAAGTGGCTTTTTGTATAACGAAAACCACGCGATAGCTGGTGAATTCTTATTTTTGTGTCAAAAAATGCTAATGTAATCGTAAAATGTGCTACGGAAAGCTATTGACTTTAAGAATTAAATAGTATAAAATAAAGTTGAATACTTATATTTTCGATTTATGGAGGAGAAAATGAAAAAGAAATTATTACTAATTACACTTTTAGTTGCACTTCTTGCTTGCGCCTTTGCAATTTCTGTAAGCGCAGAGGAAGCGTCAATTCCCGAGTGGCCAGCAACTGTTGAAACTATTGACGGTATGTCGGATAAGTCTGTGTTTGGCGCAGACGGTACAGTTGGCGCAACATCAAGAGTTCTTATGTCAGATGGTAAAGCATATCCTGCATACTATATTTTTTCAGATAAGAACTCTATTTCAATTAACCTTAACGAAATTAATAGCAAAGGCGTTTCCTATTTAAAAAGTGATATAGTAAGAATAGAGGTTCCAAACGGAATTGTAACAGCAGGAACAACTTGTATTACTAGTAGCGGCGAATATACAGCAGTAAAGACCATAGTTCTTCCTAATACTGTGACAACAATAGGCGCAGGTGCATTTAAGTTATCAACGCTTGTAAGCATTAATTTGCCGGATTCTTTAGTGTCAATGGCAAATAACGTGTTTAACGGATGCACATCTTTAAAATCAATTGCTATCCCTCCACAACTTGAGAAAATTGAACAAACAACCTTTCAAGGCTGTACCGCACTTGAAACAGTTGATTTTTCAAGAGCAACAAGCCTAAAAACTATTGCTTATAAAGCCTTCTACCAAACTACATCGCTTGAAAATGCGATTTTACCTGAGGGATTAACAACTTTGGAAGACATCTCCTTTAAATATTCGGGTGTCAAAGAGGTATATCTTCCATCAACACTTGAAACTGTAGGCACCGACAATGTTTTCGGCGAATGCTCAAGACTCGAAACAATAAGAAGTAAAGCAACAAATATTTCCGACAAGATGTTTTATAACGCAAGTGCATTAAAAAATCTTTACCTTGAAAACACTGTAACAATTGGTAATAGCGCATTTTATAAGGCTTCCTCACTTACGAGCTTGACCTTGCCAAACACCTTAACCCAAATAGACACGAACGCTTTTGCTTATGCGTCGTTTGACAAGATAATAGTTCCTGCATCGGTAACAACGCTTGGCGACGGTACATTTAAACAAAACACAGCCCTTACGACCGCTGTTGTTTTGGGCACTACAATGGGCTCAAATATGTTCCTTAATTGCTCCAATATGACAAAACTCGTTATTACAGAAAACTTTACAACTTTTGGCTCTTCCGCGATTAACGGTGTAAACAGAAATTCATTTACAACCTTCTATACAGGCAAAACCAACGACTTCGATACAATAAAAACAATTATCACCTTGGATAGAGTTTCAAGTGCTGTACCATCGTCATATACTGACTATAAGAATGATGAACATACAAAGAACAAGTATATCTTTATCTATGGTGCAAACATCTGTGAGGTTGGATTTGACGGTATTCACGATGTTCAAGTAGAAGAGGGAAATACCTGCTGTGGTATTTGTACAAGATGCAATCTTCTTGAAATGCTTGAAAACCCTGTTCACGTTTCTTACAACGAGGTTAGATACGGCGGCTCAACCACTATTGACTACTTAAAGGAAATTGTTATCGTTTCAGTTTGTGAAAACTGCAAAAAAGACGTTGGTGAAAACGCACTTGGCACAATGTTCGAAGAAAAAGGTTATTCAGCACAGCTTGATGGTAATGGTATCGTTCGTGAATTCTTGTTAAATCACGATGCTATTGAAAAATATAAAGAGCTTGTTGATCCTAATTTTGAATATGGATTAGTTGTAGCAATCGAGAATAAAGCACCATTGAAAATAGATGAAAGCGGAAAGACAGCGACAGCAAACGCTTCCGTTTTACTTGCTAACTTTACAAACAGTAGCTTTAATAAGGTTCAAGTGAAAATTTCCGGCATTCCAAGCTCCGCTGTAGAAGCATTGATAGTGAATACACTTTACGCTCGCAATAATGACGAAATATACTATGCAAATATAGGTGAAATGTCAAAGGTTGCAGAGGGTAAATCATATAACGATTTAAACACAGACGAATAAAAATCAGCCACTTGCGAAAAAGCAAGTGGCTGTTTTTATGCATAAAATGAATAAAAGTGTGAATATATTCATCAATTTGTGCATAAAACGTAATTATGAGAAAAAATATTCATAAAACTGTTGACATTTATAAAATACGGGTATATAATGATTAAGCAAAAATAAATTATATATATTAAGGAATTTCACTTGCACTCGTGCTTGTAATGGCAGTTTCAATGTTTGCTCTTACAGCATGTGGTGAAAAAACAACAAAAATCGGTGTACAATCCGGTACAACAGGTCAATATTTCGTTGACGGTGATGCTGACTGGGGCTTTGATGGCTTAGCCGGCTACGAGTCAAAGGGCTACTCAAACGGCGGACTTGCTGTTGCTGATATGAAGAATGGCGCAGTTGAGTATGTAATAATTGATAAGGCTCCTGCTAATCAGCTTACAAAATTAGTTTCCGGTATCAAGGTTATCGACGTTGAGCTTACTGAAGAAGAGTATGCTTTCGGTGTTGATAAGAAGCAAGCAGAGCTTCTTGCTAGCATCAACACAATTCTTGCTACAAAGCAAACAGAAATCAAGGCAATCATTGACAAATATGCAACAGGCGAGGGCATTGTTGGTATCACTACTGCAAAGAAGGACCTTAGCAAGGCTGACAAACAGCTTGTAGTTGCTACAAATGCAGCTTTCGCTCCATTTGAATACACAATCGGCGATAAGTTTGCTGGTATCGACGTTGAAATTATGAAGCTCGTTGCTGATACTCTTGATCTTGAGCTTGTAATTGAGGATATGGAGTTTGACGCAGTTGTAGAGTCAGTTGGTAAGCACGGTATTGACGTTGCAGCAGCTGGTCTTACAGTAAACGAAAAGCGCAAGGAATCTGTTAACTTCTCAACAAGCTATTATAACGCAGCTCAAGTTTTAATAGTTCCTGCTGATGAAACAGTATTTGACGGATGCACAACTGCTGAGGCAGTTCTTGCAAAGCTTGATGAGCTCAACAAATAATAGGTAACTGTCAGTGAAGTTATTTTTAGAACAATTTATCACGGAGGGCGGTTATAAAACCGTCCTCTCTGGTTTACTGGCAACAATAGAGATTGCCATTGGCGGTCTTATTATAGGTATTATTCTTGGTACACTTATAGCTATTGTAAGAGTAATGCCGAAGTATAAGATTTTCCCTCGTATCCTTGACGGTGTTTGTGACGTGTATGTTGCTCTTTTCAGAGGAACTCCAATGACAGTACAACTTCTTATTGGATACTGGGTATTGCTCCCTGCACTCGGAATTAGCTTAGATGCGGTTATCGTTGCTATAATTATGTTTGGCTTGAACAGTGCGGCATACGTTTCAGAGATGATGCGCTCAGGCATTCAATCCGTTGATATCGGTCAGCTTGAGGCTGCAAGAGCATTGGGACTTCCTTATTCAACGGCTATGATGAAAATAGTAATACCGCAAGCGATAAAGAATATTTTGCCAACACTTGGTAATGAGTTTATAGTTCTTATCAAGGATACGTCAATCTGTAGCTTTATTGCAGTAGTTGACGTAACAAAAGCATTCAAGAATATTGCAGATGCAAACTACGAATATGTGGTGCCATATTTATTCCTCGCGGCAGTTTATTTGGTGCTTGTTTTGGGCATTACCGCGCTTGTAAAGGTGATGGAAAGGAGGCTGAACAAGAGTGATAGAAAACAATAATGTTCAGTTGTCTGTAAGAGGTCTTAGAAAATCCTTTAACAATCTAGAGGTTTTAAAGGGCATTGATATCGACATAAAGCTTGGAGAAAAAATTGCAATTATAGGTCCGTCAGGATGTGGAAAATCAACATTTTTGCGTTGCCTAAACTGTATGGAGGATCCAACAGGCGGTTCAATAATTTTTGATGGCGTTGATATTGCCGACCAACGTGTAAATATTAACGTTCATAGAGAAAATATTGGTATGGTGTTCCAACAGTTTAATCTGTTTAATAATAAAACTATAATTGAAAATATAATGCTTGCTCCATATACGCTACATAAGAAAAAGGAAAAAAAAGAGGGCAAAAGCGAAAGGGCTTTTAAAGAAGAATGCAGAGATAGAGCATATGAGCTCCTTCGCCGTATAGGCCTTGAGGATAAGGCAAACGTATATCCGTCAACCTTGTCTGGCGGACAAAAGCAAAGAGTTGCTATTGTAAGGGCATTGGCTATGAACCCGAAGGTGATGCTTTTTGACGAGCCGACCTCGGCACTTGACCCTGAGATGGTTGGAGAGGTTCTAAACCTTATAAAAGAGGTAGCTGATGAGGGAATGACAATGGTTATCGTTACTCACGAAATGGGCTTTGCCCGTGAGGTCGCAACGCGCGTTCTCTTTATGGATGAGGGCGTTATCGCCGAGGAGGGTACACCTAGCGAGGTGTTTGATAACCCACAAAATCCTAGAACACAACAGTTTTTAAAAGCAGTATTATAAACCTAACTATGATGCGGCATCATAGCTAAATTTAAAAAGGTATTGATTTTTTTGTCAATGCCTTTTGTTTTTGAATTTTTAATAAATTACAGTATTTTGTAAATTTTAAATAAATTTAATAATATATATTGATAATAGCATTTTTTTGTGATAAAATTAAAATGATTTTTATTGAAAGGGGGATTTAAATATGGCAAGAAAGAAAAAAGATGTTTTCTCAGAGGAAGAAATTGCTAATATATCGCTTGAAGAAACTCAAATTATAGATATTCGCGGTCAAAAGCAAAAAAATCCTATGAATGGCAAAAAAGTTGCTCTTTTTATTCTTTATGGCGCAATAGGACTGCTCTTGCTGATAACTGTTCTTTCGTTTAATGACATTCCTAATATCATTGAACAGATAAAGGATGTGAATATCGGTTACATTTTCCTTGCTGTGCTTATGGTGCTTATTTATTTGGCAATTTACCCTCTTTCGCTTTGCATTTTGGCAAAGGCAAGAAAAACAGAAATTAGCTTTGGTACTACCTATTCAATAGCTATGACAGAGCATTTCTTTAATGGAATTACTCCGTTATCCACTGGTGGTCAACCATTCCAAGCATATTCGTTTTCACGTGCAAAGGTTAAAATTTCCGAGTCAACAGGATTACTCCTTGCTAACCTGCTCATTTATATGGCGGTTACAACAGGCTTTTCGCTTACAGGCTTGTTTTTTGCAAAAACACTTTTTACACAGATAGATACAACTTGGCGTATAATTATCATCATTGGATACGCGCTTAACCTTTTGATGTTTGTTTCTACCTTGGTTTTGGGACTTAGTAAAACTATAAGAAATTTACTTATCAAAATTGTATATTTTCTTTGCAATTTTAGGATTTTTAGATTCTTAAAGCCAAAGGCTGAAGATATCAAGGGCTATTTTGAAAGCGTTCAACAGGCGTTTAAGGACTTGATGAGTAAAAAGGGGCATTTCATTCTAGCCTTAATTGCAAAAATTGTTTCCTTTGCCTTCCTATATTCAGCTGCAGTGTTTATTATGCTGTCGCTGAACATTTCTGTAGGCTGGGAGCATGTTTTGTTAATAATATCGGGTACATCATTTGCAATTACCGCCGTTGGATTTATTCCAACACCTGGTGCATCGGGCGCAGTTGAGGGGTCTTCAGGCAAGATTTTTACCTCAATTATCGCTTTTATTATGAGCACGTCTGTGGTTACTGATACAATGTCGGGCCAAGCGGCTGGTATTATGCTAATATGGCGTCTGCTTAGCTATTATATGGTTCTCACAATTTCACTCGCCTTCTATATAGGACTTGAAATTCATTTAAACAAGGCTAAAAAGAGAAGGGATATGGCAAGAAAGATAAAAAGAGAGAAGCTAGCCGAAGAAGAAAACGAGCCACCCGAGGAAACTATTGTTATAAAATAAAAGAGGGTTTTGTGCCCTCTTTTTGTTTAATTTAAACCGTCAAACATTGACAATAAATTTAAAAAGTATTATACTAGATATATATTTATTATTAGTGAGGTATTATTATGATTACAGTAAAACCCTTTTGCGCGTTAAGACCGAATGACACCTTAGCAGATAAATGCGCAGCACTTCCATATGACGTTATGTCAAGTCAAGAGGCAAGAGAAATGGTAAAGGGCAACCCTTATTCATTTTTAAGAATAGATAGAGCCGAGATAAACCTTGATCCAAGCGTTGATATTTATAGTGATGAGGTTTATAATACAGCCAAAAATATTTTAAACAAGTTTGAAGACGAGGGCGTTTATATAAACGACACTAAGAAAAAATACTATTTTTATCGTCAAATAATGGGTGAGCAAAGCCAAACGGGTATCGTTGGCTGTGCCTCAATTGATGACTATTTGGAGAACAGAATTAAAAAGCATGAGTTTACAAGAGCCGATAAAGAGGTTGATAGAATTAAGCACGTTGATACCTGCTCCGCACAAACAGGACCAATCTTTTTAGCGTATAAGGATAGCGAGACGCTTGATAAAATAATTGTTGAACAAACAAGTAAAGCTCCGCTTTATGATTTTTACGCTGAGGATGGCGTGCGCCATACCGTTTGGATAACGGATAGTAGTGAAATTGATGCACAAATTGAAAGCGCATTTGCTTCTCTTGACGCACTTTATATTGCTGATGGGCACCATAGATGCGCTTCTGCTGTTAAGGTTGGCACAAAGAGAAGGGCGGAAAACCCTAATTATACAGGAAATGAAGAATTCAACTACTTTTTATCCGTTATTTTCCCATCATCTACCCTTAAAATTCTTGACTACAATAGACTTTTAAAGGATTTAAACGGCTATACAGTAGAGGAGCTTCTCACCACACTTCAAAATAAGGTTGGTAAGATTACAGAATATAAGGGTGAAGGACAATATCGCCCAGAAAGCAAGCACACAGTTGGAATTTATGCAGACGGCAAATGGTATAAGCTTGAGTTTTATAAGGAGCTTTGCGAGGCGCAAAAGGCGGTTGACCGTCTTGACTGTGCTATTTTACAAAAGAACGTGCTATCGGCAATTTTTGGTATAGAAGATCCAAGAACCGATAAGCGTATTGATTTTGCAGGCGGTATAAGAGGACTTAAATATCTTGAAAAACGCTGCCAAGAGGATTGTAAGCTCGCAATTTCTATGTACCCAACCTCTCTTAATGATTTAATGGCAGTGGCTGACGACGGTGACGTTATGCCACCGAAATCCACTTGGTTTGAGCCAAAGCTTCGCAGTGGACTTTTAATACACAAAATTTAAATTTCAAGGAGTAAAGCGTGGACGCGTTTTTAATAGCCTTACAATATGTTGGCGCGGTTTCGTTTGCTATATCAGCAACAATATACGCCGTTCATAAGCGCACAGATATAATAGGTGCGTTGGTTTTCTCACTTCTAACGTGCTTTGGCGGTGGATTTATTAGAGATATGGTTATAGGAAGAGTGCCGCCAAATTTACTCGTAAATCGTGAATATCATTATCTTGCACTTGTTTGTGCCCTTACCTGTATAGTATGCTATCTTTTGGGCTTTATTGCGCCTATAGGAAGCTTTATGCGCAGACATCAGCATAGCTTTATAATTGAATTTACAGATGCGCTTGGTCTTGCCTCGTTTGTAGTTTTGGGTATGGAGGGCGCAATAGAGTTTGGCAAAACAGGATTTGTGCTTCTCGTGTTTGCGGGATGTATAACAGGTGCAGGCGGTGGCATATTAAGAGATATATGTGCGGCAGAAATTCCATCTGTGTTTAGAAAGCACATTTATTTAATCCCTGTTATAATAGCATCTTGCTTTTTGGCACTTACATATGATAAAATGCCGGAAATCTTATCGTCAATTATAGCGATTTTAATTATAATCGTTATAAGAATGCTCGCATTTAAATTCAAATGGAATTTGCCGATTCCAAAGGAAAAGAAGGAAAAAAGTGAAAAAGAAATAGAGAAGAAGGAGCTTGCTTTAAAGTAATGGAAGAAAACAAAAATAATCAAAATTTAGACACTCCTACGCCTGAATTTGAATCTAATGCCGCAAGACGTCTGCGTCTTTTAGGCATAGAAAACGATGATAAAATTCACGATACAGAGGTGGAAATAAAGAAGGGCAATTTCTTTTCAAACCTTTGGTATAAGCATAAATGGGCGGTTATTATATCAGCATTTTTTATAATTTTGGCAATAGCTCTTTTGTGCACTATTATATTTAAGGATAGACCTGATTTAAGAATATCCTATAACGGACCCTTTGAAATTAAAAGCAGCGAGTATCACAAAATTACAAGAGCCTTTGAGAATTTAATCGACGATTACGACGGCGATGGTGAGATAGAGGTGACGCTGACTCAAAACAGGTATAGAACTGCTGAAGAAAAGAAGGATGCCGATAGAGAAAGCAGTAAAGATGGAAATTTTGAGTTCGACGAATCAAAGATATATTCCGATGACGATATAACACCTGTTTCAAACTCGTTAAGAATGAGCGAATATAATCTTGTTCTAATTGACAAGGAGCTATATGATAAACTAAAAAATAATTTCTGCACGCTTGAAGAAATTTTGGTAGAGGACGCAGAAAAATACAAGGATATTTCATATGGAGACTGCGGTATATATCTAAAGCAAACAAAGTTTGGTATGTTAAACAAGGACCTTGCGTTTTTGCCAAACGATACCATAATCGCAATTTGCAAGCCCGCCATGTTTGATAAAAACTTGGACAACGAGTTCGACGCTCTTAAAAAAATCTTAACCTATGAACAAGAATAATAGTAAGAGCTCCGCCTTTTAGCGTGATACTCTTATCGGAGTATCACGCAGTCAAATCCGTCTTCGACGGGAGAAATCCACTTTCAGTGGAAGAAATCGCTTTCGCGGTGAAATCCTGCTTCGCAGGGTTGTAATTTGACGGATTTGATTTCATCCAAGGCTTTACCTTGGATTTCATCTGAGCAGAGCGAAGATTTCATCGTGGTGCAACCACGATTTCATTAAACTAACAGAAAAAAAGAGCAGACATACAGGATTTTTCGTCTTGTGTGTTTGCTCTTTCTGTTTGTATATGGGTTTGGGCTTAGCCCATTTGCGTTTGACTAGTCAAATGCGATGCTCGCACTTACCGATGTTTTTCAAATTCTCCGTTAAGGACATCACGCATTATGGCAGAGGCTTTTATTTAATGCTACTGTGATTTGCTTGCATTTTTGGTCCCGAACATCAACGAGTGATTCAATACCGCCGTTTGTCATTCTGGAGTGATGGAATCCCTAAAAAATGTTGAATTTACAAAAAATTCACATATTCTGTTTGTTTGTTAAAAATATCCAAAATTTTCTTTGTAAAATCCTTTTATTATTCTAATATTTGATATTTTTTGTGCAATATTCACAAAAAAGCATCTGTTTTTTTTTTTTTTTGTTCAACTTGACAGTTTTCCACATATGTGTTAATATTGGTGTATAAAAATCGCTATGTGCGTTATATTAAGGAGAAAACAATGAAAAAATTATTTTTAGCAATGATAATTGCGGTTTCATTACTTTTAGTAATGGCAGTTGCTGTTTGTGCTGAACAAATCACTGTTGTTGACGGCACAGATGATATTACCCTTGGCGACTGTGTAATTGAAGGACTTGACAGAGAAATTCCAAAGCCAAGCGCAGGATTCACTTTCGTTCTTGATACTGAAACAAATACTGCCAAGGCAACAGCATGGGCTAACAAAACTGATGAAACACTCGGCAAGGTATTTTGCTTACCTTCAACTGTAACTTACGGTGATGTAACCTATACAGTTACTTCATTTAGTGCAGTAGGCGCTCAGAATGTAAATAACAGGATTCTTGATACCGTTGTTATTCCGGATACTGTAACAGCAATTCCAGATAATGCGTTTGATAGCTGTCGTGCAATGAGATATGTGTATGTTGGAAGCGGTGTTGAAACGATCGGAAAATTCTCATTTAGAAACGTAGGCTTTACAGCAGACAACAGCACTGATGAAAACGGCGAGGGGGTTGGTAACGTAAGAGAATTCATTTGGAAAACCACCAAGGTAACTACTTTGACTCAAGAATGCTTTTATCATATGGATTTTAACGTGGAAAATGTAATTGAATTCCCATTTGATAGAATTACCACTTACGAAGCAAGCTGTATGGCATACAACCCGCATGCGTTCCAAAGCGGTCATAAATTTAACCGTCAGCTTTATTTAGATGTATTTGATATTACCGGTGCTACGTCGGTGTCGAGTAGCGCATTTGATAATGCGGCTCTTGCAAAAACCATCGTGGTTCGTGCTGATCAAACAAACGCTTTATCTCCGCAAAAGCTACGTGGTCAAGGCACAGCTCAACCCGGCGAAAAATATAATTTCGTAGTTGTTGGCGGCGAAACGGCGAACACGGCAAAAACGTTGACAGGATCCTTATGGATAGCAAACGCTTGGTATTGGGGCGGAAAGAACCACTGTACCTTCGTTTTCCGCGGATACGTAAATGCGTATGATGGAATAGACGGACTTGAAAACCAAAATGGTTATGGCACTGACGTTGTTGACTATTTCTTTGATAGTAAGGAAACGTATGAGCATTATATTGCGTCTATTGATACAACAACAGAGAGAGTTGCAACATATACTCGCTATGCTAAAAACAATAAGGGTTATTTCAACTACTGTGTAATCGATGAAAACGGCAATCATACGTTTAAGGCATTTAACCTTAAATATACACCTGCATCGGAAGGTGTAGAAGAGAGCATTTCTTTTGTTGAATATGCTCAATCAAGCCTCTCATTCGACTTTCCTACTTATAACGCAATTTTGGATGACGACTGCACCGCTTCAAACTTTTGCTACTGTTGCGACTTTATGTTCTCAAAAGGTATAGAGCACGTTCTTAACGATGCAAAGCTGCTTTACCTAAATGGTTATACAAAAGCAGGTGTTAAGAGAGTAACTTGCGCAAATGACGGTTG
Organism: Oscillospiraceae bacterium; assembly: GCA_015064855.1. Classification (GTDB taxonomy): domain Bacteria; phylum Bacillota; class Clostridia; order Oscillospirales; family CAG-272; genus RGIG2000. The sequence goes on along the minus strand of SVRK01000002.1, from coordinate 52,061 downwards.
CATGCTCATAGACGATGTAGAAATTCCTTCGCTTTTCGTTACAAAGGGATATTCAAAGGATACAACCTCAAACGGAATACACTTCGATTTTTCAGTAAACAACGACGCAATTGCAACTTATGAAGCATATCTACAGCAGATTGGTGATAGCGTATCAACCGCTTATGGTGTTGTTGTTGCAATCGCAGACATTGATGACGACGAGACGAACGACAAGCTCTTCGATAGTGATGGCGCGTTGAAGTCAGGCGTATTAGAGATCAAGTTTGGCGAAAAGGATTTCACAAATATCAAAATCAAGCTCACGGGTATTGGCGAGAATAACTATGATACAGCTCTTCATATTTCCGGATATTTTGTCTTAAATGGAGAAGTTACTTATATCAATGACGCAGGTACAAGCGAGTATGCACAAAAGGTTACGTATAACTCTTTACCAAACGAATAATAAAGAAAAAGCTTTCACTTCAAAAGTGAAAGCTTTTTTGCTTTTTCATGCAAGAAGAAACCACCCAGCTTTAGGCTGAGTGGTTCCGTATATAAATGAACTAGATCTATAAGCCGTGTTCTGTATTCGACGGTCATCTATCTTTGCCTTGTGTCACCACAAGGCTCTGCAAAAAAATGCATGCCACCCATGGAAACGGCTAAAAAGCCTTATCGGGCAAATAAAATTTCCATATGCGGTGTTGCTTCAAATAGGGTTTACACCTACTCTATGTTACCATAGAATATCGTGAGCTCTTACCTCGCGTTTTCATCCTTACCTCTTGTGAGGCGGTAGTTTTCTGTTGCACTTTCCCGGGAGTCACCTCCGGCTGACGTTATCAGCTATTCTGCCCTGCGAAGCACGGACTTTCCTCACACTAATACCTTTCGGCGTGATAGCGCGCAACCGTCCAACCTAGTTCGATAGTATTATAATAGAAAAAAACAAATTTGTCAAGAGGAGAAAAAATTGCCACATATAATTATATAGGCATATGATAAAAATATAAGCAGTATCAAGTTGAAGCGAGGGCAAAATGGAGAGCGATAATAAGATGCCATTGACGTTTCAAATGGCGTTAGCACATAATACTCAGTCGATGAGCACGTTTTTGAAAATGAGTAACGAAAAGCAAGATGAGATAATAAAAGAGGCAACAAAATTAAAAACCGTAAGAGAAATGCAAAATTTTGTCGATTCAATTCCCAAAACGCATTGAAAAGCCGTTAATAATATGTTACAATATTATTAAGAGCCGGAGTAAACAATAATTTTCTGGCTTGGAAGGAGAAAAAATATGGACACTAAACAAAAGAGTCCGAAGCAAAAAGTACCATTTAAGCAGAAGCTTGATAAGTACTTTATGATTTCGGAACGCGGCTCAACCTTTAAGACCGAAATAATTGCAGGTCTTACGACGTTCTTCGCTATGGCGTACATAGTGGTAACAAACCCCGACCAAATAGTTGGCTTTAACTATGGTGGCGATTTTGATACCATTTGGTATGCGGTTTACGTTGCATCTATTTTAGTTGCCGTGATAGGAACGCTTTTATACGCATTTTACGCAAAACTGCCATTTGCACAAGCATGTGGTATGGGACTTAACTCGTTCTTCTTTGTGTCGTTTATCGTGCCTGAATTAACTACGGGTAACGTAATTAAAGGATATCGAGAGGGACTTGCTGTAATTCTTATATCAGGTCTTTTGTTTATGATCCTTTCATTGACAGGCTTGAGAACGTATATTGCAAAGGCTCTTCCTGAAAATCTAAAGAAGGCTATTCCTGCCGGTATCGGCTTGTTTATTGCTTTCCTTGGCTTCCAAAATGTTGGAATTATTCAAAAGAATAAATTTACAATCGTTCAGTTATTTGATTTTAGCGGTATTATTGGTGTAACCAAGGGTACAGTTGGTGATATGGTTACAAATTATGGTGATGGCAAGGTGTCTGACGCTGTATATGGTGCATATGAAAGTTATTTCCAAAAGATAACTGATGGTAAGGCGCTTGCGGACATTCTTGATAGACAAATAACAGGACTTGATGCATGGAGATTGATTGCGCCTGTTGTAATAGTAATACTAGGTCTTGTTATAATGGGTGTCTTATCCAAGCTCAAGGTAAAAGGCTCTGTTATCATTACGATTCTTGGCTCAACCGTTCTTTATTATCTCGTTACATGGCAACCACCTGATTTGTCATTTGCAGAGGCAGTTAAAACAATACCGGATTCCTTTGCTGCATTTGGAACAGAAGGCTTGTTCGGAGCATTTAGGGGATTTAAGACTCTCTTTACAACAGGTGGGCAATTTACTTGGCCAACGCTGTTTAATGTAATTTCACTTACAATCACATTCTGCCTTGTTGATATGTTTGATACTATTGGAACTCTTTATGGTGCAGCTTCACAGGCTGATATGCTTGACAAAAACGGCAACCCAATAAATATGAGACAATCAATGAATTCCGACTCGATAGCAACACTTACCGGTGCTGTTCTTGGTACATCAACATGTACGACCTTCGTTGAATCAAGCGCGGGCGTTGGCGTAGGAGGACGCACAGGATTTGCTTCACTTATTACGGCAGGATGCTTCTTTGTATGCTTATTCTTGACGCCTATCGCTACTATTATTCCTGCTTGCGCAACCGCACCCGCACTTATATACATCGGCGTGCTCATGCTTAAGGGCTTTGCAAAGGTTGATATGGAAGATATCACAAGTGCAATTCCTGCATTCTTAGCGCTCATTATGATGCCGCTTACGTACTCAATTTCAAACGGTATCGCTGTTGGTGCTATTTCATATGTTCTTATCAGACTTTTCACAGGAAAATACAGAAAGAACGATATCGTTGTTACAATTATTGCGGTTCTCTTCGGACTCCGCTTCATCCTTGTATCAATGTAATTAAAAATATCAAAAGCAAACTCCCTCGGGAGTTTGCTTTTTTATTGACATAAATAATAATGTATGTTAAAATAATTATGTATGCGAATCTTAAAAAGACGGGGAAAACGATGAAAGAACTACTTTGTCCAGCCGGCAACTTTGAAAAAATGAAGGCGGCTATTTTATATGGCGCGGATGCCGTTTATCTCGCATCTGATATGTTTGGTATGCGCGCAGCAGCTGATAACTTTACACTTGAGGAGCTTGAGGAAGCTACTAAATACGCGCACGAGCGCGGTGTTAAGCTGTACGTTACGGTAAACACAATGCCTCATACAAATGAATATAATAGACTCAAAAAATATCTTTTGGAGTATCAAAGAATAGGCGTTGACGCGCTTATTATTTCTGACCTTGGCGTTTTTATGCTTGCAAAGGAAACAATTCCGAGTATGGAAATCCATATTTCCACGCAAGCAAGCGTGGTTTCTGCAGATACGGCAAACGCGTGGCATAAATTAGGCGCAAAGCGTGTTGTTCTTGCACGTGAGCTTTCGCTAGAGGAAATAAACGAGATAAGAAGAAATACCCCGAAAAGCTTGGAGCTTGAATGTTTTATTCACGGCTCAATGTGCATATCTTATAGTGGTAGATGTCTGCTTTCTAATTATTACACGGGCAGAGATGCAAACCGTGGCGCTTGTGCACAGCCCTGTCGCTGGAATTACAAAAATGCGTTTCCACTTGCGTTTGCCGAGGAAAAACGTCTTGATGATGCACTCAATATTGAAGAATATAAAGAGGGCTCATTTGTGATGTCCTCAAAGGATATGTGCATGATTGAGCATATAGAGGACCTTATGGAAAGTGGCATTGATAGCTTTAAGATTGAGGGCAGAATGAAGAGCGCATATTATACAGCAATTTGCGCTAACACATACAAAATGGCAATCAATGAATACCTAAAAAACCCCGAGGAGTATCAATATAATCCACTTTGGCTAAGAGAATTAGAGAGTGTTAGCCACAGAGAGTATGCAACGGGATTTTACTATGATAATCCTATGGATAACCCTCAAACTGTAACTCAAAACGGATACCTTCGTGAAAAAGCATATTTATGCGTTGCGACAGGCAAAAGTGAGGGGGAGTGGACGAATTTCACTCAAAGAAACAAAATTAAAGAGGGCGATGTTTGTGAAATTATCACCCCGGGTGAGGTTGGAAAAAAATTCGTGGCAACCGATTTGCGTTTGCCAAACGGAGATAAAATAGAGTCCGCCCCACACCCATCCATGGAATTTATGATGAAGGTTCCGTATGCGGTTAAAGCGGGTGACATTGTGCGCTCGTCTGAAAATTAAGTGTAAAATCGCACACAGGGTCAAGAAAATACTAGTTCGAAAGGATAAAATGCAATGCTTTTTCTTGAAATATTAAAGGCTATATTTATTGGAATAGTCCAAGGAATAACCGAATGGCTGCCTGTTTCAAGCACGGGTCATATGATTATTGCCAACGAGTTTGTCAATTTGAATATAAGCAATGGTGCCTGGGAGCTTTTTGAGGTGATTACCCAGCTTGGCTCTATCCTTGCTGTTGTTATTTTATTCTTTGAAAAGCTTAATCCACTAAAAAAAGTCGGGGGACGTGTCGCATTTAAGCCTGAAACGGTATCTCTTTGGGTTAAGGTTATAATCGCGGTTTTACCTGCTGCTGTAATTGGGGTTTTGCTTGACGATTGGCTGGAAAGCAAATTCTACAATTTTGTTGTAGTGGCAATAATGCTAATAGCTTATGGTATAGCCTTCATTGTCGTTGAAAGAATTAATAAAAAGAAGCGATTTAGATATACAAGCGTAAATCAGCTTGATAAAAAAACATCGTTTAAAATAGGATGCTTTCAGGTACTTTCTTTAATTCCGGGAACGTCGCGCTCAGGTTCGACAATCCTCGGTGCATCCTTGGTGGGAGTATCAAGAACTGCCGCGGCTGAATTTTCTTTCTTCCTTGCAATACCAGTAATGGCAGGAGCAACACTCTTAAAAACCGTAAAAGCAATTTTAATAGATGGTATTTCTTTGACTGCAACCGAAATTTTAATTATTTACGTTGGAACCTTAACTGCGTTTTTGGTATCGCTTGGCGTTATTAAATTTCTTATGAGCTTTGTTAAAAAGCACACATTTGAGTCCTTTGGCTGGTATAGAATCATATTAGGAATTATTCTTTTAGTGTATTATTTCATAATTAAATAAAAAACTATTGATAATTTAAAATATATGTGTTATAATATTTGCGAAAAAATTTTGGAAAAGATTTTTTCATTTGATTTGTTAATAATTTAAAATAGGAGAATATAAAAATGACCTACAACAAGAAAACTATTGAAGACGTTAATGTTGAAGGAAAAAGAGTCCTCGTAAGATGCGACTTTAACGTTCCTCTCAAGGATGGCGTTATCACAAGCGACAAGAGAATTATCGGTGCACTTCCAACAATCAAGTATCTTCTTGATAAGGGTGCAAAGGTTGTGCTTTGCTCACATATGGGTAAGCCACACAGCATTTTGACTGAAGGCTTCGGTCTTACAAAGAAAGAAAAGAAAAAGGTTGAGGAGCTTCCTGAGGCAGAAAGAGCACAGGCTACTGCTGACCTACTTAAGAAAGCACTTGGCGACAAGCAAAAGTTTACATTAAAGCCGGTTGCAGATAGACTTAACGAGCTTCTTGGCGGAGTAGTTACTTTCGCTGAAGACATCGTAGGAGAGGATGCAAAGGCTAAGGTTGCCGCTCTTGAAAACGGTAAGGCTGTTCTTCTTGAAAACGTTCGTTTCGACGCAAGAGAAACAAAGAACAATCCTGAATTTGCAAAAGAGCTCGCTGCATATGCTGATGTATATGTAAACGATGCATTCGGTACAGCACACCGTGCACACGCAACAACAGCAGGCGTTGCAGATTACCTCCCTGCAGTTTGCGGTTACCTCATTCAAAAGGAAATCGGCATTATGGGTAAGGCTCTTGCTGATCCAAAAAGACCATTCGTTGCTATTCTTGGTGGCGCAAAGGTATCAGATAAAATCGGAGTTATCAACAATCTTATCGAAAAGGTTGACACACTTATCATCGGTGGCGGTATGGCTTACACATTCTTCAAGGCACTTGGATACAGTGTTGGTACATCACTTTGCGAGGACGACAAGGTTGAGCTCGCTCGTGAAATGATGGCGAAGGCAGAGGCTAAGGGCGTTAAGTTCTTAATCCCTGTTGATAACAAGCTTGGTAAGGAATATAATGAGAATACAGAAACAATGTTCTGTAACTCAAATGAAATTCCTGATGGCTGGATGGGTCTTGACATCGGTCCTAAGACACAAGAGCTCTTTGCTAATGCTATCAAGGGTGCAGGCACAGTTGTATGGAATGGCCCAATGGGCGTTTCCGAGTGGAAGAACTTTGCAGCTGGTACAGAGTGTGTAGCTAATGCAGTTGCTGAAAGCGGTGCTATCTCAATCATTGGTGGTGGTGACTCAGCTGCAGCTGTAGAAAAGCTTGGCTTTGCTGATAAGATGACTCACATTTCAACAGGTGGTGGTGCATCACTTGAGTTCCTTGAGGGACTTGAGCTTCCTGGCATTGCTTGCCTTATGGACAAGGAATAATTAATATTTTGCATATAAAGCCGAACGCCAAAAAGCGTTTGGCTTTTAAGCGTAAAATGGTGAAAAGTCCAATAACTACAAGGGTTTGCGGACATTTTATAATGGTTTTATTGGAGAAAAAATCATATTTGAACATTTGTTCATATGAGCGAATTTAAATATTAAGGAGAAAAACAATGAGAAGAAAAGTAATTGCAGGAAACTGGAAAATGAATATGACACCATCACAAGCAAAGGCTTTAATTGAAGAAACAAAGCCACTTGTTGCGGGTATGGATAATTGCGATATTATTTTCTGCGTACCATTTGTTGACATCTACGCAGCACAAGAGGCAGCTGCCGGCTCTAACATCAAAATCGGTGCAGAAAACGTTCACTTTGAGGAAAAGGGTGCATTCACAGGCGAAATCTCCGCTTCTATGCTTAAGGAGTGTGGAATTGAATATGTTATCGTTGGTCACAGCGAAAGAAGACAATATTTCGGTGAAACAGACGCAACTGTAAATCTTCGCACAAAGGCAGCTATTAAGGCTGGCATGAAGGTTCTTCTTTGCCTTGGTGAGGTTAAGGATGAAAGACTTAACGGAATCACTGACGAGGTTGTTTCTATGCAAACAAAGCTCGCACTTAAGGATATTACTGAAGAAGAGCTTGCACAGGTTATCATCGCTTACGAGCCTGTTTGGGCTATCGGCACAGGTTTAACAGCAACTCCAGAGCAGGCTGACGAAACCTGCGGAGTTATCCGTAATACTGTTAAGAGTCTTTATGGTGCTGATGCTGCTGAAAAAATCATTATCCAGTACGGCGGATCAATGAATGCGGCAAATGCAAAGGAGCTTCTTGCAAAGGAAAACGTTGACGGCGGTCTTATCGGTGGAGCTTCACTTAAGGCAAAGGACTTCTCAATAATCGTAGAAGCAGCGCAATAAGTGCACGATATTATTGATATTCAAAAACATAAAGCGAAAGAGGTGTTGACTTTTGTCAGCGCCTCTATTTTTTATAGCCGGGGTGTAAATTGTGTAGAGTGCACAAAATTAGGCACTTTACCATATTGACAAATGTATAATATAATGATATAATTATTCTGTAAGACTATATTTTATGAGGTATCATATGCGTATAAATAAGAAAAAATTGCTTTTTGTCCTTGCATTTGCATTTTTGTTTGCCGTTCTTTTTGCGACAAGTGCATTCGCTTTGAAGGATGAGGCGATAACTGTTACATATAACACTTCGGTAGGATTAAACCACTCCTATGGCACGGTTAACGCAAAGGGTGGAGTTGCCTTTAATTTGGAAAAGGCGGGCGATTTCCCAGAAGACAAAACCGCTGAAATGGGATATTCATACATTTGGGTTTCCGCTGATGGTCAAGCATATGAGGCAGGCTCGAAGGTTGTTTTTTATGAAAGCACAACCTTGACTCCTGTTTTGGCATATGATGTTTCTTCGTTTGAAGAGCTAGTAGATTATTGCACTAAATTTAACGATAGTCATTTGACTACGGACGACTTTAAAAATATGCCGGAAAACGGTATTACGGTAAGACTTTTAGAGGATATCACCATTACAAAGCCGCTTGAACACAAAACAACTCTCGGCGCTGTAATGAACATTGTTTTGAATGGTCAAACGCTCACAATAGGTAAGGACCTTGACGGTGCACTTGGAGGAGAGCGATTTGGTACAAGACTCTATGGTACCGGTACCGTGAAATACGAGGGAACAAAATCGCTCGTTCGTCTTAATAGTCATTCGGAAAACGGTTATTTTAATGTTTTACAAGTAGGCGCAGGCGTATACGTTGACGCACCGAACGCAACACTTGCTAAGGATTCTTCATCAAATTTCAGCAACGGTTATCCCGAGGTTTCAATTTATGGTACAGTAAATTGTAAAAACGTTTTAGAGGTAACGGGTGATTCGAACAGAATAGCATCTATTAGAATTTATTCTCCTGCATTTCTTACGTTAAACGGTGAGCTTTTGGTTAAGGGCTCAACACAAAATACCGCTAGCGTTATGATTTACGGTGGTACTATCGTTACAACTAACAGCGGTGTGTCATTCATAAAGGAAGAAAATTCCTACAGTGTTTCAGGCGGTTCGCTATTATTTGCAAAGGCTAGTGACTATGCGGATATTAAATCGTATTTGTACAGTGGATGCAAGAGCTATACAAAATGGGGTGCTAACGGAAAAACATATACAACCATACTAAAATCGGCTTGCAACAGCGCAAATAAATTTACAAGCGCGAAATATGATGCCAACTGTGCTCATGCAACACAAGAGGTTTATAAGTGTGGAACCTGTGGAGCAGTTCATTATATTTCCTATGGTATCCCAAAAGCTACACATACTTTTGATAGCGAAGTAAAAACGATAAATCCAACTCCAACGTCAAGAGGTATGATGATAAAGATCTGTACTGCCTGTGCTTGCGCGGACTACGAGTTTTTTATGTTTGATCCTGGCGATGAAATAGTACAAATTCTTGTTGTCGTTAATGGAGAAAAGAAAGCGCTAAACGTTAAGGTAAAGGATTTATTTAATATAGATTCCAACCACGTGATAACGGGTATTAAAGATTTCACGCTGGATAAAACGACATATACCTCTTCTCAGGTAGAAGAAATAATCATTCCTGCCGGCATTAAGGGCTTGAATATTTCAAGTGAAAACAGCGCTCTTAAAAAGCTTGTTTTTGATGCGCAGGTTGATTTAGAGGTTGTTTCGATTGCAAAGCTTACAGCTCTTGAATCAATCGAATTAAGAAGTGTTACACATGTAAAATTTTTAGCAAATTGCGCCCCCGATAGCTTGAAATTAATTAAATCAGACAAAACAAAGTCAAAGATTACCTTTAGTGATAATGCGTTTAGTGGCAAGACTAATTTGCAAGAGCTTATTTTATGTGGACTTTCCGAATATGTTTTTGGTGCGTCTTCATTTAAGGGAACGGGAATCAAGAATCTATCATTGGTAGATAACTCAACCTGTAGATTTATAGGTGAGGGCGCTTTTGCCGAGGCAAGGGTTGAAACGCTTTATATCGGTAGAGGCATCAAGACTATAGACAAAAAGACATTTACATCTATGCCTGATTTAGATAAGATAATTCTTATGGATATCACCTCACTTGTAGATGGAGAATTTTCTTCCGTGAAGGATGGATGTGCAGTATATCACCACTCATCAAGTCTTTCACTTGGAGAAAAAACCTTTGAAAAGAATAATAATATAACTGTTTATACAAAAGCTGAAATAACAAAGGGATTTTCAGAGTCCACATATACAATAATTAAAAATGTTAAGCACGCGTATGATGAGAACTATAAAGCTCCAACCTGCACAGAACTCGGTTACTATAAGTACACAACTAACTGTCCTTGTGGCGAAAATGATGGAACCAAGACGACAGTGTACAAAAACAAATACACAAGCGAAACGGGAGAGACAGGAAAAGACTATACGGACAAATCAATTAATACAATTGCCCATAACCCGTCTGTCGGCACAGTAATTAGATATTCAAACGGCTATACAAAGAGCGGAACATACGCAAAGGAATGCACAATGTGCAAGGAGCTAATAGCATCAACAGCAAAGACTTGCGATCCTTTAGTTAGATCCGTTGGATATTCCGTTTGCGAGGACAGCTCGGGCGATGGCTCTATGACTGTAAGATACATATTAAACGTAGAGGTATTTAAGGAATATTCAAATACGTATGGTAATAAGTTTGAATATGGAACAATATTTGCAGCAAAAAAGATGCTTGGTGATAAGACACCGCTTAAATCTGGCGGCACAGCTGAAAGTGGCGTTTACAAGATAAAGGCAAACGCAAGCAATGGTATTGCTTCATACACCTTAAAGGTTGCTAACCTTAAGGATTTACAAAAAGAGCTTGAATTTATTATGTGTGTTTACATAATTGAAGAAGGTAAAATTTCTTATATTCAGGATAATGAAATTGTAAATAACCCGAGCGGAGTATCCTATAAAGAGGTTAAAGAGCTTGCTGACTATAATGATATGATGCGAGTAAGCTAAATTAAATAATAAAAGAGTCTTGTTTTTACAAGGCTCTTTTTGTATAAATTTGCTTTTCGTTGCAAAAATAATAATATCAAACGAAAAGGAAATTAGAAAATGAAAGAATTTGTATTTAAAATACTTGATAAAAACGGACTTCATGCAAGACCTGCAGGCGCAATTTCAGCCAAAGCAAAGGAGTTTTCTTCAAAAATAACAGTACGTAGTGACGAAAGAGAGGCTGATGCCAAACGACTCCTGTCCCTTATGTCGCTTGGTGCGGTTTCGGGTAAGGAGCTACACTTCCATATATCGGGAGAGGATGAAGAAAAAGCACTTGAGGAAATGAAAAAAATTTGCTTTGAAAAGCTTGGAGGGCAAAATGAGCATTGATGATGCAACTGGAAACGTTTTTTTGGGAATCGGTGTTACAAATGGTCAAGCATATGGCAAAATTAAATTTTTAAATTCAACGTACAATTATGATTTTAAAGCACGTAGCTCGCCAAATGAGGAAAGACAACGCTTTTTGTTGGCTCTTGAGGAAACTGTAAATAAGACCAAGGAGATAGCCAAACGGGCAAGAAGCACAATAGGAGAGGGCGAGGCACAGATTTTTGAAATTCACGCTATGCTTTTAGAGGATGAGGATTTTGTTGATTCTGTTCTTTCACTCATAAAAACAGGGCTTTCAAGTGAGGAGGCGGTGGAGAAAAGCGGAGAAAAATATTCAAACGTTTTGCGCGCGCTGGGAGATGAATATTTGTCTGCCCGCGCCACAGATATAAAGGATATTTGCCAAGGGATTATAGACACTCTCCAAGCAAAAAATGATAAAAAAGAGGAAGATAGTGAGCCTTATATTTTGGTAGCACCAGATCTATCCCCCAGCGAAACTGTCAAGCTTGATAAATCTAAAATTCTCGGCTTTGTGACGTTTGAGGGTAGCGCAACGTCACATACGTCTATTTTGGCAAAGGCAATGGGAATTCCTGCTATTGTAGGAGTTGGAGAAATTTCTAAAAACTATGATGGTGAGCTTGCGCTTTTAGACGGAATTAGAGGCAGAATAACAATAAGGCCAAAGGAAATAGACGTTTGGGAATATAAAAACGCCAAGGCAAAGGAAAACAAGCTGGCAAGAGAGCACGAAAGGTATTTGCGCTCAATTATGCACCGCCCTGCGGTTACCAAAAGTGGTAAAAAAATTCTCATTTATGCCAACATAGGAGAGGCTAGCGAGGTGGACGGGGCAATATCAAATGGAGCAGAGGGAATAGGACTTTTAAGAAGTGAGTTTATGTATTTGGCGAGAAACAATTTGCCAAGTGAGGAGGAGCTTTTTATTGCCTATAAAATGATAGCTGAAAAAATGCAAGGCAAGCGTGTAGTTATCCGTACACTTGATATAGGTGCAGATAAGCAAGCGACGTATTTGAATTTAGAAAGGGAAGAGAACCCTGCTCTTGGATACAGAGGTATAAGGCTTTGCCTTGATAGACAAGAAATATTTAAAACACAAATAAGAGCAATTTTGCGTGCCTCTGCATATGGAAGAATATCTATAATGATACCTATGATTTCAACTCATGGTGAGCTTTTAAAATGCAAGGAAATTATTAAATCGTGCGAGGTGGAGCTGAAAAATAAAGGCATTAATTTTGATTCGAAAATTGAAATTGGCATTATGATAGAAACGCCTGCCTCGGCAATAATCAGCGATATTTTAGCCAAGGAGGTGGACTTTTTCTCCGTTGGAACGAATGATTTGTCACAATATACCTATGCAGCTGATAGACAAAACTCAAGAGTTTCGGGGATATGCGAGGAAAACCACGAGGCGATAATCAGGCTAATAAAAATGGCATCAGACGCAATTCACGAGGAGGGTGGATGGATTGGTATATGTGGAGAAATGGGTGCGGATTTGTCACTAACACAGGAGCTTTTAGATATAGGCATAGATGAGCTGTCAGTTTCAGTGCCGTATCTTTTAGGTGTCAGAGGAAAGGTTTGTGCATCTAATTAAAAGGAGTAAAAAATGAGTAGAAATTTAAATAAAAATATAATTTATGCACCTTGCGATGGTGAAATAATAAAGCTTGAGGATGTTTCGGATGAGGTATTTTCATCCGGAGTTATGGGAGAAGGCTTTGCCGTTTTGCCAACTTCAAAAAGGTTTTATTCTCCGGTTACGGGAAAAATAGAAAACGTATATAAAACAGGGCACGCATATACAATTTTGACCGATGACGGGCTTGATGTTTTAATACATCTCGGTATTGATACGGTCGAGCTTGACGGCAAATATTTTGAAAAGAAGGTAGCGATAGGTGATAGGGTAAAACAGGGTGAGCTTTTAGCCACGGCAGAGGTTGAAAAAATAATGGAAGAGGGCTTTGACCCCGTTTGTATAGTCGTTGTTTCAAATCCAGAAAAAATGCATAATGTTGAAATAAGCTATGGAGAGTGTTATGCCAACGACGAAGCGATGAGATATTTAATAACAAATTAAAAAAGGGACACAATTGTGTCCCTTTAATAATGCAGATTAATGATTATTTATCCAATCCTTAACAGCGGTCTTAGCAATTCTTTTTATGTTTTCCTCAGGATGAATTGATTCAGCTCCGCCGTTTTCGTAAATGAAGTATAAGCCTTCCTTTGTAACGTATAGAGTTTCCTCATATCCCTTTGGGTCACCAAAGGAGCCGCTCACAAACTTTTTAACGATTTCGGAATTTTCAGTATCATAAACCTTTTTGCAAATAGTCTTTACCATAATTAATACTCCTTTTTATTTTTTCTTACATAAAAATGATAACATAAACGCTCGTCTTTGTCAAGATGGGCGCATATGATAAATTTTTGTTAAAAATGAAGAATTTTGGCTGAATTAGTCGAAATTTTCCGTTATAAATTCAGCTTCGGCGTTTACTATGCCGTTTTCGTGTACGGAACGCATATAATATTTTCCATCGCTCTTTGCAAGATAGATTTTTAAGTTATCGCCACATTTTGCTTCGTTTACGTAGGATATAGCAAAGCTTTTTATAAGCTTGGACTCCGGCTTTGGTATGCAGTTAAAGAACATATCCGGATAATTTGTGTTATTCATATGACCGTTTAGGTCAATGTCGGAATATCTAACCGAATATTCGCCAACTAAGCTTAATTTTAATTCGTTTGGAATTCTAACCTTTGCAGGACTATCAAGCGTTAGAGGTTCTTCCGGCTCGAAGTTTGAAAAATCAACGTCAGAAACGCGGAGTAGCTTCTTTTCGGTGACAGAAACAAGCGCCCAAATAGAGTTAGACTCGGCAACAATCTCATCTCCCTTGTAAATTTCAAAGGAACGGGTGGTGGTATAACCGCGTGAGCCACACGCCCAGGTTTTAACGGTGATTTCATCGTATGCGTAAATAGGGGAATATATATTTACTCTTATGCTACTTAAAATAAGGGCTTTGTTTTCTTTTAATAAATCCTCGTAGGATGGACGACAGCCAATCATATGTAGCATACCGGTTTCCTGCATAAATTTTAAAATATGTGAAGCACTTAAAACCTCGTTTGAATTTGTGTCGTGGAACTTCACCTTGTAATTTTCAACCCATTTCATATAGCTATACCTCGTATCAAAAATAAGTTAAAAACATTTTATCATATAAATAAAATTAATTCAAGAAAAAAATAAAAAACCTCCTAAAAAGGAGGCTTTATTAAATTATATTCCACCTGTAAGTCCAAATGAAACGTTTATGGCGTTATTGACCTCGTTCATTTTTACCTCATCAAGATGTCCCATTTTTTCCTTTAGGCGCACCTTATCAATAGTTCTTATTTGTTCAAGCAAAATGACAGAGTCCTTAAGTAATCCGACTTGATTTCCCAAAACGTCTATGTGAGTTGGCAGCTTTGCCTTTGACATTTTGCTTGTTATTGCCGCTGCAATAACAGTAGGGCTATATTTATTTCCAACATCGTTTTGGACTATTAAAACAGGGCGAAGTCCGCCTTGCTCCGAGCCAACGACAGGGCTTAAATCGGCATAAAAAATATCTCCGCGTCGTATATTCAAATTTTTCACTCCCACTTGGTTTTACGTTTGATATTATTATTGACAGAAAAATTCACTTTAAACTTCTTTCATTAATATTTTATGAGAGGAAAAAGAAAAGCGCCCACCAAAATGGGCGCTTTTTGTCGTAATTTATTTAATAATTATCTCGTATTTTGTTTTATGTATGCAATTTGATGGCAAATGCACCATTTCCTTTTTGGTCAAAAGGTCGTCAACTATTCCGTCGTCGGATGGAGAAGAGCACCAGGGCTCAATGCAAACGTAAGGCGCATCCATCTTTGTTGCGTGCCAAAGTCCGATATATTTCATATTGTCAAATTTAACTGTCACGCTTCTGCTTCCTTTGTCGGAGCATAATGTGATTTTCTTTGGTGTGTTATATAGAAAGATAGCATCATCATCAAACAAATCGTGCTTCAAATTGATAGCCCTTGTCTTTTTGTCAAGATACAGCTGGTCGTTTCTTGTGCAGAAGCAGGTTGGAGAAAAAATAAGCCTATATGCTTCACATTCCTTTTCAAACTCAACCCTGTAATCTTCAAAATCAAGTCCTTTTTCAAGCGGAACGTTAAATGCAGGATGTCCGCCAAGACCAAAAATAAGCTCCTTTTCATCGGTGTTTGTCACCTTATATTCAACCAAAATAGAGCTGTCCTTTAAAGAAAAAGTAACGTCGAAAATAAAATCAAAGGGGTATGCTTTTTTCGTTTCCTCGTTTCCTACAAGAGAAAGCGTGATTTTTGATTTTTCTTGGCTTTTAAGCATAAATTCACTGTGTCTTGCAATTCCGTGTGAGCCCATTTCATATTCTTTGCCAAGATAAGTGTATTTTCCACCGAAAAAGCGTCCGCAAATAGGGAACATAATAGGTGCGCGTCCGCCCCAGTATTTTTCGTCACCTTGCCATAAATACTCACATCCGTCAGTGGATTTTACGCTCTGAAGCTCAGCCCCGAGGGAAGAAATTTGAACGGTTAAAAAGTCGTTTTCAATAGTGTAAATCATAATTCTTGCTCCTTTAAAGTTCTAATATAATTGTAGCACATGCAGTTCTAAAAATCAAGGCTAAATCTCCTTGAAAAACGCGCGTATATATGATAAAATAATATATATTAAAATTTTGAGGGTGGCAAAATGGCGAACATAGCTTTAACAAACAGATGTAATCTTTCGTGCAAATACTGCTTTGCACACGAATATACCTCGTCTAAAAGGGACGATATTTCGCTTGACAGTTTTATGAGTGCGCTTGATTTTGCCAAGGACGATGGCGAAATTGGGCTTATAGGCGGTGAGCCACTTCTTCACGATAATATAAACGATTTTCTTTCTATTTTAATAAGCACGCCTGAAATAAGAAGAGTTACGCTTTTTACAAACGGCATATATCTTGATAAAATAAAAAAAGAAAACATCCACCCGAAAATAATTTTTTTGGTAAATGTAAACGAGGCGGATGATATAGGTAAAAAATCATTTGAAAAAATGAGAAAAAATATAAATGACTTGCTTTTTTATACGGACGAAACAAAGGTAACCCTAGGCGTTAATATTTATAAAGAAAATCAAGATTTTTCGGGAATTCTTTCACTCCTTCGTGAAAACTCCTTCAGAAAGGTGCGCTTAAGCGTGGTTATCCCGAAGGACAAAAGCGAGGGTGCGTTTAATTACTTTAACCGTATGAAAAAAACGCTCCTTTCCTTCTGCCGTCAGTTAAAGGAAATAGGCATTTCCCCTTGCTACGACTGTAATGCAATTCCCACGTGCGTTTACACCGAGGAGGAAAAAGAGTTTCTTTCGAGCCTTGATTACCTAAACGAGCACGAAAGACGTGTCTTTATGGGTGAGGCGTCTGTCTGCGCCCCGATTGTAGATATTTACCCCGACCTAACTGCCTCGCGTTGCTTCGGCATGTCCGATTATAAGGTGAAAATTGCAGATTTCAAAAGCGTCAGTGACTTAAAAAATCATTTCTTCTATGAGATAGATACAAAGCTTGTGCACTTGCCGTCAAAAGACGAGTGCAAGGAATGTTATAAGCAGAAAACGTTCGGTTGCTTTGGCGGTTGCCTTTGCTATAAGGAGGGCGTATGATAGAGGTTTTAAGCGTACAAAATATGCGTGCAAGCGACGAAGCTACAATAAACGGAGGCGTTCCCTCTCGTGAGCTTATGTATCGCGCCGCCGATGGGATATACAAAAGCATTCCGTTTGATAATTTTGAAAGACCTACTACGCTAATTGTGTGTGGCACAGGCAATAACGCAGGGGACGGCTACGCCTTGGCGCTTATTTTAAAGGAAAACGGACACAGGGTTAGCCTTTTACTTATGGAAAACCGCTTTTCACCCGATGGTGAGTATTATTTTAACAAATGCAAGGAAGAAAACATCAGCTATTCCTTCTATGAAGAAAATACGGATTTTTCAGCCGATATTATAGTTGATTGTCTTTTCGGCACAGGCTTCAAGGGTGAGCCGAGGGACAACTATAAAAAGGTAATAGAAAAAATAAACAAATCTGACGCTTGCGTCGTTTCAGTCGATATTAACAGTGGCTTAAATGGCGATAGCGGTCTTGGCACAGATGTTATAAAAAGCGATTTAACAGTGTCAATAGGCTCGTATAAAAGCGGTCATTTTTTAAATATGGCAAAGGATAAAATCGGTGCTCTTACAAACTGCGACATTGGTATTGAGCCAATAGATACACCATATTATCTATACGAAAATGAGGATGCAAAAAAAGCACTCCCGAAAAGAGAAAATCACACCCACAAGGGTACGTATGGCTATATCGCCTTGATAGGCGGAAGCTACGAATATTCTGGCGCTATAAAGCTTGCGAGTGTTGCTTCAAGCGCTATGCGTGCAGGCGCAGGTGTTGTCAAAATTGCAACACCGAAAAGCGTTGCCGATGCGGTTTTACCATACATTATCGAAAGTACACTTTTCCCACTGAGTGACAAAAAGGGAAAAATTAAATTCAAAAAGCAAGAAATAGAGAAGTGCCTAGGCGGAGTCAAGGCTGTTGGCATCGGTATGGGCTTACACCAAGATGGCGACAACGAAAAGCTGATAAAATTTGTTTTAGAAAACTATTCAAGCCCCGTGCTTCTTGACGCAGATGCATTAAATACACTTGCCAAAATGGATAAGGAAATTTTGAAAAAAACAAAATGCAAGGTGGTCTTAACCCCACACCTGAAAGAATTTGAGCGCCTGACTGGCAAAACAATAAAAGAAATTTCGGAAAACCCGATAGAGTATGCAAAAGCGTATGCCAAAGAAAATGGCGTAACTTTGCTTTTAAAGGGTACGTCCACCATTGTCACTGATGGTGAAAATGTCAGAATTATAACGTCGGGATGCCCAGGTATGGCAACCGCTGGCTCGGGCGACGTCTTATCTGGCATTATAACCGCCTTACTCGGTCAAAAGCCCGATAACGTGTTTGAAATGACCTGCCTTGGCGCATATATTAACGGCAAAGCAGGAGAACTTGCAGAGGGCAAAATGGGCTCTATCTCAATGACCTCATATGACACAGCCTTGTCAGTGGCGGAGTCTATTAAATTAATTTTAGGAGAAGAAAAATGAAAAAGATACTTTTAATTTTAGTAGCAATTTTGGCGTTATGTTTCGTCTTAATCTCTTGTGGCAGAGAAAAAGAGATTGACAGCTTTGAAATTATTGATGGAGAATTAATAATTTATTACACAAATGGTACAAGCCAGAACCTCGGTGAAATAGAGGGAGAAGATGATTTTGAATATTATCCACTCAGCGATGGCACATACGCAGTCAGTGTAAATAAGGCGATATTGTTTAGCGAAATTGAAATACCATCAACATATAGAGGAAAAGCTGTTACACAAATTAAAGAGGGTGGCTTTAAGGGCGCAACTAATCTAAAGAAATTAACAATACCGAGCAGTATTACAAAGATAGATAAAAATGCCTTTTCCCTATGCTCCGCTTTGACAGAAGTATATATAGATTCCATAGAAGCTTGGTGCAATATTGAGTTTCAAAATGATTTAGCAAATCCGTTAAAAATTGCTAAAAATTTGTATGTCAACGATGAGCTTGTAACAAACCTCGTAATACCGAATACAGTAACTGAAATAAAGGATTATGCGTTTTATAATTGTGATAGTTTAATAAATATTACTATCCCCCAAAGCGTAACAAATATAGGAAATAGTGCGTTTGCTACTTGCGGCAGCTTGAAAAACATCACTATTGGAAATGGTGTAACGAGCATAGGAGAAAATGCGTTTTCCGCTTGCACCGGCTTGGTAGACATAATCATCGGAAATAATGTAACAAGTATAGGATACTCTGCTTTTGGACATTGTGAGAGCTTAACTGATATAACCATACCTGATTGTGTAACAAGTATAGGAGATCACGCGTTCTCTGATTGCATAAGCTTGAAAAACGCCACTATTGGAAACGGTGTAACGAGTATAGGAGAATACGCGTTTTCCACTTGCACTGGCTTGGTAGATATAATCATTGGAAATAATGTAACAGGTATAGGGGATCACGCGTTCTTTAATTGCAGAAGCTTGAAAAGTGTAAAAATACCTGAAAGTGTAACAATTATAGAAAATTCAGTATTTAGGTATTGTGATAGCTTGACAAGTGTAATGTTTGAAAACACAAGTGGTTGGTATGTAACCGAAACCTCAGGTGCAACAAGCGGAACTGACGTTGATTTAACAAATGCTTCAATAAACGCAACGTATTTAAATGATACATATGATTATTTTTACTGGTACAAAAAATAGTATAAAAACGGCAGAGGGATTTTCCTCTGCCGTTTTTGTTTATTTCTTTAAAAATTCAAAAATCTTGCCCCAAACCTCGCTGCTTTGCTCCGTTATTTTGTACCAGTCGAATTGGTCGCGGAATGCTTCTGCACCCTCACGGGTCGAGAGCTGCTTCTTTTTGTTCGCCTTCTTTAATTTTTTAAAGAACACATCCTTTTCCTTAACCGCTTCAAGTGTGTAGGTTGGGTTATGGCGCGCATCGTCAACTGTTAAAAATTCAACGTTTTCCTTGCCACAAAGAGCTTTTTGCAGCCTTACAAAATTCTTTTTGTAGTTTACCATATGGTCGTTAGGGGAGTGAATAATAAGCGCTTTTGTTTCCACGCTTTTAAGAGAATCGAGCGCTGAAATTTCCATATAATCAGGGTTTTTTTCAACCTCGCCCTTATATATCTTTTTCGCGAAAACACGCAAAGGTCCGCCAAGATGCTGATATATAATATCCTTCGGGGACAAAAAGCCCGAAATTGCCACTATCTTTTTAATATCGGGGTGAAATCTTGGCACGTTAAGAGTTGCAAAACCGCCCCAACTGTGTCCTACAACGTAAATGTCGTAGCCGTCAAGCTCTTTTATCTTTTTTAGTGCGGAGATAACCTCGTTAGAGTCGCGAAGCGACTGTGAAAAGCCACCTGTGCCGTCACCGCCCGACTCCATACAACCCGTATGGTCATATGCGTAAACCAAATAGCCCTCCTTGCAAAGAAGCTCAATTTCACGCATATAGCTGCGATGTCCGCCAAACATACCGTGCTCAAAAACAACAAGCTTTGATTTTATTGGATTATCATAGTAGTAAAAATATCCCTTTAAGGTATGTCCAAGAGAGGATTCAACGTCAAAGCTCTTTTGGTTAAGCCTCTCAAAATCCTTGCATGAAAAGAGAAATACAGCAGGGGACTCCTCGCTTCTTGCGTAAACAATGCTTGTAAAAATTTTTTCAACCTTTTTTGTAATCATAACTCACCTTGTAAATATAGCAGTATCGAAAGTATAGCCACCCTCACACCGTTTAATTCCATAATTTGTTTTTTTCACAAGCTCAAATAGCTTTTCTCCGTCAATTCCGACAAGGTCACTGACAGAATCAAGAAAATATTCCGCACTTTCGTGGAAAACTGTGGTGGTCACGTAAATACCGCGTGAAGCGCCTATTGCATTCATAGCGCCGTAAAACTCGCGCACCTCTTTTTCGGTAACGTGCGCCCTATCTCTGCACTTTGTTTGCGCAACAATTTTTTCGCCAAAGCCGAGATAGTCAACTGTTTCAAGTATAATGTCAATTCCACCGTCGTCACTGCCACCGGTTATATCGCAGTAAACAACCATCTGACCCGAAAGAGTATAGTATTTTTCCAAAAGATTTCCAACAAAGCTCTCGAAAAACTTACCGCCCATAAGCCAAAGATTTTTGAAGAATTTAGGCTTAAATTCCTCTTCTGATAAAGGGGCATCGTATATTTCGTCATCGTCGCTCTTTTTAGAATATTTGCCGTTGCTTATAACTATTTCACCATTCAAGGCAAGATTGAAAAGCACGTTTCCGGCTATTGAGCGTAGGTTGTAGTCGTCCTTGAAGGACACCGTTTGCTGCGTGCCAAAATGCTTTTCAAGCGCAACGAAAATTTCTTCCTTTGTCTTGGCACTTGTCTCTAAAATATCGCGTATTTTTACGTCAACCTCGTCCTCGCGAATGATAACAAGCTCCTCCTTGACAAGAGAATAGGTTTCTCCTATGCGTCTGATGTCCTTCTTGTTTGTCAAGTCATTAAGAGCCGTACCTATATAACTGCGGATGACGGAGTTTTTGCTTTTTGGAGAGAAATCCTCCATTTCACTTGCGGTAAGCCCATAATGGTTAAGCGCACCGTCAATTATTTGGCTTCTGGTTGCTGTGCCAACCGCCCCGAGGTATTTAACAATAGAGGCAAGAGCCTTTTTCCTCATTTTATTGGTAATTCGCATTTGCCCACCTCCTCTATTTATATTGTAGCACAGAGGATAAGCAAAATCAATAATTTAAAGAAAAAAGAGCGTTGCTCATGCAACGCTCTTGGTATTATTTTTGGATTTCCTTTTTGTAAATTTCAGCTATAAAATCAGCTGTTTTTTCAATTCCTAAATCGGTAGAATTAAGCATAACTGTGTAGTTTTCACGCTCACCCCAGGTTCTGCCTGTGTAGTATTTATAGTTGATGCTACGTTTTTTGTCGGTTTCCTTTATAAGCTTTTTAGCTTCCTTTTCACTTAAATTCTTAAAGTTTACCGTTCTTCTAATTTTGTCCTCCATAGGAGCATAAATGAAAACATCAAGCGTGTCGTAGTTTCTTAAAATATAATCAGCGCTACGTCCAACTATAACACAAGGACCCTTGTCAGCTAATTCACGAATAACCTTTTTCTGAATCGCAAAGATTCTATCCTCAATAGACTCACCCGATGCACTTCTGCCAACAAAGGAGTAAGCAAAGATGCTTTTTGAGGGTGCATATTCGGAAACACGCTTGATAAAATCATCAACAAAGCCGGATTCCTCCGCGATTCTTTCAATAATATCCTTGTCGTAGCAAGGAATGCCAAGCTTTTTAGCCACTAAAATACCGATGTATTTTCCTCCGCTACCAAACTCACGGCTGATAGTAATAATTTTGTTACTCATAAAACATCCTTTCTCGAGTGTTAAGGGATAAAAAAGCGCAATAATGGGCTTATAACCATTATTACGCAAAACAACTCGAATATTTATTTTTACCGAGCTATTTCGGTATTATTATTTTATCATATTTTTTAAAAATTGTCAATTATTTTTTTAGTTTTTTAAATTTCAATCGCGGTTGACATTTATATAATATTATGGTAAAATAAAAAAGATAATATATAGAAGCGAGAATATACAAAAATGATTACAGTAAACAATTTATCCTTCAATTTTGGGGGACAGCTACTTTTTAAAGACGTAAATTTAAAGTTTACCCCCGGAAACTGTTATGGTGTTATCGGTGCAAATGGCGCCGGCAAAAGTACGTTTTTACGTATTTTATGTCGTGAGCTTGAGCCGACAAAGGGCGAGGTTATAATTCCTGATACTGTTAGAATGAGTGTTTTAAAGCAGAACCACTTTGAGTTTGATGACTATACAGTTTTAGACACTGTTATTATGGGTAATGAGCGTCTTTATTCTATTATGAAGGAAAAGGACGCGCTCTATATGAAGGAGGATTTCTCCGAGGAGGATGGAATCAGAGCAAGCGAGCTAGAGGGCGAGTTTGCCGAGCTTAACGGCTGGGAGGCGGAGAGCGATGCCTCAAAGCTTATACAAGGTCTTGGACTTGACGAGGGGCTTCTTTACGAGCAAATGGTGAATTTAAAGGAGAGCGAAAAGGTTAAGGTGCTTTTAGCCCAAGCGCTTTTTGGCAACCCTGATATTATTTTACTTGACGAGCCTACAAATGGTCTTGATATAGATGCAATCACTTGGCTTGAGGACTTTTTGTCCGACTACTTCGGTACGGTTTTGGTTGTATCGCACGACCGTCACTTTTTAAATGACGTGTGCACAAATATCGTTGATATAGACTATACAGGCATCAAAATGTACGTTGGTAACTATGAGTTTTGGTATGAATCAAGCCAGCTTATCCAACGTATGATAAAACAGCAAAACAAGAAAAACGAGGAAAAAATTAAAGAGCTTCAAAGCTTTATTTCTCGCTTCTCGGCTAATAAATCAAAGTCGAGACAAGCAACCTCACGTAGAAAATTACTTGACAAACTGACGGTAGAGGAGCTACCTGCTTCCAGCCGTAGATACCCATTCATCGGCTTTGATATGGATAGAGAAGCAGGAAAGGATATATTAACTGTTACAAATCTATCAAAAACCGAAAACGGAGTATCGCTTTTCAAAAACGTTTCCTTTACTATCTTGAAGGGCGAAAAAATTGCGCTTCTCGGCAACGAAATGTCAATTACTGCGCTTTTAAGGGTTCTAATGGAGGAAACAGAGGCAGACAGTGGCTCGTTTAAATGGGGAATAAGCATCACAAAATCATATTTCCCAAAGGATAATATTGACTATTTTGACGGCTGTAAGGATTCTATCCTTGACTGGATGAGAAGATATTCAAAGGATCAAACGGAAACATATTTGCGTGGTTTCCTTGGTAGAATGTTATTTTCAGGTGATTCAATCTTCAAGCCTGTAAACGTTCTTTCAGGAGGAGAGAAGGCAAGATGTATGTTTTCCCGTATGATGCTCTTTGGCTCAAACTTTCTACTTCTTGACCAACCAACAAACCACTTGGATCTTGAATCAATTACAGCGGTAAACAATGGACTTGCTGACTTTAAGGGCAATATTCTTTTCTATTCACACGACTACGAAACTATAAATACGGTCGCAAATCGCATAATTGAAATCAAGGAAGACGGCATTTACGATTTCAGCGGAACGTATGAGGAGTATATTGCATACAAAAAAGAGAAAGGTCTTTAAGACGTAATAAGCGTCGAAATACTGTGTTGCTCCTCGACGACAACCTCGACTATCGTAAAGATAGCCTTCGCCTGTCCTCTGTGGTGCGCCTTGTCTTTCTAGCTTCTAACGCCTTAAACATTGACTTAAAATACAAAATACTATTTTGAATTTATGGTTGCAAAGTAAAATCGAAAGGAGAAACGATGTACGAGCAAAGAAAAATAGCCGTAATTGGTGGCGGACCTGCCGGTATGATGGGCGCGATATATGCCTCTTTAAACGGTGCAAAGGTAACTCTTTTTGAAAAGAACGACCGCCTCGGCAAAAAGCTTGCAATAACAGGCAAGGGCAGATGCAACGTGACAAATGATTGCGATAATGGTGAGTTTTTAAAAAACGTAATTTCCAATCCAAAGTTTCTATATGCCTCGATAAGTAATTTTTCAACCGCGGACACAAAAGCATTTTTTGAAAATGCGGGCGTGCCTCTGAAAACCGAAAGAGGCAGACGCGTTTTCCCGGAGTCAGACAAGGCTTGGGATATTGTAAACGCACTCAAAAAAACACTTCTTGAATATGGTGTGACAGTTAAAAACGAAAAGGTTTTAGAAATCTCAACTGAAAATAGCACAGTCAAAGGCATAAAAACATCGCGAGGCGAATATATTTTCGACGCGGTTATTTGTGCAACAGGTGGAGCATCCTACACAGGCACAGGCTCTGATGGTGACGGCTTCCGCTTTGCAAAAGCATTGGGACATGAAATAACGCCGCTTGTTCCGTCACTCGTTCCGCTTGAAACAACGGAAAATGTAAAGGAAATAATGGGCGTTTCGCTTAAAAACGTCGTTCTTAAAATCAGAAATAATGAAAACGGCAAGATTGTCTTTGAGGAATTAGGTGAAATGCTTTTTACCCATTTCGGTATAAGCGGACCTCTTACTCTTTCGGCATCCTGTCATATGCAAAATATATACAAGGGCAAATACACAGCGTTAATTGATTTCAAGCCTGCGCTTGATAAAGCCACGCTCGACTCTCGCGTGCTTTCGGACTTTAAAAAAGCACTGAATAAGGATTTTCAAAATTCTCTCGGTGGACTTTTACCATCAAAAATAATACCCTTTATGATAAGAAAAAGTGGAATAGCGCCAGACACAAAGGTCAACGCTATTACAAAAGAGCAACGAGCCTCACTTATTGACGTATTAAAGGGCTTAACGCTTGAAATTAAAGGCTTCCGTCCCTTAAATGAGGCAATAGTTACTCAAGGCGGAGTTAAAACAAACGAAATCAATCCCTCAACAATGGAGTCAAAGAAAATAAAAGGGCTCTATTTTGCGGGCGAGGTTATAGACGTTGATGCCTACACAGGCGGATACAATTTGCAAATTGCATTTTCAACAGGCGCGCTTGCAGGCACACATAGTGCTTGGGCGGATTAAAAATACGACTTTGTCGTTTGGAGGATAAAATGAAAATAGCACTTGATGGGCCAAGCGGAGCAGGCAAAAGCACAGTTGCCAAGGCTTTGGCTAAAAAACTTGGAATTATATACGTGGATACAGGAGCATTATATAGAACCGTTGGTCTTTACGTAAGAAATCAAGGGGTTGACAAGGAGGATGAAAAAAGGGTTATTTCCTTGTTACCCGAAATCAATCTCGGTATGGAATTTATAAACGGTGAGCAAATCGTAACGCTTAATGGTGTAAACGTAGGCGATACAATAAGAACAGGTGAGATAGCTATGTACGCATCACGTGTTTCGGCTATTCCCGAGGTTAGAGCCTTTCTTTTGGAAACCCAAAGAAAAATAGCAAGAGAAAACAGTGTGGTTATGGACGGGCGCGACATAGGAACTGTTATTTTGCCTGATGCCGAGGTTAAAATCTTTATGTTTGCATCTGCCGAGGCAAGAGCGGAAAGAAGGTATAAGGAGCTAATTGCCAAGGGAGAAAGCTGTACACTTGAAGGTGTGCTGGCAGATATAAAATTAAGAGACCATAACGACTCAACAAGAAAGACAGCTCCGGCTGTTCCGGCAGACGATGCAGTTATGCTCGACAACTCAAATCTTGATATTGATGGCACAGTACAAGCGGTTATTGATATTATAAAAACGAAGGTTGCGCTATGAACAAATTTTATAAGTTTATAAAAATCACGTTTGGCTGGGCGTTTAAGATTTTATATCGCATGAAGGTGGTAAATAAGGAAAACGAGCCCACAACCACACCATATATTGTGTGCGCAAACCATACGCACGTTTTTGACGTAGTTCCAACAGTAGTTTACTTAAAGCCACAGGTTCACTTTATGGCAAAAAAAGAGGTTTTTAAAACTCCTATTTTAGGTCCGTTTGCAAAGGCGATGGGCGCATATTCCGTTGACCGAGGAGCAGGTGACATCGGAGCTATAAAAAAGACGATAGAAATCTTAAAAAACGGTGAATGCGTTTGCATTTTCCCACAGGGCACAAGAAGCCCATATCTTGACCCAAGAGAGCTAAATGCAAAAGAGGGCGTTGGTATGATTGCCGCACGCACAGGCGTTGGCATCTTGCCTGTTTGCATAAGAACCAAAAGAAACAAGGTCTCTCTTTTTAGGAAAACAGAATTTATAATTGGTGAATTCTTACCTCCCGAAAAGCTCGAATTTCCGGAGCTTCGCGGTAAGGATAAATATAAAGCAATTGCAGATTTGGCATATGACAAAATCTGCGAGATGAACAACGAAATTGAAAGAAAGCCGTTAAGCGAAAAGAAAATCAAGAAGCTAAGGGCTAGACTTAAAGAAAAAGAAAACAAGCAAAGGAAACAAAGAAAATGATTACAGTAGCAAAAAACGCAGGCTTCTGCTTCGGTGTGCGTCGTGCAACCGACACAGTAGAAAAACTAATTAAGGAAAAAAAGGAAAACGAGATTATTTGCACCTTCGGTAAGCTTATTCATAACGAGGAATATAATAAATTCCTTGAAAAGAATGGGGTAATCGAGCTTACAAATGCTAATATTGGTGAGATTTTTGATAAGACAAGAAACGGCTATAAGGTTACAGTTGTAATAAGAACGCACGGTGTTGAAAAGGAAATTCAAAAGAGCCTTGAAGATTACGCTTCTAAAACAAGCAATTTGGTTATAGTTGACTCTACCTGTCCATACGTTAAAAAGATTCACAAGATTGCCAATGAAAACTCAAGCAATGGAGAAACCTTTATCGTGATCGGTCAAAAGGAGCATCCTGAGGTTAAATCCATAATCAGCTACGTTAATAACGATTGCCACGTATTTTTTGATGAAAAGGAGCTTGAAGCCTTTTTGGAAGCAAATAAGGATAAGCTTGGAAACGTAAATATGGCGGCTCAAACGACATTAAAGCTCACACTTTGGGAAAAATGTCAAAAAATTCTAAAAAAATACTGTACAAATGCAAAAATTTTTGATACAATATGTAGTGTTACCGAAGCAAGACAAACAGAAGCTATGGAGCTAGCAAAGAAATCCGACGCTATTTTAGTAATTGGCGGCAAGGACAGCTCAAATACAGCGAAGCTTACACAGGTTTGCCAAAAGTATTGTGAAAAAACATTTTGGATTCAAACAAGTAAGGATATTGACCTTGCGAAAATTGGTGATGCAAAATACATAGGAATAACTGCGGGAGCATCAACGCCCGACAGTTTAATTAAGGAGGTTGAAAAAGCAATGAGCGAAGTAAGAGAGGACAGCTTTGCAGAGCTCTTCGCATGGGAATGCGAGAACGGAGCAAAGGTAAAAATATACACAGGAGCAACAGTTAAGGGTACAGTAATGTCAATTTCTGAGAATGAAATTAGACTTGACCTCGGTACAAAGGTAACAGGTGTTATCACAAGAGACCAAATTACCGATTCAAACGACGTTAAGCTAGCAGAGCTTTTCAAAATCGGTGACGAGATTGAAGCGTCTGTTATCAGCGTAAGCGACAGAGATGGTATAGCAATCCTTTCAAAGAAGAAGGTTGACGTTGTAAAGAACTGGTCAAAGATTGTTGACTATCAAGCAAGCGGTGAAACCGTTAATGCTAAAATTACAGAGGCTACAAAGGGTGGCTTAGTTGCTCTTATTGACGATGTTAGAGTGTTTATCCCTGCATCAATGACAGGTGTGGCTAAGGATGGCGATATGTCCGCACTCGTTGGCACAACACAAGAGGTTAAGGTTGTTGAAATTAAGGAAGACAAGAAGAAGGCAATCGCTTCAATTAAGGCTATCTTAAGAGAAAAGAGAAAGGCTGAAAAGGAAGCATTCTGGGCATCGATTGAAGAGGGTATGGAGTTTGAGGGAACTGTTAAGTCTATCGCTTCATACGGCGCATTCATCGACCTCGGTCTTGTTGACGGCTTATTACATATCACAGAGCTTTCTTGGAAGAGACTTAAGAACCCAAGTGAGGTTGTAAGCGTTGGCGATAAGATTAAGGTGTTTGTAAAATCAGTTGACAAGGAAAACGGCAAGATTTCTCTCGGTCACAAGACAGATGCCGATAATCCTTGGAACATCTTCAAATCAAAATATCAAGAGGGTGACGTTTGCGAGGTTACTGTTGTAGGAGTTACTACATTTGGTGCATTTGCTCAAGTTGTACCCGGTGTTGATGGTCTTATCCACATCAGCCAAATCGCAGACCAAAAGATTGACTCCGTTGCAAACGTATTGAAGGTTGGTCAAACTCTTGAGGTTAAAATCGTAGGAATTGACGATGAAAACAAGAAGGTTTCATTATCTTCTCGCGCACTTCTTCCAGAAGCCAATGAAGAAGCTGTTGAGGAAACAGCTGAAGAAGCAGTAGCAGAAGAAGCTACCGAAGCCGAATAATAGTAAAAGAAAAAACCCACAAACTTTAGGCTTGTGGGTTTTTTAAAAATATTAAAATACCAAAGGGGAAAGGTCCCCTTGTGATGTGTCTTTAATTAATGACAGCAACAGCAGAGAATAATAGCCGCTAAAACTATTATCCAAACAATATCATTATCAAAAAGGTTGCAAAGACAGTTGTTCATAGTATTACCACAATGCTCCATATATGAAGAATTCCTTTACTTAAATTGAGTGGCTTTTGTGCCCCTCTGTTATAATACTATGTCGAAATAACTCAAATGTTACCGAAAAATAAAACAGCATACAAAGATGCTGTTTGTATCTTATTTAAGTCTTAATTCTGTTGCCTCTAAAAAGTCGTGTGCGCGTTGAGTACTGCCTGCTTCAATTGAAAGCTTGGCGCCACAATTTTTACATTCAACAAGAACTGAATCGTCAAGAATTGTGGAAATGTAATCACCGTGTCCCTCGGGGCAACGGCAATAGATTTTACCCTCTGCGTGCAAATCACTTAATACGTATGTGATTATATCAAAAACCATAGGGTCTGTAAGGTCGGTTTCCTTTTTTGATTTTAATTGCTCAATGGACGCGTCTCCCAGCAGCTTTATTATTTCTTCGTTTGAACGAGCAACAGAGCTTGAAACCTCGCTCTCTTTACCGATAAAGCAAATATCAATGCCACAAAGCGAGCAGGGGATAACGAAAATATCGCTACCAAAAAACACGTTTTTAGAAATAACGTAGGTGTGCGGACTTGGGCAAACAAGACAAGGCACAGTTAATCTTATTTTGTCATCAAGCGTCTTTTCAACAACCAAATGGCTCTCGCCACACGTGCATTTTAGCTTGAAAAGGTCACCGCTTAAGGAAAAAGCACCTACCATGCTTGTCGGAACACCGCCACAGGCAGGACATCTATAAGCAAGAGTTGTTTTCTTTTGGTCAAGAATCATAAAACACCTCGAAAAATTTAATTTTACTAATTATACAACAAAAAACGACAAAAGTCAACGGGAAAGGAGTGATAAAAATGAAATGCGTATATGATATTGAAACAGACAACGTTTATATAAACGCTCGTCAGCTTTGCGAATTTGTATATCGTGGTGGAAGCATCGAAAAGGGCTTTGTCCGTGGCAACAAAAACGGAAGCGCTTTAACCTCGCATAAGCTACACACCCAAAAACCAAATATTTTAGACGCGTATACATTTACCACTATCCTTCACGGGACTAAAATAACTGTCTATACGTATCCCGAGCTTGTAAGAGAGGATGAGCACGGCTATATGATAGAAAGTGTAGTTCCTTTGCCGTACAGACTTGATGAAATAGAAAACGGAGAGCTTGAAATTTCTCTTAAGAGCGCGCTCGTTTCCGCTTATATCGTTTCTGAAAGATTTAAGCAGTTGTCCGTGAAAACAAACGTTACCTTTTACCGTGAGGGCGGAGATGAGTCAAGAGAGTTTTCAAAAATCGCCGAAAGAGAGGAATTACTTTGCGAATTTGAAAAAGCAATAAATATAGCATATCCATTTATAAAAATAATTAAGGATAGAACTATAAATACCACAAGAGAGCTCAAAAATCTGCGTTTCCCGTTTAAAGATGGTGCACGAGAGGGGCAGAGGGAATTTATAGTTGAAGCATTTAAGGCTATCCACGCAAGAAAAAGACTGGTTGGGGAAGCACCCACAGGCACAGGCAAAACAATGGCGTCATTGTACCCCGCCCTTAAATCAATAGGCGAGGGAAAGGCTGACAAAATTTTTTATTTCACAGGCAAAACAACAACAGCCTTGTCGGCATTAAACGCCATAGAAATTATGCGTGACCAAATACCCAATTTACGTTCAATTCATATTTCCTCAAAGGATAAATGCTGTGTTTCGTTCCCACCGTTTACAAGGCGTAAATGTGAGCCGAAGCACTGTCACGTCACACGCGCATATTTTGATAAAATAAACGAAGCACTTCTAGAGCTACTTACAAACTACCGCACGTACACGAAGGATATAATTGACGAAATAAGTGCTAAATATTCAGTTTGCTCATATGAGCTATCACTTGAGCTTTCCGAGTGGTGTGAGCTTATTGTGTGCGACTATAATTATCTTTTCGATTTAAATGCTTATTTGAGAAGATATTTTGAGCTTCCAAGTGATGCCGGCTTTATTTTCTTGATTGACGAGGCGCACAACCTACCGGACAGAGCCAGAGAAATGTACTCTGCAACCCTTTCTCGTTCGGATTTTGTTGATATAGCAAGTCAATATTCAGCTGACAAATACGTTGGCGAGCCACTTGCAGAAATCTTAAATAGATTTGATATGTACTATGAGCTTGCAATGACAGAAAAGCGAGAAATTGACGGGGAAGTATGCGGATTCTATATAAATACGCAAATAGATGACGATTTTGCCGAGCCGTTTATAAGATTTATTGCAGGTGCAAAAAAATTATTCAATCGCGACTATGACGACGATAAATTACATTCACTCTTTATGGACGTAAAAAAATTCGTGTCGGTTGCCGATATATTTGACAAACGTTTTACTTTTTACGTTGAAGCGCACGGAGATAATGTTTCAATAAGACTTATGTGCCTCGACCCGTCATATATGCTTGACAGCCAAATGAAAAAGGGCGTTTCAAGCATTCTTTTCTCTGCAACCTTGACACCGCTTGAATATTTTTCTGACGTTCTTGGTTGCTCACGCGCCGAAACGATAACCTTGAAATCTCCGTTTGACAAAGAAAAATTATGCTTGGTTGGTGTAAACAACGTAAGCACAAGATACGAGGACCGCGAAAAAAGTGCGACTACAATAGCAAATATAATAAGAGCCGCAGTAGAGGGCAAGCAAGGAAACTATATAGTGTATTTTCCGTCATACGCTTATCTTACGTCAGTTGCTGAGATTTTTGAAAAGAAATATCCAAAAATTAAGGTGACCTATCAAAAAAAGAGTATGTCCGAAAAAGCTAAAAAGGAATTTCTTGACACATTTGATGCTAAAAAAGAGGGCACAATGGTTGGATTTTGTGTTCTTGGCGGTAGCTTCTCTGAGGGTATTGACCTCCGTGGCGAAAGGCTCATAGGCGCAATTATTGTCGGCGTAGGACTTCCCACAATTTCAAGCGAATTAAACATAATTAAGGAATATTACGACAAGACCAGAGAAAACGGATATTCCTATGTTTATACCTATCCGGGTATGATAAAGGTGTTGCAGGCAGCGGGTAGAGTAATAAGAAGTGAGGACGAAAAGGGAGTTGTGTTTTTGGTGGATGACCGCTTTGCTACCCCCGAATATCACGCCCTGCTTCCGGAGCATTGGAAACACATAAAATACATAAATAACGCAAAGGATTTATTAAAAGAAGTTATCGAATTTTGGAAAAAATAACAAAAACTATTGTAAAAGCGTATTTATGGTGATATAATATAAAATATTTTATAACTATTTCATATAAACGAGGGAATAAAATGATAAGAACAACCGTAAAAGAAATATTTTCAAATCCCGAAGCATTTGCTAACAAGGAAATAACAGTTGCAGGCTGGGCAAGAACAATTCGTTCAAGTAATGCGTTTGGCTTTATTGAGCTTAATGACGGTAGCTATTTCACAAATCTACAAGTAGTTTTCGAGGCTGAATTCCTTGATAATTATAACGAGATTGCAAAGCAAAATGTTGGTGCTTCTCTTATCGTAAATGGTACACTTGTACTAACCCCAGAGGCAAAGCAGCCATTTGAAATCAAAGCAAAGAAAATAGAGGTGGAGGGGGCATCAACACCAGATTACCCACTTCAAAAGAAAAGACATACACTCGAATATCTCCGTACAATAGCGCATCTCCGTCCACGCTCAAACCTATTTAGCGCAGTGTTCAGAGTGCGTTCAGTTGCAGCCTTTGCAATTCATAAGTTCTTCAATGAAAGAAACTTTGTTTACGTTCACACACCAATTATCACAGGAAGCGACTGTGAGGGTGCGGGTGAGATGTTCCGTCTTACAACTCTTGACCTTGACAATTTGCCAAGAACAGAGGACGGCAAGATTGATTTTACAAAGGATTTCTTCGGAAAGAGCGTAAACCTAACCGTTTCAGGTCAATTAAGCGCAGAAACCTATGCAATGGCGTTTGCAAACGTTTATACATTTGGTCCAACCTTCCGTGCAGAGCGCTCAAATACAGCTCGTCACGCGGCAGAATTCTGGATGATGGAGCCTGAAATTGCATTTGCAGACCTTTCTGACGATATGCGTCTTGCAGAGGATATGATTAAATACGTTGTTAAGTACGTAATGCAAGAATGTAAAGCGGAGCTTGAGTTTTTCAACAAGTTTGTTGATACAACCTTGCTTGACCGTCTAAATAACCTCATAAATAACGACTTCGGTCACGTAACCTATACAGAGGCTATTGAAATTCTTGAAAAGAGTGGCAAGAGCTTTGAATATCCTGTTAAATGGGGTATCGACCTTCAAACAGAGCACGAAAGATATATCACCGAGGAGGTATTTGGTAAGCCTGTATTCGTTACCGACTACCCAGCAGACATTAAGGCATTCTATATGCGCCTAAACGATGACGGAAAGACCGTTGCCGCTATGGATATGCTTGTTCCTGGCGTTGGTGAGCTTATCGGTGGCTCTCAAAGAGAAGAGCGTCTTGATTACCTACTAAGAGCTATGGAAAAATTCAACTTAAACGAAGAGGACTACTGGTGGTATCTTGAGCTTCGTAAGTATGGTGGAACAAAGCACGCAGGCTTCGGTCTCGGCTTTGAAAGACTTATTATGTATATTACTGGTGTTGCAAACATTAGAGACGTTGAGTCTTATCCTCGTACTACCGGCAGTGCCGAATTCTAATCGGGTCTTGATAACCGTCGCTATGCGTTGTTGCTCCTCGATTGTGACCTCAGCGTACGCCCAAGTACGCTATCGCCCTCAATCTCGGCTGCGCCTAGCCTAGCTTGGTTCTAAAGCCCCGAGGTGAAGAAAAAGCGCCTTGTCTAACTTGCTTCTTCTAGCAATTAACTTTGTTTCCAAGGGTGCAAATAAATATGTAGGGACAGGCGTCCTCGACTGTCTGATTAATCCCTTTATCGAAAGGAATAAATATGAAATATAGTGAACTAACAAAAGAAGAGCTCCAAGCCCTAAAAAAAGAGCTTGAAGCTAAATATAAAGAGTATCAAGCGAAGGATTTGAAGCTCAATATGGCAAGAGGAAAGCCGTGCGTTGAGCAACTAAACCTTTCTATGGGCATGATGGACGTTTTAAACGCAGATAGCGACTTAACCTGCGACGACGGAACAGATTGTCGTAACTATGGCGTTCTTGACGGCATTAAGGAGGCTCAAGAGCTTCTTGCCGATATGATGGAGGTTCCATCTGACCAAATTATAATCTATGGTAACTCAAGCCTAAACGTTATGTACGACACAATTGCTCGTTCAATGACTCACGGTGTTATGGGCTCAACTCCTTGGGCAAAGCTTGACAAGGTTAAATTCCTTTGTCCTGTTCCGGGTTACGATAGACACTTTAGAATTACCGAATATTTTGGCATTGAAATGATTAACGTTCCAATGACCGAGGATGGACCCGATATGGATATGATTGAGTCACTTGTTGCAAGCGATGAGTCAATCAAGGGTATTTGGTGCGTTCCAAAATATTCAAACCCACAGGGCTATTCATATTCTGACCTTACAGTTCGTCGCTTTGCAAGATTAAAGCCCGCAGCTAAGGACTTCAGAATTTACTGGGATAATGCATATACCATCCACCATCTATATGATGACAAGCAGGACAATCTTGTTGAGATTTTGGCAGAGTGTAAAAGAGCAGGCAACCCTGACCTCGTATACAAGTTTGCTTCAACCTCAAAGATAAGCTTCCCAGGCTCTGGTATTGCAGCGTTAGCATCATCTCATAACAACCTTGACGACATCAAGGCTCAATTAACCGTTCAAACAATCGGTCACGATAAGGTTAATCAGCTTCGTCACGTTAGATTCTTTGGCGATATTCACGGTATGGTAGAGCATATGAGACTCCACGCCGACATTCTCCGTCCAAAGTTCGAGGCTGTTATAGAAATCCTTAAAAGAGAGCTTGGTGGCCTTGAAATCGGCTCTTGGACCGAGCCAAAGGGCGGTTACTTCATCTCCTTTGATTCTTTAGAGGGATGCGCAAAGGACATTGTTGCAAAATGTAAAAAGGCAGGCGTTATTATGACTGGTGCAGGTGCAACCTACCCATATGGTAAGGACCCACACGATTCAAACATCAGAATTGCACCATCCTACCCACCACTATCTGACCTAATTACAGCAACAGAGCTATTTGCTCTCTGCGTTAAGCTTTCAAGCGTAAATAAGCTGCTTTCACAAATGTAATAAAAAAAGCGACTCAAGCGAGTCGCTTTTTGTTTTTATTCAGTTGTTGAATTCTCTGTAATGGTCTTTTTCTTTCGCCTTCTAAATATAAACGAACGGAACAGAATGATGTTCATAACAATAAAGAACGCTGCTAAAATTCCGTATATTATGAAAGGATGTACGGCGATATTTTTAGGAGCAGCCAAAATCATAAGCGGTAATCCAAATACAATAGCGGGGAAGTTTTGGTAAACTAGGTTGTCAGCTGCCGGGGTTTTGAAGTGTGGGTCCCACTCGCGAAGGAGAATAATACCTGTACTTGCAGTACCTGTCAGCATGCCGAATGTTGCCAAAAATTGCTCGTCCTTGTATTCTGGGAATAGCTTCTTTGCAATAAAGCGAAGGTACAAAAATGTAGCAACAGCGCCGATAACAGCCATAATGAGAAGAATATGCCAATACTTACCAAGAGTATCAGGCTTGATTGCCGCCATACCTGAAATAATCATAATATCAAAGAAGAAGCCACCAATTCGCTTCATCAAGAACGGATTAATATATTCGTGCTTGATGATTTTTTTCTTTTTCATAAAGCGTAGAACGAAGCAAACTACAGTTGCAACCAAAACGCCAACTAAGAAGTTAAAGCCGTAAATTGTATCCTTCATGTCGGGTATTATCTTGGCAAGAACAAATAAAATTCCGTATGCTGCGAAATATGAGCCGAGAATGAATGCAATCTGCATGGTTAATTTGTCAACACCAGATGACTCCATAGGCAATTCCTCTGATGATTGAACCTTATCAAGTAGCATGGTTTCGCAAAAATCTGGATCTGCAAGCTTTTTCTTTGCTCGTCTTCTTAAAATATTTAAGAAAACAACGCCACCGATTGCCGCCGAGATAAATCCGAGAGAGGCGATAGACAAGCCAAAATCAACACCATCATTGGTAAAAGGAACAGCGTTTTCAAATCCTTTTACAGTTGTATCAATATTTTGGTACTGTTGTCCAAAATTAAACGCCTGCCCAGTGCCTTGACCAAAGCCAAAGGCAAGCAAGACACCACTGTAATTTGTTAGGTTTTCGGGAGTAAATGGCTTTGTTCCAATCCAAACAAAAACCATAGTAATTGTAATGCCGAGAACGGCTTGTAATAGGTATGTTGCAACAGTTGTTACACCTGAATTAAACACCTCAACGCTACGCTTTTTTGATAGTTTTTCTTTAACAGGCTTAAATGCAGTAGCGATAAAGCCAAGAGCAAGAGAGTGGTAGGTTATAATTTCAAGAAGCTCAAGACCTGTCAAGGACAAATCCTCTTTCTTAACAGCAGTAAGACCGCTTTCTACCGCCTCAAGTGCCTCCTTTGATGGCGAGCCGAAGAATGTAAGCTCGAAAAGATATTCGCCCGTTATAATTGTGTAAATTGAAGAAATGATTAAAAGTAAGCTACCAGCTAAAACGGAGGTAGGAATAAGTGATTTTTTGAGAAAGGGTATTCGTCTTTTTAGCATGTTTGCTACAAGTAAGCTAATTAGCAAAACAGCAATTATACTAACAATACCCCAAGCATCAAAGCCCGAGAGTCCCATATTCGGTTTCTCCTTTCGATATGTTAATCTTGTGATAATATATATTCATATGCTTAAGAGCGTTGAACCTAGTCTCACCCTTAATTTGAAAAATTCTTTTATCAGAATAATAGTTAAGCTTGTTTCTACCAATAACACCCATAGCGGTAATAGATGAGAAGGGAACAATCTTAATTTCATTTCCGAAATCAAGCTCCAATCTATCTGCAAATGTAGACAGATTAACCTTTTCACCAAGCAAAATTTTCTTTTTGCAAGGGATAACCTCGCTAACTCTTACAGTGTCCTTGAAAATCGGATGCTCATAGTAAGGCGTTAAATCAAGAGAGCGAACAAAGCAGACTTGCGCATCGTACCATTCGGAAATAAAGCTGTAAGGGAAATTTCCGGAAATGGCAGATAATTCCTTGGTAGGTAAATACTTAACGCTTGTGCCGCATTTCTTACAGGTTATTGTATTTCCTTGGCTATGCCAATCTCCAAATTCACAATTTGGACAGAAGAACATTGCTCTTTCAAGATACTCAGCGCTAGCTTTTGAATGATACTCCTCGCCAAGCTTACCCTCGTTTATATATAATTTGTCACATATTAAGGAGTAAAGCTCCTCATTTGACATATTTTTATATTCATCATATTCTATTATTTCGGATACACCTGCGCGCATTTTGCCCTTTCTTGTTTTATCACTCCAACGGGGATGAACGCCGTATCCGCCGTGTATGTGATATATAGCAAGTGGCAATTTTAGTGATTTTGCAAATGGAGCAATAGTGTCCTTTATATGCTCGGTTTTGCCACTATATGTCCTGTTGCCCTCGGGGAAAATAGCGATTGAGCCACCCTCTTTTGCAACGCGCATACAGTCAAGCACTGCCTTTACGTCGTTTGTGCCTTTTTTAATGGGAATTGGCTTAACCAAAAAGTCAATAAGCCATGAAACAAAGCCATTTGAAAAAAGATCATCGTTAGTAACATAATAAATATGCTTTTTAAAGGACAAGCTAACAAAGAATTGATCAAAGGGAGTTTGGTGGTTTGATATAATTAAATACTGTCTTTTGTCCTTGTGCTTCTTTATTTTTATATGGTATTTTGCTTTACAAAGAATTTTAATAAATGGGAAAAGCATAGCCCTGAAAAAAGAATGTCGTGGCTTTATCCATTTTTGCTTTCTTTTTTTCTTCTTTTTATCCATAAAAAATCTACTTTCTAAAAGAAAAATTATCACCTTTATTTTATCACATTTTGATTTAATAATCAATGGAAACGAAAATATAGAGCCCAAAACCAAGCAAAAAAACGGAAAAATTAACCACAAGTTAATCTAGCGTTCATAAATAATACATACTTATGAAAACAAAAACAGCCATAAGCATATGCTTATATGGCTGTTTTTTGACTTAATCAACAATTGTAATTTCATCAGGCACAGTGATTTTTACACCGTTTTCCCTTGAATTTTTGATGCTTATAATACCATATGGAGTTGGTATTTCAATGTGTGCAAAATCAAGTGATAATAAGTTAGGATGCAATCTGATTTTTTTATATCCTGCCTCTAAAATTTCAAGACCTGAAAGTGCTAAAGGTAAAGAGTAAAGAGGAGTTCCACCCCAAGCGTGAGAGTAATCGAATTTATAGGTTGGCTCGGGCGGATAAAATCCCTCTACCAAGCCTTTAGGACATTCTCTTATTGATTTTTTCCAAAGCTCAAGAAGGGGAAGGGTATATTTGTCTGCAAGTCCGTTTCTTAAAATAGCCTCAAGCCAGAAATGCATAAAGTATGGTTGTACCTCACCGAGTGAATTATCGTTATATACCTTTTCAAGTAGCTTTTTAGACTCGTCCTTATTCAAAATACCGGCATAGCATGCTAAAATGTTTGCGTGTCGGCGATAGTATCTTTTCTCAACGTTCCTTGGCATGTATTGACCCAAAAGCTCTTTTGGCGTTTCGGTGTTTAAGCCCTCAAAGAAAAGACCTCTTTCCTTGTCGTAAAGATTATCTAGAATTGCGATTTTAAGACGCTGTGCATCGGTTTTCAAGGCGTTAGCATTCTCGCTAAGTGAAAGTGCTTCGTATATTTTTGCCCCTGTTTTCAAGGCACTATAAAGGAACAAATTAAGGCAGGCTTGCCCAAGCGCCTTTGGTGGGTGGTGAGTTGAAATGCCGTCAGGAAATAGCCAGTCTATAAACATATAGTCGGGCGGTGCTTCGACAAGACCATTTTCGCCCATATATGTTTTAAAGCGAGCAAAAAGCAAATCGAGCGCTCTTTTAGATTTGATAAGCAAATCCTTGTTTCCAGTTAGCATATAGCATTCGTATATCATATCAACGAAAATTAAGCTATATGTGGTGTGGAAAAGACGTCCGTCGTTATCCTCCATAGTTTTTGCGATACGCAAAATGTCGAATTCACAAAGAGAGAAATCTCCATATGAAAACGCGGTCATTAGCATTTCAATATAATAGTCGCCAACGCACGCAAGAGGCTCGGAGTGCTTTGGACTATCAAGATGATGTGATTGACGACAGTATTTTAAGGTGTGTGAGCAAATTTCTAAAAGCTGATTTAATTCCTTGTCGCTAACCTCGGTTTTGGCGCATCTATAAACAGGGTAGAAGGAGGTGTCAAACGATATTTCAATTTCGGCATCATCCTTTGATTGATTTGAAATTTCAATGTCAAAGCCACCTACTGATGCAAGCTCAAGACTGTAATATTCACTGATTTCAGTGAAATTGCAATATGCAAGAAAATATCTTTCCTCGCGTTCAAAGGCATTTATATTTACCGTTACACAGCCTTTTGCTTTAGCTTTGATTTTTAAAAATCCTGCGTAAACCTTGTCAAGCTCCCTTGTTTCCTTTATAGACTCACCATTTGTAAGCTTATATGTATAGGTTACAAATTTTTCAAGGGTGCAGGGTGGGATAGGAGCAACCTCGGCGCACCAAATATCCGTTTTTGCTTCAGCCTTGACGGGGGCGTCGCTTTTAACACTTCCGTCATAGCATTTTGGTTGATTATATGAGGGAAGATAGGTAACGTCCCAGCTATTATCTGTTCCGAATTCTATCCTCTCGCCATTTTCAAAATATGCCACACCCGAAAGATAAAATCCACCGAAGCCCTTGGAATATTCAGATAAATGATAAGGCTTCATGCGTACAAGGGCAAAGAAGTCAAGGTAGCTTTCTTTTGGGCTAAAGCGCTTTTTAAACGAATAATAATCGCTTCTTGCTTTGTCATTATTTAAAAAATCTCCACCCGAGTAGGCAGGACCTCGAGCAATATCCTCGCCATTACATGTCAAATAAAACGCAGTATCTCCCGAAAAGATAATTTCTACAAATTTAGGCGCTTGTCTAAAATAATATCTTTTATTAAAAGAGCAAACAGTATAGTTGCCATCTCCTTGTGGAGAAAGTGAATTATAAAAGGTATTTTGATTATTTGGATATTCTTTTTTCGGTAACCAAATCCAGCTTGACATCGTATATCACCATCCTTTCCTATATTATACCATTAAAAAGCGCAAAAAGCATATTTTATTTTAATATATTTGTGGAAAAGACGCAAATTATATGGTAAAATGTAGTTAATTAAATGAAAGAGGTATCTAAAATGGATTTTAAAATTAGTGGAAATCAATTTCAAAGAGATGGGAAGAATATAAAAATCATTTCGGGCGCAGTTCACTATTTTAGAAATATGCCCGGTGCTTGGCGCGACATCTTTAAAAAGATGAAGGCAATGGGCTTAAACTGTGTTGAAACCTATTGCGCGTGGAATATGCACGAGAAAAAAATAGGAGAATTTGATTTCAAAGACAACCTTGATATACGTACGTTTGTAAAAACTGCAGAGGAAGAGGGACTTATGGTTATTGTCCGCCCAGGTCCATACATTTGTGCGGAGTGGGAGTTTGGCGGTCTTCCTTGGTGGCTTCTTACTATGGATGATATGGAAATCAGATGCTCAAACTCGACTTATATGAAGCATTTTGAAGCATATCTTTGTGCTATGTTCGACCAAATCCGCGACCTGCTTTTCACAAACGGAGGTCCGATTATTATGCTCCAATGCGAAAACGAGTATGGCTACTATGGTGACGACAAAGAGTATTTAAAGAGTCTATACGAGATATATAGAAAGCACGGAATAGACGTTCCCCTTTTCACCTCCGACGGAACAAGTGAGGCAAATTTACTTGACGGAACAATTGACGGTTGCTTACCAACGTTGAACTTTGGCTCACGAGTTGAAGAAAACTTTAAGGCTCATGATAAGCTTTTCCCAAATGCTCCTAAAATGTGTATGGAAATGTGGAATGGCTGGTTTGACGCTTGGGGTGACGGCTTCCACCATAAAACAAGCGCAGAGGACTACGCCAAGGTAGTTGACGATATGCTAACAAAGGGTAGCTTGAATATGTATATGTTTATAGGTGGCACAAACTTTGGCTTTACAAGTGGCGCAAACCATTATGAGAAGTTTACACCTGACGTTACAAGCTATGACTACGATGCTATGCTAACCGAGTGTGGTGACGTTACCGAAAAATATAGAATGGTAAGAGAGGTTATAAAAAAGCACGTTGGTGGCGAGCTTCCTGAAATTCCCGCAAACAGAGAAAAAAGAGCATACGGCAAGACGGTTTTAACCGAAAAGGGCGGATTCTTTAATAATCTTGATAAAATTTCAAGTCCTATTTTCTCAAACGTTCCAAAGAGCATGGAGTGGTATGGTCAGGGCTACGGCTATATAGCTTATAAAACGACCTTGAACCGTGATTATCAAAATGCACCACTGAAATTTACCGAAATCGG
Organism: Oscillospiraceae bacterium; assembly: GCA_015064855.1. Classification (GTDB taxonomy): domain Bacteria; phylum Bacillota; class Clostridia; order Oscillospirales; family CAG-272; genus RGIG2000. The sequence goes on along the minus strand of SVRK01000002.1, from coordinate 10,364 downwards.
AGACCGTGCACAAATTTACGTAAACGATACTCTTCAAGGAATTGTATATATCAATGATGCAGAGCTAAAAACGACAATTAACGCAAAGAAGGGTGACACATTAACTATACTTGTTGAGAATATGGGCAGAGCTAATTTCGGTCCTAAAATGATGCGTAAAAAGGGAATAGCAGGCAGACTCTTGATAGGTGATAATATAATTCACTTTAACTGGAACGCATATCCTATGACGATGGATAATTTAGACCTTGTCGAATATGGCAAGGAGTTTAATGAGCCAAGCTGCTTTTTAAAGGGCAAATTCAATGTAGATAAAGTGGCTGACACCTTTATTTACCTTGACAATTTTACAAAGGGCTTTGTAGTAATTAACGGCTTCAATCTCGGTAGATACTGGGAGATTGGCCCACAAAGAAGCCTATATGTCCCATCATCAATTTTAAAAGAGGGCGAAAACGAGATAGTTGTTTTTGAATCAGACGGACTTAAGGGTGAGCCTGTTGTTGACTTTAGGGACTATCCAACATTACAATAACAAAAAAAGCACCGAATTTCGGTGCTTTTTCTATTCATTTATGCATCTTTTGCAAGGAGTATATTGCCTTTCGATTATGAAATTAATATCGGTTGAGACCACCTTGTTTTCGTCCTTAATGCTTTTAACAATATAACAAGAGGATAGATGATAGGTATAAGATGCGGTATTTACGACATATTCAGTGTCACCGCCCGTTTCCCACTCTGTGTCCGTCTTGTCCTTTGGAGAAAGCTCGTAGTAGTCACCACAAGAAATTAAAATGGGCAAAATTAAAATAATCACTAACAAAAAATAAAAATATTTCATAATCTTAAATCAATCCGCAATCCCTTGCACATTTAATAAGTCCTTCCTCTACGCTTGAGAAAAAGACACCGTATTTTCTTGCTTTTTCACAATTCATCCATAAATTTTGATTTGATGGACAGTCAAAAAGCGTTAAGTCTTTGCCGATTTCCTTTAAAAACCCTTTGGTTATTTCATACATGGATTTTGTCGTTTCACTGCCAAAGTTGTAAGCACCGCCGGGCAGCTTAATAACGCTTTCCAAGTTTTCTGCAACCTCTTTCACATACGTTATTCCTCTATACTGTCGAGAGCTATAAGAAACCGATTCGGTTGCATTTAAAATACCCATAAAATAGTTTGATTTTTTTAGATAATAGTCATACATCCATTCCGCACGGAGCATAACAGCATCAGGGTTGATATCCAAAACGCGATTTTCCATTTCAAGCTTATGCTTGGCGTAAGTGTTGTTTGGCTTTACTGTATCCTCATAAAAAGGACCGCCATCGCCAAATCCACTGTAAACCTGATCAGAGCTGAAGCATATAAGCTTTATATTCTTTGATGCTTTTGCTAAATATATTGGAATTTGCACATTTGCAATATATGAAGCGTCGGGGTCTTTTTCACATTCTCCAATGTCGGAAATAGCGGCGGTATGAATAATAATATCAGCACCACTTTCTAAAACAATTCGCCTAATCTCGTCCTCACTTGCGTTTCTTAATGAAGGACAAGCGATTGTGTCCTTGCTCATATTTAAAATTTTACCGCCAACAAACCCACTCGTGCCTGTAACAAGTATCATAAAAATCTCCTTATTTTCCCATAACCTTGGATGCGTTTTTAAGCATTTCTCTTATTGGAAGATTGTATGGACAACGTGCTTCACAAGCACCACAGCCTATACAGTCGGAAGCTGTTTTTTCAAGATTTTCATAGCGGGCGGTCGCCCAGTCCTTCAAATTATATCTACTGTAATATCCTTCTAAAAGAAATACCGAAGAAATGTTGATTCCGACAGAGCAGGGCGCACAGTAATTACATCTACGGCAGAAATTAGTGCCTAAAATTTCTCTTATTTTTGCTATTTTTTCTTTTTCCAATTTTGTCAAAGGCGAAGTGTCAGATACAACTGATGCGTTTTGCGAAATTTCAGAGGAATCAGCCATTCCGGGGATAACAACGGTTACGTTTTGGTTGCTCACGATAAAGCGCATAGCGGTAATTGGGTCGTCAATAGCACCGCCCGCAAGAGGCTTCATACAAATAAAACCAATATTTTTTTCTTGGCACTTGGCAATCAGCTCCTCACCCTGCGTTTCAACAATATTGTATGGGAACATAATTGTTTCAACCCAAGAAAGCTCCAATGCTTTTTCAAACAACTCAACGGAGTGTAAAGTAATTCCAATGTGTCCGATTTTACCCGATGCTTTTGCTTCAAGAAGTGCCTCAAGAGCTCCGCCATTAGCCATTACCGCATCAAAATCCTTCGGGCTTGGGTTGTGTATTTGATATAGGTCGATGTAGTCAGTGCGTAAATTTTTTAGACTTATGTCAATATCCTTTGCCATTAAGTCCCTTGTGCGCGCCATGCTCTTGGTCGCAAGCACGAATTTTTCTCTAACGCCATCTAAAGCATAACCGAGAAATTCCTCGCTTACCGTATATGCACGCGCGGTATCTATAAAAGTAACGCCCTCTTTTATAAGGTCATAAATAAGCTTTTTTGTACCCTCGGCATCAATCTTTTGGATTGGAATTCCACCAAAGCCAAGGCGTGAAATTTCAATTCCTGTTTTTCCTAAAATCCTATATTCCAAGGTGCTTTCCCCCTCAATTTTCGTCTTTAATAATTGTGTAGTCTCCGCTTTTTAGTATTTCAACAAGAATATCGTTGCTTTTGATACGCTTTTTTACAGCTATTCCGGAACGCCCACAGGAATTTGTGCTGTGACCGTCTGAGCCACCAATTGTGGCAAGACCTTTCTCATTTGCTAGCTTTTGCGCCTTTTCGTTCCATTCCGGGAGGTTTGCTGCATTATAGACCTCAATTCCGTCAAGCTTGTCAAGGCAGTCGAGCGGAAAAGGACGAGTAATATAGTCCCAAGCTCTATATGGGTGCGCTTGATAAATCAGCCCACCTCTTGCGTGCACAAGCTCGGCATACTTTTCCGCACTTGCCGTTTTAAGCTCAGGGTGTGATTCTATAAAAAATGGTGTAATTCCGTATATAAGTATCTCTTGTCCGTTTCCAACGTGCTCCTCAAGACCGAATAGTAAATCAAAATCGCGCTTGCGCGCATATTCAAGTCCGTAAAGATAATCTCGTCTATAAGCGTCAACAAATTCATTCCAAGGCAAATTTTTATTTATTCTATTGTCACCTTGATAAAAATGGTTTGTAACCACCATTCCTTGGTATCCCTTTTCGATTAAGGCGTCTATATGATCACGTATAGGCGCACCTCCGCCACTACACGGAGAGGTATGTATATGCATTTCATATTTATATATTTTTTCGCCCTTCATCGTTTATCGCCTCGCTTTCTTTTATATTATATCGTAAAACAAATCAATTGTAAATAAAAATAATAAAAAAGACACCTTTTGGTGCCTTTTTATGCTGTTACATTAATGTAAATGTATTATCCTCGGAATATTCAATCTCTGATGAAATAATTGTGGCAAGAGAGATAACATCAGTTAGTGAATTTACTCTTTCGGTATAGAACAAAGAAGAGAGAAGTCTTTCTAAAAATAAGCAGAACGATAAACGAACGCAAAAGTCCGCATTGTCGACAGCCTCGGTACAGTGGCGATAGATAAGATATGCTAAAAATCTTTCTAAATATTCTTCCAAAGCCTTTTCCAAAGGGCGTAGCTTTGATGAATAATTTAAAAACAGATTTTTGTGATTTATATCAATATATTCAAGTGAGCTTAATAGCTTTAGCCATTTTTCGTCGTCGCCTACGTTTACTTGATATTTTGAGTAAATTTTTTCAAGTCGTTTGCCGTAGCAAAGAGAAGCGTCGCTTAATATTTCATATATTTCGCTACGTACCATACGTCCATCAAAATCAATTTTGTCAGGCTCGGCGTCTATTTCACCTATCTCTTCTAGCACTTTATATTCGGAAGATGAGAGAATAACCCTCGCCCCCTCCTCACAAGACATACCGATGCCAACCTCGGCAACGTTTGTGTAATTGTAAAACCTTGGGTGCTCTCGACATATATCGCAAAGATAAGCGTCTCCACAATTTATAATAATTTTACAAAGTCCACGCTCGTCAAGGTGTGGACATCTTTCGCCTTCACAAAGCTTGAAGTGTGGCGTGTCTTCCATAGAAATACTATCAAGAATGAAAGAGCTATAGTCGTTTTTCAGCCTTCTATATTTTTCGATAGTGTCATTATCCACGTCAATTTCCCAACCGATGCAACAATTGTTTTTGCACTTATCTGCAATACATCTGAAATTTTTGTAGTAACTAGGCGCATAAAGCTTCATAGTCTTTTCCTTTAACTTTAAATGTTTTTCGGTTCAGCTCTTAATATAGCTTAATGCCGTCAAAATATTCATCCTCAATTTTCTTGAAATCGGAGGTATGTAAATATTCACACATATCGGGGTGACATTCAATAGACGGCTTGAAATTGTTTTTATCAAGACTGATTAATGCAAGAAGACAACCGTGGCTTCTTATAGCATCAATGTTTTCAGGGCTTGTGTCACTTGTATAGCAAAAGCACCTTTTTCCTCTTTGGTCAAAGTCCTTTACAGTGTTTGCAAACGTAACACCGCGGTCTATAAAACGCGCTTCGGGGTCGATTTTTAAAATGGCGTTGATTCCGTTCATGCCCGAGCCGTTCAACGCATAAACAATTTTGCCAATCATACCGCATTTTAGAACCAATTTAGCCACAGATTCGGCAATTTCGTAACCGTTTTTCAAATCAATGTTTACGTAAAGTCCGGTGTTATATGCCAAATGTAAAACGTCTTCAAGCGTAGGAACCTTTTGTACGCCCCATTTTTCATCGCTTGATAGAATGACGGAGCATATGGTTTTTGCAGTTGTGTCCGCTACCAAATAAGAAACAGGCTCGCCCTTGTCGTTAAAGCCTCTTACAGTATCGTCGTGGTTTACAATAAGTACACCATCACTTGTTAGCCTTGCATCGGTTTCAATCATGTCAGCACCGTTTAAATATGCGTTATAGTAAGCTGCAAGACTGTTTTCCTTTAAAGCACCCTCGACAAATCCTCTGTGAGCAGAGGTTATCCACATTTTTTTATGGTTCATATTCTTATCTCCTTAAATTGAAATAGGTCCGTTTATGACGAGTCTGTCGATTCCGTCTTTGTCCTCAATAAATTCGGCAGTGTTAATTTTAATCAAAAAGATATTTGCGTACAACCGGCCATGCATCATCGGCATAAAATCTGTGTCCGCCGTTTCCTTTAACAAGTGTGCAACGATAACCTTCCTTAAATGCCTCATAAGTCTGTTTTCCCTTTTCAAAGACCTGTTCGGCTCCAAACAATGGGAAAATTGGATCTTCAATTCCCGACACTTGAATAAAATACTTTGGATATGCCATTGACATAAGATCGTTCATATCGAAATATTCCGATATTGTAGGCACATAATTGCAGGCACAATGGGTCATTGCACCGATTGAATCCTTAAATGTGCACATTGCACACGATGGCATTGCCAAGGTAATTCTGTCCTCCAAAGCGGCAAGGTACACCGTTGATGTGCCACCGCCGGAGTTTCCCATGCAACAAATATTCTCTGTATCAATTTCATCAGCGAATTCGTCTATAATAACATCAATAAGTCGTGAAACATCCCATACACGCTCACCAATCGTTGTTCTTCCCATAAGAAGCGCTGTCATAGCAGACTCAAAGCATCTCGGTCCATTTTCGTCCCCGCCGCATTCACCGAAATTTCTTTGTTCTAATGAAATTGCTGCAAAGCCCTCTTTTACGGCTCTCACGCAAAAATCTCGGTCGCCCTCGCTTATGGATTTTTCATCGCCTTCAAATTTAGGTCTGCCCAAGGAAATATGCATTCCTTTAGAATGTCCTTGAAGGCAAATCATTAGCGGTGGCTTTTTAACCCCATCGGGAAGCCACAGATGACACGGCACATAGTAACCTGCCTCGCTCTGATAGGTGAATCTGATTTCAGTCGCTCCGTCTATTTTCTTTTTGTATTCCACGTTGAACTCGTGGGGGACCTTTTTAAATTTATCCATACCAAGAAGCTGTGAAAGCTTATCCCTAGCAGCCATCTTCCATTTTTGAAAATCACCGCCATCATAAGACATAGATGGGGTAACCATTTGTATTAATTCTTTGTTGTGTTCATAAGCTGATTTCATATTTGATATCCCCTTCAAGGGGAATTCACCACCTTTACCTTGATGTACTCAATTATACCATAAAGCATATTATTTTTCAACCTTAAAGCAAAAAGCTTTTATCTCTTATATCTTCTTTGAAAAGGTTGCAAGAAAGATAGAGAAGAGCGAACAGCAAAAGGGTGAAAAATATCACCGAAACAAGTCTGAGGAAAATTTTTAAGGTGCGGAGGCGGGATTTTCATTGCCCTCCAAAGTCGCATAGTCGATTAACTTCGCTTACCCAAGCGCTAAGCTTGTTACTCTCCTTGCTTGGTTCGGTTTCACTCGTTGAAAATGATAATCAATCATTTTCAACTTCGCTACCCGCTCCCTCCTTTGGAGGTCGCTCGTGCAAATCCCGAGCACCCATACTTGAAATAAAAGAAAAAACACACCTCAAATGGGTGCGTTTTCTTTCGTTTGCGAAAGAGCAGTAAAAAGGTGTGTAAAGGTAGGTAAGAACAGTAAAAATACACCAACTGCTACAATTATTGTTTAAAGTTTTTATACTTTCAAATGCGTTTCGTCGTATGTGATAAGCCAATAATCTTTCATTTCACCTGTTTCAAAAGAATTTCTTTTTCTGCCCGTTCCGCCTTGCTCGGGGAACTTCTCTGAATGTTTATAGGATTTTATGTAATGTAATTTTTCATGACAATCAACAAGTATAATTTCAATGCTTTCTTTTGATAGCAGAACCTCTTTAATTGTCATATCAGCTAACAAATCCTTTAACTTTGAAAGGCTGTTTGAATAGTTGTCAAAAGCAATTAACGGCTTATATTTTTCTGCATAGTTGGGATGACATTCCAAAACTGAATCATCAAATAAAATATGTTCACCGGCAGACCAGATACAGTAAGTCAACCATCTTGTTCCATATTCTCCTTGCACTTTAAGTCCCCAAAAGCCCGGTCCCCCCATTCCGTAAGTACCACAGCAAGGACACACGTCAATAATTTGACTATATTTAAGCATTTCAGTTCCAAACTCTTCAATATTTGACGGAACGCCCAGCATGATTATGTCAAAACGGTTCGGTTTGTATCTAAATATAGGATATTTACGAATGGGTTTGAACCCTCTTGCTTTCCAAATATTTTTATCGGATTTTTTAACTATTACAAAATTTTCTTTAACAAGTCCGAGGTTTAAATTTAAAAACTTATGTTTAAATAGCATTATAAATCCCCTCTTCTTTACTTAGATCCTTTTTGTTATATTCAATTATACCACACTTTGGCAAATAAAGCAAGACGTAGCCTTGTATTTTAAAAATGATGCATCGCCTTGTGGCGATATGATGTTTTTCGCTTCGCTCAAAATGATGTTGCTCCACTTCGTTCCGTAATGATGCGATGTTTGCCACAAAATGTGGCGAAGCCACGCATCATTAGGCGTAGCCGTCATCATTGGCGAAGCCAACATCATTTGCCGAAGGCAAACATCATTCAAAAAACGCACCTTTGTCGGTAGACAAAAGTGCGTTTTTTGTTGGGTGCGGAGGCGGGATTTTCATTGCCCTCCAAAGTCGCATAGTCGATTAACTTCGCTTACCCAAGCGCTAAGCTCGTTACTCTCCTTGCTTGGTTCGGTTTCACTCGTTGAAAATGATAATCAATCATTTTCAACTTCGCTACCCGCTCCCTCCTCCGGAGGTCGCTCGCAATTCAAAATCGCACCCATACTCAAAGCAAAAGAAAAACGCACCTCAAATGGGTGCGTTTTCTTTTGTTTGTGAAGGGGCTATAAAAAAGATATTTTCGGCGTTTTGCTTACGGGATTTGAACCTCACGGACTATTCTTCGGTTTCCGTTTCTGCGTATGCCGGATAGAGGAGATTGCCGTTGTCAAAATGAATTTCTTTAAGATCTTTCATCATTATTGGTACGGCAATATCTCGAAGAGAGCAACCTAATTCTATCTTTATCGGTTTGTCATCATCGGATACGAAGGTTGCTCTGAACTCATTTTGATACGCAAACTTTTCTTTTTTCAAGAATGGATTCCAGTCAATAAGACCTTGATGTTTGTCTTGAGGAATATAGTCTAAAAATCCCATTGCCACTTGCGTGTATTTTTTTGATTCATAAATCGCTTTCCAAACTCTTTGGAAAAACTCCTGACGATTCAAAATCAAAATCCCATACTCTCCAAATTCCTTTTCCATTCTACTATCAAATGGAGCAACTCGCTGCTCTTGGATATTTACAAAAGCGGTGTAAAATGAGATTATTTTTCGACGTCTATTGATAGCGGATGAATAATCCCAGATTGTACCTCGTTTGTAATCTTCGGGGGTTTGGGAATAATCACGCACTACTATCTGAATTATTAAATTGTGGGTTCGAGGGTTCAAATCACCCGAAAGTCTGAAAATACCTATTTTATATCTTCGATTTTTGACATTAAAGTTTCGGGCTATGAAAAGCAAAAAACCCTTGAAAATCAAGGGTTTTTCGGGGCAATATCTTTTTTATCGCCCTGTTATGTGTTGTACCGCCTTAATAGATGCCACCCTCAAAAAGTCAATAAAATCAAGGGTTTTTGAACTTTGGGGACGGTTTTAAGTGCATCCTTAATAGATGCCACTCTGTTTTGCAGGTTGATGTGGAACATCCACATCCGTGGTGGACCCGGGAAGCGACCTTCCAGCCCGTAGTTTTCTTACATTCCTGTCGGGATGAAGCCATTGATTTCGTCTTCGGAATCGTCATAGTCGAAGACAACATAACTACCGTCAGTCGTTTCGATAGTGATGTTTTTATCTCTCATGAGTTCCTTGATCTTCTCAATTTCATCGGGTGTACAAGCGAGTCTGTCAGAGGTTGCGATGACGATTCTCTCGACACCTTTTTCTTCGGCTGTTGCCAAGAGTTGCAGAAGCATTTCGTAACCAAACTCTCTATCACCGATTGCCACGGCCGAATCCTTAACTTCATATCCTCGACTTTCACAATATTCATCGAGCTTAGCCCTTTGCTTTTGGCTTGCCATTTCAGCATTCTTGTGGGCGCTTTCTCTTACGAAAATCGCTACTTTGCGCTTTGCGTAGAATTCTTCCTCGCTGTTGACTCGGCAGTACACAGCAACTCTTGGAGCCTTCATTGCACTCTGTGCTTTTTCCCAATCCTCCCGAGATACTATTGGTGTAGATTCTTCGGTCTTAATCAACCTCAATCTTCCATCGTTCTGTACCGGAGTTTCGGGGCTTACTACTCGTGTCAGTTCATAGATTTTATCATCGTTTCGTCTGTTATATTCTGCGATGGTTTCAGCGAACTCGGGGTTCTCCTGAAGCTCATCCCAAACCTGCTGATAGATTCTACCGAGGGACACTCTGTTGATAGCTTCCTCACGAGTTATTGTTTCACCCAACTCGGCGGCGGTAGCCATGATCTCGTCAATCCACTCTTGAGGAGGATTGATGGCGTATTCATTGACCTTTTCAAAAATGTATTTTACAACGGCTGCCTGTCTATTGTTTTTGACAAACTTGCCGTCAATGTAGTCATATCCAAATGGCATTGTTTCACTTCCTTTCGTTGTTTATATCAGCACTCCATTGCAATGGTCAATTTCATGCTGAATGATTTGTGCAGTCCATCCCTCAAAGTTTTTCGTGCGCGTTTGCATTTCAAGGGTCTGGTATTGCACCTTGATCGTTTTGAATCTTTTACACTTACGAGGGCCGCCGAGTAATGAGAGGCATCCTTCTTCTGTGTCATAAGGCTTATCCTTTTTTAGAATTACGGGGTTTAGCATGACTGTGTAAGTCGGCACTCTGCCACTCTCATCGAGAAAGGCAATAATGCGTTTGCGTACTCCAATCATGTTCGCCGCCATTCCCACGCACGACTCTCTGTGTGCCATAAGTGTTTCAAGTAGGTCTTGTGCTACCTGTTTATCTTCTTTGGTTGCATCTTCTGATTTTCCCGCAAGGAATATCGGATCATGTATGAGTTCTTTGACCATGGTCTACCTCGACAAATTGGAATTTACTTACTCATTATCTATCAACACCGCTCTGCACGGTGAACCGTCTGCCCCCGCCAAATTCAGCGGAGCCGCATTTAAGAAATATATTCCCTCGGACACCTCTGCCAAACGA
>SVRK01000038.1 GCA_015064855.1 Oscillospiraceae bacterium | reverse complement strand
AAAATAAACATTATACTTACTCCTGCGAATGGGGCGAAGCTGCGGCTTCGCCTTGTTTGCGTGTTGGGGTAATTTTTCTCTTGACACAATAGCAACTATATACCTTATCATCATAGCCAAGAGGCGTAGATTTATTTTAAAAGCAAATGTTTCACGTGAAACATTTTATTTTTGGAAGGTGTTGTAGTTATGAGAAAAGATTTTAATAAATTTTTTAGAACCATCAAATTTTTACTGGTGTTTGTAATTTGCGTAGGCGTTCTGCTTTGTACAGGCTGTTCTAAAAAAGAAAGCACTGCTATAAATTTGGAGGAAAGTGGCTACACTGTAACGGACTTAACCAACACGAAGCTTACCTTTTCAGAAAAACCACAGCGAATTGTATCGATGTCTATTGGTACTGACGAGATACTTTTAGATTTGGTACCACTAAAGCGAATTTTAAGCGTTACCTATTTGGCAGATGATGGTGGCATTTCCAATATTGTTGAGCGTGTTAAAAGCATTCCTCATCGTACACACGGAAACACTCCCGAAAGTGTAATTGGTCTTAACCCTGACGTGGTACTTATTTCTGACTTCTTCCCGCCAGAAAGCTACCAAACCTTACGTGAAATGGGAATGAAGGTGTACGTTTACAAAACTCCTTCTAATTTTGAAGAGATTAAGGCTTCAATCTTAGAACTTGCCCAAGTTGTAGGTGAGTTGGAAAAAGGCAAGCAGATGGTTGCGGAAATGGATGCCCGCATTCAAAAGGTGCAGGAAAAATTAGGAGACATCAAAGAAAAACGCAGGGTTCTTTTTATGCACGCAATGGGTGCCTACTATTCACCAGACGGAACCTTTAGTGATACCTGTCGCCTTGCCGGTGTAGAGGACGTTACAAAAAGCTTGAACTATTCTCAAACTTGTACTCTTTCCCAAGAAACGATAGTACAGTTAAATCCGGATAGCTTCGTGATTGGCGACTGGAACTTTGACGGAAAACATAGTCCTGAAGCGTTAAAGACAGAACTTTTATCCAACCAATCTTATATGACGACCAATGCTGGAAAAAATAAAAGTATTCTTGTAATTCCCTCTGCACATCTTTTGACTTGTTCTCAGCAATTCGTTTTAGGAGTGGAGGATATGGCGAGAGCAGCTTATCCTGAAAAATTTCCTTGACTATATAATTACTATATAGTGTATAGTGAAGCTTACCAAATAATATAAAGAGGTGAAAGTTATGACCTGTACCCATCCGAAATATGAACTTCCCAACGATCCCCATGCTAAATATCGTTATGAAAGTGCTATGAAGCACGTTGAAGCTGCTAAAGCTGCTGGTAAATCCAGTGAAGAAATTCACGCTATCTTCAAAAAAGTTATGGAATTTGATCCGAAAAATATTGATGCTATTCCTAACGACGAAGCTCACGCAAAATATCGCAGTGCAATGGTTCATATGCAAAAAGCTCTTGCCAACGGCAGAAGCGTAGAAGAAGCTCATGAAATTTTTGAAAAGGTAAGAAGCGGTAACACAACTGGTCACTGCAAATAATAAATAATAATTGACGATTTGATATAGGGTTAAACCTATTAATAACGAGAAAGATGTTTTGTAAAAGAAAGAGAGTAGAGTCATGAAGATTGCTTTGTGCCATTTGGAGGTAAGCTGCGGACTACAGGCAGATAATTTAAAAAAGATTGCCAATGCAGTTGAGGTTGCTGGTAAGAATGGTGCAAGGCTTGTCATTACTCCCGAGACTGCGGTGCAAGGTTACTACTTCCATCGTATAGATGAGGAGCGCAAATTGGAAGAACAGCCTGCCTCTTACTTAGATGAACTTCGTAGAATTGTCAAGGAACAAAATTTATATCTTTTTCTTGGTTGTGGAGAATATGTACCGGATTCTGGACTGCATCATAATTCCTGCTTCGTATTTGCACCAGACGGAAGTCTTCAAAGCAGGCATCGTAAGATTTATGGTGAGAAATTAGGCAGTGAAAAGTGGGCAAGTCCCGGTGATAGAGTTACTACTACTAATTGCGATGGTTTAGACATTGGTGTGCTTGTTTGTGCAGATTCTTGGTTTGACGAACGACCTTTATCTTTAAAAGAGCAAGGAGCTAGGTTGCTTATTGATATTGCTGCCTGGCCGGAGACTCCAGAAACGGGGAATCCTTTGCCAACTTGGCAGAAAGTAACAAGAATTACTGGATTGCCTTTCATTTTGAACAATCAAACAGGTAAAACAAAATGGATGGATATGTCAATTGGTGAAAGTGTCGCAATTCAAGATGAAACTGTAATATGCAAATACAGTGGTGATGAAGCGGTGCTGATTCTTGAATTTGACGTAACCAACAAAAAAATACTGTCTAATGGATTTGAAGTTCATAAGCTTTAGTAAAACCCTAGGTCAACATACAAAAAACAGTCCCAAAGCGTAATCGCTTTGGGACTGTTTTATTTTTTCTTTACGTTTAGGAAAATTTTATTAATATATTCGTCCGTATCTTTATAGAACAAATGGTTTTCAATGGTAAGTATGTAAATATCACCACTGGCTTCTAATTCGTTTAGCTCCATAAATTTGTTGATTATATCTACAAGCTTAGGAAAGTTTTTATAGAAGGTACCCTTAAAATAAATTTCCAGATATAATCCAGCAGGAATTTTTATCATGGACTTTGCTTTATGTTTAGGCGTGTTCAGAACGAAAGAGAAGTAAGCTTTTGTAGGATGGTAGTCTCGTTTTACAAACAAGTCTTCTTGGGAGATTATCCAGCCAACATGACGCTCTAAAGATTTTTTATTATGGAAAGTATGTTGGGCATGTTTCGTAAATAAAACTATTCTATCTTTGCCAGAGTCTTTGCTATAAACGGGAGTAACTTTCATCAAGCGTTCTTCTTGGAATGTAAGTAAGGGCTTGAAAAAAACGAAAGGTCTCTCGCATTTTGCAATGTCGTTGATAGCTTCTAAAGATTTTATGATTGCTTGGTTTTCTTTGATGATAGCCATACATTCTTTTTCTTTGCGTGCCACCAAGTCGATAAAATCATTTTTACTACGTTTTTCAAGATAAGTTTTTATATCCGGTATGCTGATATTGAAGGAGCGCAGATTAACAATGATCTCCAAATCTAAATATTGTTGGATTGAATAATGCCTATAGCCTTTTTCGCAAATAAAATCAGGTGAGAGTAGGCCTATTTTGTCATAATACAACAAGGTTTGTTTAGAGATTCCAAAAAGATTTGCGAGTTCTCCTGCTGTGAAATAGGCATCGTCAGAATTATTGTTGCTCATAAAGCTTTCACCTACCCTTGACTATATAACAAGTATATAGTTTAAAATTAAAAATAAATCTATGTAGGACATTGTATCATATTCAAATATGTATTGCAAAATGTT
>SVRK01000037.1 GCA_015064855.1 Oscillospiraceae bacterium | reverse complement strand
CTTTCCAAGGCATCGTCTTGTCCTCCGCAAACATTTGATACCTTTATTTTACCATAAAATTGTAAACTATGTCTCTTCACATTCTGTAAACTATCTTACCACACCAAACACTGCGTTCGCCCGCGGGCGTTCACAGAACGCCCCTACGAAGATGATTTTCTATCGGCAGGTAAAACCTGCTTTATGGAAAGCACCCGTACGGATGGTTTTCTTTTTGAGTTACCCCAACAATTTTGAACCGTATTCCGTAGACAATTAAAGTATAACCGAATGGAACGAACGAGGCTTCAACACAAAATTTTTCCCTTCAATCGTAACCGTCTTGTTTTTGTCAAACGGGTTCATAATTACAGCCACTCTTTCTCCATTCGGATTTTTAAATACCGCAGTATTTGTATTGAAATGTCCGCGGGTCTCTAACATCACAGCCCCACGCTTTACAAAATGTGAAAAATGCTTGACCATATAGTAGTCGGGATTATAGACCACTTCCCCATTTATAACATTTATCAAGGAATTTTGCGACCAGCCCCAGGAGCTCATTTTTCTTTCATCCAATGCCATGTTCCAATAGGTACAAGCTCTTGCGCCGTGGGCAAAATAATGACGGTACATCTCAAAGCTGTACATTGCATAGTCCCAGGTGTTCTTGCCTTCTCCACACTCCACCTCGCTGTTGATAAGGTTAAGCTCGGGGTAGTCCTCCTCCGCCTGCAATATGCCGAATTTGCCCGCCCACTGATAGCTTGCGCCGCTGATGTTTTTGGCACATTTGGGGTCTTGCATTATCAGGTTAAGAAATCCGTTGTGCCTTGTGGTAAGCATCAACTGACCCATTTCGGGGCCGTTTATCGTGCCAAACCATATTTCGGTCTTGTCCCCCACCTCGTCTATCAGGTACTCGCTGATAAATTTTCTCAGATCCTCTCCTGACCAAACGCAGGACGGAAATTTTTGATTGGCAAAAATCTCGTTCTGCACGTGAAGCTGGGAAATATGGATACCCTCCGCCTCGTATGCCTCCAGATATTTTTTGAAATAAAGAGCATATGCCTTCAGGTTCTCGTCGGTCATAATAAATTTACCGTAATTGTAAACCTTGGGAAATTTCATCCACGTAGGCGGACTCCAAGGAGAAGCGAAAAGACTAAGCTCAGGACAATGCTCCTGTGCCTCCTTTATAGCAGGAATGAGATATTTCTTGTCTCTGTCAATAGAAAAATGATCCATTGAAAAATCATTTTCGACGTCGTTGTAGCTGTACCAGCTCTCGGCAAAGTCATTAGCACCTACAGGCAGACGACAAAAAGAAAAACCGCAACCGTCCTTCCCAAAAAAGTCATCGTACACCGCTCTGCGCTTTTCACCGTCCAATGACGAGATCGCCTTGATGCCAAGCTCGCTGAAACAAGCCCCAAAGCCGTATATCGGCTTTCCCTTTTCTGCACCAATAACAATTTCTATTCCCTTTTCATTTATAAAATTCTCTTCCTCTTGCCATTGCTTATTCTCTGTTGAAGATATCCACAGCATATCGTCCACCTCACCTCTTGTCTCTCTGCGGATTTAAAACAAATCCGCCGGTAATTATATTTTAGCATAACGAGACTTGACACACAAGACGATTCACAGTATAATATAAGACAAAATTAGTCTTTTTGGAGATGGCACCATGATTTTTGAATCTCAGAACTCAATTGATGACGCATTGTTTGTTATACGTTATATGATGAATATAACCTTCCCTTTACACCTGCATCATTCATTTGAATACGTTGAGCAAATATGCGGATCTACCGAGATCACGATAAGTGATCAAAAGTATCTGCTTGAGCCGGGAGACGCCGTGCTTATATTTCCCCTGCAGCCTCACTCTTATACTACTGTCGCCCAAGGACGTATTCGAATATGCATATTTTCTCCAAATTTCGTAACAAGCTTTTATAAAACCACCCAAAATAAGCTCCCCGAAAACAATAAATTTCAATGTTTCCTGCCGCAAACAATTTCATTAGACAATATTTTCCATAAAAAGGCCTTGACTTACTTTATATGCGGTGAATTCGATAAAGGCCGAAAGTACATTGATGCGTCCAAGAAAAATGAAAATCAGATCCTTGTCAAGATTCTTCTTTTCTCTGATAAAAATTTCCGCAGTCGATGCCTTTTGCGTGATGCCGCCGCCTCGATCGCCTATGATTATGCCTATATTTCAAAACTGTTCAAACGCAAGGTGGGCATTTCCTTCCGACAGTACGTCAACAATCTGAGAATCATAGAAAGCAAACGTCTGTTGAAGGACGGTACCAAAAGCATCGAGGAGGTGGCGGAGTGCTGCGGCTTTTCTTCCCTGCGCACCTTCGATCGCGAGTTTTTAAAACAAGTCAAAACCACTCCGTCAAATTATCAAAAGCAACATTAACGCGAGTCATCTTCAAATAGGCGCCCCCTCCGCTTCGCGCACTCATAACTTGCTTCGCAAGTTACCCATTTTCTATTTTGCGTAGAGGGGGTCTATCAAGTCCGACGAGGAAAAAGGCAAAAACAGGGCTCGAATCTTCAGACTGCGATATTTTGCGCAAACACATCAAGGGCGACACGGCAGGCGCATAGCGTTTTTGCGCGCAAATCATAGATTTCCTTCAAAAATGCTTGCTTCGTGCCTTTTACGTCGAAAAAACAGCCATTCATGCTCTTTTTTCTTCGCCGACTACCAACTTCGCCGCGCCATAGCGCGTGCTCAGTCGGTATGCAGATGGATATGAATCATGATGTCACAGGCTCGCTTTGTTTAGATAACAAAAAGAAAAGACCACGCTTAGATGGGTGCTCGTAAGACAGTAATTCTAAGAAATTACTATTTTACGGCATCTGTCTGACAGGGTTGGAAAAACAACTATGAAAAGAACGATGTCGAGTCGAAAGACTTAGCATCGTTCTTTTTCTATCTCAAAATCATTGAAGTTACGGAGGTTTTACCATGAAACGCTTATTATCTTGCGAGTTTAACTTTGATACGGTCTGCGTAGAGTTGAAGTTCTCAGACGGCACTATGATTGCCATTGATACCATTGCGGTTGAAAATGAGGTGGCAGACAATATGTATCAGCGGTCAGAGCTTGACTATCTTATCTACAATGACCCGATTGCATACGCTGATTTGATACTCAACGGCAATCCAGAAGCCTACCTAAAGGTAGTAACAGAATACAAACCGCTTGATTGATTATCGCACGCCCCAAGGTCATCTTGGGGCGTGTTTTCAAAAAAGTTACACTTTAACGTGATAAATTTTCTGCATCGTATTGAAAAAACGACAAAAACCATGTATAATAATGTGTGTACACACTTTGATATTTCGTATTAACGCTATGGAGATAAATTATGAAACTATCATCTTTTTTGCACTTTGCTACTTTTGGGGTAAAGACAATTCTGTTTAGAAAGAAATCGCCAATCCTCGGAACTGTAATTGTTACAGATAAATGCAACTTACATTGTAAGCATTGTTCTGTCAACAAC
>SVRK01000036.1 GCA_015064855.1 Oscillospiraceae bacterium | reverse complement strand
CAATCACATTAAAAAAGAATCTGGCGTTGATCAACGCCAGACCCAAAAAAGTTATTGGTTATCGTAAACCTATTGATTTGTTTGAATTTTTTGTTAATTCCTGTTGCACTTAGCTTGACAATTTATTCTAAAACAACATTGAATTTACAATGTATATATGATATAATGTAAATGTATAAACCTTTTGGAGGGCTTATGGAAAAGATAATTACTTATGAAAATTTGAGAAATTTCGCATATGTCAATGACAAAATTGTAAAAATGCCAATCAAGGGCATAGCGCTTAACTTTTTTGGTCTCGGCTGTCAAGCGATGTATTGGGATGATGATAAATATGCAAAATTCTTTGCAGAAAACGGTATTTTGTGGGTTGTCCCTTACAATAACCCTTGGGCTTGGATGAATAAGCAGGCTGTTGACTATACAGACGAAATACTAGACGTTTTAATTGAAAAATACGACCTAACCGACCCTAAAATCGTGTCAAGCGGTGGCTCTATGGGTGGCTTTAGTGCGCTTTTATATACTAAAAATGCAAAGCGCACACCTGTCGCATGCGTTGCCGACTGTCCTGTTTGTGACCTCGTTTATCATTTTACTGAGCGAGTTGATTTGCCAAGAACTATTTATAGCGCACTATATAATGAAAATTGCTCGTTTGACAAGGCGCTTGAAAACAACTCGCCATATCATTTAGCAAGCGAAATGCCAAATATAAATTATCACATTTTTCACTGCGATAAGGATTCCTGCGTTAATATTGATAAGCACTCGCGTGCTTTTGTCGAAAGAATGAAGGAGCTCGGATTTGATATTACTTTCGATATTGTGCCAGATAGGGACCACTGTCAATTAACGCCCGAGGCAGAAGAGAAATATTTGAACTATTGCAGGGATGAAATTTTAAAATAACACTACCCAGTGTCTAAAATTGGAGAAAAAATGAAACAAATATTTAACCCGTTTACCCCTATAAACGAGTATATCCCCGACGCTGAACCACATGTTTTCGGTGACCGTGTTTATATCTACGGCTCACACGATAAGGAGGGCGGAGAGTTTTTCTGTATGCTCGACTATGTTACTTATTCCGCACCTGTTGACAACCTGCGCGATTGGAGATACGAGGGCGTAATTTATAAGGCGAGTCAAGACCCGCTATATCCTGAATATAGATATATGTATGCACCTGACGTAGTTAAGGGTAACGACGGCAAATATTATCTTTATTACTCGCTGGGTGATACTCATGGTGCAAGCTTCGTTATGAGTGTGGCGGTGGCAGCTTCCCCCGTCGGACCATTTGAGTATCTTGGAGTAGTAAAAAATCCTGACGGCACACCTTTAAGGGACTACGTAATTTTTGACCCCGGTCTTTTAAATGACAACGGACATATTTATCTATATTACGGCTTTTGGTTTAATTTTGACGAAAACCCAAAATACACAAAAGAAGAGAGCATAAAAAAGCAAATGGAATCATTTAGAAAAACCAGAGAGGAAATTGAAAGCACCCCGGGTGGTGTTCAAGGTCCTGTTTGTGTAGAGCTTGAAGATGATATGATGACAATAAAGCAAAAGCCAAAGCGCATTTTCCCATCTGTTTATGCCGGCACGTCATTTGCTGACCATCAATTTTTTGAGGCTAGCTCCATGCGTAAAATTGGAAATAAATACTATTTTATTTATTCCGCATTTACAAATCAAGAGCTCGCTTATGCAACCAGTGATTATCCCGATAGAGACTTTAAGTATGGCGGAGTATTGGTTTCCAATGGCGACGTTTACTATAAGGGAAGATTGCCAAAGGACCGTTTGGCGCGTACGGGTAATACACACGGAAGCATTGAAAATATAAACGGTGATTGGTACGTTTTCTATCACCGCCAAACAAGGAAAAACGAGTTTTCGCGTCAGGCGTGTGCTGAAAAAATCGAAATTTTAGAGGATGGCAGAATTCCTCAGGTTGAAATGACCTCTTGTGGACTAAATGGCACGCCTCTTATTGCAAAGGGTGAATATTCCGCATTTATTTCTTGCAACTTAACGGACGGAAATCTCCCACACGGTTCGTTCGATTACGAGTGTCCTCACCTAACAAGCAAGGGCGAGGATTATTACGCAACGGAAGTACATACCGGTACAATGATGGGCTTTAAGTATTTCGACTTTGATGGTGTTAATAAAATCGGCATAAATTATAGAAGCGGAGAAAGAAAGCCAAGCGGTACGGTTTATATTAAAACAGATTTAGACGGTGCACCTATTGGCAAAATTGAGATAAGCGATATTGCCGAGTGGACTTGGGTTGACACCGAGGTTGAGGCTGAAAATGGAACTTACCCTGTGTATTTTATCTACCAGGGTGAGGGTATGATTGATATTAGAGATATTAGATTTAACTAAAAAGAGCCGAGGAGTGTACGATTTTCACTCCTTGGCATACTTAATTTGGAGAGATATATGAAGAAATGGTCGCGTATGTCGAGGTCGCACCTGATAAAGCTCATTTATCGCAGTGTGCTTTTTTTGAGTGCCTTGATTTACTATATTGCTTGTTTGGCGACGAATAGAATTGAATATGGTGGGGATAAGGACGCCTTATTCCTTGATTTTGGACAGGGAGTGCCTGTTTTCTTAATAATTATGACGGTTGTTTTCTTGTCCGAAATGGCGCTTCGTCTTTTCCCTAGCAAGCACGAGGCGATAGGAAATCAAAAGGTATTTAAGGTGAACTACGTTCCGTCCTCGTATGCTCATAAAACAAAGCCGAGAAAACAGCATCCTATAAGAACATTGATTGTCATTTTTGCTTGGATAGCACTCAATTTTGTAATTGGCGGACTAAACCACGCGGGCATAATAGCGGATGACGTTATGGTGCTTATCTGCCTTGCATATTCAATTTGTGACCTGATTTGCATTATGTTTTTCTGCCCGTTTCAGGCTTGGATGATGAAAAACAAGTGTTGTGCAACGTGTAGAATTTATAATTGGGATTACATTATGATGTTCACCCCGTTTTTCTTTCTCATTTTCAAGCCCGGTCCCATTTTACACTACGTGATGCTTGGCGGCGCACTTATTGTTTTGCTGATGTGGGAAATTTCCTATCTACGCCATGCGGAGCGCTTTACGGAAAATACAAACGACCGTCTTTCCTGTAAGCATTGTAACGAAAAGCTTTGTAGACACAATAAGCTTTTTCCATCTAAAAAGGCACTTCAAAAATTAGCAGATGATAAAAGAAACGCAAACGAAAATTAATAAAAACGAACCGCAACCGCGGTTCTTTTTTTGTCATTCCGTGATGCCGTTTTGTCATTCTGAGCGAAGCGAAGAATCTCTTTTTTTGAAAATTCACAAAAAGTTAACAATCATGCTTAATTTGTATATTTTAACCAAAAAGCGATGAGAGAAGTTTAACGGAAGAATTTTAGTTTTTAAGTAAAAACAAATACAGGTAAGAATTTTGCCTAAAAAACTAAAAATCGAAAATTTCAAAAACCATCCGCAATCGAACGATTTTTGTGCATATTTCACAAATTTGGTTCGTTTTTTTTTTTTTTTTGTTC